>NZ_JBSVRF010000002.1:0-627249 GCF_054052025.1 Luteimonas sp. A478 | reverse complement strand
GTTGCACTCGAGCCTGGGATACCGGTCGCCAGTGCAGTTTGAGGCGGCCGCGTGATACAACGTCAGTGTCAACAAAAACGGATGAAGTCCCCGCCGCTTCGCGGCACGGCTTAATTCAGGCGTTAGGCCGCGGAGCAACACCGAGGGCACCGCAGCATCCATCGCTCAATCTCGGCTCGCTGTTAACAAGGAGAACTCAGCATGTCCACTGGCGTCGTAGTTGTTTTTATCGTCATTCTGATTGCAGCGGCGGCAACATACGCGGCAAAAAGAAAGAAGGGGTAAGGGTTACTGCGCGGTGCAAGTAGCCAAGAAACCTCGCTCTTGCACCGCGAGTCCCGCAAATCACAGCAAGATTGGGTCCAATCCAGCCATGCAGCTCGCAACTGGTGCATGCGCCATCTATGGCATCGTGCTAGTGGCCGCAGGCTCATGGGCCGCGGCCTAACAATTCGTTCAAGCCGAACTTGCTTCGTTACACCAAAGCCATGGCAGAAAGAGCTTGCCATAGCTTTGGCTCCACTACGCAAGTCGGCTTAACTCAGGTGTTAGGCCGCTAAAATAAAGGAGTCGCGCCCTATGGATGAATCTCAAGCCGACGCAATTGCTCAAGCGATACTGCGACCCGACCCGAAGGTCCAAGAGGAGCTTCGGCGTAAGAAGGCACACAAGGCTTGGTGGCTTGCGGAGAAGCGCAAGATCACTTGGCTGATGCTCATTGGCTTCGCCGTAGGTGCGGCGGTCGCGTTGTACTCAGGCCAACCTTTTACTAGCGGCGGGGTATGGGGAGCCGTGAGCGGGGGATTGGTCGGTTGGCTTTGGGTAGGTTGGCGCTGGCATAGGCGTCGGCGCGCGGCCTAACAATGCGTTCAAGCCGAAGCCGCTTCGCGGCGCGGCTTAATTCAGGTGTTAGTCCTCAGCTATGATCGATCGCGACTACTTTGAAATCGCAATCATTAAAGCGCCACTTGACGCCATTCTTGGTGCCTTTGATTCCTATCCTGCGATGCGAGTGCGCAGCGTTCGTATCCCATTTGAGCTACCTAGTAGCATTAGCTGTGAGCACATCCTTTGGTCTCCAGCATCGTCGCCAGAGTTGACCGCCGTTCTCCCCGGCGCTGGTTTCGTGCTCGCGTTCGCAAACACAACATTCAGATTCGACACCTTGTCAGTTCGATCAACGGCAAGAAGTGGAGACGATGGACTAGATGAACTCGTGTACCACTCCGATGGAGGTTTGAAGCGAGCCGTTCGCGTCATGAAAGATCCGAGATGGGTCTACTGGGAAGAGGGCGAACCCTTGTCGTTCGAGGACACGAGCAGGTATCAGCTGAAGATAAAGCCGCAGCGCTTAGATCGCTCTTTGCTCCTAACCTATCTCAGTGCTTTCGGTGCAGATGTAACAAGCGATGCCTTTTGGTCTACTAGTACCGCCGCCGCGTCATTCACGCTCAAAGACGAGTGGGCGGCGCGTGCCAACGAGCAACCAATCCCATGTCCATACTGCGGTAAGCTTCTCAGGACTGCACGAGCTAAGCAGTGTCAACATTGCTTTATAGATTGGCATGATGCAGAAGGCTAACAATGCGTTCAAGCCGAAGCCGCTTCGCGTCTCGGCTTAACTTAGGCGTTGGGCCTCACACCTGAAAGACTCGTGCACATGGAGGACTGAAAATGCAGTGGATCGGGTTTGCGCTTGCTCTTGTTGGTCTTGTTCTACTTCTCTTCGGGTTCGCGAAGAACAACCGGTACATTCTTGTAGTGGCAGGTATTGCACTTTTCCTAGGGGGTGCGTTTCCTGACTTTGCCCGCGGGTACCTGGACGGCTACAACGGCACGCGCGCCCAGTCTTCGGAGGCAAGCTAGTGCTAGGCCGCATTCACGAGTCTCAGCAGCGGGTTCCGCCACTGGGCTCGGACTGCCTAACAATGCGTTCAAGCCGAAGCCGCTTCGTTACGCGACCCAGGCGGCAGATAAAGCTTGCCACCTGGTCCACTCCACTGCGCAGGTCGGCTTAACTTAGGTGTTAGGCATCATCACTCAATGTCCCAACCACTGGTCAACTTCATAAGCGCACTTCTCACACCCACAGTTGCAGTGGCAGCGCTATACCTCGGTTATCACCAGTATCGCGTGGAGAGACTAATTGCCAAGCAATCTCTTTATTCGCACCGGCTCTCGGTCTACATTGCGGCCGCAAACTATGCTGGGAGCTTGGCTAGGGACCAGCGCTGGGATCCTGAGGCGGAACAAAGAATGCGTTCGGCCGCCGCAGAGGCAGCTTTTCTGTTCCGAGAGGACGTAGCGGCCGCGTTGGCGGAGGTGCTCACCCGTGGCGTTAACATCCGGATCAATCAAACGCTCATCTCTGAGACGTCGCCAGAGCAAGGACCTCGTCTTCGTCAACTGATACAAGACGATCAAAGCTGGCTTTCGCAAGCCGAGCGACGGTTGTTTGACCTGTTCAAGCCATATCTTTCACTGGGCCGGGGTGATGCCTAACAGTGCGTTCAAGCCGAACTCGTTTCGGTACGCCAACAACATGGCAGGAAAAGTTTGCCATGTTCTTGGCTCCGCTACACGAGTCGGCTTAACTTAGGCGTTAGGGCGCACCTGCGGTCCGTCGCAAGATCACATTCCCGTCAATCCTCTGATCAAGCTGACGCCTCAGGAGGATGAACTTTTGATCCCGCGCGCTGTCAAGACTCTGACTCCACTGCCCCGAGCTGATCACCCCATGATTGCATCGTTGCTGCTGGCCATCCTGCTCGTATCTCCATCATCAGCGGCCGATGACTCTGCTGTCACCGCATGCCCAGCCCTTCCAGAGCGTCCCACGCTGACCTGTGTCGCAACGAGGCACGGTTGGTTTTACGCAGCCTCGGCGGAAGCTGCTACACAAGCCGCTCATGACGGCGCAGAAGCGGTCGCGGCCTTTCGTCATTACTTGGGACGGGATGTTCCGTTCGGTGCTGTAGTGCTGGCCGACGAATTTCCAAAGGCAGAGCAAGAAAACTTCATCGCGCGCCATTCACTGAATTATCTGCGTCTATGGATTCCACCTGAATCTAAGGCTGCCGTTCTTGAGGAGAGCATCCGCAAGAGCATGCCGGACTTGCCGGACAACCAAGTTCGCGCAATCGTTCAACGGGCCAGTCAAAGTTCCGGAGACGTGCTGCGCCACGAGATTGGCCACTCTTTATACCGGGCCGTGTTCTGGCCACAACATGCTGTTGATGATGCAATTTACGGCACTCCAGCTCCTGATTGGCTGGACGAGGCGAGTGCAATCCTGCTGGAGCCGGAGGCAATGCTGACTGAGCGGCGTGTTCGTTTCAGGGACCTGCTGCGGGAGGGTTCGACATCGATTCGTCCCCTGAGTGAGTTTCTGACCGCTCCTCACCCATTGGGTACCGCAAACCAGCGAGCCCAGCTTGTTGCACAAGGTGGTACTCAAACCAGCACGGGCATCGTCATGGCGGCAAGGTCAGGAGAGGCCGCAACGGAGCTTTCTGCATTCTATCTTCAGAGCCTTGCTGTCGGAGATTTTCTGATTGAGATTAGCGGCAAGCAGGATCTGTTGTGCGATATCAGCATGGCTCTGGCCAACGACGTACCACTCGATGCATGGTTGGCAGAACACGGCGGTAGCTATCAACTCGGAACCGATATCGCTGAGCTTGATCAACAATGGAGCACTTGGTTGGATGCACAGCTGTAGTTTGGCACTCCCACCGGAGTGCGCCCTAACAATGCGTTCAAGCCGAAATTGCATCGCTACGCCACCCACATGGCAGAAGGAGCTTGCCATGTGGTCAGCTACGCGCTGCAATTCGGCTTAGCTTAGGTGTTAGGCCGCATCCGGAGATCATCGGAGTCTCACATGAAAGCATGGAAGTTGCTGGCGATATGTGCTCTTGGCCTTCCGCTACTCGGCTGCACGACCATCCCTCAGACAGCTCAAATCGATTCATCCCTATTGCATTCAATCAGATACGCGCGCGACGAAAGCAGGTCTGTTGGCAGCAGAGTCTGGCCGAACTTTGAGAGTGCTCCCTTCGGACTTCTCGTCACCCTGGAAGATCGTGAGGTTCTGTTCTGCCACGGGTCTATCGTCAACGGATTCAACGAGGTTCCGGATGATCCTGTCACGGAGTGCGATCTTCAAGAGAGGGACAGTGTTTTTCCAAAGAACCTGTTGGCCGCAATGCCGGTAGTGGACGGCGTTTCCACCATCGTTATGGGGACACCTCAATCAACGGGGCTGGATGAGGCTAGCTGGTCACGTACGATTTTTCATGAGCACTTCCATCAGTATCAAAGTACGTTCGACGATTACTATCAGCGTCTCAACGATTTGAACCTCAGCGGGGGCGACAACACCGGCATGTGGATGCTCAACTATCCGTTTCCGTATGGAAGTGACGAGTTTGGCAATGCTTTAAAAAGAGCTAGCCATAAGCTACATGGCGTGGTGGCTCAGCTAGAAGCATCGCTTCATGAATCTGTATCGAGCTACCTTGAAGCCAGGCAAGAGCTAGAAGACTCCGTGTCACCGCGCGACTGGAAATACATGGAGCTTCAACTTTGGGCGGAGGGCGTTGCACGCTGGGCTGAGATCGAAGTGTCAGCAATATCCTCAGATAGTAGGATCTCTGAATCCGGAGAAGCCTTGAGACAAAGGACGGTTTCTTCACTTCTTGACTTGGATCCGACGCGACTCGGACGAGAGGTTGCTTATTCGTATGGAGCAGCCGAAGCAATGCTTCTTGATCGGTGCAATCCAAATTGGCGTCGAGATTATTCATCAGTAATGTCTCTAGGTGAGTTGCTAAATGCGATAAACCCAAGCAGCTGTCACTAATAAAGTGCGACCTAACAATGCGTTCAAGCCGACGCCGCTTCGCTCCTCAAACCATATGGCAGTTAAAGCTTGCCATATGGGTTGCTCCACTACGGAGCGCGGCTTAACTTAGGTGTTAGGGGCTTATGGCACATCACGAGAAGCTGGAGGACTTATGAAGCATCACGAGAAGCTGGAAGAAATGTATCGGCACATGGCGATGCTCGGCGTCCCGAAGAACACAGCCGCGCCTCCGCTTTGGCGTCTGTTTTGGCGGTTCGGCGTTGAGGTGCCACCGCCGCTGTTTACTCCCTTCATTCCAGGCGCACTCGCAATGAGTGCCTTCTTTACTCTGTTTTGGGGTCTGCTCATGTGGGCCGTTTTCTGGGCACGTCAGGGCATGCCTATCAGTCTTATGGCGACTGCTTCTCTCGCCGCGGGCGCACTGTTCGGCCTCATCATGGCCGCATATTTTCGGCATCTGGCTCGCAAGCATAGGTTGCCGACATGGGCGGCGTACAGAGGTGCGCCGTAGCGCGCCTAACAATGCGTTCAAGCCGAAGCCGCTTCGCTCCACTACGCGTCTCGGCTTAACTTTAGTGTCAGGTTGCAAACATGGATGGTCGCGAATCCCTTCTAAAAGCTCTGCTCCGGGGTCTTCCGCATTGATACCCTGCCTGAAATAAGGGCCGCCTCCACATCGGGCCGACTCCCTATCCGCCCCGTTCTGGAACCGCGAACGCCTGATGACTGCCACCCTCCTAGTCGGCATGCTCTTTGTCTACCTGCTGAGCTTCACCGTCATGTTTCTGCTCATCAGCTGTCGTCTGCAGGACGAGAAGATGGGTACGGACGTCTTTGCGGCAGGCAACCTCATGCTCGGCGGGGGCTACGTGCTGCAACTGCTCGAAGGGGCGCCGGGCTGGAGTTGGATGAGCGTGACCAACCACACGATTACGCTGTGCTCGCTGCTGGCGTACTGCGTGGGCGGTGCGCAATTTTTTGGCCGTTCGACACCTCTGGCCTTGCCGTTGCTGTGCTTGGCCGTGGGTTACAGTGTCGTGCAGATCCTGGTGAATTGGGCTTGGGGCCCGGTGGCCCGCTATGTCCTGCTGGCGGGTACCTGCGCTGTCTTTTTCGCCGGGATGGCGACGGTGCTGGTCCACGGTATGCGCACCTTTGCCAGGGACCTTCGCGGCGAAATGCTGCTATTTGCTGGTTTGATCAGCGGCATCTGCGTTCTCAACGTCATCAAGCTCAGCAAGCTGTTGTCCGGCGGGTTCGAAGCGCTGAGCATGGATGGCCGCTTTTCCATGGTTTTCTATATCTATATGTGTTCCCTGGCGACCATCGTGCCGCCATCGATCGTCTGGCTGGTTCTGCGCCGTCTGACCGATACCTTGCGGGCCACGGCGGCCCGCGATCCTCTGACGCAGCTGCTCAACCGTCGCGGTCTGAGTACGGCGCTGGGTACCCGTTTTCGACGTCCAGGCACCACGGCGCGATTGCTGCTGGTCGATATCGACCACTTCAAGAGCATCAACGACACCTACGGCCATCAAGTGGGCGATGTGGTGCTGTGCGGGGTTGCCGATGCGTTGCGCGCCTCGGTACGCAAGAACGACCTGGTCTGCAGGCTTGGCGGCGAGGAATTTGTCGCCATCTGCGTGGGCGCCGACGATGCGTCAGCCTTGCGTGTGGCGGAGCGTGTACGCAACAGCATCGAGCAGAAGGTTATGTTGCACGGCGCGTTTTATGAAGGGCTGCGTTGTACGGTGACCATCGGCATCTCTGATTGCTTTGCTGGCGAGGCATCCTTGGGCCAAGCCATGCATCAGGCCGATACAGCGCTATATCGCGGCAAGCGCACTGGCCGCAACAAAGTGGAGCAAAACCGGGATCAGAGTCGGGTTTGCGAAACTCTGGACCCTGTTGGTTAGCGAGGGCAGTGTCAGAGCTAATCCCCAACCACTTATTCAAGCGGACAACTCCGCCGCCGCTTAATTCTGGTGTTAGCGCGACATGCGATGTGCCCGACCAAGGTGCAACCAAAACTGTTTTAGGTTACACGCGGCAAAAATTGGACGGTGCCCAATACCCTCGCCAAACCAGCCAGGACGCCCCCTCAACTCAGAGCATGAAACTCCGCCCTGAGCTCTAGCGACCGCCGACACTCCATTTCCACCACCTGAGCGCGCAGCGCATTACTCCACCGTCACGCTCTTGGCCAGGTTGCGCGGCTTGTCCACATCGGTGCCACGGGCCAATGCCGTGTGATACGCCAGCAGCTGCACCGGGATGGTGTGCACGATCGGGCTGAGCACGCCGACATGGCGCGGGGTGCGGATCACGTGCACGCCTTCGGATTCGCCGAACTGGCTGTCCTGGTCGGTGAACACGTACATCTGGCCGCCGCGCGCGCGCACTTCCTGGATGTTGGATTTCACTTTTTCCAGCAGGCTGTCGTTGGGCGCGATCACCACTACCGGCATCTTGTCGTCCACCAGCGCCAGCGGGCCGTGCTTGAGCTCACCCGCCGGGTAGGCCTCGGCGTGGATGTAGGAGATTTCCTTGAGCTTGAGTGCGCCTTCCAGCGCGATCGGGTAATGCACGCCGCGGCCGAGGAACAGCGCGTGGTCACGCGGGGCGAAGCGCTCCGACCAGCGGCTGATCTGCGGTTCAAGGTTCAGCGCGTGCTGCACGCTGCCGGGCAGGTGGCGCAGGTCTTCCAGGTACGCGGCCTCCTTGTCTTCCGGCAGCCGTCCCTTCAGCTTGGCCAGGGTCACGGCCAGCGCGAACAGCGCGACCAGCTGGGTAGTGAAGGCCTTGGTGGAGGCTACGCCGATCTCGGCCCCGGCGCGGGTAAAGAACACCAGCCGGCTGGCGCGCGGGATGCTGCTTTCGGGCACGTTGCAGATCGACAGGGTGCGCTCGTGACCCAGTGACTTGGCGTATTTGAGCGCCTCCATGGTGTCGAGCGTTTCGCCCGACTGGGAGATGGTGACCACCAGGTGCTTCGAATTGGCCACCGCGTTGCGGTAGCGATATTCGCTGGCAATCTCCACGCTGCACGGCAGGCCGGCGATGTCCTCGATCCAGTAGCGCGCCACCGAACCGGCGTAATAGCTGGTGCCGCAGGCGAGGATCTTCACCCCTTCAACGTCCTTGAGCACATCGACAGCATCGGCGCCGAACAGCTCGGGCACGAATGAGCCGGCATCGATGATCGCCTCGATGGTGTCGCTCAGCGCGCGCGGCTGCTCGTGGATCTCCTTCTGCATGTAGTGCGTGTAAGGGCCGAGCTCCAGCGATGCCAGCGACACATCCGACAGGTGCTCCTCGCGCACGACCGGAGCGCCGCTGCCGTCATAGACGCGCACGCCTTGGCGCGAAACCTCGGCGGTATCGCCTTCCTCCAGGAAGATCACCCGCCGCGTCGCCTGCACGATGGCCGAGACGTCGGACGCGATGAAGTTTTCGCCCTCGCCCAGGCCGATCAGCAGCGGGCAGCCCATGCGGGCGCAGACGATGCGATCGGGGTCGTCACGGCTGATCACCGCCAGCGCAAAGGCGCCCTTCAGCTCCTCCACCGCCGCCTGCAGCGCCGCCAGCAGATCCTTGCCACCGCTCTGGTGATGGTGGATGAGATGGGCGATGACCTCGGTGTCGGTCTGCGACTCGAAGGTGTAGCCCAGTGCCTCAAGCCGCTCGCGCTGTGCTTCGTGGTTTTCGATGATGCCGTTGTGCACCAGCGCCACGCCGTGGCTGATGTGCGGGTGCGCGTTGTTTTCCGTGACTCCGCCATGGGTGGCCCAGCGGGTGTGGCCGATGCCCTGGGTGGCTTTCAGCTGCTCGCCATTGGCGGCCTCTTCCATCTCCACCACCCGGCCCGTGCGACGCACCCGGCGCAGCCCCGCCTCCCCGGACACGGCAATGCCGGCCGAATCGTAGCCGCGATATTCCAGCCGCTTCAGGCCTTCGATCAGAACGGGAACCACATCACGATCTGCGATCGCACCGACAATTCCGCACATGGGGAAGCAACTCCTTGTCTTCAAGCTGTCCAGTGTAACTGGCGGCGTCCGGGCGGACACGTCCGGACGGTGTTCGGACGTCGTCGAAAGATGGCAAGGCACTTTGAAATCAATTGGTTACAAGTTGGCACGCTTCCTGCTTTATCCCAAGTGCAAGACCAATGACCCAACCCCACCGCCCTGCCTTCAACGGAGCAGCCATGAACGCCATCCCCTCCGTCTCCTTCCCTCCCAGCTGGACGGCGCATCAATTCGCCGAGGCCGTCGTCCCGCGCATCTCCGATCTGGATCTGTCGCTGTCGGATTTTGATGCCGGCCATGCCGCCAACCGGCTCGCCGCCCGACCCCTGCAGCACGGTTACCTGACATCGACCGGGACGGCCCCGCGCTTCCGGGTCGGCCACTGAGACTGCCGATGTCACCTGCATCCCGGCCCGGCCAGATCCGCGACACCTCCGCCCAGGACCAGACCCTGGCTGACACCTCCGCGCGCCAGCGGCGCCTGCGTCGCTGGCTGCTGCCAGCCACCGCGGGCGTGGCGCTGATGGTGGTGCTGGCATGGACGATCTCGGCCTGGAGCGGTGGGGGCCGCTCCTACGACGGCTCCCGCGTCCGCGTGGCGGAGGTGGTGCGCGGCGATCTGGTGCGCGATATCTCCGCCGACGGGCGGGTGATTTCCGCCAACAGCCCGACCCTGTACGCGATCGCCGGCGGTACCGTCACCCTGCACGTGGTGGCGGGTGACCGGGTGGAAGAAGGCCAGCCGCTGGCCGAGATCGACAGCCCGGAACTGCGCAGCCAGCTGGTGCAGGAGCAGTCCACCCTGGCCAGTTTGGAAGCCGAAGCCGATCGTGCGGGGCTGGACGCACGCATGGTGCGATCCAACGCCCGCAAGCTGGTGGAGCAGGCGGAAGTGGAACGGGTCGCCGCCCAGCGTGATGTCGAGCGCTACGAGCGCGCATTCGAAGGCGGCGCGGTGGCCGAGGTCGACCTGGCCCGGGCGCGGGACAGGCTGAAGAACTCGGAGATCGGGCTGGAGTCCGCCCATGAAGACTTCAACCTGCAGGGACAGGGCTCGGGGCTGGACACCCGCAACCGCCAGCTGCTGGCCGAGCGCCAGCGCGCGGTGGTCGGCGAGATCCAGCGCCAGGTGGATGCGCTCACCCTGCGCTCGCCGTTCGAAGGACAGGTGGGCCAGGTACAGGTAGACCAGCGCAGCAACGTGGCCGCCAACGCGCCGGTGCTGACGGTGGTGGATCTGTCCGAATTCGAAGTGGAGATCCGGGTGCCGGAAAGTTTTGCGCGTGACTTGGGCATCGGCATGCCGGCCGAGGTGCGCAGCGCCAACCAGACCTACGCCGCCGGGGTGTCCGCCGTGTCGCCGGAGGTGGTCAACGGTGAGGTCGCCGCACGGGTGCGCTTCACCGATGAGCAGCCGCCGGGCCTGCGCCAGAACCAGCGCCTGTCGGTGCGGATCCTGCTCGACAGCCGCGAAGACGTGCTGATGGTCGAGCGCGGTCCGTTCCTGGAACAGGACGGCGGCCGCTTTGCCTACGTGGTCGAAGGCAGCCGCGCCGAGCGCCGGCCGATCGTCACCGGCGCGGTCAGCCTCAACGCGGTGGAGATCATCGAGGGCCTGGGTGAGGGCGAGCGGATCGTGGTCTCCGGCACCGACCAGTTCGACAGCGCCGACCGGGTCCGCATCTCCGGGCAATGACCTGATCACCTATCGCAGCTGAAACCAGAACCCCATTTTCCGAACAGGATCCACGCCATGTTGCAGATGCAAGCTGTTTCCAAGGTCTACCGCACCGAACTGGTTGAAACCCACGCCCTGCGTGCGCTCGACCTGCACGTGAAGGAGGGCGAGTTCGTCGCCGTCACCGGCCCCTCCGGCTCGGGCAAGACCACCTTCCTCAACATCGCCGGCCTGCTTGAAACTTTCACCGGCGGCGACTACCGGCTCGACGGCGTCGACGTGAAAGGCCTCAACGACAACGCCCGCTCGCGCCTGCGCAACGAGAAGATCGGCTTCATCTTCCAGAGCTTCAACCTGATCCCGGACCTGAACCTGTTCGACAACGTGGACGTGCCGCTGCGCTACCGCGGCATGCCGGCAGCCGAGCGCAAGCTGCGGATCGAGGACGCGCTGGGCCTGGTGGGCCTGGGCTCGCGCATGAAGCACTACCCCAACGAGCTCTCCGGCGGGCAGCAGCAGCGCGCCGCGATCGCCCGCGCCCTGGCCGGCAGCCCGCGCCTGCTGCTGGCCGACGAGCCCACCGGCAACCTGGATTCGCAGATGGCGCGCAGCGTGATGGAGCTGCTGGAGGACATCAACACCCAGGGCACCACCGTGGTCATGGTCACCCACGACCCGGAGCTGGCCGCCCGCGCCCAGCGCAACGTGCACATCGTCGACGGCGTGGCCACCGACGTGGAGCGCGCCGCGCCGCTGATCCAACCCGTTATCGCGTAGGAGAACCGACATGCTCGCCTACTACTTCAACCTCGCCCTGCGCAGCTTCAAGCGCAACAAGGTGCTGACCGCGCTGATGGTGCTGGCGATCGCGCTGGGCATCGGCGCGTCGATGACCACGCTGACCGTGTTCACCGTGCTGTCGGGCGATCCGCTGCCTGGCAAAAGCCACGCGTTATTCTATCCGCAGATCGACCCGGGCCAGGCCAACACCACCGATCCGGAGCCGCCGGACCAGCTGACCCGCTACGACGCTGAGGCCCTGCTGCGCGAGGCGCGAGGCGACCGCCAGGCGATGATGACCGGCGGCAACGTGGCGATCGAGCCGGAAGTGGCCGGGGTGGATCCGTTCTTCGCCGACGCGCGCTACACCACAACCGATTTCTTCCCCATGTTTGACACCCCCTTCCGCTACGGCAGCGGCTGGGACGGCGCCGCCGACGAGCAGCGGGCGCGGGTGGCGGTGATCTCCAGCGATCTCAACGAAAAGCTGTTCGGCGGCGAAGACAGCGTGGGCCGGACGGTGCAGCTGGACCAGGTCTCTTTCCGCGTGGCCGGGGTGCTGGACGGGTGGCGACCGGTGCCCAAGTTCTACGACATGTATTCGGACACCTACGGCGAGGTGGAGCAGGTGTTCCTGCCGTTTTCCACCTCGCGCGAACTGGACATGGCGCGCAGCGGCAACATGAACTGCTACCGCGCCCGCGATGAAGGGCAGCGCGACGTGGACCTGGGCGCCAGCTGCCTGTGGATCCAGTACTGGGTGCAGCTGGATACCCCGGCCAAGGTGGCCGACTACGAGCGCTACCTGGCCAATTACTCGGAGCAGCAGCGTGCCGCTGGGCGCTTCGAGCTGCCGCCCAAGGTGCGCCTGCGCAACCTGATGCAGTGGATGGACTACAACGGGGTGGTGCCGGGCGATGTGCGCCTGCAGGTATGGCTGGCGTTCGGCTTCCTGCTGGTGTGCCTGGTCAACACCGTGGGCCTGCTGCTGGCCAAGTTCCTGCGACGCTCGGGAGAGATCGGTGTGCGTCGGGCGCTGGGCGCCTCGCGACGGGAGGTCTTCGTCCAGTACCTGGTGGAGGCCGGCACCATCGGCCTGGCCGGCGGCGTGCTGGGCCTGGGTCTGGCGGCACTCGGGCTGTGGGCGGTGCGCCAGCAGGCGGCGTCCTACGCGGAGCTGGCGCACTTCAACCCACCCATGCTGCTGCTCACCTTCGCCCTGGCCCTGATCGCCAGCCTGCTTGCCGGCTTGCTGCCTGCCTGGCGCGCCACGCAGGTCACCCCCGCCATCCAACTCAAAAGCCAGTAGGTCGGGCTACACCCCCGACGCTTGCACCACGGAGTCCGCCATGGATATCAGACCCATTCTTTCCAGCCTGCGTCGGCACAAGACCGCGGCCGCGCTGATCGCTCTGCAGATCGCGCTGACCTGCGCGATCGTGAGCAACGCCGTGTTCCTGATCTCCGAGCGGGTGCAGAACCTGCGTACGCCCACCGGGGTGGACGAGTCCGGCCTGATCCGGGTGGAGGTGACCGGCATTGGCCGCAACGCCAATCCGCTGGCGCTGACGCGCGAGGACCTCGCCGCCATCCGCGCCATCCCGGGAGTGATCGCCGCGTCAACGGCCAATCAGGTGCCGCTTGGCCGCTCGTCCTGGAACACCTCGGTCAACCTCACGCCGGACCAGGAGCAGCCCACGCTCAACGCCACCATGTACATGGGCGGGCCGGCGCTGCTCGACACGCTGGGTGCCCGCGTCGTGTCCGGGTCCGCGCTGCCTGCTGATGCTTTCGTGCCGTTCGATGAAGCCCAGGGGTTCCAGGGCCTGAAGCTGTCGTCGATGCTGATCAGCCGCGAATTCGCCGAACGCGCCTTCCCCGGAGAAGAGGCCGTGGGCCGCGACATCTACCTGCTGGACGAGCCGGTGCGGGTGGTGGGCGTGGTGGAGCGCCTGGCCCGGCCCAACCGGATGGACGGAGACACCGGCTACTCCATGGTGTTGCCGATTGAATCGCCCTACACCGTGGGCGGCAACTACTTGGTGCGCACCACCCCCGAGCGCCGCCAGGAAGTGATGGAGGCGGTAGTGGCGGCGCTGAACGCCAACTCCAGCGGCCGCATCATCCTGCAGCAGCAGACCTTTGAGGAAATCCGCTCCGACTTTTACGCCCAGGACCGCACCATGGTCTGGCTGCTGGCGGTGGTGTGCATGGCCCTGCTGGTAGTGACCGCGCTGGGCATCGTCGGCCTGGCAAGCTTCTGGGTGCAGCAGCGCACCCGGCAGATCGGCATCCGCCGCGCGCTGGGCGCCACCCGGCAGCAGATCCTGCGCTACTTCCAGGTGGAGAACTTCCTGCTGGCCACGGTCGGCATCGCCCTGGGCATGCTGCTGGCTTTCGCGCTCAACCAGTACCTGATGGGACGCTACGAATTGCCGCGACTGCCGCTGTACTACCTGCCCGCCGGCGCCATCGTATTGTGGCTGCTGGGCCAGGCCGCGGTGCTCGGCCCCGCCCGGCGCGCGGCAGCCGTACCGCCGGCCATTGCCACCCGCAGCGCTTAGGAGCAGAAGCCTTGCGATACGCCGTCGATCTCGGATTCCGGGGCCTGCGCCGCCACCCCCGTACCACGACGCTGGCGGTGCTGCTGCTGGCCCTGGGTCTGTCCGCGGTGATGAGCATGCTGACCCTGCTCGCGATGCTCTCTTCCAACCCTTTGCCGGGAATCAGCGAACACCTGTATCAGGCATGGGTGGATTCGCGGCTGGCACCCACCAGTCGCGAGGCTGAGGAGCCGGCGGAAAACGAATGGCCGTTCCTGTGGAAGCTGGGCGATGCCGAAGCCATGATGGCCCTGCAGCCGCAGGTGCGGCAAACGGCCCTCGTGTCGACTCTGCTCACCATGTCCGTTCCGGACGGTACTCATAGCCACAGCACAATGGCAGTACTGGCGGAAGGGCCAATGCCGTCCATGTTCGGAGTCCCCTTGCACCGCGGGCGGTTCTGGACCGAACAGGAGGGGCGCGACGGGACGCCGGTGGTGATTCTGGCAAAAGAAACCGCAGCTGCGATGTTCGGTGGCGACGACGCGCTCGGCCGGGAAGTGCGCATCGGTTCGACGCTGTTTCATATCGTGGGCATCAGCGGCGAATGGGAGCCACAGCCCCGCTTCCATTTCCTTGCACCGGGCCAGCTGGCTTGGGGAGCCAGGGCGGACTCTGTATTCGTGCCCCTGCGTGCGGCACTGGATGCGGGCGTAGCGCCGCTGAGCACGCGCGATTGCGACAACACCTCCATGGGTGGCTACGGTTTTGACACGGTCAATCTGCAGGCATGCCGCTGGCTGGCGCTGTGGACCGAGCTGCCCGATCCATCCGTGCGCGCTGCCTACTCGGATACGCTGGCCGCCTACGCCCGTGCGCGCCACGAGGCCGGAGTGTTCGAACGCCCACCGGCCAGCCGTCTGGACAGCGTCCAGGCATGGTTGTCTGCCAACCGGGTCGTCCCGGACAGCGTGCGTCTGAACCTGTGGCTGGCCGGCGGTTTGCTGGCGCTGTGCATGGTCAACGTGGCCGGGATGCTCGCAGCCCGGTTCCTGCGCCGCAGCAATGAATTGGGCGTGCGCCGCGTGCTTGGCGCCCCGCGCCGTTCGGTGATGGTGCAGTGCCTTGTGGAGGCCGGTGCCATCGGGCTGCTGGGCGGACTTTTGGCGCTGCCGCTGACCCTGTTCGGCCTGTGGCTCATCCGCCTGCAGGACCACGGATATACCGAGCTGGCCCGCTTTGATCCGCGGCTGTTCCTGGTCCTTTGTGCGCTCTCCGTCGCCACCGGCCTGCTGGTGGGGGTGTTGCCTGCACTGCGCGCTGCCAGGATCGAGCCGGTATTGCAGGTCAAGAGCCTTTAGAGGAACTGATGCCGATGCCCCCGATCCGACAGATCCTGACCGCGCTGCGGCGCCGTCCGCTCATGCCCTGGCTGGTGGCACTGCAGGTTGCCATGGCCTGCGCCATCCTCACCAACGCGGTGTTCCTGCTCCAGCGCCAGGCAGCTCCGCTGCTGTTGGACGACGGGATTCCGCGCGGCCGCCTGCTTCTGGTCGACAATCTCGTCGCCCGCAGCGGCAACTGGAATGAGGCCGACATCCGCAGCGGGCAGCAAGCGCTGCGGGCGATCCCGGGCGTGGAGGAGGCGGCCCCCGCGATGGGCCTGCCAATGAAACAGACCCTGTCATTCGTCCTCGGCCTGCGTGGCCCCACCGGTGCCACCGCCATGTCCAGTGGATATGCCGGCGATGGACTGGTTGGTGCACTCGGGCTGGAGCTGATCCAGGGGCGGGATTTCCAGCCGGACGAACGCGCCACGGTGGACCTGGCCGATCAAGGCGTGGACATCCCGCCCGGAACGCCGGTGATCCTTACCCAGGCCTTGGCCCGCTTCTTCTTTCCCGACGGCAATGTGCTCGGCCAACGCCTGGATCAGACCGGGGGCGACAGTCATCTGGTGGTGGTTGGCGTGGTGCGCAGGCTGCTGCGCTACCAGCTCGGCGAGCTGGACGATGGCCAGGCGCAGTTTTCGATCCTGCTGCCGGCGCGCATCCAGTCCACCCCCGTGATCAATTACGCCGTGCTGGCCGACCCGGCGCGCATCGACGAAGTCCATGCTGCCCTGCCCGCGGCGCTCGAGCAGGTTTTCGGCACTTTGCGCATTCCGGGGATCGAAGCGCGCGTGGACCGCTATGAAGACCTGCGCAGCGACGCATTCCGCGCCCGGCGTGCAGCAGTCTGGCTGCTGGCGACCGTCATCGTGGTGGTGTTGGTGGTCGCCGGAGCGGGCATTGCCGGGCTGTCGGGTTACTGGGTGGAACAAAGGCTGCGCAGCATCGGCATCCGGCGCGCGCTGGGGGCGCGCCGGACAGATGTGGTGCGTCACTTCCTGGCGGAAAACTTCATCGTCGTCGGCCTGGGCCTGATCCCCGGGCTGATAGCGGGTTATGCAATCAATCAGTGGCTCATGCAGCATTACGCCATGCCACGCCTGCCGCTGGCCTATCTACCCGCGGGCGCAGCGGCACTGTGGCTGCTGGGCCAGGCGGCCGTGCTGGGACCGGCCCGGCGCGCATCAGGGGTGCCACCCGCGACCGCCACCCGCAGCGCATGAGGAGTTCTCCCGCCACGCAGTCCCGCCGCCTGCCCTGATCCGGACTACTGTACGAGCCATGCCCACGATCCTCGTCATCGACGACAACCCAGACGTGATCACCGCGCTGGAGATGCTGTTCTCCCTGTACGACATCCAGACGGTGGGTTCCGACTCCCCGGAGGCCGGGCTGGACGCACTGCGCGGCGGTGATATCGACCTGGTGATCCAGGACATGAACTTCCGCGCCGATACCACGTCGGGCGAGGAGGGCGTGGCCCTGTTCCGTGAGATACGCGCAGCGCATCCGCACCTGCCCGTCATCCTGCTCACCGCCTGGACCCATCTGGAATCAGCGGTGGAACTGATCAAGGGCGGAGCCGCCGACTACCTGGCCAAACCGTGGGATGACCGGAAGCTGCTGACCACGGTGAACAACCTGCTGGAGCTGGCGCAGTCACGCCGCGAGCTGGCGCGACATCGCGAAGGTGCGCGCCGACGCCACCAGGAGCTCGAGCGCGACTACGACCTGCGCGGCCTGGTCTGGGCCGACGCGGCCAGTGAGCGGGTGCTGTCGCTGGCCTGCCAGGTGGCGCGCTCGGAGCTGGCGGTACTGGTGACCGGGCCCAACGGCACCGGCAAGGAGAAGTTCGCCGAGATCATCCACGCCAACTCGGCGGTGCGCGACGGGCCATTCATTGCGGTCAACTGCGGCGCCCTTCCGGGCGAGCTGATCGAGGCCGAACTGTTCGGCGCCGATGCTGGCGCCTACACCGGCGCCACCCGGGCGCGTGAGGGGAAATTCGAGGCGGCCGATGGCGGCACGCTGTTCCTGGACGAGATCGGCAACCTGCCCCTGGCCGGCCAGATGAAGCTGCTGCGGGTGCTGGAAACCGGCCGCTTCGAACGCCTGGGGTCCAACCGCGAGCGTCAGGTAAAGGTGCGCATCGTCAGCGCCACCAACGTCGACCTGCCGGCAGCGATCGCCGCCGGCTCGTTCCGGGAAGACCTGTATTACCGTCTCAACGCCATCGAGCTGAAGCTGCCGGAGCTGGCCGAGCGGCAGGACGACATCCTGCCGCTTGCTCGCCACTTCCTGCCTGAGGGCAAGCGTCTGTCGGCCGGAGCCGAGCGTGCGCTGCTGGGCCATCCATGGCCGGGCAACGTGCGCGAGCTGCGCAATGCGGTGCAGCGGGCGGCCCTGCTCTCGCCCGGCGATGTGGTGGAAGCCGAAGCCTTCGGCCTTGCGGCGCCGCCGGCTGCTACCGCGCCGCCGACGGCGGATCCGGACCGGGAGGACATCGAAGCGGCACTGGCACGCAATGACGGCGTGCTGGCCCAGGCCGCCACCGAGCTCGGGCTATCACGCCAGGCGCTGTACCGCCGCATGGAACGCCACGGGATCCGCCGCGAGCCGGGTGGCGAGGGATGAACCTCTGGTGGCAGCGGCTGCCGCTGGGCCTGACCCTCGGCCTGCTGTCTGCGCTGTATATGGTGCTGGCCGCCGCGCTGGCCATGGCCCTGCTCCGCTGGCTGCAGCCGTGGGCCGCCACGGCAGTTTCCGCCCTGTTGCTGCTGCCGCCGCTGCTTTACCAGATCAGGCTGGTGCTTTCGCCGGCGCGCTCGCTGTTCAGGGCGCTGGCGGGCAGCGTGGCCAGCTACCGCGACGGTGACTTCAACTTCGGCGTGTCGTGGCAGGGCCGCGGCGAGCTGGGGGAGCTGGTCGCCAGCCACAACCGCCTGGGCGACGTCCTGCGCGAACAGCGCACCTCGATCGCCCAGCGCGAACTGCTGCTGGACACCGTGGTGCAGAACACGCCGGTCGCGACGCTGCTGGTCGACAGCGGGCGCCGGATCGTGCTGGCCAACATTGCAGCGCGCAAACTGCTGGGAGACGGCCGCCGGCTGGAAGGGCAGTCGTTCGGCGCCCTGCTCGATCGCGCCCCCGAGCCCATGCGCGATGCCATGGCCCAGGGTGGGGACGGAATGTTCAGCGTGGGCAGCGACGACGACGAGGACATCTACCACCTGTCGCGCCGCACGTTCCGCCTCAACGGCCGGGCACACGAGCTGGTGCTGCTGCGCCAGCTCACCGCCGAACTGCGCCGCCAGGAGGTGCACACCTGGAAGAAGGTGATCCGGGTCATCAGCCACGAGCTCAACAACTCGCTGGCGCCGATCGCTTCGCTGGCGCATTCGGGTGCGGAGCTGGTGCGGCGCGGCCAGTACGAGCGGCTGCCGGCTGCGCTGGAGACGATCGAGGGACGGGCGCGGCACTTGGAAGGGTTCCTGCGCGACTACGCCCGCTTCGCCAAGCTGCCCTCGCCGCGGCTGGAAAACGTGGAGTGGTCGGGTTTCGTGCGGCGCCTGCGCGAGCAGGTCGAGTTCGGCTTCGACGACGCCGCGCTGGACGGCCACGGCCGCTTCGACGTGGCCCAGGTGGAGCAGTGCCTGATCAACCTGCTGCGTAATGCGCACGAATCCGGCTCGCCCGCCTCGCAGGTGCGGCTGGACCTGCGCCGGCTCCCCGAAGCCTGGCGGATCGAAGTGCTCGATCGCGGCAGCGGCATGAACGAGGCGGTACTGGCCAACGCGCTGCTGCCGTTCTACTCCACCAAGCGCAACGGCACCGGTCTGGGCCTGGCGCTGGCCCGCGAGATCTGCGAAGCCCACGGTGGCCGCATTGCCCTGCAGAACCGCGAAGGCGGCGGCCTGCGGGTGAGCCTGACTTTGCCGTCCCCGTAGGAGCGCGCCGTGCGCGCGAAGCCGCGTGACTTGCGGCTGTGCGACGTGGCTCCGGCCGGTTCGCGGTGCACGACGCGCCACGACGGAATGTGATTCACGCGGCTTCGCGCGCGTGGCGCGCTCCTACTTTTTCTTGGGGCGCTGCCAGCGGTCGTTGATGCCCTGGCGGGCACGGCCGATGGCCAGGGTGTCGGGCGGCACGTCGTAGGTGATGGTCGAGCCGGCCGCTGTGGTGGCGCCGTCGCCAATGGTCACCGGCGCCACCAGCGAGGCGTTCGAGCCAATGAAAGCGCCATCGCCAATCACCGTCTTCGACTTGTTCACCCCGTCGTAATTGCAGGTGATGGTGCCCGCGCCGATGTTGGCACCGGCCCCGATCACCGTATCGCCGAGATAGCTCAGGTGGCCGGCCTTGCTGCCCACGCCCACGGTGGTGTTCTTGGTTTCAACGAAGTTGCCGATCTGGGCGCCGTCCGCCAGCACCGTGCCCGGACGCAGCCGGGCGAACGGACCGATGCGCGCGGTGCCCTCGGTCACCACGCCTTCCAGATCGCAGTGGGCGCGCACCTCGGTGCCCAGCGTCAGGCGCACGTCGCGCAGCCGGCAGAACGGGCCGATACGCACGCCGTCGCCCAGCTCCACCCGGCCTTCGAGTACCACGTCCACGTCGATCTCCACGTCGCGGCCCACGGTCACCTCACCGCGGATATCCACCCGCGCCGGGTCGGCCACGCGCGCCCCCTGGCGGCACAGCTCGCGCACCTGGCGCAGCTGGAACGCGCGCTCAAGCTGGGCGAGCTGCCAGGAGTCGTTGGCACCCTCGGCTTCGATCGGATCGGCGATCATCACCATCTCCGCGGCGCTGAATTCGTCCGCCGCCAGCGCGAACACGTCGGTCAGGTAGTACTCGCCCTGCGCATTGTCGTTGGACACCGCGCCCAGCCAGCGCTTGAGCGCGGTGGACTCCGCGGCCAGGATCCCGGTGTTGATGATGCGGATGTCGCGCTGTTCGCGGCTGGCATCCTTCTCTTCCACGATCGCGGCCACGTGGCCTTCCGAGTCACGCACGATGCGACCATAGCCGGTCGGGTCCTCCAGCTCGGCGACCAGCACCGCCAGGCGCGCGCCGTGCTCTCCGGCCACCAGGCCGCGCAGGCTGTCGGTGGTGATCAGCGGCACATCGCCATAGAGCACCAGCACTTCGGCACCATCCGGCACGTTCACCAGCGCCTGCTGCACCGCGTGTCCGGTCCCCAGCCGCTCGGCCTGCTCCGCCCACTGCAGGTCCGGCTGATCCTCGAGCGCCGTGCGCACCTGGTCGCCGCCATGGCCGTAGACAATATGGACCGCTTCCGGCTCCAGCCGTCGGGCCGCTGCGATCACATGGGCCAGCATCGGCCGGCCGGCGATTTTCTGCAGCACCTTGGGCAACGCGGAGTTCATCCGCTTGCCTTCTCCGGCGGCCAGGATGATCACATGCAGGGGAGCGCTCATATCAATTCCGTGAAGGTCGAATGCGAATTCTAACGGGCCGCGCTGCTACGATGCCCGCGCCCTCCCTGGATACAGCTTTCCACCTTGAGCCTGTACCGGCAATCACGCAGCTATCTGATCATCGGCGGCCTGCAATGGCTGCTGGACTGGGCAGTGATGGTGGCACTCAGCCACGCCGGGGTGCCGGTGCGCCAAGCCAACGTGGCCGGTCGCGTCTGCGGCGCGCTGATGGGCTACTGGGCCAATGGCAAGTTCACGTTTTCCGGCGAGGGCACCACCCTGGGCCCGGTGCAGCTGCGGCGTTTCGTATTGATGTGGATCGGTACGACCATCGTCAGCACCTGGGCGATCGGCCAGGTGGATGACGTGCTTGGCCTGCGCTGGGCCTGGCTGGCCAAGCCGCTGGTAGAGCTGGCGCTGGCGGCGGTCGGCTTCACCCTGTCGCGGCATTGGGTCTACCGGCGCTGAAGCCCCGTGGTCCCTCTATCGGTCCGGCGACGCTGCATGCACCAGTGGCAATAGGAGTTCCAACGGCAGCGCCGGCACGGTGCCGCGGTGTCCGCTCACCGTATCGGCCCGGAACATCGAATTGAGGATCGCCTCCTCGGTCGCTTCCGCTACCGCCACGAACAGCGGGCTCATGGCCTCGTTGCCGAGCACCGTTGGGGTGAGGACTGCGGCATCGCCACGGCGGCTCGCTGGGGCGGTGGAGAACGCAATCACGTAGTCACCTGATCCATTCGACATCGACGCGCCGGTACGGGCCAGGCCGACCACCGCGCGAGATGCCAGGCGGCCCAGCTGGCGCGCATCCAGCGGCGCATCGGTAGCGACCACGATCATGATGCTGCCGTCGCCATCGGCCACGGGAGGCTCGTCGCCGGAATCCAGATACGACGACGGGTTGGGGAGCTGCGCGCCGACGGGAACCCCGGCCACCACCAGGTCACCACCGTAATTGCTCTGTACCAGCACACCGACGGTATGCCTGGAGCCTGCGGTTTCAACTTCGCGGGAGCTGGTGCCGATACCGCCTTTCCAGCCAAAGGCCACGGTCCCGGCTCCGGCACCGATCGCGCCCTCGCGCACGTCATCGGTGGAAGCGCTCTCCAGCGCTTCGATCACATGCTGCGGGCGCAGCGGCCGGCTGCGGATATCGTTGAGGTGGCCGTCGTTGGTTTCCCCGACCACCGGGTTGATCGAACGCACCTGCTCCATGCCCGGCTGCTCCAGCAGCCAGCCGGCCATTGCATCGGCCGCCTGCCACACGCCCAGGGTGCCGGTAAGCAGGATCGGGGTTTCCAGCTCCCCGAGCTCGCGCACCTGGGTGACCCCCAACAGCTTGCCGAAGCCGTTGGCCACGTGGATCGCCGCCGGGACACGGTCGTGATAGAGGCTGCCGCCATGCGGCAGGATCGCAGTTACGCCGGTGCGGATGGTGTCGCCGGCATCGTCCAGGGTGACGTGGCCAACCGCCACTCCCTCAACGTCCACGATGGCGTTGCGCGGGCCGGTGGGCAACGAGCCGATGACCACCCCGGCCTCGCGGGCACGCGGACGTTCGCTGCCGGCCGTGTCTTGCGCGCAGGCAAGGAAAGGCACGGCGCTTCCGGCCACTGCCACCAGCATCAACATCGCTATCCGGATCATCCGGTCAACGTAGTCGTCCGCCAGGGCACATGCAACTGCGGGGCACCTTGGCCATGGACCACACAGATCTCAGCACGCACGCCTTGCTGACGCACGCACTGGTGTAGGAGCGCGCGAAGCCGCGTGACACCTGGCCTCGCCATGGGACGTCGGTTACGGCGTACTGGCCGAAACCCATGCCGACCGCTGGGATTCACGCGGCTTCGCGCACATGGTGCGCTCCTACCAGACGGCAAAACGCCGGCGGGAGCCGGCGTCTGCTTGATGCGGTACCGCGCGGGCGCGGCAGGCGTCAGTGCTTGAGGTTCTTGCGCAGCCGCTCCAGCGCCTGCAGCTGGGCGCTGACTTCGGCCAGCTTCTGCTGGGCTTCGGCGATGTCCATCGCCTCGCCGCGGCCGGCCAGCACACGCTCGGCCTCTTCCTTGGCTGCACGCACGGAGGCTTCGTCGATCTCGTCGGCACGGATGGCGGTGTCGGCCAGGATCGTCACCACCTGCGGCTGCACCTCGAGGATGCCGCCGCCAATGGCGAAGTCCAGCTTGCTGCCGTCGGCCTGGGTCACAACGACCTTGCCGGGCTTGAGCCGGGTGATCAGCGGCGCATGGCGCGGCGCGATGCCCAGCTCGCCCATCTCGCCGGTAACGACCACGAGCGTGGCCTCGCCGTGGAAGATCTCGGCTTCAGCGCTGACGATGTCGCAACGGATGGTGGTGGTCATGTATTCCAGTTCCAGTTTGGCGCAAGGCGGGCCGCGGCCCGCCATGCATCACGCGGTTTCTGACATCTTCGCGGCCTTCTCGACCGCCTCGTCGATGCTGCCGACCATGTAGAACGCCTGCTCCGGCAGGTGGTCGTATTCACCGTCCACGATGCCCTTGAAGCCGCGGATGGTTTCCTTCAGGGGCACGTACTTGCCCGGCGAGCCGGTGAACACTTCGGCCACGTGGAAAGGCTGGCTGAAGAAGCGCTCGATCTTGCGTGCGCGCGACACGGCCTGCTTGTCCTCTTCCGACAGCTCGTCCATGCCCAGGATCGCGATGATGTCCTTGAGCTCCTTGTACTTCTGCAGGGTGGACTGCACCTTGCGCGCGGTGTCGTAGTGCTCGTTGCCGATCACGTTCGGGTCCAGCTGGCGGCTGGTGGAGTCGAGCGGGTCGACCGCCGGGTAGATACCCAGCGAGGCGATGTCGCGGCTCAGCACCACGGTCGCGTCCAGGTGGGCGAAGGTGGTGGCCGGCGACGGGTCGGTCAGGTCATCCGCGGGCACGTACACGGCCTGGATCGAGGTGATCGAGCCGGTGCGGGTAGAGGTGATGCGCTCCTGCAGCACGCCCATTTCCTCGGCCAGGGTCGGCTGGTAGCCCACCGCCGACGGCATGCGGCCCAGCAGCGCCGAAACCTCGGTGCCGGCCAGGGTGTAGCGGTAGATGTTGTCGATGAACAGCAGCACGTCCTTGCCCTTGCCGCTCTCGTCCGGCTCGTCGCGGAAGTACTCGGCCATGGTCAGGCCGGTCAGCGCCACGCGCAGTCGGTTGCCCGGCGGTTCGTTCATCTGGCCGTAGACCATCGCCACCTTGTCCAGGACGTTGGAGTCCTTCATCTCGTGGTAGAAGTCGTTGCCCTCACGGGTACGCTCGCCCACGCCGGCGAACACCGACAGGCCTTCGTGCGCCTTGGCGATGTTGTTGATCAGTTCCATCATGTTGACGGTCTTGCCCACGCCGGCGCCGCCGAACAGGCCGACCTTGCCGCCCTTGGCGAACGGGCACATCAGGTCGATGACCTTGATGCCGGTTTCCAGCAGCTCGTTGGTCGAGGACTGCTCCTCGTAGGAGGGCGCCGCGCGATGGATTTCCCAGTGGTCGGTGGCATCGATCGGGCCGGCTTCGTCGATCGGGCGACCGAGCACGTCCATGATGCGGCCGAGTGTACCGGCACCCACCGGCACCGAGATGGCGCTGCCGGTGTTGGTGGCCACGAGGTTGCGCTTGAGGCCGTCGGTGGAACCGAGCGCAATCGTGCGCACGACGCCGTCGCCCAGCTGCTGCTGCACTTCCAGCGTGATCTCGGTGTTGTCGACCTTCAGCGCGTCGTACACGCGCGGCACGCTGTCGCGCGGGAATTCAACGTCGACGACCGCGCCGATGATCTGAACGATCTTGCCCTGGTTGCTCATTGTGTGTTGCTCCGATTACCTGTTCTGGTGGCCGGCGCGGGCCGGCTGGATTCTGTGGTGACCCGGTCCGTCAGACAGCGGCTGCGCCGCCGACGATCTCCGAGATCTCCTGGGTGATCGCCGCCTGACGCGCCTTGTTGTAGGACAGGTTCAGGTTGTCGATCAGCTTGTTGGCGTTGTCGCTGGCGGCCTTCATCGCCACCATGCGCGCAGCGTGTTCGGAGGCCACGTTCTCCATCACCGCCTGGTACACCAGCGATTCGACGTAGCGGGTGAGCACGTGCCCGAGCACGCCTTCCGGATCCGGCTCGTAGATGTAGTCCCAGTCGTGCCTGGCCACCTTTTCTTCGGAAGCAGGCAGCGGCAGCAGCTGATCGGTCGCCGCGCGCTGGGTCATGGTGTTCACGAAGTCGTTGTAGACCAGATACACGCGGTCCACGTTGCCTTCGTTGTAGGCGTCGAGCATGACCTTGATCACGCCCACCAGCTGTTCCACCTGCGGCGTGTCGCCCAGGTGGGTGACGCTGGCGACCATGTTCACCTTGACCCGGCGGAAGTACGTGGTCGCCTTCTGGCCGATGGTGACCAGGTCGATCTCGACGCCATTTTCCTGGTGCTTGCGGAACTCGCCCAGCAGCTTGCGGAACAGGTTGTTGTTCAGCCCGCCAGCGAGGCCACGGTCGGAGGAGATGATCACGTAGCCGACCCGCTTCACGTCCTGGCGCTCGACCAGGTACGGATGCTGGAACTCGGAATTGGCCTGGGCCAGGTGTCCGATCAGCTGCTTCATCGCGCGCGCATACGGGCGCGACTCGCGCATCCGCTCCTGCGCCTTGCGGATCTTGGAGGCCGAGACCATTTCCAGCGCACGCGTCACCTTGCGGGTGTTCTGCACGCTCTTGATCTTGGTCTTGATTTCTCTACCGCCAGCCATCTCTTCTTCCCGTTGGGGGGCTCAGGCCCCTTTCCCGTGGGGCGGGCCGGGGCCCGCCATAGGATTGCCACAGATCAGGGCGGACCAGGGCCCGCCCCGTCATTACCAGCTTCCGGTCTTCTTGAACTCATCGACCCCGCTCTTGAACGCGGCCTCGATGTCGTCGTTCCAGTCGCCGCTGGAATTGACCTTGGAGATCAGCTCCGCAGCGGTGTTCTCGAAGTGCGCGTGCAGCGCCTCTTCGAAGCTGCCGATCTTGTTCACCGGCACGTCGTCCATGTAGCCCTTGTCGACCGCGTAGATCGACAGCGCCTGGTGGAACACGCTCATCGGCGCGTACTGCTTCTGCTTCATCAGCTCGGTTACGCGCTGGCCGCGCTCCAGCTGGCGACGGGTCGCGTCGTCCAGGTCGGAGGCGAACTGGGCGAAGGCCGCGAGCTCGCGGTACTGCGCCAGGGCGATACGGATGCCGCCCGACAGCTTCTTCATGATCTTGGTCTGGGCCGCACCACCCACGCGCGACACCGAGATGCCGGCGTTCACGGCCGGGCGGATGCCGGCGTTGAACAGGTCGGTCTCGAGGAAGATCTGGCCGTCGGTGATCGAGATCACGTTGGTCGGCACGAACGCGGACACGTCACCGGCCTGGGTCTCGATGATCGGCAGCGCGGTCAAGCTACCAGTCTTGCCCTTCACTTCGCCCTTGGTGAACTGCTCCACATAGTCCTCGGACACGCGCGCGGCGCGCTCCAGCAGGCGGCTGTGCAGGTAGAACACGTCGCCCGGGTAGGCTTCGCGGCCCGGCGGGCGGCGCAGCAGCAGCGAGATCTGGCGGTAGGCCACAGCCTGCTTGGACAGGTCGTCATACACGATGAGGGCATCCTCACCGCGGTCCATGAAGTACTCGCCCATGGTGCAGCCGGAGTAGGCGCTGATGTACTGCATCGCGGCTGATTCCGACGCGGTGGCGGCCACCACGATGGTGTGCGCCAGGGCGCCGTTCTCTTCCAGCTTGCGCACGATGTTGGAGACGGTCGAGGCCTTCTGGCCGATCGCCACGTACACGCACTTGATGCCGGTGCCCTTCTGGTTGATCACCGCGTCGATGGCCATCGCGGTCTTGCCGGTCTGGCGGTCGCCAATGATCAGCTCGCGCTGGCCACGGCCGATCGGGATCATCGAGTCAACCGACTTGTAGCCGGTCTGCACCGGCTGGTCGACCGACTTGCGCCAGATCACGCCCGGGGCCACCCGCTCCACCGGCGCGCCCAGCTTGGCGTCGATCGGGCCCTTGCCGTCGATCGGCTCGCCCAGCGCGTTGACCACGCGACCCAGCAGCTCGGGGCCGACCGGCACTTCAAGGATGCGTGCGGTGGTCTTGGCGGTGTCGCCTTCGCGCAGGTGCTCGTAGTCACCCAGCACCACGGCGCCGACCGAGTCGCGCTCCAGGTTCAGCGCCAGGGCATACGTCGGGATGCCATCGGCGGTTGCGGGCAGTTCGATCATTTCGCCCTGCATCACGTCGGCCAGGCCGTGCAGGCGCACGATGCCGTCGGCCACCGATGTCACCGTGCCCTCGTTGCGGGCCTCGGCGGACAGCTTGACCTTGTCAATGCGCGACTTGATCAGCTCGCTGATTTCAGAGGGGTTGAGCGTGGTGCTTGCCATGGTTTCGTTTCCTGGTTCATGCGCCGCTGTGTGCAGCACACGGCTTCGATGTTCGTTTGTGTCCGGCTTCAGTGAGCCAGCGCGGATTGCAGGCGCTCCAGCTTGCCCTTGAGCGAGCCGTCGATGACCACGTCGCCGGCCGCGATGACCGCGCCGCCGATGAGGCTTTCGTCAACCGCTGTCTCGATCTGCACTTCACGACCGAACCGGCGCTTGAGCGCATTGCGGATCTGCTCGACCTCGGCCTCGGGCAGCTCGGCCGCCGATGTGATCTTCGCCAGCACCACGCGCTCATCCTCGGCGCGCAGGTCTTCATACAGCCCGGCGATGTCGGTCAGCACGCCCAGCCGGCCGTTGTCGGCGAGCACGGCGAGGAAGCCGGAGAATTTTTCGTCAGCGCCTTCCGGCGCCAGCAGGGTCACCGCGTCTTCGCGGGTCAGCGACGGATGCACCAGCACGGCCGCGACCTGGGGATCGGCCGCAACGCGGGCGGCGAATCCGAGCGCGTCCGACCACTGCACGGCCTGTCCGTCTTCGCGCGCGACCGCGAAAGCAGCGCGGGCATACGGGCGGGCGAGGGTCATGGACATCGGTCAGATCTCCGAAGCCAATTCGTCGAGCAGCGCCTTGTGGGTGTCGGCGTTGATCTCGCGCTTGAGCAGGCGCTCGGCGCCGCTCACCGCCAGCAGCGACACCTGGTGGCGCAGCTCCTCGCGGGCACGGGTGGCCGAAGCCTGGATCTCGGCGTCGATCAGCGCCTTCTGGCGCAGCCCCTCGGTGACCGCCTCGACCTTGGCGGCCTCGACGATCTGGGTGCTGCGGCGGTGCGCCTGGTCGATGATCTCGTTGGCCTTGACACGCGCGGCCTTGAGCTCGGCGTCGGCGGTTTCCTCTGCCTGGGCCAGCGCACGCTGGCTGTTGTCAGCGGCCGCCAGGCCCTCGGCGATCTTCTTCTGCCGCTCTTCAATCGCATTGAGCAGCGGTGGCCACACAAAGGTGGCGATCAGCCAGATAAACGCGGCGAAGGCCAGCGCCTGGGCGATTAGGGTCAGATTGATGCTCATCGTCGTGCTCTGCCTGTACTCGGGGCGCCCCAGTCACGGGAGGTGCCGGGGCTATCCGTGTTGCAGCCGCCGGCCCCAATGGCCGACGGTGCTCGTTGCTCCGCGACCGGCTGCTCAGACAGCCAGGCCACCAACCAGGAACGGGTTGGCGAAGGCGAACAGCAGGCCGACGGCGACACTGATGATGAACGGGGCGTCGATCAGGCCGGCGGTGATGAACATGCGCACCTGCAGCACCGGGATCAGCTCCGGCTGGCGGGCGGCGGACTCGAGGAACTTGCCGGCCATGAGGGCCATGCCCAAGCCGGCGCCCAGCGCGGCCAGCCCGACCATGAGGCCGACAGCCAGGGCAGTCGAGGACTGGACGGAGGCGATGAGAGCGAGTGCGGTTTCCATGATTGTCTCCAGAACGGCTTGCTTGTTGGAAGTTGAGGTGAGGGGTGGAACTGAATCGAAACCGGGATGTTGCGACCGGTCAGTGTGAATCCTCAGCCAGGCTGAGGTAGACGATCGACAGCATCATGAAGATGAAGGCCTGCAGCGGCACGACCAGGATGTGGAAGATCATCCAGCCCAGGCCGAACACGGCGCCGCCGAGTACGCCGAGCAGGAATGAGCCGCCAAGCACCCAGATCAGCAGGAACACGATCTCGCCGCCGAACATGTTGCCGAACAGTCGCATCGCCAGCGAGATTGGCTTGGACAACCACTCGACGATGTTCAGGAGCAGGTTGGCAGGCATCGCCCACTTGCCGAACGGCGTGACCAGGAAGTCCTTGGCGAAGCCGCCGATGCCCTTGGCGCGCAGGCCGAAGAACAGGGTCAGGAAGAACACGCTGATCGACAGGCCCAGGGTGGCGTTCACGTCGGCGGTGGGTACCGGCTTCCAGTACCCCACGCCCGCCCACTCAAGCGGCTTGGAGATGAAGTCCGCGGGGATGAACTTCATCATGTTCATGAACAGGATCCAGAAGAACAGGGTGATCGCGATCGGCGTCACCAGCTTGCTGGAACCGTGGTAGGTGTCACGAACCTGGCGATCGACGAACTCGAGCAGGATCTCGACGAACGCCTGCCACTTGCCCGGCACGCCCGAGGTGGCTTTACGGGTGCCCGTCCAGAACACCAGAAACATGATCACGCCCAGCACCACCGAGCCGATCAAGGTATCCACATGCAACGTCCAGAACCCGCCTTCGCCGACCGAATGGGTCAGGTTCTGCAGGTGGTGCTGGATGTAGCTCGAAGGGGTGAGTTCCGCTTCAACCGCCATAAGTCAGATGTTCCTGCCTGTTCAACGATTCAATGACACGATTCAATGGCGGGCCGGTGGACCGGCCATCGCCAGCATCTGCGCCGCCAGGGCCACGATCACCCCCAGCACCATCGGCAGCGGGGGAAGCCCCGCGCCCGACATGCCGAACAGCAGCGCCCCCACGATCACCGCCCACTTCATCCCGGTTCCGGCCACCAGCCGCATCAGCGCGACCATGCCCGGGTTGACACCGCCGCCGAGCGAGATGACGCTGGCCAGCCAGCCCCCGATCGCCACCGCGCCGCCGCCCAGTGCCACTGCCACTGCCCAGTCGGCACCCTTGGCCAGGAACGCCAGCGCTGCCACTGCGACTGCAGCGGCCTGCCAGACAATGGCGCGCCGTACCAGGCGCCGAGCTTCGGCGGCGAACGTGAACACTTCAGGATTCCGGATGACTGGGTAGGGAGCGGGACACAACGCAATAACTGTCCCGGTTAGCCCAAGAATTATAGCAGTCCAGGCGTTTGAGTCACAACCGCCGTCAGTCGTGCGGACTGGAGGCGTATTGCAGGGAACTTTCCCCGAAAGGGCCTGTCTCACCCTGTGTGCCTGATCTGCTGCACCTCCTCGTCGGTCCAGCACGCAGATCACCACCGAGCCCCGGCCCTGACCGGGGCTCTTTTTTTGCGCACCCCGCGGATCCTTTCACCCGGCGCCCACCCTGGCCGACCCCGCGCGCCGGACCGGCGCGCGGGGTTATTTTTTCTTCGGCAGGTACAGGTCGGTGATGGTGCCGGCGTAGATCTCGGCCGCCATGGCCACCGACTCGCTGAGCGTGGGATGGGGATGGATGGTGTGGGCGATGTCCGCCGCTTCCGCGCCCATCTCAATCGCCAATGCCGCTTCTGAAATCAGGTCGCCGGCGTGTACGCCCACGATCGCCGCACCGACGATGCGGTTGGTGGCCTCGTCGAACAGCAGCTTGGTGAAGCCTTCGGTGCGCCCCAGGCCGATGGCACGGCCACTGGCCGCCCAGGGGAACTTCGCCACTCCGACCTTGATGTCCTTTTCCTTCGCTTCGGTTTCGGTGATACCCACCCAGGCGATCTCCGGATCGGTATAGGCCACCGACGGGATCACCCGCGCGACCCACTCTTTCTTTTCGCCCGCGGCGACTTCCGCCGCCAGCTTGCCCTCATGGCTCGCCTTGTGGGCCAGCATCGGCTGGCCGACGATGTCGCCAATGGCGAAGATGTGCGGCACGTTGGTGCGCATCTGCCGGTCGACGTTGATGAAACCGCGCTCGCCCACGCGCACGCCGGCCTTTTCGGCATCGATCTTGCCGCCGTTCGGGCTGCGGCCCACGGCCACCAGCACCCGGTCGTAGCGCTTGTCCTCGGGAATGCTGTCGCCTTCGAACTCCACGGTGATGCCCTTCTTCTCCGCCTTGGCCTGGAGCACTTTGGTCTTCAGGTGGACGGATACGCCCTGCTTCTTCAGCCGGTCGGCCAGCGGCCTGACCAGGTCCTTGTCGGCACCGGGGATGAGCTGGCTGGCCAGCTCCACCACGGTGACCTCGCTGCCCAGCGCGCGGTACACGGTGGCCATTTCAAGGCCGATGATGCCGCCGCCCACCACCAGCAGGTGCTTGGGCACTTCGGCCAGCTCGAGCGCATCGGTGGAATCCATGATCCGCGGGTCTTCCCAGGGGAAGCCAGGCAGCTTCAGCGCCTGCGAGCCGGCGGCGATGATGCACTGCTCGAAGCGCACCAGCGTGGTCTTGCCGTCCTCACCGGCCACTTCGATCTCGTTGGGCGACACGAACCGGCCGGTGCCCTGCACCACCTCCACCTTGCGCTGCTTGGCCATGCCGGCCAGGCCCTTGGTGAGCTGGCCGACCACCTTGTCCTTGTGGCCACGCAGCGTGTCCAGCGCGATCTTCGGCTTGCCGAAATCAATGCCGTATTCCGCCGCCTGCTGCGCCTGATCGACCACCGCGGCCGAATGCAGCAGGGCCTTGGAAGGAATGCAGCCCACGTTGAGGCACACCCCGCCCAGGGTGGCGTAGCGCTCGATGAGCACCGTCTCCAGACCCAGGTCGGCAGCGCGGAACGCAGCGGTGTAGCCGCCGGGGCCGGAGCCGAGCACTACGATTGCGCACTCGACGTCGGCCTTGCGACCCGACGACGCCGCGGCCTTCACCGGGTCCGGCTCGGCGGGAGCGCGATGCGAGGTGGCGACCGGCGGCTTGCCGGGGCCGGCCTTGCTTCCGCTGGCTGCGGCCTTGTCGCTATTGCCGTCACCTGCGGCTTCCAGCACCACCACCACCTGGCCTTCGGACACGCTGTCGCCTTCCTTGACCCGCAGCTCCTTGATCACGCCGGCGTCGGGTGAGGGCACTTCCATCGTCGCCTTGTCCGATTCAAGCGTCAGCAGGCCCTGGTCGACGGCGACGGTATCGCCCACCGACACCAGGACCTCGATCACGGGTACATCGGAAAAGTCGCCGATGTCGGGGACTTTCACTTCCAGGGTCTTGGCCATCACGTGTTCTCCAAAATCACAGCAGCATGCGCCGCATGTCTTCCATCAGCTGCGCCAGATAGACGGTGAAGCGCGCGGCGGCGGCGCCATCGATCACGCGGTGATCGTAGGACAGCGACAGCGGCAGCATCAGGCGCGGCTTGAACTCCTGGCCGTTCCAGACCGGCTTCATCGCAGCGCGCGAGACGCCAAGGATGGCCACCTCCGGCGCATTGACGATCGGGGTGAAGCTGGTGCCGCCGATCCCGCCGAGCGAGCTGATCGAGAAGCAGCCGCCGGACATGTCGGCCGGGCCGAGCTTGCCGTCGCGGGCCTTCTTCGCCAGCTCCGAGGTTTCCTGGGCGATCTGGATCACGCCCTTTTTGTCGCAGTCGCGCACCACCGGCACCATCAGGCCGTTGGGGGTGTCTGCGGCGAAACCGATGTGAAAGTACTTCTTGAGCGTGAGCGTCTCGCCTGCGGCGTCGAGCGAGGCGTTGAATTCGGGGAATTTCTGCAGCGCGGAAACGCTGGCTTTCATCAGGAACGCCAGCATGGTCAGCTTGATACCGGCGCGCTCGTTTTCCTTGTTGAGCTGTTTGCGCAGCGTTTCCAGACCGGTGATGTCGGCCTCGTCCTGCTGGGTAACGTGCGGGATCATGGCCCAGTTTCGCGCCAGGTTGGCGCCGGAAATCTTCTTGATCCGCGACAGCGGCTTCTCTTCGATTTCGCCGAACCGGCTGAAGTCCACCTTCGGCCACGGCAGCAGGTCCAGGCCGGCGCCGCCCGCAGGCGCGCCCTTGCCCGTACCGCCGGCCAGCGCCGACTTCACGAACTTCTGCACATCCTCACGGGTGATGCGGCCACCGCGCGCACTGCCCTGCACCTGGTCCAGGTCGACGCCCAGCTCGCGTGCGAACAGGCGCACCGCGGGGCTGGCATAGGGCACCTTGCCCGGCAGGACGGCGTCGGCCTCGAAGCGCACCGGCGGCTCGCCGGCACCTGTCGGGGCGTGGTCGATGGCGGCCTTGGCGATGTTGTCCGGCTGCTTGCCCGGGGAGGCCGGCTCCACTGCGGGATCCTCTTCCTTATCCGCAGGCGCCTGGCCTTCGGGCTGGGCGCGATCGGCAGGTTCCGCGACGGCCTTGCCTGCGTCAGCTGAAGGCTTGGTTTCCGCGTCGCCGGAAGTCTCACCATCGTCCACTTCGATCACCGCGACCACGGCGCCTTCCGCGATCTTGTCGTCCACGGCGACCTTGACCTCCTTGATCACCCCGGAAAACGGCGACGGCACTTCCATCGTGGCCTTGTCGGATTCCAGCGTGACCAGACCCTGGTCCTTTTCAACGCGGTCGCCCGCCGCAACCAGCACCTCGATCACCGGGACATCGTCAAAACCACCGATATCAGGGACACGTGCTTCTTTCAGGTCGGCCATGCGGCACTCCGCGAGAACAAGGGGGACAGCCCCTTATTGTGGACGCATGCGCCCCGGGCGCCAACCGCGACAGCCGCGCTGCATGCGCCAACGCGCTTCACCCCGCCAGCACGCGCCTGAAGCCGTGATGAAAGCAGAGGGGGTGGTTTAACGTTTCGGCGAAACGGGATTCATGTGCGTTTGGAGAGGATGTGCGCGTCCGCCCCGCAGAGGGCGGCGTTGAAACATCATTACAAGAAGAGGAACCCCCACATGTCTATCCTGCACAACAAACTGACCATCGCTGCTGCCATCGCCCTGCTGGCCAGCCCCGCCGCGTTCGCCCAGGACAGCTTCGACCAGCGCAGTGACGCCGACTATGGCGGCAAGCGCGTGTCCATCGTTGGTGGCGTGACCCTGCTGGAGCCACACAGCAATCCTGCCGAGGGCATCGATATCGACGGCGGCCCGGCCCCGACCCTGAGCGCCACCTGGCACGTGGATGACAACTGGGGCGTGGAGCTGTGGGGCGCTGCGGACAGCTTCGACCATCGCGTGCGCGGGCCGGAGGGCAAGATCGGTACGGTCGAGCAGCAGCCCATCGCGCTGAGCGGCCAGTATCACTTCGGCCAGGCGGATCAGACTTTCCGTCCGTTCGTGGGGCTGGGTGTTTTCCAGTCGAACATCAGCGATGAGGATCTGAACCCGGGCGGCGATCACGTGAGCCTGGACACGCCGCGCGGTGCGATCGGGACGATCGGCGTGGATATGAACATCACTCCGACCTGGTTCGCGCGTGCGGATGCGCGCTACATGCGCTCGCGTGCGGATGTGAACGTGGCGGGTGTTTCGACCGGTGATGAGATCAAGCTGGATCCGTGGACGGTTGGCATTGGACTGGGTGCGCGGTTCTGATCTGAGCTGATCTGAGCTGATCTTTGGCGTTTCATGAGGCGGGCCCTGTTTGGGTCCGCCTTTTTTTGTGCGCGCCGGTGGATTTCTGTCGCCGCGAGCTGAGGGGCCCCGCCGTGGCCGCGAGCCTTTTCGGCGAATGTCCCCCGGCACCCGCCAAAGGCGCGGGCGCCTCCTCCTTTATTTCGCCGAAATGACTCCCGGCCACGACGGGGCTGGGCTTGCGGCGCGGGTGGCCCGTCGAGGTTCACCGCTTTTCGTTGAAACGCCGCGAATCCCGGTGCGTCGGGTGTCGATGCCCCTGGGTGCGAAATCAAGGAGGAGGAGATGGCCGCAGGCCATCGCCGGGGGACATTCGCATCCAGGGGTATCGGCACCCGGCGCCGCGCCGTTGTGTCAGACGGATTAGTTCGGCTTGACCGGCGGACTCTCGCGCTCCGGCGCCTGGATGTGCTCGCGATGCAGCAGGTAGATGCCGCTGGCCACGATGATTCCCGCGCCCAGCCAGGTCATCCGGTCGGGCAGTACGCCCCACACCGTCAGATCCATCAGCACCACCCACAGCAGTCCGCTGTATTCCAGCGGCGCGATCTGGGAGGCCTCGCCGAGGCGGAACGCATTGGTCAGCACCACCTGGCCCAGCGCACCGCTTACGCCCACCATCAGGAAGATCCAGATGTCTTCGCTGCGGATCGGCACCCAGCTGGACCAGCCCAGGACACCGGCTCCGACAGCCAGCATGGCGAGGAACCAGAACACCATGGCCTCGGTGCTGTCGCGCCGGGCCAGCACCCGCACCGTGATCGAAGCGAAGGAATAGCAGACCGAGGCGCCCAGCAGGGCGAGGCCGGCGGTGGTCAGCATCCCTTCGCTGGTGGGGCGCAGCACTACCAGCACGCCGAGCATGCCGACGCCGATCGCGGCCCAGCGTCGCGGGCCGACCTTTTCGCCCAGGATCGGTACCGCCAGCGCGGTGACCAGCAGCGGGGAGACGAATACGATCGAGTAGGCGGTGGACATCGGCATCCGCGCCAGGCCGTAGACGAACCCGACCATCATCAGGATGCCCAGCACTCCGCGCAGCAGGTGCAGCGGCCAGTGGATGTGCAGCAGGGTGTGCAGCCGGCGGCGGGCGAGGATCCAGCCAAGCACCAGCGGCAACGCCACCAGGCCGCGCATGGAGGCGACCTGCAGCGGCGGATAGTCAACGCCGAGCCACTTCATGCCGCCGTCCATGAACGCGAACAGCAGCACCGCCAGCAGCATCAGCAGGATTGCGCGACGGCTTTGGTCGTGGGCGTGGGGCATCGGGACAGATTATCAGCTAGCCGCCCGCCTTGACCTGCCTCGCGGCGGAGGGGATCGTTGGGCGCCCAGATTCCCGTCCCCTCATGTCAATTGACCTGCTCGAAGCCGACCCCATTGCCCGCACCCGCCAATGGCTGGAACGCGCGGTGATCGGCCTGAACCTGTGCCCGTTCGCCAAGGCCGTCACCGTGCGCGATCAGGTGCGCTTCGTGCTCAGCGACGCTGCTACGCCAGAGACACTGCTGGAGGCGCTGGCCAATGAGCTCATCCATCTGCGCGAGGTGCCGGCCGATGAAACCGACACCACCCTGCTGATTCACCCGCAGGTGCTGGGCGATTTCCTGGACTACAACGACTTCCTCGATCTGGCCGACGCGCTGGTGGAAGACATGGGCCTGGAGGGTGTGCTGCAGGTGGCCAGCTTCCATCCCGACTACCAGTTCAGCGATACCGATCCGGACGACATCACCAACTTCACCAATCGCGCGCCCTACCCCACCCTGCACCTGCTGCGCGAGGACAGCGTGAGCCGGGCGGTGGAGGCGTATCCGGATCCGGACGTGATCGTGCAGCGCAACCTGGACACTCTGGAACGGCTGGGACACGAGGGCTGGCGGAAGCTGTTCATCGGCTGAAGGCGGCCAGCCAAACATAAACAGCTATTGATATGATTAGGGAGTCGCACTGCAGGCTCCTTTCATGCCGCATTCCCACATTTCGCACGGCCCGCATGACGGCCACGACCACCACCACGACCATTCCCACGCGCCGGAGGTGTCCGCGCGCAACGAGCGGGTGGTGCTGACCGCGCTGGTCCTGACCGCCTCGTTCATGCTGGTCGAGCTGGCGGGCGGGCTGCTGTCGGGCTCGCTGGCGCTGATTGCCGATGCGGGCCACATGCTCACCGACGCCGCCGCCCTCGCCCTGGCCTGGGTGGGTTTTCGCATCGGTCGCCGCGCTTCCGATTCGCGCCGCACCTTCGGCTACATGCGCATGGAGGTGCTGGCCGGGCTGATCAATGCGTTGACCCTGTTTGCGCTGGTGGCATGGATCGCCTGGGAAGCCGTACAGCGCCTGCGCCAGCCGGTGGAAGTGCTGGCCGGGCCGATGTTGGCGGTGGCGGTGGTGGGGCTGCTGGTGAACATCGCCGTGTTCGCGATCCTGCACCGCGGCGACCGTGACCACGTCAATATCCGCGGGGCGATGTTGCACGTGATCGGCGACATGCTGGGATCCGTCGCCGCCATCGCGGCCGCCGTCACCATCCACCTGACCGGGTGGATGCCGATCGATCCGCTGCTGTCGGTGCTGGTCTGCCTGCTGATCCTGCGCGCCGCCTGGTCACTGATGCGCAACGCCTTCCACATCCTGATGGAGGGGGCGCCGCCGGATATCGACATCAAGGTGTTGCGCCAGCATCTGCTGCAGACCGTGCCCGGCGTGGTCCAGGTGCAGCACGTGCACGTGTGGTCGATCACCTCCGGCAGGGTGCTGGCCACGCTTGAACTGGGGCTAGCGCCAGACGCGAACCCCCGGCTCGCTGTCCCGGCGGTCAAGCGGACGCTGGAGGAACGCTTCGGGATTGGCCATGCCACCGTCGAGGTGCTGTACGACCTGCCCGCCCCGTGCGCCCTGGATCCCGCTGCAGAGGGGCCGCACGCATGACCGCGGGCAACGATCCGCGCATCGGCACCGTGGCCGCCGTCTTCCGGCTGCTGGGCGACCCCACCCGCCTGCGGGTGCTGCTGGCGTGTCTGGACGGCCCCATCGCGGTGGGCGACATCGCCGCCCGCATCGGCGCATCCCAGCCCCTGGTCAGCCACCACCTGCGCCAGCTGCGCGAGGCGCGCATGGTGCGGGGCGAGCGCCACCAGCGCCGGATCCTCTACGCCACCGCCGATGCACACGTCAGCGGCATGCTGATCGACATGCTTGAACATGCCGGGGAAGAATCCTGCCCGGAGCCGTGAGCGGGGCGGGGAGTGCATGCACTCCCGGATTGGATGCGGTAGGACACCGGGGTCGGATGGTTACCGGGAACGTCGATCCCGGGATCACCCGGACCGGAACTGCGCCCGACTCGCAAAATTTGCCGCGCGGCACCTGGTAGGAGCGCGCCATGCGCGCGAAGCCGCGTGAACCCTGGTGTCGCGCGAGGCTTCGGCTACAACGTTGCGTCCGAAGGAACCACCCAGCCACACGTCACGCGGCTTCGCGCGCATGGCGCGCTCCTACGGGGTGGGATTGCACTTGGAACATTTCGCGTACCTACGGGGTGGGGTTGCCCTGGAAGATGAGGTCGCGCTCGGCGGCGTCGAGCGGGCGCCATGCGCCCTCGGGCAGGTCGCCCAGCTCCAGCGCGCCCACGTGGCTGCGGTGCAGGGCCTCCACGTGGTTGCCCACCGCGGCAAACATGCGCCGCACCTGGTGGTAACGGCCCTCGGTGATGGTCAGCCGGGCGCGGCGTTCATCCAGCGGCTCCAGATGCGCCGGCTGCAGCGGGGTCTGCTCCGATTCCAGCATCAGCGTGCCGCTGGCGAACAGCGCGGCCTCGTCACCGCGCAGCGGTTCGACCAGCGTCGCTTCATAGGTCTTCGGGATCTGTGAGCGTGGCGAGATGATCCGGTGCAGTAACTTGCCGTCATCGGTCAGCAACAGCAGGCCGGAGGTGTCCCGGTCCAGCCGTCCCACCGTGGACATCAGCGGCCTGCGCAGGCGGAAGCGATCCGGCAGCAGGTCATAGACCAGCGCGCCCGGATCCTTGGTGGAACAGGTATGACCCACCGGCTTGTGCAGCATCAGCAGCTGGCCCTGCGGCATATCCAGTGGTTCGCCATCAATGCGCACATCCGCATGTGCCATGCGGTCATCGGCGTAGAGCACCTCGCCGGCGGCATCGGTGATGCGGCCTTCGCGGAACATGCGCGCCACTTCCCTGCGGCTGCCATAGCCCAGGTTGGCGATCAGCCGGACCAGCTTCATCGTTCGGTCCTGGCCGGCCTGCCCTTGTCTGCCCGGATCACCTTGAAGCCGCCGCGTTCGGCCACGACTTCGATCTGGCTGAAGCGTTCGCCCAACACCTGTTCGTACGGCAGCTGGCGATTGGCCACCAGCCACAGACTGCCGCCGGGGGCCAGCGCCTGTGCGGCGGCGGCAATGAAAGCGCGACCGATCTCCGGGCGCGCAGCGCGGCCGTGGCCGTGGAACGGCGGGTTGCTGATGATCACGTCATAGGTGTCCGGCAGGCCCGCGGTCACGTCGTGCCAGCGGAAATCCAGTGCCGCCCGTTCCGCATGTGGGGCCATGTTATCGCGCGCCAGATCCAGCGCCCGGGCCTCGGCCTCGTACAGGTGCAGCGAAGTGATCTTCGGGCAGCGCTGCAGCAGCGCGTCGGACAGGAAGCCCCAGCCGGCGCCCAGATCGGCGGCACGGCCGGCAAGGGTGCCCGGCAGGTGCTCGGCCAGCAGGGCCGAGGCCGGATCAATGCGCTCCCACGCAAACACGCCCGGCCGGCTGATGAAACGCCCCTCCATCGCGCTCCCGCCCAGGATCGGCCGCGGCACATCCAGCTTGCGCCACTGCGCAGCCAACTCCGCATCGCCGCCGCCCGCGTTGGGACGTACCCAGAACACCCGGCACTTGTGCTTGGGCACCGTGTTCACCGGCCCGGCAATGCGCACAAGGTCGCCTTCGATGGCCTTTGCGCCCTCGTTGTTGGGCACGCTGGCAATCACCACCGCGTCTTCGCCCTCGGCGCGGGCCACGGCCTCGGCCAGCAGCGCCCGGGCCTCGTCGCGCTGGCGCGGCGGCAGCACCAGCACCAAGGGGTGTCGGCTGTCGCCCTGCGGCTGCACGGGGAAACCCGCCCGCTCCAGCGCCTGCGCCTCGGGCTTGAAGCTCTGCTCGCACACCAGCCCCGGCCATGCCGACGGCACCAGCCCGTACCCCTGGCGCGCACGCAGAAACAGCGCTCCCGCCTGCGGCCACTCGAGGCGGCCGGTGAGGAATGGCATCAGCAGCGCTTCCAGCGCGGGATCGTCTTGGCGTATCGACATGGGCAGCGGTGTGCAAAGGAACGGACAGGGATTCTACGTGCACGCCGCGCAAACCGGATTTTCATCCCCCGGCAACGGCCCGGCCCGCAACGTGGGGCCCCACAGGTCAGGACTGCAAGGAGATCAACATGCGCGCACTTTTCGTCGGCGGCACCGTGGACAACAGCGAGCTGGATCTGGACGGCGAGGCCCCACCGCTGCGCTGGCCGCCGGATTCGGGTGGGCGCGAACCACGCTATCGGCTGCACCAGGTGGGCCAGCGCGATGGATCCACCGTCTTCGCCGTGTACGCCGCGCGGGACATGGCGGGGGCAGATGTGGACCGGGTCATCGAGGAGCGCGCTTACGCCCGCCGTTTCGAAGCTCAGCCGGCGCCACCGCGTTAGACACAAGTCTCAGCGGGAGGCCGAAACCCGCTCGATACTGTGGTCGGCCTCGCGCACCCAGACGTTGATTTCCGGGCCCACGCCGGTGCGCCCGCCCAGCGTCGGCGCCTGGCCTTCCGGCTGGCGGGGCTCGAACACCACTTGGGACACACCCTCCACCGGCGGGTTGACGTGCACGATGTAGTCGGCGAGCCGCGCGTCCGGCTCGTTCTCGGCGAACGCTTCCAGGGCAGCTGCAATCACCTGCACACGGCTGCCGTCGATTTCCAGCGCCCGGTCCTGCGCCTGCGCGGTGGGTGCGGCGAAGCCGGCAGTGACGAATGTATTCATGGTCAGGAGTCCTGCAAGGAAAAGAGTCTTCATGGCGTGTCAGCTGACGCGCGTACCTTCATGGATCAGCGTGTCCTGGCGCGTTGCCGAATCATACTTGCGGAAATCACCGCTCGGCGTGGAGACGTAGATCACCGGTCCCCAGTAACCGCCATCGGCCACGCGCTTGTCCTGCTGTGAAAACTGGTCGCTGTTGAAGTAGTCGTTGGCCTTGTCAGTGCGGGTGCCGTCGCGCGTGGAGTAGTCGGCGTGGCCGTGGTATGCGCCCTCCAGCGCCATGCCTTCCGGCTGGGGTATCTGGGACGGATCGAAGCCATCCAGCGTGCCGCCCATCGGCGTGCTGATGAAGTACTGCCCATCGGCACCCTCGAACACCAGTCCGCCATTTTCCAGATTGGCCTGGATCGACAGCGGATTGGAGTAATGCATCATCTCGATGGCGGCGATATCAGCGCTGGCAAACGGCCCGAGCGCGGTGCCGGGCGCCACCAGGGGCGCGACCTCCGCCACCTGCACGGGGACGGCGCGGCTGTCGGCAATGGCCTGGGCGCCAGCCTGGGCCAGGGCGTCGTCGGTCAGCTGCCCGCCGCGCTCCTGCGCCGCGATGAGGTCATAGGCCAGCTCGCGCTGCGGAGCGGTGGCGTCGGGCGCAGCAAGGCGCTCGGCCAGCTGCTGGTAGCGCACGTCGTCGCGCGCCTGCTGGTTGGCGTTGATGCCGGCTGCACTATCGACGACATGCGGGGAGGCTGCGGATACGGTCACGGCGCGGATTCCATTCGGCAAAGGTGCGTCGACCGTATCGCCGGCCCAGAACCGGCGACAAGCTGGGGCGTGCCCTAGAGCGGGTCAACCCTGCAGTTCACGCAGGGTCACCGAAGGCGGCGCGTCCAGCACGCGGCGGGTGGCGAACAGCCCGGCAGCCAGGGTCACCAGCATGCCCAGCGCGCCGCCGAAGGCTGCCATCAGCCAGTTCGGCGACCACGGCAGGTCGAACACCCGCGTGGCCACCAGGCCGGACAGCACCGAGGCGGCAACTGCGGCCACCAGGCCGGCCAGCAGGCCGATCGCGGCGAATTCCGACGCCTGCGCCAGCCGCAGCTGCCGGCGGCTGCCGCCCAGCACCCGCATCACCCCGCCTTCAAGCAAGCGCTCGTCCTGGCTGGCGCTGACCGCGGCCAGCAGCACCAGCACGCCGGCCGCCAGCGAGAACCAGAACACGGCCTGCACCACCACCGAAACCTGGTCGGCGGTGCTGCGCACCTGGGCCAACACGGCGTCGATGTCGATCACCGACAGGTTGGGGAAGCGTTCCACCAGTTCGGCAGTGAAACGCGGGCTGTCCGCCGGCACGCTGACCGCGGTGATCCAGCTGGCCGGATAGCCGTCCAGCGCGCCAGGCGACGCGAGGACGAAGAAATTTGGCCGGAAGCTCTCCCATTCCACCGCGCGCAGGCTGGTGACCGGCGCCTCGATGCGCTGGCCGGCGATATCGAACGTGACCCGGTCGCCCACCTTCCAGCCGAGCTGGCTGGCGAAGTTCTCCTCCACGGAAAACTCCGGAGCCGCCGTGTTACCCTGCCAGAACCGCCCGGCGGTCACCTTGTTGTCGTCGCGCAGTGACTCGGCCATCGACAGATTGAACTCCCGTTCGGCGCGACGTCGCGTTTGCTGGTCTTCGCCCGCATAGGTCTCCGCGCTGACCGGCTCGCCATTCAGGGCCACGTAGCGCGCCCGAATCATCGGAAACAGCTCCGGCGCAGCCACGCCCTGGCCGGCGATGAAGCCGCGCAGATCCTCCATCTGGTCCTGCTGCACGTTGACGATGAAACGGTTGGGCGCCTCTTCAGCCAGCGCCAGCTGCCAGCGGTCCAGCAGGTCCGTGCGCACGAAGGTCAGCAGCAGCAGGGCCATCAGTCCCAGCCCCAGCGCCGCCACCTGGGCCACGCTGGTGCCGGGACGGCGGCTGACATTGGCCAGGCCGTAGCGGAGGCTGCCACGCAGGCGCGAACGCAATCGGCGCACGGCTACGATCAGCCCCCAGGCCAGCAGGGCCAACACCGCAAGGGTGGCGAGGATTCCGCCCAGCATCGCCGAGGCCAGCGCCGGCGACCCGGCCTTGAGCCACAGCAGCGCGCCCAGCCCGACCAGCGCCGCCAAGGCCACGATCCATGCGCCCGGCTCTACCGGATCCAGGTCACGGCGCAGTACCCGCAGTGCCGGCACCCGGCGCAGCGCCAGCACCGGCGGCGCGCCGAAGGCCATCAGCACCACCAGGCCCACCGCATAGCCCTCCAGTGCCGGCATCCAGCCGCTGGAAGGCAGCGGCAGCCCGAGCGCCTGCGATACCCAGTTGGCCACCAGCCACTGCAGCCCGAATGCCAGCGCCACGCCCACCGTGCACGCCAGCAGGCCCAGCAACACCAGCTCGCCCACGTGGATACCCACCAGCGTGCGCTGGCTGGCGCCCAGGCAGCGCATCACCGCCGCCCCGGACAGATGCCGTTCGCTGTGCCGCCGTGCGGCCATGGCCACCGCCACCGCCGCCAGTACCACCGACACCATGGCTGCGAGCCCAAGGAAGCGGCCGGCACGGTCCAGCGCGGAGCGCACTTCCGGCCTCCCGTCCTCGATGGTTTCGATCCGCTGCCCGCGCTGCAGGGTGTCGCGGGCCCGGGCGACGAAACCTTCCACCGCGTCCGCATCGCCGGCCACCACCAGCCGGTAGCGCGCGCGGCTGCCCTCCTGCAGCAGCCCGGTCGCCGGCAGGTCGGCCAGATTCAGGAACACCTTCGGGGCTACGTTGAAGTAGTCGATCGATGCGTCCGGCTCCGCCGTGACCAGCGCTGTCAGCTGCAGGCTGAGTTCGCCCACGCCGACCTCGGCACCTACCTCAACGCCCAGCTGGTCAGCGCCAGCACGGCTTATCCAGGCCGTACCCGGCTCGGGCACCCCAGCCGCTTCGCGCTCTTCGCCACCCGGCGCGTCCACCAGGCGGAACGCTCCGCGCAGTGGATAGCCTTCGCCCAGCGCGCGCAGGTCACCCAGGCGCGGATCCTGCGTGCCTGCCGCCCCGCCGCCGAGGACCCGGATCATGCTGTCCAGCTCCACGGTTTCGGTCTGGTCCAAGCCCGCGGTACGCACCGCCTCGCGCAGGTTTTCATCAATCGGCGCGTTGGAGCGGATGATCGCGTCGCCGCCCAGCAGCCGGTTGGCCTCGGCCACCAGCGCCCGTCCGGCCCGGTCGGTGATGAAGCCCACCGCGCTCACCGCCACCACCGCCAGCACCAGCGCGGCCAGCATGATCCGCACTTCGCCCGCGGCCAGATCACGCCGCAGCTGGGTCCAGGCCAGGCGCGCGGTCCTCATGCGCCGGGCACCAGCCGTCCGCTGTCCAGCCGCAGCACCCGCTTGCAGCGCTCGGCCAGGTGGTCATCGTGGGTGACCAGCACCAGGGTGGTGCCGGCATCGGCGTTCATCGCGAACAGCAGTTCGATCACCTGCTGTCCGGTGCGGGTATCCAGGTTGCCGGTGGGCTCGTCGGCAAACAGCAGCGAAGGCCGGGTCACGAAGGCCCGGGCCAACGCCACCCGCTGCTGCTCCCCACCGGAGAGCTGGCGCGGGTAGTGGCCCAGGCGCTCGCCCAGGCCCACCTTGCGCAGCACCTCTTCGGCGGGGCCGCGCACCTCGCCATCGCCGCGCAGTTCCAGCGGCAGCATCACGTTTTCCAGCGCGGTCAGCGAAGGCAGCAGCTGGAAGTTCTGGAACACGAAGCCGACTTTCTCCGCTCGCACCGCCGCCCGGCCATCCTCATCCAGCACCGACAGCGGCTGGCCATCCAGCACCACTTCACCGGCGCTGGGAATGTCCAGCCCCGCCAGCAGCGAGAGCAGCGTGCTCTTGCCCGATCCCGAAGCGCCGACGATGGCGACGGTATCGCCATGCTCGACATGGAACCCGACGTCGTCGAGGATGGTCAGATCGCCCGAGGGCAGCGGCACGCGCTTGCCGAGCCCGGACACTTCGAGCACGTGCCGGGTGTCGGCCTGCGCCGGAATCGTATCGGCCATGAAGGATCCTGTTGTGGTCCGGCCTGACGGCGCAGGCGCGGCTTGCCGGCACGCCTGCCCGGCTCACGGACTGGAAAAAGGTAGATCGCAATGATCGCAGGATATCCGCCCCGGCGCGGCTGGTTGCAATGGGCCACAGGCGCCCTGTTGATGCTCGCCTGTGCACTGGCCCAGGCGCAGCCCTCGCCGCAGGTTGCCGCGGACGAAGGCGCCCGCACCATCCTGGTGATGGGCGATTCGCTCTCGGCCGGCTATGGCATGGCGGCGGAGGAAGGCTGGGTGTCGCTGCTGGCCGGGGAGCTTGCCACCAGTCATCCGGGCTGGCGCGTGGTCAACGCAAGCATCAGCGGCGAGACCAGCGCAGGCGGCGCAGCGCGGATCATCAGCGAGGCCTGGCGCCACCAGCCCGACGTAGTGGTGATTGCGCTGGGCGCCAACGACGGACTGCGCGGGCTGCCGCTGGCCGAGATGCGGCGCAACCTGGCCCGCATGATCGGCGTGGCCCGGCACGTGGATGCCCGGGTGCTGCTGGTGGGCATGCGCATGCCGCCCAACCTGGGCGCCGACTACACCCGCGGATTCGAACAGGTCTATCGTGATCTGGCGGAACTGTTCGATGTCAGCCTGCTGCCCTTCCTGCTCGAACCCATCGCGCTGGATCCGGAGGCATACCAGCAGGACAACCTGCACCCCACCGAGGTCGCCCAGCCGCGCATCCTCGAGCACGTCACGCCCGCTCTGCTACCACTGCTGGCACCGGAACCATGACCCCGCAACCCGCATGAATCCCATGGAGTCCCCCATGAAAACCTTCCTGACCACGCTGGCCCTGGCCTTCACGCTGTCCCTCGCCGGCTGCGCCACAGCGCCATACGCCGCCGACCCAGATGCTCCGCGATCGCTGGCCGGCGAAGGCCCGGTCACCGTCGAGTGGACGGATCCGGAGCAGTTCACCGAGATCCTGCACAGCCGCAACCGCTGGGAAGCCCGCCGCGGCACCTGGGTGGAAGACCTGGCAACGCACCTGCGCGATGGCGCCGCCGAACGGATCGCACCGGGCGAGCGCCTGCACTTCGTGATCACCGACATCCGCCGCGCCGGGGATTTCGAACCCGGCCGCGGCCACGGACAGATGGACCACGTGCGGATCATGCGCGACATCTACTGGCCGCGGATGACCCTTGAGTTCGCCCATTACGACGCCGCCGGCAACCTGATTGCCAGCGGCGAGCACAGGCTCAGCGACCCGTCCTACCTGTCCTCTCCTGCCCTCAGCCGCAACAACACCGACACGCTGCGCTATGAGAAAGCCATGATCGACCGCTGGCTGGGGCAGGAGTTTGGACGGGCGCGCTAGCGCACCACGTCCAGGAAGTGCAGGTGGCGCTGGTACTGGTCCAGCACGTCGTGGATCATTTCCTCGCGCTGCCAGCCCATCACGTCGTAGCCCTGCCCGCCCTCGCGCAGGTGCACCTCTGCGCGCCAGCTCTCGGGATCACCCCGGCGCCGCCGGCGCGGATCGGACAGCACGAAGGTCGGCGGGTCGTAGGCCTGCAGGTGCACTGAATAGAAGAAATCCATTTCTTCCCCGTGCCCGACCCGCAGCCAAGCGCGGCCGCCGCTCTGGTCATCGCTTTCCACCCTTGCCTGCACGCCCTGCGCGCCCAGCTCCGCCGCCACCGCCTCCAGTGCCGGACGGACCTGGCCGGCCAGGAACTCCACCACCTCGGCCCGGCGTGGCTGGCTAACCAGCCCGCGCAGCCTGCTCTGCCAGCGGCCCCCGGCTGCACCCTGAGGCAGCGCCCGCGCGTCGCGGATGCTGGCCTGCTTCATGTTGTCCAGGCGCAACGCCCGCAGCAGGCCCCAGCACATCAGCAGCATGATCACGGTGAACGGCAGCGCGCTGGCGAGCGTGGCGGCCTGCAACGCGCCCAGGCCACCGGCGATCAGCAGTGCGATCGCCACCGTGCCCTCCAGCAGCGCCCAGAAGATCCGCTGCCACACCGGCGACTCTTCCTCGAACTTCGAGGTGAGCATGTCGATCACCAGCGAGCCGGAATCGGAGGAAGTCACGAAGAAGATCGCCACCAGCAGGACGCCCAGGGTCGAGGTCACCGCGGTCAGGGGCAGCTCTTCCAGAAACCGGAACAACGCCACCGAGGTGTCCGCCGCCACCGCGTCCGACAGCCCGGTGATGCCCTCTATTGCCACCATGTGCAGCGCGGTGTTGCCGTAGACCGTCATCCACAGGAAGGTGAAACCCAACGGCACCAGCAGCACCCCGGTGACGAACTCGCGCACCGTGCGCCCGCGCGAGATGCGGGCGATGAACATGCCCACGAACGGCGACCAGGCGATCCACCAGCCCCAGTAGAACAGGGTCCAGCCGCCGAGCCAGCTGGTCGGCTCGTAGGCATAGAGGTTGAAGGTCATCGAAAACAGGTTGGACGCATACATGCCGGTGTTCTGCACGAGCGCCTGCAGCAAGTGCACCGTGGGCCCGGCGATCAGCACGAAGGCCAGTAGCACCACGGCCATGAGCATGTTCAGCTCCGACAGCCGCCGGATGCCCTTGTCCAGCCCGCTGACCACCGAGGCGGTCGCAATCAGGGTGATCACGATGATCAGGATCACCTGGGTCATCACCCCGACCGGGATCCCGAGCAGGTAGTTGAGCCCGGCGTTGATCTGGATGACGCCAAAGCCCAGCGACGTGGCCAGGCCGAACATCGTGCCCAGCACCGCGAAGGTGTCCACCGCGTGCCCGATCGGCCCGTAGATGCGCTCGCCGATCAGGGGATACAACGACGAGCGGATCCGCAGCGGCAGTCCGTGCCGGAACGCGAAATACGCCAACGACAGCGCCACCACGCCGTAGATCGCCCAGGCGTGGATGCCCCAGTGGAAGAAGGTGATCCGCATCGACTGGCGCGCGGCGGCCACGGTCATCGGATCGCCCACCGGCGGGTCCACGTAGTGCATCACCGGCTCGGCCACGCCGAAGAACATCAGGCCGATGCCCATGCCGGCGGCGAACAGCATCGCAAACCAGGTGACGTAGCTGTAATCGGGCGTGCTGTGGTCGGGTCCCAGCCTGATTTTTCCGAGACTGCTGACCGCCACGCCGACGATGAACACCAGGAACCCGGCCACCGCCAGGATGGTGAACCAGCCGGCCTCCTGGCCGACCCAGGCCTGCGCCGCGGTGAACATCGCCTCGGCCTGCGTGGGCACGACGAACGACATTGCCACCAGTACCGCCACCAGAATGGCGGCCGGATAGAACACCGGCGCCAGGATCGATGCGCGTGGTGGCGGCCCCTCTTCTTCCGTGGGTTTGTGTATTTCGTTCATCAATCCTTTCCCTTTACGTTGCGGAGCATCCACCGTGGTTGCCCACGGCCGCCACTCAGAAGAAGAAGCCGACGTTAACGTTCAACCGTGAACGCCAGCGGTCGGAACCCGGCTCGTCAATGCCAACACCAGCACCGCCAGCGAACCACATGTTGCGCCCCGCGATCCAGTCCACGTAGGTAAGCATGCGACCCTTCGAGAAGCTGCATCCGGTCACGTTCTGCCATGAATCCTCCAGGCCCGCATCGCTGCCCCGGGGCAGCGTACCGCTCAGATTGTTGTAACAGGTGATGCCGTCGAACCAGCCCGGGCGTTGCAGCTCCAAGGCGAGATTGACGCTGGGCACGTCGGCACTGGCAGCAATTTCAAACGGGAACATGAAGGCCGACAGCGCCATGCGGGGCTCAGGATTGCCATAGCGATAGCGCGCCCATTGCAGCTGCACCGTGGCCGGTCCGCGTTGCCACTGGCCATGCAACGCCGCAGCGCTGTGATCGTGATGACCACCTGCTTTCCGATCCTCGATCCTGCCGCTGAACGCCGATGCTCCCAGCGCAAGCGTTCCCCCGTTCCAGTCCAGCGCGCGCTCATAGCGCACGGCGACGCGACCGCGCTCGCGATATGGCAGTTCCGCGGTCGTGGCGACATCGAACGAGTACCGGTCGTAGCGTGATCCGGAGCCGTATTCGTCACCCGAGAACCATCCAAGGTGCCAGCGGTGGGGGCCGGATTCGTGCTCCCACACCACTCCGGGGTCGTAGTCGTCCTCGATTCCCAGGTAGTAGCCGGACCCGAACCAGAAGCTGTGCGAGGCATACGGCAGCAGACCGAACGGCACCTGCTGAACCCCGGCCCGCAGCTGCGATCCTTCCGCCACCTGCCAGCCGGCCCAGGCGTGATGGACCGCATCAAAACCGTCGTACCAGCGGTACTGCACCGAGAACGAGGCCCGCCCGGCATTGCCGCGCGCTTCCAGCCTCACCAGCTCCGGGTCGAATCCGGGACTGTCCGCATAGTCCAGCCACCCATAGCTGAAGCGGACCGCTCCCCCGAACTCCAGGCCATCCCCATCTGCCCACGCGCTGCCTGCCGCTGCCATGCCTGCCAGCAGCGCGACCTGTTTCCTCCACGCCTTTCCCGTCCGCCTGGCCACCGTCCCTTCCCTGCCCATGAAAGCGGCTTCAGGCTACAGTCTGCGCATCACCAGCCGCAAACTTTCCCATGACCGTCTATGTAGACGACGCCGTGACCCTCTGGCGCGGACGCCGCTGGGCCCACCTGATGGCCGACAACCTGGAAGAACTGCACGCCTTCGCGGCCCAGCTGGGCATGCCGCGGCGTGCCTTCCAGAACAAGACCAGCGGCGCCCATTACGACGTCACCGCGGAAATGCGGCTGCAGGCAATCGCGCTGGGGGCCATGCCGATCTCGCGCCACAAGGATCGTGAACTGGTACGCGCGGTGATTGCCAATGCGCGCGCCCAGGGCCGGGGCGAAGCCCAATAGGCCCGCTTCGCCGGTCCGCTCAGCCGGCGTTTTCCTTCGTGAGCCGGCAGCCGGGTTCATTTAACAAGTTCGGCTTTTCCTCTCACGCTCCGAATACAGGTTCATGCCCAGACTCCACTCCAACACCCCACGACGAGGAGTTACACGCATGAACAACACCATCAAGAGCCATCCGCGAACCGTTCTGGCCGGCGCCCTCTCGGTTGCCCTGATGTTCGCCGCCGGCGGTGTCATGGCCCAGGACGCCGACCACGATCGCCAGGACCGGACCGCCACTGAGAACATGGATTCCGACCAGCCGATGGGCGACACCTGGATCACCACCAAGGTCAAGTCCAGCCTGCTTGCCGATTCCGACGTGGCCGGCCTGGACGTGGAAGTGGAGACCGTCAACGGCGTGGTCCACCTGCGCGGCAACGTTGACAACCAGACGCAGATCGACCGCGCCACCGAGATCGCCCGCGACATCGAAGGCGTAACCAACGTGGATGCTTCCGGTCTGACCAGCGCCGCGGGTACCAGCGACTTCTAAGCGGCGCGCGCGACAACACCAAGAACCGGAACGAATCCGGTCGATTGCTGGCTTCTCAAAGCGGTCCTGTCGATGACGGGGCCGCTTTTTTTGTGCGGAGCGCCGTTACGCCGGATCGGTCAGGGGACCTGGCAGGGCAACTTCCACCCGGTCGCGACCCGCGTTCTTTGCTGCATACATCGCCTTGTCCGCGCGGTTCAACAGCCGCTCGTAATCCGGATGTCCGTCGTAACCCGCCACCCCGACGCTCGCCGACAGCGCGAGCTCACTGCCATCGTTGAGGATGAACGGCCGCCCCCTGATCCGCTGCAGCAGTTCCAGGGCAATCCGGGCGGCCTGATCCACATCCGTCCCGACCAGCACCACCAGGAATTCTTCGCCGCCGAGCCGGAACACGTAGTCACTGGACCGGACCGCCTGGGACAACAGTGCAGCCACGTGCTTGAGCACCCGGTCACCCACATCGTGGCCCCAGGTATCGTTGACCTGCTTGAAGTGGTCCATGTCCATCGACACCAGCGCGAACTGGTGGCCATGGCTGTCCGCCAGATCAATCGACCGGCGCAGCACCGTAGGCAGGAACCGCCGGTTGAGCAGCTGGGTGAGGGTGTCGGAGCCCGCTTCCAGCTCGCCGATCCGCGACATCAGCGAAAGCAGCACCTTGCGGATTGTCCCCAGGCGCTTGCGGATGCCGGCCACCGCTTCCGGTACGGGAACCGGCCGGCGCACGCCACTGGCCAACAGATCGTCCACCTCACGCATCAGCGTGCGCACCAGGGTGGTCTCTGTGGTATCTCCCACGATGGACAGGCCCTTGTGCAGGAACCACAGGCCGAACTCGGAGTCCGACAGCGATCCGGGCATGGCCGCGTCGTTGCCGCTGGCCAATGCAAACAGCAGATCGTTCTCCCAGTCCAGCAGCAATGCGCGCTGTCGCTCGCGCTCGGTGCCTATGTTGTGGGCCAGGGAGAACAGCCGGTAGGCGGCGTCGGCCCGGGTGGAATCGTCCTGGGCGTCCGCGTAGGCCAGGGTCATGCACTCCAGCGCCAGGTCAAGCGATGCGTTGATCACCGACAGCGCGCCGAACACCACTTCCCGCGGCGCGCCGGAAACGGCCAGCCGCGCCAGCATCTTCTCCCGCAGGACCCGTGTGCCCCGATTGACCAGGTCCACCGGGATGTCGATCCGGGCGTGCACCAGCCCCACCTTCAGGTTGGTCTGGATGAGCGTATCCACATTCCCCTCGTGGGCTTCCAGCAGCTGGGCCAGCCAGTCCTGCAGGCCCGGGTGCAGCCGTCCGCGCACCTGGTCCACGGACAGGAAACGCGCAGCGCGCGGATCGTCCAGCAGGGTGGCGTAGAAGGCGTCCGCAAAGCTGGTGCTGTGGGCAATCAGGCCGCGGGCCAGGGCCGATGCATCCGGGGACGCAGCGCGCAGGCATGCCCGCCAGCTGTCCGCCAGGCGCGCGACGGCGTCGTCCTGAAAGTCGATATCTGTCATGAAACAAGGGCAGGAGGAATCAACCGCCAAGGATACCTGTGACCAGCCCGGTCAAACGGCGGCACCACCTGGAACGATCAAAGCATCCGCTGCAGCACGCCGTCCTTGCGCACCAGCCCGTGCCACAGCGCCGCGCCGATATGCCCCAGCACCAGCACCACCAGCAGCCAGGCCAGGGGCGAGTGGATCACGCCGCCGAAGGTGGCCAGCCAGGGGATCTCCGCGCCCGCGGCCACCAATTGGACGCCAAATGCCTCCAGCCCGTAGCCATTGCCGATCATGATGCTCATGCCGGTCAGCGGCATCAGCGCCAGGCACACGTACAGGGCGATATGGCCCGCCCGCGCCAGCGTGCCCAGCATCGGCGGAGGCGGCGGTGGGCGATTGTGCAGATTGCGCAGCGCCCAGATGATCCGCACCACGATCAGCACCCCGATCAAGGTGCCGATGGAAATGTGCCACGGCACCAGCGTTTCACCGACCCAGTGCTCACCGTCGTTGATGCGGTCGAACAGCTTCAGCGCCTGCCAGATGACCAGCACCCCCATGCCCCAGTGGAGCAGCCGCGAAACGGTTCCATAGCGTTCCCGGGTGTCACGACTCATAGCGTTTTCTCCATGTTGAACGTCAGGCTGGCCGCCCCGGCCAGCCAACCTTGATGCCAATCAGTGTCACCCATGCGACACCGCAAGTGCCAGTAGAGGCTAGGTGGCCGACGCCTGATCCAGCGATTGCAGCGCCTCGCGCGGCAGCTCCAGATCAGCGGCGCCCATGATGTCGTCCAGTTGCTCAAGGCTGGTGGCGCTGGCAATCGGCACCACCGACGGCCGGCTCATCAGCCAGGCCAGCGCGACCTGGGCCGGGGTGGCGCCGACATCGCCGGCCACCTTGCGTAGGACCTCGAGCAGCCGCATGCCGCGGTCGTCGAAGAACCCTTCCAGGAACGCGGCGCGCGCGGTGCCCTCCAGGTCCGCCTTGCTGCGGTACTTGCCGGTAAGGAAGCCGCTGGCCAGGGCGAAATACGCCACCACGCCCAGCCCCTCTTCCCGCACCACGCCGGCAAGTTCCTTTTCGTACCCGTCCCGGTCATAGAGGTTGTAGCCCGGCTGGATGACCTCGTAGCGCGACAGCTCGCGCTCGGCGGAAATCCCCAGCGCATCGCGCAGGCGGCCGGCGTTGTAGTTCGACGCGCCGATGGTGCGGACCTTGCCGGCGTCCACCAGCTGCGAAAACGCTCCCAGCGTTTCCTCCAGCGGCACCGTGGCATCGTCAATATGGGCGAAGTAGACGTCCAGGTAGTCGGTCTGCAGCCGGCGCAGCGAATCCTCCACCGCCGCGGCAATGTTCGCCGCCGACAGGCCCTTGCGCGCTTCCAGGCTGCCAACCTTGGTCATGATCACCACGTCATCGCGGCGGCCGCGGCGGGCCAGCCACTTGCCCATCACCGTTTCCGACTCGCCACCCGACAGGCCCGGTGCCCACGCCGAGTAGGAATCCGCGGTATCGATGGCGTTGAAACCGCGGGCGGTGAAGCGGTCCAGCAGGTCGAACGAGGTGGCTTCGTCGGCGGTCCAGCCGAACACGTTGCCGCCAAGCACCAGCCGGGCCACTTCGGGGCCGGAACGGCCAAGCGGTTGTTTCTTCATGGGGGATTCTCCTGTTTGAAAGGGGTCAGGCGATGTTCTCGACGATACCGCCTTCACCCGCGGGGTGCTTCAGCGCGGATCAGCCGAAACGGTATGCGGAAAGGGTGGTCTCCAGGACCACTTCGGAATAGACCCGCCGCCCGGGCGAGTGGCAGGCGGCGCCGGCAGCAACCATCAGCGGCAGCAGATGCTCCTCGGCGCCGGGGGGATGGCTGTCGCGGGCATGGGGGGCACTGGCCCACTCACGCAGCAGGGCGTCGCGCCGCTCCGGCGTGCTCTCCACCGCTGCGGTCAGCCACTGGTCGAACGTCGCCGACAGCGGCGTATAGCGCGGATCGCCGTAGCCGCGCATGTTGTGAAAGCTCATGCCGCTGCCGATCACCAGCACGCCCTCGTCGCGCAGGCCGGCCAGCGCCTGGCCCGCGCGGATGTGCGCGGCCGGGTCAAGATCGCGCCGCAGCGACAGCTGGACCACCGGCACGTCGGCATCGGGGAACACCAGTTTGAGCGGGATGAACATGCCGTGGTCGAAGCCGCGGGCCGCATCCACTCCGGCCGGCTCGCCACCCAGCCCCAGCAGCCCGGCAACGCGCTGGGCCAGCTCCGGATCGCCGGGCGCCGAGTAGGTCAGTTCATACGTGTGGGGCGGGAAGCCGCCGTAGTCATAGATCAGCGACGGCGCGGTGTGGCCGGTGAGCCGGAATTTCGGCTCCAGCCAGTGCCCGGACACCAGCACGATCGCGCGCGGAGCCTGCGGCAGGGTGGCCGCAATGCCCCTGAGGAACGCGGCCATGCCATCCCAGGTGCCGGGCGGGTTCCAGTCCATGAAGAAGCACGGACCAGCACCGTGGGGGATGAAGAACGTGGGCATGCGCGCGCCGGAAGCGGCGTCTGCAGCGGCGGAGGCGGGAGTCTGGATGTTCATGACACCCGTTATGCTGCCCCCACGACCGGAAAGAACCGGTAAAAACAGGACGCCCCTTTCCACCGCCGGTGCCTACGGGGGTATTCTCAGTGCCACTGGCAGTTCGGGGAGGATGGCCATGGAAAACGAGGAATTCCGGCGGGTGTTCCTGCCGTATTGCATCGAGCGGGTTGAAGGGCACGGCCACGTGGTGCTCAACCGGCTGCACAAGCCGCTGGGCATGCGCACCGGCGAGCACGTGGATTACGCACCGCACGCGGTCAGGTTCAAGGGGCTGACCCCCACCCGGGCCGAACAGCTCAGCCACAACCGCAGCAGCAACGTGGACCGCATCCAGCTTTACGCTGACGGCGGTGCGCCGACTGTCGGACGGGAGGAGTGGGATGCATACCAAGCTCGCCTGCAGGTATTGGCGGGGCTGGAGTTCGAATAGGCCCGAAGCCGCTGGTTACGCATCCACGACCCTGGACTCAGCTTTCAGTCGCTGCACGGCGTAGTCCATGCCGCCTTGGTCCACTTTGCCAAGTGCGCAATCGGTGCGGCGGATCCGGAGCGCACGTAGGTGCGCCAAGACGTAGCGCGTGCTCATCCACGCGAGCAGTGCACCGGAGACGAGCTTCGGTCCCTCAGCAGCGTTCGCTGTCTGTCTGCTCTTTCTGCGGAGCGACGGCTGCTCCTGAACAGCGCTCCCCACATCGGATGCTGGGCGTTCGGGGGTGCGGTAACGGCCCGGAAGACTGCCCGGGCCGTCGCCTCAAACCTACTCGCCTGCGTGCGCAGTCAAGAACAGGGATTTTTCTAGGGAAGTAAAGAAATCCTGGTAATGCTTCGGGTCTTCAATCGGCCTGACCCCAATCTGGGCATTAGCGCGTACCAACATCCTGTCTGCCCCCCTGGGCCGGACCGAAACCGTGACCTTCGCCTGATAACCGTCCAGCTTGGTAGCGCTCACTGCGCCGAGGACGGAATCCGCACGATCAATGATAAAACCCAGATCTTGGAGCGTAGATATCGTCGCGCGCAGGACGCGCTCTCTATCGTCAGTTTCGAATATCCGTGATTGGTAACTACGGCGTTGGAGCTGACTTTCTCCGCCCAAGTCAAGCGCGTGCTGCGTCGTGCTAACGCAACCGCTGAACAGAAGCACCGACCCAAGCACCAACCCACTCAAATAAAGCTTCATACCTGGTGCGCCTCCAAAAAAACCGACTTCGAGAGTTGACTGTGGAACTCCTGATAAAGCTCGGGATTGTTCAGCGTTTCCACATGAACTGAATTATCGGTACGCCGCACAACACGGTGGAAATTAACTCGCACGTAATTATTATCAGGAACCGGCTTCCCGGAACTGTCGTTTACAGACCGTACAACCAGAGATACCCGAATTGTCTGGTCCTTGCTGATAGCCATGGCACCGCCGCCAAGAAGAGCAACAAATATAGCGGCGGTCACCTCCGCCCCACTCGTCGCGTCTCGCTGCTTGTCAGCTGTCAATACACCAAGACTCGTTTCAGACTCGCCCAGGTTATATCCCAAGTCCTGAAGAACGTTTGAGCTCGCCACCAGCAGATCCTCTCGCGAGAGACCCTCGTACCGACGAGTTTGCTGCTGACGCAATTCAAGTAGTTCTGGCGTTACAACGAATACATTCTGCGGCACCGACACACAGCCGGCGAGAAATAGAACCGCTGAGAGACCCCAGATTATTCTCACAGTCAGAACCTCGACGTGTGGTAAGCGAAGTCTCGGACGGCACCATCATGATCAAACTTAATAATGATGGTCAGCGTTCGCTGACTGGTGGCCGCCGCCCCGCTTGAACGACTCCCACCTGCACCGACGCCACCGGCTAGGCTTCCGCCGAACCCGAGGATCAGCGAGTTGACTCCGCCACTGCTTGACGAATAAACGTGTTCGGTCGCGATCTTGTCATACATCCAGACTTCTCGACGCTCTTCATCGGTAGAGACGATGTTTGGTGACCCGAGAACCTGGGCTACCTGCGCCCCGCTCATGCCAACCCTGACTTCACGCTGGACAGTTCCGACAGTCAGTCGATCTCCGGCGTCATCTTGGACAGCGGCCCGATGGTCGCCAGCACTTTGGCATGCTGACAGCAGCCCTGTCAGCAATGCTGCCGACAGGCATGCACCCTTGAAATTTTTGAACATATTTTCCCCCTTGATTTTGGCTCTGGACTCAAACAGCCTGCATTCCGCTTGCTCGAAAGTTGAGGCGCGCCAGCTCCTCATTCTACTTCCAGTTACATGGGCGTGCTCGCCGCCGCCGCCGCACACATACATACAGTCTGCGATTGAATCAAGCCCCTGCCGGATGCCACGTGGATGCTGGTCGGGGGCCGCGGGTTCATCGCTCCGTTAGCATGGGGCGCCCTTCCCTGCGATGACGCCAATGAGCCAGTGGCAGCACCTGGTACGTGATGTTCCCGATTTCCCGAAGCCCGGTATCCTGTTTAAGGACATTACGCCGGTGCTCGCCGATGCCGGTGCCTTTGCCGCGGCGGTCAGCCAGATGATGGACCCATGGCGCGATGGGGCGCTGGACGCGGTGGTAGGCATCGAGTCGCGAGGCTTCATCCTTGGGGCGGCCATGGCCCAGGCGCTGGGCACGGGGTTCGTGCCGGTGCGCAAGCCGGGGCGCCTACCGGCCGACACCCTGTCACAGGATTACGCGCTGGAGTACGGCACCAACCAGCTGCAGATCCACGTTGATGCGCTGCCGCCGCGCGCCCGGGTGCTGCTGGTGGACGACGTGCTGGCCACGGGCGGCACGCTGGTGGCCGCGCTGGACCTGCTGCGCCGCCAGGGCGCCGAGGTGGCCGGGGCGTCGGTGCTGTTCGAGATGCTGGCCCTGGGCGGTCGCGCACGCTGGACCGACGCCACGCCGCTGTTGGCCGCTGCCGCCTATTGAGGCCCGCTGACCGTGGCGTGGTGATCGCGCCACGGTAGATTCAGCGCCGCTGCGCTGCGCGGCGATCGAAGCAGTGCTGGCCCACGCCGTGGCGCCAGACATCGCCGCCCCAGGGCTGACGCCGGTCCTGCGCGGTGTCGGTGACGAACCGCGCGCAAACGCGGTAGTCGCGCTCGCCGGCGACCTCGTAGCCGTACGCCGAGCCGTCGACCGGGTCGCTGGGCAGCGCAGTGCCGGGCGTCGCCAGTTCGTCCAGCCCCGCCGGAAGCGTGCCGGTACGGTGATAGTGGGCTTCCACCAGACGGGAGACGCGCGCCAGGTCCTGCTCGCGCCGCGTGTCCAGCCGCGCTTCGCGCTCGGAGGCCGGCGAGCGGATCACCGCCACCGAGGCGATCAGGGTCGCCAGGACCACCACGGCGGTCGCGCCCAGCACCACCCGCCCGGAGATTCCCGCGGCCGGCGCCTGGCGCTCTTCGCGGCGCAGATCCTGCAGGTACCAGCCGAACACCGTGCCGGCGATCACCGCCACCACCAGCACCTTGAGCAGGAAGCGCGCCGACAGCCCGCCACCCAGCAGGTTGTAGACCAGCACGATCATGTCGCCGATCAGCACCGAGGCGGCGAAGAACAGCGTCAGGTAGGTGAGCCAGCGGCGCACCGCGGACAGGCGCCGCACGGGACTGTCGGCCAGCTCCCGCGCCAGGCCGCGGGCGACGGCCACGAACACCGGGAACGCGATCACCACCCCGGCGATCGACCAGCGCATGGAGCTGTCCAGGCGGCCGCGGGCGGACTCGCCGTCGGCCGCATCCGGCAACGCCAGGTTGATGAGGTCGAACAGCAGGCTGCCCACGTGCCAGGCGCTCAGGTACAGCGTGGCGAACATCAGCAGATACAGGAACACCTCGCGCGCGGAGAGATAGGGGCGCGGGCGCGGCACCGGCACCGCGAACGGCACGTCGGCCCAGGCGCCCAAGGCGCTGTCGACCTGCACCCGGTCCCAGCCGGCCGCGTCGAGCGCTGCCGCGACTTCTTCCTTCGAGGCGCCCCTGGCGAGCGCCTCGCGCACGAACAGCTCCAGCTCCTGCGTTGCCACCGCCATGCCGCACTTCCGTTTGTGAGTTTCCAGTGCGCGAATCTAGCAGGATGCCGAACCGTGGGTGTCAGCCGGCGATGACGGACCCCAGTACCTGGCGCAGCACCTGCCGGTCCAGCGTATCGGCCAGGCCCGGATTGCGCAGTCTGCGTATCGACAGGCCCTCCACCATCGCGGCCAGGATCTCCCGCCGGGTCGCGGCCCCATGGCCGGTGTCTTCCAGAGTGGAAACGATCATTTGCCTGGCTTCGTCGTCATATGAGCGCAGCATCTGCTGGATCTCGGGGTTGCGCGTGGCTTCTGCCAGGATCTCCATGGTCAGCGATGCGCCGCCGCTTTCCCGGGTGAGTACATCGACCACCCCTTCGTAGATCAGATCAAGCATGTCCGCCTGGGTCCCGGCAGCCCGCAGCCGTTCCGCGAACCCCTCCATCACCGTGCGCTCGCGGGCGACGATCGCTTCAACGATGTCTTCCTTGCGCTTGAAGTAGTGGAATACGTGACCGGTGCTCATGCCGGCAGTGGCGGCGATCCGCGCCATGCTCGAGCCGTGGAAGCCCTCGCGGCGGAAGCACTCGGTGGCCGCATCCAGGATCTGGGCCCTGCGCGCCTCCCCCTTGGTGGTTGCGGACCGCGACGGTTGGCGGGTCGTGGTTTGCTCTGATTTTCGCATTTAGGTAGTATGACCAACCAAACTAGGATGATCAACCAATTACCGAATTGAAACACACATACGCCGCCCAAGCCCGATCCCGACTGGGCAACCGGCCAATGCGCTTTGACCTGCCGGCCACCAATGACGGTGACCGGGGGCCGTTGTCCGTTGCGCCAGCGCCCAGACCCTACGCAGGTGCGCCCGGCCCCTGGCACTCCCCCGACCTGCGGCTGCTGGCGCAGGGACTTGTCCGGGCGGGCGCACTCTGGTGCCTGATGGCCATCCCGGCAGTTGCGCTGCTGGTGGATATCCAGTGGCTGGGCAACAGCGTGGGAGAGCACTCGCTGGTGGAAAGCATCCAGTTGCTGCTGCTGGCCGTCACCGCCGCCGCGTTTCTCACCCTGGCCCGTGGCAATCCTGGCGAACGCCGCTTCGCCGTACTGGCCGCCGGATTCTTCATCTGCATGGCCATCCGCGAAACCGATGCCGCCTGGGATCTGGTATTCGACGGCCTCTGGCAGATCCTGGTGGCCGCGGTGGCCCTGGCAGCGGTGGCCTATGCGGCTGCCGATTGGCGGGCTGCGCTTCGCGCCATGGCGCGCTTCGTGTCATCCCGGTCCGGGGTGCTGATGATCCTGGCGCTGGGCATCCTGCTGGTCCATTCGCGCCTGCTGGGCATGAGCCTGATCTGGGAGGGACTGCTGGACGAGCAGTATCTGCGGGTATTCAAGAACGCCGTGGAAGAAACCACCGAGCTGCTGGCTTACGTGCTCATCTCCACATCCGGGATCGCGTATCTGGCCCGGCACCTGAAATTCAAACGTCCGCGCCAGGGGCTCCGGCTCCTGTCGGCGCGGAACGAACTGGAGTCAACATGATCAACAGCATGAAGAACATCGCTTTCGTCGTCGAAGAGGGGGCCGGAGAAGGCCATTCCGACCTCGGCGATCACGCCGCGAGGCTGGCCCGCATCCACGATGCACACCTGATCGGCATCTACGCCATCGACACCGCGTCCGGGCACCGCGCCAGCGGCCACATCCGCGGTGCGCAGGCCCTGCAGGAGGCCGCCGCCCGCCGCCAGCGGGAGCAGGAGCGTCGGGTGATCCGCGCCGGCCGCCACCTGGCCCGCCTGACCAGTCGCCATGAGATCAGCGCGGAATTCCGCGTGGTGATGCTGGACCATTCGGATGAAACCATCGGCCGGCACTCGCTGTACTGCGACCTGGTGATGGTCAGCCACCCGCCCTCGCCGCGATGGCCCGCCGAATGGACGCCCGACCGCATCCTCGCCGAAGGCGGTTCACCGGTGCTGGTCGTGCCCCAGGCCTGGCAAAGCGAACACATCGGCAAGCGCGTCATGGTGGCCTGGAACGGCAGTCGCGAGGCGCGCCGGAGCATCACCGACGCCATGCCGTTCATCGTTTCCGCCGACGAAGTGCGGGTGGTGGTGGTGGACAGCGACAAGGATCCGCGCTGGGAAGGCGCCGATGCCGGCGCAACCCTGGCCCAGCACCTGGCCCGGCACGGGGCGAAGATCGAGGTGGACCAGATCCAGTCCGGCGGCGCGCCGGTGGCCGAGGCCCTGCTTGAACATGCCAAGGCATCCCGGACCGATCTGCTGGTGATCGGCGCCTACAGCCGCTCGCGCGTCTACCAGCGGTTCTTTGGCGGCGTGACTACCACCCTGCTGGCGGAAGTCCCGGTCCCGCTGCTGATCTCGGACTGAAGCCGCGGGCGTCGAGGGCGTAGCCCCGACGCCGACGTGGCGATGGCGATCAGGCCAGCAGCGGGTTCGGCCGCTCCGTATCGATCTTGTAGAGCTTCAACGCGCGGGCGGCGTCCTTGGCGGTCATCTTGCCGTCCCTGGCCAGCGCGTCGATCGCCGCGTGGGCGATGTGGAAGCGGTCGACCTCGAAGTGGCGGCGCAGGTTCTCGCGGGTATCCGAGCGGCCGAAGCCGTCGGTGCCCAGAACCGTGTATGTCGTCGGCACAAAGGCGCGAATCTGGTCGGCGTAGGCGCGCACGTAGTCGGTAGCGGCGATGGCCGGACCCTGGCGGCCTTCCAGCAGTTCGGTGACGTAAGCCTTGCGCGGCTTCTTCGCCTCCGGGTTGAAGCGGTTCCAGCGCTCCACGTCGAAGCCGTCGCGGCGCAGCTCGCTGAAGCTGGGGCAGGACCAGATGTCGGCGGTGACGCCGAAATCCTTGTCCAGCAGCTCGGCCGCGGCGATCGCTTCGCGCAGGATCGTGCCGCTGCCGAGCAGCTGCACCCGCAGCTCGCCCTTCTTCGGCTTGCCGGCGTCCTTGAGCAGGTACATGCCCTTGATGATCCCTTCCTCGGCACCGTCGGGCATGCCCGGGTGGCCGTAGTTCTCGTTCATCAGGGTGAGGTAGTAGTACTCGTCCACCTGCTCTTCGAGCATGCGCTGCATGCCGTACTGCAGGATCACTGCCACTTCGTGGGCGAACGTGGGGTCGTAGCTGCGGCAGTTGGGAACCGCGCCGGCCATCAGGTGGCTGTGGCCGTCCTCGTGCTGCAGGCCCTCGCCGTTGAGCGTGGTCCGCCCGGCGGTGGCGCCAAGCAGGAACCCGCGCGCGCGCATGTCGGCCGCCTGCCAGGCAGCATCGCCCACGCGCTGGAAGCCGAACATCGAGTAGAAGATGAAGAACGGCAGCAGCTGCAGGTCGTTGGTGCTGTAGCTGGTGGCCGCGGCCATCCAGCTGGCGAACGCGCCGGCCTCGGTGATGCCTTCCTGCAGCACCTGCCCGGCCTCGTCCTCGCGGTAGTACATCAGCTGGTCACGGTCGACCGGCTTGTACTTCTGGCCCTGCGGGGCATAGATGCCGATCTGGCGGAACAGGCCTTCCATGCCGAAGGTGCGGGCCTCGTCGGCCACGATCGGCACCACCCGCGGCGCCACCTGCTTGTCGCGCAGCACGATGCCCAGCGCCTGCACGAACGCCATGGTGGTGGAGATCTGGCGCTCGCCGGTGTCCTTGAGCAGACGCTCGAACACCTCCATCTTCGGCGCCGGCAGCGACTCGCTGGCCTTCATCCGGCGCTGCGGCAGAAAGCCGCCCAGCGACTTGCGGCGTTCGTGCATGTACTGCACTTCCTCCGAGTCCTTGCCGGGGTGGTAGAACGGCACCGCGCCGTCCTTGAGCTGGTCGTCGTCGATCGGGATCTTGAACCGGTCGCGGAACACGCGCACCGCCTCGTCGTCCATTTTCTTGGTCTGGTGGGTGGGGTTGAGCGCCTCGCCGGCGCTGCCCATGCCGTAGCCCTTGACCGTCTTGGCCAGGATCACGGTGGGCATGCCCTCCGTTTCCGAAGCGGCCTGGTAGGCGGCATGGACCTTGTGCGGGTCGTGGCCGCCGCGGTTCAGGCGCCAGATGTCGTAGTCGGACAAGTTGGCGACCAGGGCTGCGGTCTCCGGGGTCTTGCCGAAGAAATGTTCGCGGGTGTAGGCGCCGCCGAAGGCCTTGCAGTTCTGGTATTCGCCGTCGACGGTTTCCATCATGATCCGCCGCAGGATGCCGTCCTTGTCGTTGGCCAGCAGCGGATCCCAGTAGCTGCCCCAGATGAGCTTGAGCACGTTCCAGCCGGCGCCGCGGAACTGGCCCTCCAGCTCCTGGATGATCTTGCCGTTGCCGCGCACCGGGCCGTCCAGGCGCTGCAGGTTGCAGTTGATCACGAACACTAGGTTGTCCAGGCCCTCGCGGCCGGCCACCGAGATCGCGCCCAGGCTTTCCGGCTCGTCGGTCTCGCCATCGCCCAGGAAGCACCAGACCTTGCGGTCGGTCTTGGGCATCAGCCCGCGCGCCTCCAGGTACTTCCAGTTGCGCGCCTGGTAGATCGCAGCGATCGGGCCCAAGCCCATCGACACCGTGGGGAACTGCCAGTAATCGGGCATCAGCCACGGATGCGGGTAGGAGGAAATGCCGCGGCCGTCGACCTCCATGCGGAAGTGGTCCAGCTGGTCCTCGCTCAGGCGGCCTTCCAGGAACGAGCGGGCGTAGATGCCCGGCGAGCTGTGGCCCTGGATGCCGATCATGTCACCCGGATGGTCGCCTTCGGGCCCGCGCCAGAAGTGATTGAAGCCCACGTCGTACAGGGTGGCGGCGCTGGCGAAACTGGCGATATGCCCGCCCAGGTCGCCCGGCTTACGGTTGGTGCGCACCACCATGGCCATGGCGTTCCAGCGGATCAGCGAGCGGATCTTCCACTCCATCGCCGCGTCGCCGGACATGCCCGGCTCCAGGTGGGCCGGGATGGTGTTGATGTATTCGGTGGTCGGCGCAAACGGCAGGTGGGCGCCCGCACGGCGGGTCAGCTCCACCATATTTTCCAGCAGGTGGTGCGCGCGCTGCGGTCCGTCGTTGTCGATGACCGCCTTGATCGACTCCACCCACTCCCGGGTCTCTGCGGGATCGGGATCGTTTTCCAGTACGTCGTTCAACCAGTTCATCGCTTGGGGCTCCGCTCGCGGCCGCCTGTGCAGCCGTGGTTTGGTCAGTGGATCGAATCCCACGATTCTAACAGGCGCGCACCCTTGGGCCGGGCGCGCGGCGGGGCCGCCACACCGTCGCCTTCACGGATTTTTCACAAGATTGGGCCATGATTCGTCGGTTCAAACGGGGAAGGACCACGGCACCAACGCCCGCTGTCCTGCAGTTGCTGCCAATCCATGCCAATCAACATAGCCGAAGCCGATTCTTCGAAATACCGCCTGCCAGGCCTGATCCTGGCGGTTGCGGCGATCGTGGTCGTGCCTTTCCTGCTCAATGCCCTGGCCACGCAGGCCAACACCCGCGCGCAGGCATGGCTGGTGCACAGCCACCAGGTGGAAGCCCGGGTGAGCACTCTGGCCGCGGACGTGCGCAGCGTGGAGGCCGCGGCCCTGGGCCTGGGCTACGGCGTGGACATCGAAGTGCTGCTCGACCGGATCAGCTACAGCCGTCCGCGGATCGAACCGCTGCTGGAGGAGTTGCATACGCTGACGCAGGACAATCCGGTGCAGCAACGGCTGCTCGGCGAACTGCACGCGATGGTCACCTTGCGCCTGGGCGAGATCTACCGGCTGCTGGATACCGCCACCGGGCCGACGACCGCGGAAGTGCAGACGATGCTCACGCGCTTCCCGATCCACAAGCTGATCGACCAGCTCAACACCGAGGAGCACCGGCTGCTGGAGCTGCGCCAGGCCGAGGCACAGGTGGCCGAACGGCGCGCCACGCTGGTGGGCGGCGCCGGTCTGGTGCTGCAGCTGCTGCTGCTGGGGCTGCTGGCCTGGTACAGCCTGCGCCAGGGCGCGCGCCGAATCAGCGCCGAGCAGGATGCCCGCAGCGCCAGCTCGCGTGCCGCAGTGATGCTGGACACCGTGCGCGAGCCCATCGCACTGCTCGACGGGAACAACCACGTATTGATGTACAACACCGCCTTCGGAGAGCTGTACGGCGTGGAAGACGACAGCCGCGGCGAGCCGCTGACCGCCTTCGGCGCCGGCGCATGGCAGGAACCGACCGTGCTGCGGCGGCTGACCGACGTACTGACCCGCGGGCGCGAACTGTGGGATTTCCAGATCACCCAGCGCACCGCCGACTCCGTGGAACGGGTGATGCTGCTTTCGGCCCGGCGCATGGAGCTGCCGGACAGCGAGCAGCAGGCGGTGCTGCTGACCGCCAGCGATATCAGCGCCCAGATCCTCCACGAGCGCCAGATCCGCGAACTGAACCGCCAGCTGGAAGGCAAGATCGAACTGGTGTCGGACGTGAACCGCGAGCTGGAGGCGTTCAGCTATTCGGTCTCGCACGACCTGCGCGCGCCGCTGCGTCATATCGGCGGCTTCGCCGACAAGCTGGGCCGGCACCTGGGCGAGGGGGCCGACGAAAAGAGCCGCCATTACCTGGATGTCATCACCGGATCGAGCAAGCGCATGTCGGCGCTGATCGACGACCTGCTGGTGTATTCACGCCTGGGACGCAGCGCGCTGCGCCTGCAGATGGTCGATATGCAGTCGGCGGTCAACGACACCCGGGCCCTGCTGGACGCCAACGCCCGGGAAGACAACCCCGACCACGAGATCCACTGGCAGGTGCACAACCTGCCGGTGGTGGTGGGTGACGAAAACATGCTGCGCCAGGTCTGGCTGAACCTGCTGGGCAACGCGGTCAAGTACAGCGCCGGCTCCGAACCCGCGCGGATCACGGTCAGTCACGAACTGGACGCGGATGGCAGCCACCACTTCCAGGTGGTCGACAACGGCGCCGGATTCGACATGAAATACGGCGACAAGCTGTTCGGCGTGTTCCAACGACTGCATGCACCCAGCGAGTTCCCCGGCACCGGCATCGGCCTGGCCAGCGTGCGCCGGGTGCTGGTTCGCCACGGCGGCCGGATCTGGGCAGAATCAGAGCCTGGCAAAGGTGCCACCTTCCACTTCACCCTCCCGGCCGCCAGCGAGCTGCAGGAACACAGGAATACCGGAACATGACCCAACTTCGCACCATCCTGCTTGCGGAAGACAGTCCGCACGATGCCGAAATGGCGATCGATGCGCTGCGCGATGCCAACCTCGCCAATCCCATCGTGCACGTGGAAGACGGCGTGGAGACGCTGGACTACCTGTTCCGCCGCGGCCGCTTCCAGGATCGTGAAGACAGCGATCCCGCGGTGCTGCTGCTGGACATCAAGATGCCGCGCCTGGACGGCCTGGAAGTGCTGACCGAACTGCGCAAGGACAGCCGCTTCAACCACCTGCCGGTGGTGATCCTGTCCTCTTCACGCGAAGAAAGCGACCTGGCGCGCAGCTGGGATCTGGGAGTGAACGCCTACGTGGTCAAGCCGGTGGATGTGGACCAATTCTTCGAAGCAGTGCGTACCCTGGGCCGGTTCTGGGCGGTTCTCAACGAACCACCGGCGGCTGACTAGGCAGCAGCGATCATGAGCCGGGCGCCGGGCCAGCCATACCGGGTGTTGTTGATCGAGGATTCCCGCGATGACGCGGAGCTGATTTCCATTGCCCTGCGCGACGGCGGGCTGCGAGTGGATTGCACCCACGTATGGTCGGCGGACGCCGTGCGTCAGGCGCTACGCGACACCCCGCCGCAGCTGGTGCTGTCGGATCTGAACCTGCCGGGCTTTTCCGCCGAAGAGGCGCTGGCGCTTGTGCGCGCCCACGACCCTGCACTGCCGTTTGTGCTCCTCACCGGTGCGCCGCTGCTCGGCCTGTCCGACGATCCGCCACTGGCCGCCGACGCGGCCCTGTCAAAGGACGACCTGCACCAGCTGCCGGCGCTGGTCCGCAGCCTCGTGGCGTAGGCCGGGGTCGGGGCCGGGCCCCGACGCCTCAGCCGCCGCGGCTCTTGCGGATCTGCGACTCGACCGCGGCAATGGCGGTCATATTGATCACCCTGCGCGGGGTGGCGGTGGGGGTCATGATGTGGGCCGGACGGCTCACGCCCATCAGGATCGGCCCCAGCGCGGCGCCGTCGGTCATCACCCGCACCATGTTGTAGGTGATGTTGGCCGCATCCAGGTTGGGCAGCACCAGCAGGTTGGGCTGGCCCGAAAGCGTGGTATTGGGGAAGATCCGCCGGCGCATGACTTCGTCCCAGGCGGTGTCGGGCATCATCTCGCCGTCCACCTCGAGCTTTGGCGCGCGCTCGGCCAGGATCTCCCGCACCTTGCGCATCTTCATCGCGCTGGGGCTGGCGTGGCTGCCGTAGTTGGAGTGCGACAGCAGCGCGATCTTGGGCTCGATCCCGAACAGCTTGAGCCGGTAGGCGCCCTGGATGGTGGCTTCGGCCAGCTGTTCGGCAGTGGGGTCTTCCTGCACATGGGTGTCGAGGAAGAACCACAGGCCGCGATCGCTGACCACGCCGGTCATGGCGGCGGTGCACTGCACGCCGCGATCCAGTGGCAGCACGCTGCGGATATAGCCGAGCTTCTTGTGGAAGCGCCCGACCATGCCGCACAGCATGGCGTCGGCTTCACCGCGCTCGACCATCAGCGCGGCGATCAGCGCCGGCCGCGAGCGCATCAGGTTCTTGGCCGAATCCGGGGTGATGCCGCGGCGCTCGGTCAGGGCGTGGAACTGGGTCCAGTAATCGTGGAAGCGCGGATCATCGTTGATGTTGGTCAGGTCGAAGTCGCGCCCTTCCTCCAGGCGCAGCCCCAGCTTGCGGATCCGAGTCTCAATCACATCCGGCCGCCCGATCAGGATCGGACGCGCCAGGCCCTCGTCGACCACGGTCTGCACCGCGCGCAGCACGGTCTCTTCCTCGCCTTCGGCGTAGACCACGCGCTGGCGGTCGTCACGGGCGCGGTCGTAGACCGGCTTCATCACCAGCGCGGTGCGGGTGAGGAAGTGGCGGAGCTTTTCGCGGTAGGCATCCATGTCCTCGATCGGACGCTGGGCCACGCCCGAGTCCACGGCCGCCTGGGCCACGGCCGGCGCAAGCACGGTCAGCAGGCGCTGGTCGAACGGGCGCGGGATGATGTATTCCGGCCCGAACGTGGGCACGTCGCCACCGTAGGCGCTGCCCAGGTCGCTGGCCTCGGCCTTGGCCAGCTCGGCGATGGCATGCACGCAGGCCAGCTTCATCTCTTCGTTGATACCGGTGGCGCCGGCGTCCAGCGCACCGCGGAAGATGTAGGGGAAACAGACCGCGTTGTTGACCTGGTTGGGGTAGTCGGAGCGGCCGGTGGCGATGATTGCGTCCGGGCGCACCAGCTTGGCCGCTTCAGGCAGGATTTCCGGGTGCGGATTGGCCAGCGCCAGGATCACCGGCCGCTCGGCCATGGTGGCCACCATTTCCGGCTTGAGGATGCCGCCGGCGGACAGGCCCAGGAACACGTCCGCGCCGGCCACGATCTCGGCCAGCTCGCGCTTGTCGGTGTCACGGGCGTAGCGGCGCTTGGCCTCGTCCAGGTCGTCACGGCCGCTGTGGATCACCCCGCCGCGGTCGAAGGCGGTGATGTTCTCGGGCTTCAGCCCCAGCGCCACCAGCATGTCCAGGCAGGCAATGCCCGCTGCGCCGGCGCCAGTGGTGGCCAGCTTCACGTCTTCGATCTTCTTGCCGGCGATTTCCAGCGCGTTGACCACCGCCGCGCCGACGATGATCGCCGTGCCATGCTGGTCGTCGTGGAACACCGGGATCTTCAGCCGTTCGCGCAGCTTGCGCTCGACGACGAAGCATTCCGGCGCCTTGATGTCTTCCAGGTTGATGCCGCCGAAGGTGGGCTCCAGGCTGGCGATGATGTCGACCAGCTTGTCCGGGTCGCGCTCGTCGATCTCGATGTCGAACACGTCGATGCCGGCGAACTTCTGGAACAGCACGCCCTTGCCTTCCATCACCGGCTTGCTGGCCAGCGGCCCGATATCGCCCAGGCCCAGCACCGCGGTGCCGTTGGTGATCACCGCCACCAGGTTGCCGCGGGCGGTGTAGTCACCGGCGGTAAGCGGATCGGCGGCGATTTCCTCGCAGGCGTAGGCCACGCCGGGCGAGTAGGCCAGGGCCAGGTCGCGCTGGGTCAGCATGGCCTTGGTGGCCGTGACCTTGATCTTCCCGGGGGGCGACAAGCGGTGGTAGTCCAGGGCCGCTTTGCGGAACTCTTCTGCGGATTCGATGGGGCTGGACGGTTTGTCTGACATCTCACTCTGACCTGCTGCTGGAATCCCAATTCTAGCCGGTCCGGATGCCGCCTACGCCAGCCGGGGGCGCATGACACATAACCCCGGGCTATGCAGGACCGGCCCTATTTCAATGGTCAATGATTGCAGCAGGCATGAAGATGGATGGATCTTCGGCCAATATCCACGGCCAAAAAACGAACCCCATCTGTCCGGAGAGGTCCGATGCCCCAGCTGTACCGCCTCATGCGATCCTGCGGCCTCGCCGCCTGGCTGACGGTCGCGCTGCTGCTCACGGCCTGCTTTGAGGTCCGCCAGGAGCCGGCCGCCGGCACCGTGGACCTGATCATCGCCGGCGGCACGCTGTTTGACGGCAGCGACAGTCCCGGCCGCAGCACGGATGTCGCCATCACCGGGGACAGGATCGTCGAGGTGGGCCCGCACCTGGCCGGCCGCTACCAGGCGGCGCGCACCATCGACGCCCGCGGGCTGATCGTGGCGCCGGGTTTCATCGACCCCCACACCCATCCTTCCACCTACATCCGCTCTCCTGATCCCCAGGCCCGACGCAACCTGCCGTGGCTGCACCAGGGGGTCAGCACGATCTTCATCGGAATCGATGGAGGGGGCACCCCGGATATCGCCGATCAGCGCGAATGGTTCGAAAGCCACGGGACAGGCACCAATATCGCGGCCTACGTTGGACTGGGAGCGGTCAGGCGGCGCGTGCTCGGCAACGCGGACCGTGCCCCCGACGCGCACGAACTGCAGCAGATGCGCGGCATGGTCGCCGAGGCGATGTGCCAGGGCGCCATCGGCCTCTCCACGGGCCTGTTCTACGCCCCGCAGAGTTTCGCCAGCACCGACGAGGTGGTGGCGCTGGCCAAGGAGGCCGCCATCCGCGGTGGCGTCTACGACACCCACCAGCGCGACGAATCCAGCTACTCGATCGGCCTCATGGACTCAATCGAGGAAGTGCTCGAGATCGGTCGGCGGGCGCGGATCCCGGTGCATATCGCCCACATCAAGGCGCTGGGCACGGACGTGCACGGCAGCGCCGGCAAGATCATCGAGCGCATCGCGCGCGCGCGCGAGGAAGGCATCCGGGTGACCGCCGACCAGTACCCCTGGCTGGCCTCGGCGACCGGGATCGAGGCCGCACTGCTGCCGCGCTGGGCCCAGGATGGCGGCCGCGAAGCGTTGTTCGCTCGGCTCGACGATCCGGACAGCGCGGACCGGATCCACAGTGAAATGGTGCAGAACCTGCGCCGGCGCGGGGGAGCCGCCGCAGTCCTGATGATCGGCGAGGGCTGGCCCTGGTCGGGCAGGACGCTGGAGGAAATGGCGGACACGTGGGAGACGGAGCCGGTGGAGGCGGCACTGCGGATCATCCGCCACGGCGGACCGGGCGGCAGCGGGTCCGCACGGAAGATCGCTTCGTTCAACATGCACGCGGATGATGTGGCGGAACTGATGCGCCAGCCGTGGGTGCTGACCGCCTCCGACGGCGGCGACGGACATCCACGCCAGTACGCGACCTTCCCGGAAAAATACGCCCGCTTCGTCATCCAGGAAGGCGTCATCGACCTGCAGTCCTTCATCCACCGCTCGACCGGCCTGACCGCCGACACCTTCGGCCTGGAGGATCGCGGCTACCTGCGCGCCGGATACCACGCCGATGTCGTGGTGTTTGATCCCGAACGGTACGCGCCGGCTGCGACCTACGTGGAACCTTCGGTCCTGTCCAAGGGCGTGGAATATCTATTCATCAACGGCACGGCCATGATCGATCGCGGCGAGACGGCGGAAGCCCTGCCGGGGCGTATGCTGCGCCACCATCCGCCTGCCGGTACCTGCGATTGAGCACTACCGTGCGCCTGATTACACGAGGAGTCCCTGTCGATGCTGCAACTTGATGCGGTGCAGACCCTTGCCCTTGCGGGCATCGCGCTGTTCCTGGGTTACGGCCTGTGCCGATGGGTGCCGGTGCTTGGAAAATACAACCTTCCGCCACCGGTGATCGGGGGGCTGGTGTTTGCCATAGCGGTGTGGATTGCGCATGCGCGGGACACCACGTTATTCGTACTCGACACCAGCCTGCAGACGCCGTTGATGATCGCCTTCTTCACCACGATCGGCATGAACGCCAGCCTGAGGCTGCTGAAGATCAGCGGTACCCAAGTGATGATCTTCCTTGGGCTGGCGAGCGGCTTCGCGGTGTTCCAGAACCTGCTGGGCATGGCGGTGGCGGTGGGCTTCGACCTGCATCCGCTGTTCGGCGTGCTGGCCGGCTCGACCACGCTCACCGGCGGGCCGGCCACGGGCCTGGCATTCGCGCCGCTGTTCGAGGAGGCCGGCGTGGTGGGCGCGGAGTCGATCGCCGTGGCCTCGGCGATGGCCGGCATCGTGCTCGGCGGGCTGGTGGGCGGCCCGGCGATCACGGTGATGATCCGCCGCTTCCGGCTGTCGCCGTCCAGCCAGCAGGCGCAGGTTTCACCAGACCTGGAGACGACCGGTCCGGCACCATCGGAGGCGGTACGCGAATTCAACGCGCTCAAAAGCATCGTGACCCTGCTGATCGCGATGTGGCTGGGTGCATGGGTCAGCGGCTGGATCTCCGCTACCGGCATCACCCTGCCCGCCTACGTGGGAGCAATGCTGGTGGGCGCGGCGATCCGCAACCTGGATGACAGGACCGGGTGGATCGGCCTTTCGGTGCCCACCACCGATCTGATCGGCAACGTGTGCCTGGCGCTGTTCCTGTCGGTGGCGCTGATGAACCTCAAGCTCTGGGAGCTTGCCGGGCTGGCGCTTCCGCTGGTGCTGAACCTGGTGCTGCAGGTGGGCGCGGTGGTGGCCTTCTGCATCGTGGTGTTCCGGGTCATGGGCCGGGACTACGACGCCGCCATCATGGGCGGCGGTTTCATCGGCTTCATGCTTGGCACCACCGCCAATGCGATGGCTGTGATGCGCGCCCTGGTCGAACGCTACGGCGCGGCGCCGCGCGCATTCCTGGTGGCACCCCTGGTCGGCGCGTTCTTCATCGACTTCACCAACGCTCTGATCATCACCGGCTTCATCAATTTCTGGAGCTGACCGGACCGATGAAGTGTTCGTACAGCGCGCGGTTCACCGCGTCCCGGAGCTCCGGGTCCCTGACGCCGTTGGTGATCACGATGAAGCCGTACTTCCTGTCGGCATCAAAGAACATCGAGCTGTACAGCCCGTAGGCGGAACCGGTGTGACCGGTCAGGGTCGCGCCCGGCACCAGGCTCCGGTCGGTGCGCAGGGCCAGCCCGTAGCCTGCGTTGTCATCAATACGGACGGCGGGCGCCTGCATCATGGCGGCGTGTTCGGGACTGATGATCCGCGCGCCCGCCCACTCGCCCTGGTTCATGTGCATCAACATGTACCGGGCCAGGTCGGACGCGCTGATCTTCATGCCCCCGGTGGGCGAGAACAGGGGCGCGCTGTAGCCCAGCCGGTAGTCCGCCAGGCGCTCGCCCAGCGGCGCATACGCGGCATTCGAGCGCACGAAGCCCGCGCCGTCCCGGTAGCGGTAGATCTGCGCGAAGCGTTCCGCATCCAGCACGTCCGCCCAATGGCCGCCGTACAGGCCCAGAGGCTCGAGCACGTGCTGCTTCACGTACCTGTCAAACCGCTCCCCCGAGGCCCTTTCGATGATCGCCCCGACCATGTTGTAACCCAGGTTGGAGTACTCGTACTGCTGCCCCGGGGCGTGGGCCGAGTAACTTTCGGCCCAGGTCGCGTTGGCCCCGGGATTGATGATGTCCAGGCTGCCGTATTGCTGGCTGTCGGTAATGGACGAGGTGTGGTTGAGCAGCATCCGCAGCGTGATCGCCTGTTCCGGGAACGCGGGATTGCGCACCGGGAATCCAAGCAGCCCACCCACGTCGTCGTCCAGCGACAGCCTGCCCTGCTCCACCAGTTGCAGGACCGACACCGCTGCGAACGACTTGGAGATGGACGCTATGCGGAACACGTCATCCTCCTCCAGCGGCATGCGCGCTTCCCTGTCCTTCCACCCAAGGCTGTTGCGGTAGACGATGTCGTTGTCCCCGACCACCACCACCGCCAACCCCACCGCCTCGTGCTCGGCCATGAGTCCGGCGAGCCTCTCTTCGATGCCGCCCGCCAAGGCGGGGAGCAGCGCAAACAGCGACAGCAGGAGCGCCGCACACATGGCGACGCTACGTTTTGCAGAGTGTCTGGATCGCATCGCGCTTCCTCTTGCTGGATGGGCGCCGGGCGGCTGATGCCGCCCGGCGTCGTGCAGTGGCCGGATCAGTCGAAGCTCTTGGTCAGGGTCAGGTAGTAGCCACGCCCCAGCACGTTGTGCACACCGGAATAGAAGCCGATGGCCGTGGTCGAGAGCGGCGGGTCGCGATCAGCCACGTTGCGTACCGTGAGCCGGATGCGGGAGCCGTCGAGGAAGTTGTCCAGCCCGTCGAAGCGACGCTCCAGGTACAGGTTTGTAGTGGTCCAGCTCGGAATCTGGAAGCGGTTGCCATCGCGCAGCGCACCGGTGGATTCGAACTCGCCCACGTAGCGCACATGGGCCCCGGTGAGCCAATCACCCTTGCGCCATGAAAGGTTGGCTGTCGCCCGCCACTCTGGCGATCCGTTGATGCCAAGCAGGTTGCCGGCGCTGCTGAGCCGGAACCCGTCGCTGATGATGCCCGCTTCCTGGGCGTCCAGGATCATCTGCTCGTCGGCCACCGGATCCTGGGTGCGCTCGATCAGGCGGGAGGCATTGATGCTGTAATTGAACGTGCCCGCCCGCTCAGTCGGGATCCGGTGGGTCAGCCCGAAGTCGATGCCGCGGGTGGTGCGGGGCAGCCGGTTGATGTAAGTGTCATTGACCACGCTGACGGTACCGACCGGGTCCAGGCCGGTCCCCACGAAGTCCTCGATGCGGGTGTCATCGGGATCGTTCCTGACCACGTTCGGGTTGTGCGAACCCTGCATGCGCGCCAGGTAATCCAGCGCCAGCTGGGCCTGCTCGCCGAGGATGCCGATCACGTCCTCCTGCTCGATCACCCAGTAGTCGGCGGTCAGGGTCAGGCGGCCTGCAGCCTTGGGCAGGAAGGTCGGCTGGAACACGAACCCGACCGAATAGGCGTCGGAGGTTTCCGGCTGCAAGTCGCGGTTGCCGCTGCGCTCGGCCTGGGTGCTGGAGCCACGGCCACACCCGGACCAGCTGTCGATGCGGCCGGCACGCAGGTCCGCCTCGCACAGGTAGTAATCGGTGCGGGTATTGCTGACCACGGTGCCTTCGGCGTAAAGCTGCAGGATATTGGGCGCCAGGAAGCTCTGCGCCCAGTTGCCCCGCACCATGAAGTCCTCGCTGAGGTTCCACGCCAGGGCGACCTTGGGGTTGGAGACCCAGCCGAAGTCGGAATAGTTCTCCCAGCGGCCGGCCAACTGCAGGTCAAGGCTGCGCACCAGTGGAATCCCCATCTGCGGCGACACCAGCGGTACGGCGAACTCGCCGTAGAACGAAGCCACGTTGCGATCACCGGAGTTGCTTGCCGCCGGGCTGGCGCCCAGCACGTCGCTGGTGATTTCCCCGGTCATCGGGTTGGTGTAGGTGATCTCGCCGTTGAAGCGCGGATCGCGCACGTCATTCAGCGTTTCACGACGCCACTCTGCACCAAAGGCAAGGCCCACGTCGCCGGCGGGCAGGTTGAAGATGCTCTCGTGCAGGAACCGGGTGTCCACCTGGAACAGGCTCGCGGTGCTGTAGCGGACCACCGGCACGGTGAAGCTGGCAATGGTGTCCGGATCGCTCGGAGTCGCGTCAAGCCCTGACCAGTCGTTCGGATCACCGCCATTGAACGGGTTGTAGGCGCCCGGATCGGAACGCCCTAACGCTTCGGCAAACAGGGAGTTGCTGATCGAGCCGTGCTGGGTGTCCTCGGTGGTTGCGCGCGAGTACAGCACCGCGCTTTCCCAGTCGAAATTGCCCAGGTAGCCACGCACGCCCGCCATGACCCGGTAGGAATCATCGTCCACCGTGTAGGGACGCGCTGTGTCGATGGCACGATAGCTGGTGATGCGCAGATCCAGGCCTTCTTCCGGCGCATCGATGCCGGGCAGGCGGTTGGGGTTGAGCGTGCCGTCCGGCAGGTACATCGCGCCGAACGGGTTGTAGTAGTTGGACGCGGGGACGATCATCGGCGCCGAGCCCAGCGACGACGCCTGTTCGCGCATGCTTTCGAACCGGGCCTTGTAGTAACTGACTTCGCCGAAGGCGACGAAGTTGTCGTTGATGTCCTGCTCAATGGTGCCGAACAGGTTGGTCCGGCCCACGCCACCCAGGATATTGCGCTGGTGCATCGAGTTGAAGCGCCGGGGACGATCTTCGGCGGTGCTGAAGGCACCGGTCTGGATGCACACGTCATCGTTGATCTGCATCAGGCAGCGATGCTCCAACGGCTGCATGTGGAAGTAACCGGTCCCGCTGGTGATCAGATCACCGTCCATCGAAACCGTCCGGCCATCGCGGGTCTGGAATGCCGCCCAAGGCGTGGTGGTCATGCGGTTATCGAAGGAGGTATGGCCCTCAAACGGGGTTCCTTCCAGCATCTCCCGGCGATCCATGTTGGCGGTGCGGGGATGTTCGCTGGCCGCCACTTCGGATCGGTAGGTGTGTCCGCCCAGCAGGGTCACCCGCGTGCGCCCATCGTTGAACCAGCGGCCGGCCTTGAAGTTGAAGTTGCCCTGGCGCAGGTCGATGTTTTCCGAACCGCCGTACTGCGCCTGCACTTCCAGACCCTGGAAATGGGTGTCCATCACCACGTTGAGCACGCCGGCTACCGCGTCCGATCCGTACAGCGCCGAAGCACCGCCCATCAGCACCTCCATCTGGCGCACCCCGTACAGCGGGATCGAGTTCATGTTGGCGGTCTGGCGCGGAACCAGGGCCTCCGTCTGCGTACCTGGGTGCGGGACCATGCGCCTGCCGTTGACCAGCAGCAGGGTATTGCCGGTACCCAGGTTGCGCAGGTTGATCGAGCCGATATCGCCGCGCGCGGCATTGAGGTTGGCGGCGACGTCGGTATTGTCGAACATCATGTCGCCCACCTGCGGCAGGCTGCGCAGCAGCTCTTCACCGGAGACCGCGCCGGTGGCCTCGATCTCCGCTTCGTCCATCACCGCCACCGGGACCATGCCGGCCTCGTTGTTGCCGGCGAACCGGCTGCCGACGACCACGACCTGATCCAGCTCGGCGATGCGTTCGGCCGCAGCCTGCTCGTCGGTCCGGCGCCGCTCCCCGTCATCCGTCGGCGGGGGTGCACCCGGGTCCGCGGCCGGCGGAGTCTGGGCGAAAGCCGGCGCGCCGGCGAGGATCGCGCCCACGACCGCTGCGAGTATGGTTTTCCGGTACGTCTTCATGTGTCTTCGCTCCCACGAACCATCGGTTCTTGTCATGACCGCGCTGGAAAGCGCGGGCGCTGTTTTCCTGTGGCCGCTGCCGCCGCTACTGTGCGATGGCCGCCGCCCCGGGCCTGCGGGGATCAGCCGCGCCTTCGACCCGGCCGGGTTCGACCACCAGCATCTGGGTGCTGCCAATCGTCTGTCCGGATGAAGTGATGTGGCCGCGCGCTTCGAGCAGCCGCAGCGTATCCGGGCTCAGGCCGCGTTCGATCTGGAGCGCGCCGTCGCCGGACATGTGTTGATGCACCCGCGGTGCCATCGTGGCCTCGGCGACGTTCATGCCGAAATCGACCACGTTGATGATCGTCTGCACGATGGTTCCGGGGATGGTGTTGCCGCCTGGACTCCCCGTCACCAGCCATGGCTTGCCGTCGCGCACAAGCATCGTCGGCGCCATGCTGGAGACTGGCCGCCGTCCCGGCTCCATCGCATTGGGCGGCGCAGGCCGGCCCTCGCGCTGGGCATCCAGCTGCGCGCGCAACGAGAAGTTTCCGATCAGGTTGCCAAGCAGAAAGCCGGTTCCCCCGATCATCACCCCCGACCCGAAGTCGGCGCCGATGGTGTAGGTGTTGCTGACCACGTTGCCGTCGGCGTCGACCACCGAGAAGTGGGTGGTCTCCGGGCTTTCATGCGCCCACGGATCTCCCGCCTCCACGTCTGCCGCCGGCGTGGCGCGGTCCATCCTGACCAGGCCCGCGCGGCCGGCCGCGTACTGCTTGGCCACCAGCCCCCCGAGCGGTACCTGGAGGAAGCCGGTATCGCCGACATGGGTCAGCCGGTCACGCCAGGCAAGCTTGCTGGCCTCGGCGAACAGGTGCAGCGCATCGGCCGACCCCGCCCCCATCGATGGCAGGTCGAAATGCTCGAGGACGTTGAGGGTGCCGACGATGCCCGCACCGCCACCGCTGGCGGGCGGCATGGTGACTACCTCCACGCCGCGATAGCTGCTGCGCAGCGCCGGGCGCTCGATCGCCTGGTATTGCATCAGGTCCTGCTTGCGAAGCAGCCCGCCGTGCTCGCGCATGCCCGCATCGAGGCGATCAGCGACCTGGCCCCGATAGAAATCATCCGCTCCATGTTCCGCGATCCGGCGCAGCGTCCAGGCCAGGTCGGACTGCACCAGCCGCTCGCCCGCACCCAGCGCCTCCCCGTCAGGGTGCAGGAACACCGCGGCCCCCGCCGTGCTGCGTGCCAGCCGCTCTTTGCCCCAGTCCAGCGCGAACGCCTCATCGGCGGTCAGCACGATGCCGTCCTCGGCCATCCTGATCGCCGGCTCCAGCAGCCGCTTCCACGGCAGGCGGCCATACTTTTCGTGGGCCAGTGCAAGGCCTGCCACCGTGCCCGGCACACCCGCGGCGCGGATGCCCGCCGAATGGCCGTCGAGCTGACCATCATCACCGACGTAGGCATCCAGAGTGGCCAGCGCCGGGGCCGCCGAACGGTAGTCGATGGCGGTATACCGACCCTCACCAGCCAGGTGAAGCAGCATGAATCCGTCACCGCCGACATTGCCTGCGCGCGGCAGGGTCACGGCCAGTACGAAGGCGGTGGCGACAGCGGCGTCCACCGCGTTGCCTCCCTCGCGCAGCACCTGTGCACCGGCCCGGCTGGCCGCATCGTTCTGGCTGACCACCATGCCGGCACTGCCCGTCTCCGGCTTGTGGATGGCTTCGTAATTGAGCAGCTGGCGGGTCTGCGCGGGCACCGCCAGCGACAGCGTCAACAGGCACCCGGCAACAAGCACAGCGCACTGGCGTGCGGCGTTCCAGACCATGCTTCCTCCTCCCAGGGCAGCGGCCACGTACCACCATGCATAGATTGCCGGCGGGTGTCCCCCACCAATCCTGGGGCAACGCATACCCCACGGTTATGGCATCCCATAACCGGAGGTTGTGCCCATGGGAAGGAAAATGAAGCCTGCTTGCCGCGGGCCGGGTTAGGCTTTGCACGCCGGCCTCTGGTTGCCGGAATCCGTATCCACCCACCAGCAGGAGATGGCCTGTTGTCCACTGCCACCCGGCGCCTGACGCTTGCATGCACAGCGCTCGCGGGCGTGATGCTTGCGGCGTGCATCCACCAGCCCACGCTGCAGCCGGCACAGCCGGTCGCACCGCGCAGCGCTGGAACGGTGAGCAGCGCCCATCCGCTCGCCTCGCAGGCGGGGATGGAGGTGCTGGAACGCGGTGGCACCGCGATTGATGCCGCGATTGCGGTGCAGGCGATGCTCGGTCTCGTCGAGCCCCAGAGTTCCGGGCTGGCCGGGGGGGCGTTCCTGCTTCATTACCGGGCCCGTGACGGCCAGGTCGATGCCTACCTCGGGCGTGAGCGGGCCCCCTCGGGCGCGGGCCCCCTCCTGTTCCATGATCCCGCCGGAGACCTGCTGCCGCGATCGCAGGCGATGCTCACGGGCCGCGCCACCGGAGTGCCAGGCGTCCTGCCGGCCCTGGAAGCCGCACACGCCGACCACGGCAGGCTTGCCTGGTCGACGCTGTTTACGTCCGCGGCGGAAACGGCCGACCAGGGGTTCACTGTCACCCCGCGCCTCCAGCAGCACATCGAAGGCACGTTCCCGCAAGCCGCCGCTCCGGACGTGACCAGACTCTTCTCGCATCCCGACGGACGGAAGCTGCGCGCCGGCGACGTGATGCGCAACCCCGTCTATGCGCGCAGCCTGCAGGAAATCGCCACGCGCGGCGCAGCCGCACTGCAGACCGGGCCGCTGGCGCAGGCCATCCTCGACCGGATCAGCGAGCCCCCCGGTCCGTCGCCGATGCGCGCGGCGGACCTGGCCAGCTACCAGGCCGAAAAGGTCCAGCCGCTGTGCCGCGCCATCCGCGCCCACCTGGTCTGCGTGCCGCCGCCGCCCTCCAGCGGGGTCGGGCTGCTGCAACTCCTGCTGTTGCTGGAAGGGACCGATATCGCGCAGCGCCCGGCCAACGATCCGGCCGCCTGGCTCACCTTCGCCGAGGCCAGCCGGCTGATGTATGCCGATCGCGACCACTACGTGGGCGATCCGGGATTCGTCCAGGTCCCGATCGAAGGCATGCTCGACCCGGACTATCTCGACAGCCGCAGGCGCCTGCTTGGCCAGCACGCCGCGCCGGGGGCATTTGCGCCCGGCCTGCCCGCCGGCGCGCCTGCGAACGCTGAGGACCATACGGCCGAGCCGGCCGGCACCAGCCATTTCGTGGTGGTGGACGGCGAAGGCAACGCGGTCTCCATGACCACCACGATCGAATCGTATTTCGGCTCAGGCCGGGTCGCGGGCGGAATGCTGCTCAACAACCAGCTCACCGATTTCTCCTGGCAGCCGGGCGCGGCAGCGGCCAATGCCATCGCGCCTGCAAAACGCCCCCGCTCATCCATGTCTCCGGTCATCGTGCTCGACGGCGACGGCAATTTTGCCGGCGCCATCGGCTCGCCGGGCGGCAATGCGATTCCCGCATACATTGGCAAGACCCTGCTGGGATGGCTGTTCTGGGACATGCCCCTGGACGAGGCCATCGCCCTGCCCAACCTGGTGGCCCGGGGCGAGCGCTTTGATGGCGAGGCCGATGCCATGGCCCCCGCATTGCTGCTCGAATTGGAACGCCGGGGCGTAACGGTACGGGCCGGCAGCGGGGAAGATTCCGGCCTGCACGGCGTGCAGCTGCGCGCGGATGGCCTGCACGGCGCGGCCGATCCACGACGCGAGGGGGCCGTATTGGCCGCTCCAACGTCTGACAAGGGCACTCGTGATGCCAACATCCAACTCGACCTGTGATGTCACTGTCCTGGGGGCTGGCGTGGTCGGCATGGCCACGGCCTGGGCAGCCGCCCAGCGCGGCCTGTCGGTGGAAATCGTGGACCGCGCATCCGGACCGGCGCAGGGGGCATCGTTCGCCAACGGCGCCCAGCTCAGCTACGCCTACACGGACGCCATGGCAGGCCCATCCCTGTGGAAGCAGATCCCCGGACTGCTGACCGGCAGTGACCCCGCTTTCCGGCTCCGGCTGACGGGCAATCCGTCCATCTGGCGCTGGGGCGTCTCGTTGCTGGCCAACGCCACCAGCCGGCAGCTGCGGCGCAATACGCTGCACACCCTGCATCTGGCCCAGGCATCGCAGAAGGCCATGCAGTCGTTGCTGGAGCTGCATCCATTCGATTTCCAGCACCGGGTGGCCGGCAAGCTGCACCTGTATTTCAGCGACGCTGCGCTGCAGGCAGGTGCGGCGATGCTGGAACTGAAGCGTCCCTACGGGGTGAAACAGCAGCTGCTGGCGCCACGCGAAGCCGTCGCAATCGAGCCGGCACTGGCACAGGTGCCCGGTATCCGGGGCGTGGTGTACTCCCCGGAGGAGGCCGTTGGCGATCCATGGCGTTTTTCCGCGGGGCTGCTGGACACCATGTGTGGCCGGTACCCCGTGCAGACCCGTTTCGGGTTCGATATCGAATCGATCCAGCGCCGCGGCCCGCACTGGATGTTGCACTCGCGCGACGGTGATGTGGCTCATGCACGGCGGCTGATCGTGTGCACCGGCGTGGAAAGCGTTGCGCTGCTGCGTCAACTCGGCATCCGCGCGCCGCTGATGTCGATCAAGGGCTACTCGCTTACCGCCCCCTGCGGCCCCCTGGCACCGACCGCCAGCATTACCGATACGGCGCGCAAACTGGTGTTCTGCCGGCTCGGCAACAACATGCGCATCGCCGGCATGGCGGATATCAACGACTGGGACCCCGCCGTTTCAAACGCGCGGTTTGAACAGTTTCTCGCATTGGCCCGCCAGTCGCTGCCCGAGGCCGCCGACTACTCCAGGATCCTGGATCGCTGGGCCGGACTGCGCCCGTCCACACCGGACTCCGTTCCGATCATCGCCAACGTCCGCGAGGGCCTGACCTGCAATATCGGACACGGCATGTTCGGCTGGACGCTTGCCATGGGCAGCGCGGAACGGGCGGTGGCGCTTGCCCTGGGAGAAGACGGCGCCGGGGCGTGGCCAAGCTGAAGCCCATGCCCTAACCTGCCTTCATGCGCCTTCGTCATATTGAAGTTTTCTATGCGGTTTACACCGCGGGCTCGATCAGCGCAGCGGCCCGAACGCTGCATGTCTCCCAGCCATCGGTGAGCAAGGTGCTCCAGCATGCCCAGAGCCAGCTGGGCTTTGAGCTGTTTACCCGGGTGCGCGGCCGGCTGGTGGCCACCGATGAAGCACATACGCTGTTCGAAGAGGTCAAGGTGATCTTCGAGCGGATGGCCTCCCTGCGCAAAACCATTTCCAATATCCGCAATATGGATGGCGGCCACCTGCGCCTGGCAGTGGTGCCGTCACTGGGGCTGTACATTGCGCCAAGCGCCATTGCCCGCTACCGGAAGCGCTTCCCGCAGGTGACGTTCGATGTCCAGACCCTGCACCACAGCGATGTCTTCCAGGCCCTGTACGAACGCGAGTGCGACATTGCCTTCGCCTACATGCCCCCCATGCACCCCCGCATGCAGCGCCGGCGGCTGGGCAAGGGGGAGCTGGTACTCCTGTATGACCGCGCTTCGCTGGCCAACCCGGAAGCGCGCGTTCCCATCACGCGCCTGGCCGGCCGCGACATGGTCGGGCTGGCCAACAGCGGACCGCTGAGCGACCTCGTCGAACGTGAGCTGGAAGCCCAGCAAGTCACCCTTCGCGAAGTGGTATCCAACCAGACCTATTACCTGGCCGCTGCGCTGACCCGGTGCGGTGCCGGCATGAGCATCATCGACGAGTTCACCGCCCGGGCGATCGCTGGCGCAGAGCTGGAGTTCCGCCCACTGGATCCTGCCATCCGGTTCGAGATCGAGTGCGTGTACCTGGAAGACAGGCCTCCTTCGCACCTGGCGGAAGCCTTCATTGAAGAATTCCGGGCATCGCTCAAGGCCGCGAAAGGCCGGGGCGCCGCAGAGCCTTCGGTCCGGACCTGAAGGGCACGGAGATGACAGCCCTCAGCGCGGCCGCGATCCGCCCGGGCGCTTGCCCGGCGGCCCGCTCGCGCGGCGCTGCAGCAGCGTCTCCGCAGCCGTGGCCAGCTCGTCGCGCAGCTTCAGGTAATTCCTCAGCCGGCCGGCGTCGATCCGCCCGGCCTGCAGCGCCTCGCGGATTGCGCAGCCGGGCTCCTGGTCATGTTGGCAATCACGGAAGCGGCACTGCTCGGCCAAGGTTTCGATCTCGGTGAACCCGCCATCGGCCAGGCGCTCTTCGCCGGTGGGCTTGAGCTCGCGCATGCCCGGGGTGTCGATCAGGCACGCGCCCGAGGCCAGCGGGATCAACGTGCGCCAGGTGGTGGTATGGCGGCCGCGCGAATCGCTCTCGCGCACCGCGGCGGTCTTCATCCGCTCCTCGCCGACCAGGGTGTTGGCCAGGGTGGACTTGCCCGCGCCGGAGCTGCCGACCAGCGCGGCGGTCACGCCCGGACGCAGCCAGGGCAACAGCGCATTGACGCTGGCCGGATCGCGCGTATCCAGCGCCAACGCCGGCACGTCATCACCGAGGGTGGCGGCGAGCGCGGCGAGCGCGACATCCACGTCGGTTTCCGGCAGGTCGGCCTTGGTCAGTATCACCACCGGCTGCACCCCGGCGCCGCGGACCAGCAGCAGGTAGCGCTCGATGCGGCGCGGGTTGAAATCGCCGTCCAGGCCGGTCACCACCATCACCACATCGACGTTGGCGGCGATCGGCTGCTGGCGGTAGTGCTCCCCGGCGGCCGCGCGCTTGATCAGGCTGCGCCGCGGCAGCAGGGCCACGATCCGGCTCTCTTCCAGCAACACCCAGTCCCCGACTGCCGCCCGCCCTTGCGACGGAAAGCGCGGCAGCTGCCATTCGGGCAGGGACTCCACCACAGCGGCCGGCCCGAGGCCATCGGTGGCCAGGTAGCCGGTGCGGTGCTGTTCAACGATGCGGGCCGGACGGGCCTGGGGGTGTTCCGCCATCAGCCCGGCCCAGGCCTCCGGCAGCGGTTCGCCGACGGCGGGCCAGCCAATCGCACGCAGCGCGGCCTGGTCCGCCTCGGCGGCGCCAGGGGTCACGCGGAAGCGGTCGAGGTCAGCATGCGGCGATTCTATCGCGCATGCGGACCGCCCAGCGTCCCGCGCAGGCACATTGCCACTTATGCTGGCGTCCTTTGAACGGAGGCAGTCATGACCGGACCCGCACCGGACCGCCCGCTGCGCTATCTGGCGCTGGGCGATTCCTACACCGTTGGTGAAGACGTCGATCCCGCGCAGTCGTGGCCGGCGCAGCTGGTGCGCGCGCTCGGGGCCGAGGGCATCGCGGTGGACGGGCCACGGATCATCGCCACCACCGGCTGGACCACCGACGAGCTGGACGCGGCCATCGACGCCGCAGCGCCGGCGCAGGATCACGACCTGGTCAGCCTGCTGATCGGGGTCAACAACCAGTACCGCGGCCACAGCGTGGAAGAGTACGCAGCGCAGTTTGCCGCCCTGCTGGATCGGGCGGTGGGATTCGCGGGCGGAGATCGGGCAAGAGTGTTCGTGCTGTCCATTCCCGACTGGGGCGTGACCCCGTTTGCCGCCGCCTCGGGACGCGACACTGAAGCGGTCGCCACGGACATCGATGCTTTCAACGCCGCTGCCGCCGGCCGCTGCCGCGAGCTGGGCGTGGCCTTCATCGACATCACGCCGGTCAGCCGCGCCCGCGGTGCGGAGCCGGAAATGATCGCCCCTGACGGACTGCATCCTTCCGCTCGCATGTACGCGCAGTGGACCCGCCTTGCGCTGCCGGTGGTGCTTCGCCTGCTGGCCCGGCCCGGGCTGAATGACCAGGCCGGCCCGGGGCACATTGACGCCTGATTCAGGCATGTTAGGTTGTCGCCCGTTCCTTTACCGGCCCCACCGGATGTCCCCTGCCCCCGCCGACGCCGTGCTCGACGCCCACGCATTGTCATCGCTGCGGCCGTTGGACGGTGCGCGCAGCCGCAGGATTGCGAAGGCCTTTGCTCCCAGGCGCCTGCTTGGCAATCGGCACGATTACTTCTACACCCTGATCAAGCTGCGCAGCGACCCGCTTTATCCGGGTGTGCTGGCGGCCCTGCGCGGCACCAAGGCGCCGGTCCTGGACCTGGGCTGCGGACTGGGCCTGCTGTCCCATGCGCTGCGCCAGGATGGCCAGTCCATTGTCTATCGCGGGGTGGATATCGATGCGGACAAGATCGCCCGCGGGGCCCGCGTGGCCGCCGACTGCAGCCTGCGCGATGTGCGTCTGGAAGTGATGGACGTCGGCGCGGAAACTCCGAAACACTGCGGCAGCGTGACCATCCTGGACGTGCTCCAGTTCCTGGATCCGGAGGCGCAGCGGGCCCTGCTGACCAAGGCGGCTCCCATGATTGCCCCGCGCGGACGACTGGTGATCCGCACCGGCCTGCTGGACGAGAGCGGCCGCAGCCGCACCAGCCGGATGAGCGACCGGTTCGCCAACCTGGTGGGCTGGATGCAGGAGCGCCCGCGCCACCACCCGACCCTGGATGGCCTGCGCGGAATCCTGGAAGCCGCCGGGCTCAAGGTGTCGGCCGCACCCCTTTACGGCAGCACGCCGTTCAACAACTGGCTGCTGGTGGCCACTCCCGCATCCCCCGGTCGCTGCACAGCACTTCCGGACGGCTGAACCGGATACGGGGCTTGCAGTACGATCAGCCCAGGCCTCCGCGTCGAAGGCGGAGGCTGCAGTTGCTGCATCCACTCCGCCACCGAGGACAGCACGATGACCGACGCCAGCCATCTCCCCCTGACCCTTTACAACGCCAACCTGCAGCTGTGGCTGCGGATCGGCCAGCTGCTTGAAGACAACCGCGGGCAGTGGATGGAACTGCTCCGCCGCGGATTGCAGGACCGCCTGGCGGAAGCGGGCGGGGAAGCCGCGCGCCTGCAGGCCGGCGACTGGTCGGCGCTGGCAATGTTGCCGGGCAGCGCGCTCTGGCACCTGGCCGAACGCCAAGCCAGCGACATGCAGGCATTGGCCCAGTCGGCCAGCGACCACCAGGCCACCTTCGTCGACGGTTTCCAGCAGGCGCTGACCGAATGGCAGCAGACCACCACGGCCGCCCTGGAAGACACCACCGCCGACACCGCCCATTCCGCAGGGCCTCTTGATGCATTGCGCAAGGTGCTGGACCAGCTTTCGGAAGTCATGATGCCGGCCACAACCGGACCCGCGGTAACCGCGACCGCGCCGGCCCGGAAACCCGCCCGGCGGACGGCAGCAAGGACGACGCCGGCACCCGAGGCCCGGCCTGCCGCGAAGGCGCCCCGCAAAGCGGCGAAGAAGGCCGCCAAGCGCGCAGCCAGCAAAGCGGTAAAAAAGGCAGCGGTAAAAAAGGCGCCCGCCCGCAAGAAGGCCGCAGCCAGCAAGAAAGCCGCTGCGGGCAAGGCGCCGGCCAGCAAGGCCGTGGCCAAAACTGCGGCGAAGAAAACCAGCGCCCGCAAAGCAGCCAAAAAGACCAGCCGCAACGGCGCGGCCAACTGATCCCGCCTAGGGCCCGCCGGCGGACAACTCTCCACCCCGCCTGGCGGCGTCCGCAAGCTGCGGCCGAAGTGCTGCCGCGCCGTCCAGATCTTCAGGCAGCACGGTGGACCAGTCTTCAACGCGCAGCCGCTCCAGCACCGCCGTAACTGTTTCCACGCTGCGTCCGTGCGATGCGCCCTCGTGCAGCAGCACGATTGCACCCGGTGCCAGATCCCGGCCGATATCCGCCGCCACCTTTGCCGGATCAGCGCGCACCGCATCAAAGCCGCGCGCATTCCACGCCACCCGCGCCAGGCCATTGGCCCGCAGCGGCGCGGCCACAAACGGATTGGTCATGCCCACCACCGAGCGGAACCAGCGCGGCGGCGCACCCGCCAGCTCGGTCAGGGTCCGCTGCGCCTGGTTGATCTCATGCGCCATCCGCTTTGGCCCCAGCGCCCAGAACCAGGCCTGCGGGTGGGTATGGCTGTGGTTTCCGATGCCGTGCCCGCGGCGTACGATCTCGGCCACCAGTTCCGGCCGCCGTGCCGCGCGTTCGCCCACCAGGAAGAAGGTGGCGCGGGCCCCGTGCTGGTCCAGCAGGTCAAGCAGCGCCAAGGTGTCGTCGGATGGCCCGTCATCGATGGTCAGCCAGACCGCCCGGCCGTTCACCGGCAACCGTGCCAGCACCGGCGCATACAGCCGCGCGCGGGGCATCAGCACGGCGGCCACGAACGGCAGGTGGCTGAGCAGCAGCAGCGGCAGTCCGATGCGCCAGCCCAGCGCCCACCATGCCAGGGCCACCAGCAGCTGCGACGGCAGGAACAGCGCCAGCCAGGCGTGCGGCCAGCGCGGCACGCGATGCAGTGTTCCCCGACCGTCCATGCGCGGATCATGCCACGGGCGTAAAATGGGCGGTTCCCCGTCGGAGTATTTTCTGCCATGAGCCTTGATCCCAGCCTGCGCACGCGCATCGACACCCTGCTCCAGGACAACCAGGTGGTGTTGTTCATGAAGGGCCGCCCGGAAATGCCGCAATGTGGATTCTCGGCCAAGGCCGCCGGCATCCTGCAGGGGCTGGAGGTCAAATTCGCCCACGTGGACGTGCTCAGCGATCCCGACATCCGCGAAGGCATCAAGGCCTACGGCAACTGGCCGACCATCCCGCAGCTCTACATCGGCGGCGAGTTGGTGGGCGGCAGCGACATCATCGAAGAAATGTCCGCCAGCGGTGAACTGAACGAGGCCCTGGGCCTGCCGCCGGTCGACCGCACCCCGCCCAAGGACGTCACCGTGACCCCTGCCGCTGCGGACATGCTGCGCAATGCGCTGGGCGAGGCCGGTCCCGACATGGCGCTGGCACTGAGCATCGACGCCCGCTTCCGTCCGAAGTTCGAGGTGGCCAAGGCCAGCCCGACCGCGATCGCGGTGGAAGCCGGTGGCCTGCGGATCCAGTTCGATCCGGCCAGCGCGCGCCGCGCCGACGGCATCACCATCGACTGGGTGGACGACATGCGCGGCAAGGGCCTGGCGATCGACAACCCGAACGCGCCCAAGCCGATGCAGCAGATCTCCCCGGCCGATGCCGACGCCAAGGTGCGCGCCGGCGAGCTGACCCTGGTGGACGTGCGCGGCGCTCCCGAGCGCGCCCACGCGTCGGTCAACGTGCCGCACGAGACGCTGGACGGCGACAGCCGTGCCAAGCTGGAGACGCTGCCCAAGGACACGGCGCTGGCGTTCCTGTGCCACACCGGCGGCAGCAGCCAGCAGGCCGTGGCCCACTTCACCGCCCTGGGCTTCACCAACATCTTCAACGTGGAAGGCGGCATCGAAGCCTGGGCCACGACCGTCGACACCTCGATCGCCCGCTACTGAGCCCCACCGTAGGAGCGCGCCATGCGCGCGAAGCCGCGTGAACCGGATCGGCGCGGTGGGGTTCCTTTACCGGCGCGGCGGCCGAAGCCCCGCGCCGTGGATTGATGTCACGCGGTTTCGCGCGCGTGGCGCGCTCCTACGAGGTTTCCCTGTCGTGCGAAACCTTCCCGATCAGAAACCGCCGCCGGCGTCCAACCAGGCCTGTTCTGCCGGCGTGCTGATGCGTCCCAGCGCGCGGTTGCGGTGCGGGAAGCGACCGAACTGCTCGATCACTTCCAGGTGCCGGACCGCGTAATCCAGCGAGTTGCCATCGCCCAGGGTGCGGAACAGCGCCACCGAGCGCTGCTGGTCGGCCATGACCTCCGAATGCTCGAAGGGCAGGTACATGAAGGCCCGCAGGGCCGGATCCACCTGCACGTCCAGGCCCGCTTCCGCCGCGCGGCCGGCGTAATGCAGGGCCAGGCCATCGGTGGCGAAGGCGTGGCCACTGCCCCGGAATACGTTGCGCGGGATCTGGTCGAGCAGGATCAACAGCGCCAGGGCGCCCTCGGCGTCATCCATCCACCGCTCATGCTCGCGCCTGGCGGCGGCCAGATGGGCGGTGAGGAAGCGTGATTCGCACTCGCGGTCGAATTCGTCGCCTCCGCGGAACCACTTCTGCATCCCGGCCTCGCGCCAGAAGCCCACTACTTCGCTGGCCGTCGTCATTGCACTGCTCCGTTGGAAAACATTGCCCCGCGCTCAGCGCGCGGGATGGTGTGCCCAGGCCGTAGTGCTGCCGTCTTCAGCCACCAGCTCGACGGTAAATGCCTGGCTGCGGCCATCGGGCATCTCCATGCCGGGCGATCCGAGCGGCATGCCCGGCAGGACCAGCCCGCGGGCACGCGGGCGCTCGTCCAGCAGCCGGCGGATGTCCTCGATCGGCACATGACCTTCGATGAGGTAGCCGTCGATGCTCGCCGTATGGCACGAGCCCTTGCCATACGGCACGCCCAGCTCCTGCTTGATCGGCCCCATGTCGGTCACGTCCACGGTTTCCACCGGAATCCCGGCCGCGTTGACGTGCTCGATCCAGACCACGCAGCAACCGCAGGACGGAGTCTTGTAGACGGTCATGGTCGGCCAACCGGCCATTGGTATGTCCGCATCCGCGTCCGCGGGCGGCGTCGTGGCCGTGGCCGTCGCTTCGGCCGGCGCTGCTGCAGCTGGCGGGTCTGCCGCTGTCGCCCCAGGCTCCGGCTCGGCGCATGCCGCCAGCGCAAGTGCGGCGACCGCCGCGGGGATCAGGATCCAGCCTTTGAAGTTCTTCATGTTGTCCATCCGCTTGCTCCCGTGCCGCTGCAAATCAGAACCGCAGGTGGCGCACGGACTTGCCCTTGCGCCGGATCAGGCGCAGCGCCTCGATCCCCACCTGAATGTGGTTCTCCACGTAATCCGCACTGACCACCGCGTCGCTGGCCTCGGTCTTCACCCCTTCCGGGATCATCGGCTGGTCGGATACCAGCAGCAGCGCGCCGCTCGGGATCCGGTTGGCAAAGCCGGCGGCGAAGATGGTGGCCGTTTCCATGTCGATGGCCATGCAGCGCAGCCGGCGCAGGTAGTCCTTGAACGCTTCGTCGTGCTCCCAGACCCGGCGGTTGGTGGTATAGACGGTGCCGGTCCAGTAATCGTGGTCGAGGTCGCGGATCATCGTGGACACCGCACGCTGCAGGGCGAACGCCGGCAGCGCCGGCACCTCGGCGGGCAGATAGTCGTTGCTGGTGCCCTCGCCGCGGATCGCCGCGATCGGCAGAATCAGGTCGCCCAGCTGGTTCTTCCTCTTCAGCCCGCCGCACTTGCCCAGAAACAGCACCGCCTTGGGCATCACCGCCGACAGCAGGTCCATCAGGGTGGCGGCGTTGGGACTGCCCATGCCGAAGTTGATCATGGTGATGCCGTCGGCAGTGGCGCTGGGCATCGGCCGGTCCAGGCCCACGATGGGCGCGCCGGTCAGCCGGCTGAAGTGGTCCAGGTAGCCGCCGAAGTTGGTCAGCAGGATGTGCTGGCCGAACTCGGCCAGCGGCACGCCGGTGTATCGCGGCAGCCAGTTTTCAACAATCTGTTCTTTTTCTTTCATCCGGCCATTCTGCCATGGCATGACTTCAGTCACGTTGGCAGGCCGGGGGCCCCGGGATAGCTTGCATGGCTGGATCATCATCACTGGGGAACCACCATGTTGCGACCACTGACCGCCGCGCTCGCCGCGGTCCTGCTTGCCCTGCCCGCTGCGGCCGGGGCCAACGAGGGGGCCAAGGTTCCCCGCTTTGCCGAAGACCCGTACACCAGCACTTATGCGCCGGTCGCGGCGGCACCGGTACTGATCCAGGGCGCCACCGTGCTGACCGGCACCGGCGAGCGCCTGGAAGGCGCCGACGTGCTGATGGAAGGCGGGCGCATCACCGCCGTGGGCCAGGGTTTGGCTGCCCCGGAGGGCGCGGTGCAGGTGGATGGCACCGGCAAGTGGGTGACCCCGGGCCTGATCGACGTGCACTCGCACCTGGGCGTGTACCCCAGCCCCGGCGTCCGCGCGCACAGCGACGGCAACGAAATGACCGGCGCGGTCACCGCGCACGTGTGGGCCGAACACTCGGTGTGGCCGCAGGATCCGGGCTTTGGCGCGGCCCTGGCCGGAGGTGTGACCTCGCTGCAGATCCTGCCCGGTTCGGCCAACCTGGTGGGCGGGCGCGGCGTGACCCTCAAGAACGTCGCTTCCACCACGGTGCAGGAGATGAAGTTCCCCGGCGCCCCCCACGGCCTGAAGATGGCCTGCGGTGAGAATCCCAAGCGGGTCTACGGCCAGCGCGGCGGCCCGGCCACGCGCATGGGCAACATGGCCGGCTACCGCGCCGCCTTCATCGATGCCGCCGAGTACCTGGGCAAGCATGATGACTCCGGCGGGCAGTCCAGCCGGCGCGGGCGTGATTCCTCCAATGGCAACGGCCCCGGCAAGCGTGACCTCAAGCTGGACACTCTGGCCGGCGCGATCAACGGCGACGTGCTGGTGCACATCCACTGCTACCGCGCCGACGAGATCGCCCAGATGATGGACCTGGCCGAGGAGTTCAACTTCCAGGTCGCCGCGATCCACCACGGCGTGGAGGCCTACAAGCTGGCCGACGAACTGGCCCAGGCCAACACCTGCGCCGCGCTGTGGGCCGACTGGTGGGGCTTCAAGATGGAAGCGCTGGACGGCATCCAGGAGAACATCGCCCTGGTCGACCGGCCGGAAGGCAGCTGCGCGATCGTGCATTCGGATTCGGCCGAGGGCATCCAGCGCCTCAACCAGGAGACGGCCAAGGTCATCGCCAGCGCGCGCCGCGCCGGCATGGACATCACCCCTGAGCGCGCGATCCGCTGGCTGACCGCCAACCCGGCCCGCTCCATGGGCATCCTCGACCAGACCGGCACGCTCGAGGCCGGCAAGATGGCCGACGTGGTGCTGTGGAACGGCAACCCCTTCAGCTCCTACGCCCTGGCCGAACACGTGTGGATCGACGGCGCCCTGCTCTATGACCGCGCCAACCCGGCATTGCAGCCGGTGACCGATTTCAGCCTTGGATTCGGCGTTGAAGGAGGTGCCCGATGAGCCGCCGCAGCTTCCGCCTCCGCGCGCTTGCCACCGCCGTGCTGGCGCTGGGCCTGTCGGTGCCGGCGTTTGCCCAGGACCTGCTGATCCGCAACGCCACCGTGCACACCGCAACCGAGCGCGGCACCCTGCAGAACACCGACGTGATGGTGCGCGGCGGGCGCATTGCCGGCATTGGCACGGGCTTGGCCGCAGACGGCGTACGCACCGTCGATGCACAGGGCAAGCCGCTGACCCCGGCCCTGTTCGGCGGCATCACCGGCATCGGTGTGGAAGAGGTCTCGGGCGAGGACAGCGCGCGCGACAACTCGCTGGCCCTGGGCGATGGCGCCAAGGCCATGGTGGTGCGGCCCGAGTTCGACGTGACCCTGGCCTACAACCCCGATTCGATGCTGATCCCGGTCAGCACCTATGAGGGCATCGGCTTCACCCTGGTCAGCCCCGGCACCGCTGCCGGCGGCTCGATCATCGGTGGACAGGGTGCGGTGTTCCGGCTGGATGGTGATCCGGATCCGGCCGGGCCGAAGGTGCTGGCCCTGCGCCTTGGCGCACGCGCGTCGAGCCTGTCCGGCAGCTCGCGCGCCGGGCAGTGGATGCTGCTGGACCAGCTGATCGACGAGGCCCGTGGCCGCATCCCGGCCGACTCGCACGCGGCCCTGCTGACGCCGGCGGGCCGCACCACCCTGACCGGCTTCCTGGACGGCAACGGCCGCATCGTGGTGGGCGTGGACCGCGCCGCCGACATCCGCCAGCTGCTGCGCTGGGCACGCCGCCATGGCGTCAATATCGCCATCAGCGGTGGCTCCGAGGCGTGGCGCCTGGCTCCACAGCTGGCCGCGGCCAATGTGCCGGTGTTCGTCGACCCGCTGGACAACCTGCCGTCCGGCTTCGACCAGATCGCGGCCACGCTTGAGAACGCTGCACGCCTGCGCGCAGCCGGTGTCCAAGTGGGTTTCACCCAGTCGGGTGACGCCTCGCACAACGCGCGCAAGGTGCGCCAGCTGGCCGGCAACGCAGTGGCCCACGGCCTGCCCTGGGATGACGGCCTGGCCGGCCTGACCCGGGTGCCTGCCGAAGCGTTTGGCGTGGCCGACCAGATCGGCACGATCGAAGTGGGCAAGCGCGCCGACCTCGCCCTGTGGACCGGCGACCCGCTGGATGTGGCCCATACCGCCGAGCAGGTGTGGTTCAACGGCGCGCCGATCCAGATGCGTTCGCGCCAGACCGAGCTGCGCGACCGCTACCTGCATCGTCCCGCGCCGCGCGCCGAGGGCGGCCTGCCCCGGGCCTACCCGCAGCGCTGATACAACCCTGCCAGCCCGGCCTTGATTGCAATCAAGGCCGGGCTTCTTCTTCCTGCCGATGATCGGGTCTGCACAGGCAGAAGGAGGAAATGGAATGCATCCGATTCTGGTTGAACTGCTGGCCCGTCCCGTCGGCTGGCTGACCATTGGGGGAATGCTGATCATGATCGGACTGGCGGCCGGGGTTCCGCTGTTCATCAGGCACCGCGAGAAGATCGATGCCGCGGAAGCGGAGCGCAACCGCAGGCCCTGAGGCATCGCAACGCCACGGCCACGCTGAACCGGGCAAACTGGTGGCCCCGACACCGAGGATTGCCCATGGCCGTATACGACATCCGGATCCCCGACACCTCGCGACTGGACCAGGCGGGCCAATTCGCGCTTGATTCCCGCGGGCCGGAAGGCATTGCCACCGAGCTGCAGGACGCCCTGCGTGGCACCGCTCTGTTTGAACGCTGGCGTCAGACCCAGGAAGAGCCGGATGAAGTGGATCCCGCCCTGGGGGTGGTGGATCCGCAGACCACGGTCAAGGGTCGTCAGCGCAACCTTGGGGTCGACCTGGTGGTGGAGACCACCATCCCGGGCGACCTCCTCCGCCATCGCCTCAGCCTGCTGGCCGGCAAGGCGTGGGAACTGCGCGACGTACGCTGACGGAGCGCATTGGTGAATCCATCTTCCCGGCAGGTGCTGCTGTCATGGAGCGGCGGCAAGGACGCAGCGTGGACCCTGCACCTGCTAAGGCAGGACCCCAGCGTCCGCGTCGTTGGCCTGTTCACCACGTTTACCGAAGGCCACGACCGCGTTTCGATGCAAGGGGTGCGCCGCGAGGTGGTGCATGTCCAGGCCCGGGCCGCCGACCTGCCGCTGATTGAATCAATGATTCCGCAACAGTGCGGCAACGCTGAGTACGAAGCCGCGTTCGCCGATGGTCTGGCCCGCGCCGCCAGCCGTTGGCCCGGCCTGTCCACGATTGCCTACGGCGACCTGCTGCTGGCCGACGTGCGCGACTGGCGCCAGGCACTGTGCACCCGCCTGGGCTGGGACGCGCTGTTCCCGCTGTTCGGCATGGACACCGCGGTGGTGGCCCGCGACATGATTGCCGCCGGCCTGCGCACCCACCTGTGCTGCGTGGACACCCAACAGCTGGACGCCGGCTTTGCCGGCCGGCTGTTCGACGAGGTGCTTCTGGACGGACTGCCACAAGGAGTCGATCCCTGCGGCGAAAACGGCGAGTTCCACACCTGCGTCTCCGCCGGCCCGATGTTCACCAGTCCGCTGCCACTGCAACGCGGCGAAACCGTTCTCCGCGACGAGCGCTTCGCCTACACTGACTACCTGCTGCAGGCCTCGGCCCCGTAACCCCGAGCTGCACCCCCGTCGTGTAGGAGCGCGCCATGCGCGCAAAGCCGCGTGACTGTTGGCAAGGGACGGGGCGTCGATCACGACGATGTGGCCGACGCCGCTCCCGCAACATGGGTCACGCGGCTTCGCGCGCATGGCGCGCTCCTACAGAAATACGGCCGGGCGCCGTCATGGGGCGCCCGGCGCTGCGGGTCAGGCCTTCAGGGCTTTGGCGTGATGGGCGATGTGATCGCCGATGAAGCTTGAGATGAAGTAGTAGCTGTGGTCATAGCCGGGCTGCATGCGCAGCTCCAGCGGATGACCCGCGGCCTCGGCCGCTTCGCGCAGCAGCTGCGGCTTGAGCTGGCCTTCGAGGAATTCATCGGCATCGCCCTGGTCGATCAGCAGCGGCAGCTTCTCCGCCGCCCCCCGCTTCACCAGCTCGACCGTGTCGTACTGCTTCCACGCCTCGCGGTCATCGCCCAGGTAAGCGCCGAACGCCTTCTCGCCCCACGGCACCTGCGTCGGCGCCACGATCGGAGAGAACGCCGACACGCTGCGGTAGCGGCCCGGATTCTTCAGCGCGATCATCAGCGCGCCGTGGCCGCCCATCGAATGTCCGCTGATGGCGCGCACGTCGCTGGCCGCGGAGTCGGCTTCCACCCACGCCGGCAGCTCGTCGACGATGTAGTCGTACATGCGGTAGTGCTTCGCCCACGGCTCGCGGGTGGCATTGACGTAGAAGCCCGCGCCCTGGCCCAGGTCGTAGGCCTCGTCGTTGGGCACACCCTCACCGCGCGGACTGGTGTCCGGCGCGACGATGATGATCCCGTGTTCGGCGGCGTAACGCTGCGCGCCGGCCTTGGTGATGAAGTTCTGCTCGTTGCAGGTCAGCCCGCTCAGCCAGTACAGCACCGGCAGCTTTTCGCCCTGCTCCGCCTGCGGCGGCAGGTACACGCCCACGGTCACATCGCTGCCGAGCACGTCGGAGCGGTGGCGATACACATCCTGCCAGCCGCCGAAACAGGCGCGGTGTTCGATTCTTTCGGTCTTGCTCATGAGATTCCTCCTGATGTCGGAACACGTTCGATATGGACGCGTCCCGCTGTTGTAGGAGCGCGCCATGCGCGCGAAACCGCGTGACGATGATCCGCGCGGCGGGGCTTCGTCCGGAACGCTCTGACCGATGCCACGCGCGCCGCCAGATGTCACGCGGCTTCGCGCGTATGACGCGCCCCTACAAGGGGTTCAAGTTACGGCTGCGCTACTCAGTAACGGATGACGGTGCGGATGGACTCGCCCTTTTCCATCAGCTCGAAGGCCTCGTTGATCCGCTCCAGCGGCAGGGTGTGGGTGACGAAGGGCTCGAGCTTGATGTCGCCCTTCATCGCGTCTTCCACCATGCCCGGCAGCTCGGTGCGGCCCTTCACGCCGCCAAAGGCGGTGCCCAGCCACTTGCGACCGGTGACCAGCTGGAACGGACGGGTGCTGATTTCCTGCCCCGAGCCGGCCACGCCGATGATCACGCTCTGGCCCCAGCCGCGGTGCGCGCACTCGAGCGCGGCACGCATCACTTCCACGTTGCCGATGCACTCGAAGCTGTGGTCCACGCCCCAACCGGTCATCTCCACCACCACTTCCTGCACCGGCTTGTCGTGGTCCTTCGGATTCACGCAGTCGGTGGCGCCCATCTCGCGCGCCAGCTCGAACTTGCCCGGGTTGGTGTCGATGGCGATGATGCGCCCGGCCCTGGCCTGCACCGCACCCTGGATCACCGCCAGGCCAATCGCCCCCAGGCCGAACACGGCCACCGTGTCGCCTTCCTGCACCTTCGCCGTGTTGTGCACCGCGCCGATGCCGGTGGTCACGCCGCAGCCGAGCAGGCAGGTGTGTTCCGGGTTGGCCTCCGGATTCACCTTGGCCAGCGACACCTCGGCCACCACGGTGTGCTCGGCGAAGGTCGAGCAGCCCATGTAGTGGTAGACCGGCTGGCCGTTGTAGGAAAAGCGCGTGGTGCCGTCGGGCATCACGCCCTTGCCCTGGGTGGCGCGCACCGACACGCACAGGTTGGTCTTGCCGCTCTTGCAGAACAGGCACTCGCCGCACTCGGCGGTGTACAGCGGGATCACATGATCGCCCGGCTTGACGCTGGTCACGCCCTCGCCCACTTCCACCACGATGCCCGCGCCCTCGTGGCCGAGCACCGCCGGGAACACGCCCTCCGGGTCATCGCCCGACAGGGTAAAGGCGTCGGTGTGGCACAGCGCGGTGTGGGTGATCTTCACCAGCACCTCGCCCTTCTTCGGGCCCTCGAGGTCCAGCTCGACGATCTGCAGCGGCTTGCCGGCTTCGAATGCAACGGCGGCACGGGTCTTCATGGCGATACTCCTGCAATGAACGGTAGGGCGAAGCGGCGCAGGGCGCCGCGACGATGGATTACTTGAGGTAGGAACGGATCAAACCGGTCATCTCGGTGACCCGCGCCTGGCGGTCGGCCGGATCGCTGGCGGGCTGGCCGAACTGCTCGCGCAGGTGCGATTCCAGCACCTCGCTCATCAGTCCGTTGACCGCGCCGCGGATGGCCGCGATCTGCTGCAGCACCCGGCCGCAGTCGGCACCTGCCTCCAGCGCGCGCTCCAGCCCGTCGCACTGGCCGCGGATACGCCTGATGCGGGCCAGGACCTTCTTTTTCTCTTCGGGTGAGTGCGGCATGGTGGCTGACGGGAACTATAGTGGGGGATAGTATATCGCACGACGATCCAGCGGCGGACGGGCACGCCGTTCCCCGCTTGGCCATACTGGATGCATGACCCTTGGCCCCACCGTGAAATTCCTCCACACCGCCGACTGGCAGCTCGGCAAGACCTTCGGTTTCGAAGCCAATGACGACGGCCTCGATCCGGCTGCGGCCCTTGCCCAGGCGCGGTTCGATACCGTGGCCGGGATCGCCCGGCTGGCCGTGGAGCACGGCGTTGCCGCGGTGCTGGTGGCCGGCGACGTGTTCGAGAAACCCGGGCTCTCGGATGATTCGCTGCGCCGCGCTTTCCACGCCATGGCCGGCTTCACCGGGCCCTGGGTACTGCTGCCGGGCAACCATGACGCCGCACTGGCCGAGAGCGTGTGGACACGCGCCCGCCGCCTGGGCATCGTGCCCGCCAACGTGGTGCTGGCGCTTGAGCCCGGGGTTGTCGAACTGGCAGGTGCCGGCCTGGCCGTGCTCGCCGCGCCGCTGACCCAGCGCCATGTGCACGACGACCTGACCGCGGCATTCGACGGCTGGGACACCGCCCCCGGCCTGCTGCGCATCGGCCTGGCACATGGCAGCGTGGCCGGCATCCTGCCGGAGCAGGCGGACTCGGCCAACCCGATCGCGCCCGATCGGGCCACGCGGGCCCGGCTCGACTATCTCGCCCTGGGCGACTGGCACGGCACGAAGCAGATCGATGCCCGCACCTGGTACAGCGGCACGCCCGAGCCCGACCGGTTCAAGGACAACGATCCCGGCAACGTGCTGCTGGTGGAAATCGAGGCGCCCGGCGCGGCGCCCGGCGTCAGCGTGCTGCGCGTGGGCCGCTTCCACTGGCAGGAGCGCAGCCTCCGCGTGGACGGCGCGGCTGACGTCGAGCGGCTGGCCGACGAACTGCGGAGCCTGGACGACTGCGACGTGGCACGCCTGGCCATTGAAGGCATGGCCGACTTCGCCACCGCCGAACAACTGCGCCTGGCCATCGATGACGCCCGGGCCCGGGCCCACGTGCTGGAAGCCGACCTTGCCGGCCTGCGCCTGGATCCCACCGATGCCGACCTGGCCGCGATGCACGTCGATGGCGCGCTGGCGGACGTGGTGGCTGAGTTGCGCGCCCTGCAGGAGGATCCCGCGCAGGCCGAGGTGGCGCGCGAGGCACTGCGCCAGCTGTTCGACGTGCTGCGACGCACGGAACGAGCGGCGGCATGAAGCTGCAGCGCCTGCGCGTCGAGCAGTTCCGCAAGTTCACCGCGCCGGTTGAAATTACCGGTCTGGAGGACGGCCTGAACGTCTTCCATGGTCCCAACGAGGCGGGCAAGAGCACCCTCGCCCACGCCCTGCGCACGCTGTTCTTCGAGAAGCACAAGACCCGCGGCGACTTCGCCGCCACCATCCTGCCGGCCGGTTCGGACGCCGCCGCGCCCAGCCTGGAAGCCGATTTCCACCTGGGCTCCGAGCAGTGCAGCGTGCACAAGACCTTCGTGCACAAGCCGCGCGCGCGACTGGTCATTGCCGACCGCAGCTGGGACGGTGACGACGCCGATGAAGAGCTGGCCCGACGCCTGGGCTTTGAGCTGACCGGCAAGGGTGCCAGCCGCGCCGAAACCCGCGGCATTCCGGGACTGCTGTGGATCGAGCAGGGCGACAGCCACAGCCTGGCCACACCACTTCAGCATGCACGCAGCACCCTGCAGGAGCGACTGCAGGACATCATCGGCGACATCGCCAGCAGCGCCGGCGGACGCGTGGCGGCGGCGGTGGAAAAAGAGCTGCGCACCCTGCTCACCCGCACCGGCCGGCCCACCGGCGTACTGGCCGATGCCATCAGCCAGCTTGAGGCCGCCCGCGAAGAGCAGGCGCAGCTGCAGGAGCGGGCCGACGGATATGCCGCGCTGATCGACCAGCTGGCCCGGGACACCGACCAGTTCAACCAGCTGGAAAGCCGCAAGCCCTGGGAGGAAATCCAGACCCGGAAGAAAGCCGCGGAAGAACAGCTCGCCCGCCTGCAGCCGCAGGCACGGGAGCTGGAAGAAAAAGCGCGTGCGCTGCAGGAAATCCGCCAGCGGATCGAGGACACTGCCGCACAGCGTCAGACCCGCTCCGACCGGCTGGAGGAGCTGCGCCGGCAGCGTGCCGAACTGGAGCAGGCCGGAGCAGCCATCGAAGGACTGGCCGCGCAGCAGGCTCAGGCCCAGTCACGTCACGAGGCGACGCTGGCCGCTCGCAAGCATGCTGCCGCCGCGCTGCGCATCGCCGAACGGCAAGCCGACCGTGCCCGCCTTGCCGCTGACGCGCAGCGCTTTGCCGCACAGGTGGAACAGGCAACGCGGGCGCTGGCGCAGGCCGCCGCCGAAGCCGAAGCCATCGCCGCGCTGCGCACAAGCGCCGCAGCAATCGCCATCGACGACGCCGTGCTCGAAAAACTGCGCAAGGTCGAAGCCACGCTGCATGAGAACCGCATTCGCCGCGAGGCCATCGCCACCCGTATCAGCTGGCGCCTGCGCCCGGGGCATGTGGTGCAGGCCACCGGCCAGGACGACCTGGAAGGCGAAGGACAGCTGCTCGTCGGCGGCCCGCTGACCCTGGGAATCGACGGCGTCGGCGAGATCGACATCGTCCCCGGCGGCCAGGACATACAGCGCCTGGCCCAGGAGGCGGAAAATCTGGAGGCCGAACGCCAGCGCCTGCTCGGCCAGGTCGGGGTCGCCAGCCTGGCAGAGGCGGACGAGCGCCGCGCACGCCACGCCCGCATCCTCGACGACATCCGCGAGCGCGAACGCACCCGCGACGTAGCCCTCGGCGGCCAGGAAGAAGACCACTGGCGCACCACCCTGGCCGAGGCGAAGGGACAGGCCGACGAGACCGCCCGCCGACTGGCCACGCTGGCCGATACCGTCGCGGACGCCGGAGCGGTGTCGCTGGAAGACGCCCGGCGCCAGCTTGAAGATGCCGAGCAGGAAACGCAGGCCGCGGACAGCCAGCTCCAGGCGTGCGGGCAGGCGGTCACCGCTGCCCAGCTGCAGCTGGGGCGTCTGCAGGCCGGCGTCGAGGCCGCCAGCCGTACCCTGGAAAGCCCCGAGGCCAGGGAGCTCGACGCACGCCAGCTCGCCCGGCTGGAGAGCGACAGCGCCCAGGCGTCCCGGCTGGGCACTGAAATCGAACAGCTGGAAGCCGCCCTCAAGGAACAGAACCCGGAACTGCTGCAGGCCGACATCGATCGCTTCGAACGCTCGCTCACCGGCCTGGAGCACGAGCGCAGCACGCTGCGCGACACCATCACCCGCACCCGCTCCCGGGTGGAAACGCTGGGCGTGGACGGCATCGACGAAAAGCTCGCCGCGGCCACTATCACCGCTGAACGGCTGCAGCGCCGCCATGCGCAGTACCAGCTGCGTGCCGATGCGCTGCAGCTGCTGCACGAACGCATCGAAGCCAGCCAGCGCGCGGTGGCCGAACGACTCTATGCCCCGCTCAGGGAGCGGCTGGGCCACTACCTGGCCATCCTGTTCCCGGGCGTGGCGGCCGATGTGGAGGTCGAGCAGCTGTCGCCGGTCGGCCTGGTGCGCGCCGGCAGCGCGCTGGCGCTGGACGAGCACAGCCACGGCACCCGCGAGCAGCTCGGCGTGCTGGCGCGCTTCGCTTATGCCGACCTGCTGCGACAGGCCGGCCAGCCGACCCTGCTGGTGCTCGACGACGCGCTGGTGCATAGCGATGCCGACCGCCTCGGGCGGATGAAGCGTATCGTGGACGATGCGGCCAGCCGCCATCAGATCCTGCTGTTCACCTGCCACCCGGACGCCTGGCGCGATGCCGGCGCCAACCGGTTCATCGACGTTGCCGCCCTCGGCTGAGCGCGCTGTCCCAGACCACCTGCAAGCGGTCGGATCCCGTCCGGCCCCACCCCACAACGGAGTTCCTGCCATGACCATCAAAGCCTACGGTGCCCACGCCGGCGATCAGCCGCTGGTTCCCATCGACATCGCCCGCCGTGCCACCGGCGCGGAAGACGTACGCATCGACATCGCCTACTGCGGTGTCTGCCACTCCGACCTGCACCAGGTGCGCGCGGAATGGGCCGGAACCCTGTTTCCCTGCGTGCCGGGCCACGAGATCGTCGGCCGGGTGGCCGAGGTCGGCACCGCGGTCACCGGCTTCAAGTCGGGCGATCTGGTGGGCGTGGGCTGCATCGTCGACAGCTGCCGCCAGTGCGATGAGTGCGGCGATGGCCTGGAAAACTACTGCGACAGCATGGTTGGCACCTACAACGGCCTCACTCCCGATGCGCCGGGCCACACCTTGGGCGGCTATGCGCAGGCGATCGTGGTCGACCAGCGCTATGTACTGCGCATCAGCCATCCCGAAGCCGACCTGGCCGCGGTCGCACCGCTGCTGTGCGCCGGCATCACCACCTGGTCGCCACTGCGCCACTGGAAGGTGGGGCCGGGCAAGAAGGTTGGCGTGGTTGGCATCGGCGGGCTCGGCCACATGGGCATCAAGCTCGCGCACGCGCTGGGCGCACACGTGGTGGCCTTCACCACTTCGGAAGGCAAGCGCGAAGAAGCGCGCAAGCTGGGCGCCGACGAGGCCGTGGTCTCGCGCAGCGAGGAAGAAATGGCCGCGCACCGCAACAGCCTCGATTTCATCCTCAACACCGTCGCCGCGCCGCATGACCTGGACGCCTACATCAGCCTGCTCAGGCGCGACGGCACCATGACCCTGGTCGGCGCGCCGGCCACCCCGCACCCGTCACCGCAGGTGTTCAACCTGATCGCGAAGCGCCGCAGCCTGGCCGGCTCGCTGATCGGCGGTATCCCGGAAACCCAGGAGATGCTGGATTTCTGCGCCAAGCACGGCATCGTTGCCGATATCGAGATGATCCGCGCCGAACAGATCAACGAGGCCTACGAGCGCATGCTCAAGGGCGACGTGCGCTACCGCTTCGTGATCGACAACGCCAGCCTGTAAAGAGGGAAGAAGCGTCGTGATCTACGCCCTGATCGCCGTGGCCGCGCTGATGTTCGGCCTCTACAACGTGTTCATCAAACTCTCCGCCGATCACATCCAGGCGGTGCTGGGTGCGGTGGTGCTGCAGTTCGTGGCCGCGTTCATGGGGCTGGCGTGGCTGCTGTACCTGCAGGCGACGCAGGCGACGCAGGCGGACAGCCTGCACTTCAACAGTCGCGGGCTCGCGCTGGCAGCCTGTGCGGGCGTGGCCATCGGGCTGGTGGAGATCCTCACTTTCTTCGTCTACGGCCGCGGCCTGCCGGTGGCGGTGGGCAACCCGCTGATCATCGGTGGCTCGCTGCTGGTGACCACCATCGCGGGGATCCTGTTTCTGCGCGAATCCCTCAGCCCGGTGCAGTTGGCTGCGATCGGCCTGATCGGGATCGGTATCGCCGCCTTCGCCTGGGAAGCCACCCGCCAGGCCTGACCGGGTTCAGCCGCGAGCCGGCGCCTCGACATCGGTAAACAGCCGCTTGCGCCGCCACCCACCCCAGCGGTAATAGGCGGCCGAGAACAGGCTGCTGAGCAGGAAGCTCAGGCCGATGCCCAGCGCAATGCCGTTCTCGCCGTAGCGGTCGGCAAGCGCATATGCCAGCGGCACGCGCAGGATCCACAGCGAGATGATGTTGAGCACCAGCACCTGGAACATGGCACCGGAACCGCGCACCACGCCATTGAAAATGAAGTTCAGCCCGATGAAGGGATAGAAAAGCGCGATCGTGCGCAGGTAGGACACGCCGAAAGCCACGCTGGCCTCGTCACGGATGAACAGCCTCACCAGCGGCTCGGCCGCCATCATCAGCACCGCCGCGATCGCGCCCATGATCACCAGGTTGCAGGCGACGCCGACGCGCGTGACCTGCCCGACCCGCTCCCAGCGATTGGCGCCGATGTTCTGCGCGGCCATCGCGTTGACCGCCATGCCCAGGGCGACGCCCGGCAGCAGCACGATGCTGTCCAGTCGCTGGGCGGCGCCGAAGCCGGCCACCACGCCTTCGCCGAACGAGTTCACCAGCGACAGCAGCACCGTCAGCCCGGCGTAGATGACGATCATCTGGATACCGGAAGGAATGCCCAGCTCCAGCACTGCCCGCACGTGCTCCAGCCTTGGCATCCGCGGTCGCGGCGCATACCTGCCCGGCCAGCGCGCCAGGTGGAACAGGCTGTAGACGAAGGCCGCGGCCTGCGCCAGCACCATCGCCCACGCCGCGCCGGCCACGCCCATGTCGAGCCCGATGATGGCCAGCGGCACCATCGCCGCGGCGAGCACCGTCGCCACCAGCACGAAGTACAGCGGCGTGCGGCTGTCGCCGAAACCGCGCAGCATGCTGCCGACGAAGTTGTAGCCCACCAGCGCCAGGGTGCCAGCAAGGTTCACCCGCAGGTACACCCGCGCCTGGTCCATCACCGCCTCGGGCGTGTTGAGCAGGGCCAGCAGCGGCTCGGCATATACAAAGCCGGCGGCGCCAACCAGCACCGACAGCGTGCCCAGGATGATCACGAACGCGCCCAGCGAGGCATCGATGCCCTGCTGGTCATTGGCGCCGCGCAGCTGGGCGAAGATGGTCAGGGTGGCGTTGTTCAGCCCCAGCACGAAGGCCAGCACCACCTGCAGCACGGTCATCGCGATGGTCACCGCGGCAAACGCATCCATGCCCAGCAGGTTGCCCACCCACAGCCCGTTGACCAGCTGCATCGATACCTGCAGCAGGTTTGCCGCCAGGATCGGCAGCGAGAACAGCATGAGTTTGCGCGGGATCGAACCCACGGTGAAGTCGTTACGGGAAGGCATCAGGACGGCACCAGCCCCGCGGGCGGACTCGCGGCGGCGCTGATCGCGACTTGGGGGGACACCCGAAGATGGGGTCGCAAGGCCGGTATTTCAACCGTGGGCGGCCCCGCACGACGCTGCAATGATGTGTTGGCCGACGCCTGCCTGCCCATTGGGCGTGCGCCGGTAAACTGGTTGTCCCTTCATTTCCCGGGTCCTGCCCATGCGCTCTCCCACTTCGCCTGCTGCTACCGGCACCCTGCTGCTCCTGGTGCTGCTGGCGCTCGCCGGATGTGGCAAGCCCGCGCTTGCCCCGGCGCAGGCCGGCCCGACCATTGGCGAGCAGCGCGAGGCCACGCTGTTCTGGAGCCAGGCCGAGCGTGAAGCCGGATTCCGGCAGATGCAGTCGCAGTTCCCCAGCGATATCGCAGCGCCCGGCACCCGGATCCACCCGCTTCCCGATGGCACCCCGCTGGCTCTGGCCGGCGGCGAAGCCTGGCTCGATGACTACATGTCCAGCCACCACATCGCCGGCCTGATGGTGCTGCACAAGGGCGAGGTGCGGCTGCAGCGCCATGGCCTGGATTTCGGCCCCGACGACCGCTGGGAGTCGTTCTCGGTCGCCAAGTCGATCACCTCCACCCTGCTCGGCATTGCCTTGCAGCAGGGTTACCTGCACAGCCTGGACGACCGGCTGACCGCCTACATTCCCGAGCTGGCCGGCAGCGCCTACGAAGACGTCACCGTGGCCCAGCTGCTCACCATGACCTCGGGCGTGCGCTGGAACGAGGACTATGCCGATCCGCAGTCCGACGTGGCCCGGATGTACCTGGGCGCCTGCGTCGCCGGCCAGTCGCATGCCCTCTCCTACCTGCGCCAGCTACCACGCGAACACGCACCCGGCACGCACTGGAACTACAACACCGCGGAGACCGACCTGATCGGCCTGGTGGTCGAACGCGCCACCGGCCGGCCGCTGGCCCACTATCTGTCCGACACGATCTGGAAGCCTTACGGCATGGCCGCCGAGGCGTACTGGATCCGCGACGAATGCGATGGCAGCAACACCGGCGGCAGCGGGCTTTCCGCGACCCTGGACGACTACGCCCGGCTGGGCCAGTTCATGCTCGAAGGCGGCCGCATCAATGGCGAACAGGTGATCGCCAAAGCCTGGATGCAGGGGGCGGTGCGCGGTCAGGACAGCGAAGGCGCGCCGGAGCGCGGCTACGGCTATCAGTGGTGGACGGATACCGACGGCAGCTATTTCGCGGTCGGGATCTTCGGGCAGATGGTCTATATCGACCCGGCGCGTAAACTGGTCATCGCCCAGGCCGCCGCCTGGCCGCAGGCCACCTCCAGCGAACTGGTGGCAGCCCGCCGGGCGATGATCGAAGCAGTGAAGCAGGCGGTCGACGCGGAGCGCTGAACCACGGGGTCTTGGCCCACCGGCGCCCGGCTCAGCGCAGCAGCAGCACCGGAATCCGGCAGGTGCGCAGCAGCGTCGTGGTGGTGCTGCCCACCAGCAGCTGGCGGATGCGCGAGTGGCCGTAGGCACCCATCACCAGCAGGTCGATCCCGTCCTGCTCCACAGTCGCCGTGATGACCTCGTCCGGATCGCCCGGCAGGATCCGCCCGGTCGCCTGCAGGCCCGCCTGCGCCAGCCGCTCCAGCGCCCAGGCCTGGGCACTGCGATTGGCGTCGCTGTCCGCGCCCACCGTCACCACTTCGATCACCAGCCCCGCGCACAGCGGGCTGCCCGCCACCATCTCCACGCCCTTGCGCGCGGTGGGGCTGTTGTCGAACGCGATCAGCACGCGCCCGATCTCCGCAAAGCTGCGCGAAGCCACCAGCAGCGGCCGATGGACCGCGCGCACCACCCGCTCCAGCTGGCTGCCCAGGTGGCCCTTGGCGAAATCGGCGTGCTCGCCGCGCTTGCCGATCACGAACAGGCGCACGCGGTCTTCCAGCCCGGTCAGCGTATCCACCAGCGAACCGTTGCGCAGGGTGGTGATCGCTTCCAGCCCGTGTTCCTCGCGGGCCAGCGCATCCAGCTGGCGCATCAGCAGGCGCCCACCCTGCTGGGCCAGGCGGCTGCGCGTCTCGTCCATCTCGGCCAGCTCTTCCAGCAGCTTGCTCTTCACCCCGAGGTCGAGGCTGCCGCTGTGATCGAGCTTGGGCGCCGTTTCCGGATGCCGGTCCAGTACGTGCAGGTACTCCAGCGGCGCCGACAGGCGCTTGGCCGCCCAGGCAGCGTAGTGGCCGACGCTTTCGGTGTAGATGGAACTGTCCACCGCCGCCAGCACGTGGCCATCGGCTTGTTGCACTGTCTGTGTGGAATCGCTCATGTGTGCTCCTTCATGCCTGCTCTCACGCGCCCATCAGCCGCTCGGCATCCGGCTTGTCATGCACGCCCAGCCGGTCGACCAGGGTAGTGCTGGCCGTGTCCATGCCGATGATTTCCACCTGCGCGCCTTCGCGGCGGAACTTGATCACCACCTTGTCCAGCGCGCCCACCGCGCTCAGGTCCCAGAAGTGCGCACTGCCCACGTCGATTACCACGCTCTCCAGGGTTTCCTTGAAATCAAAACCCGCCACGAAGCTGTCGGATGAAGCGAAGAACACCTGCCCGGTCACCGTGTAGCGCCGGCTCAGCCCGTCCGCGCCAGGCTCGGAATCAATATGCAGCACCCGGCCGACCTTGCGCGCGAAGAACAGCGCCGACAGCAGCACCCCGGTCAGCACGCCCTTGGCCAGGTCGCTGGTGAACACCGTCACCAGCACGGTGCCGATCATCACGATGCTCGATGTCGCCGGATAGGTGCGCAGGTTGCGGATCGAGCTCCAGCTGAAGGTGCCGATCGAGACCATGATCATCACCGCCACCAGCGCCGCCATCGGGATCCGCTCCACCCACGGCCCGGCGAACACCACCATCACCAGCAGCACCGCGCCGGCAACGAAAGTGGACAGGCGCCCGCGCCCGCCCGACTTCACGTTGATCACCGACTGCCCGATCATCGCGCAGCCGGCCATGCCGCCCATGAAGCCGGCCGCGATGTTGGCCACGCCCTGGCCGGCGCACTCGCGGTTCTTGTTGCTGGGGGTGTCGGTCAGGTCGTCGACGATCTGCGCGGTCAGCAGCGACTCCAGCAGGCCCACCACCGCCAGCGTGGCCGAGACCGGGAAGATGATCTTCAGCGTTTCCAGGTTCCACGGCACGTCCGGCAGCAGGAACACAGGCAGGCTGTCGGGCAGCTCGCCCATGTCGCCCACGGTACGGATATCCAGCCCCATCATCACTGCCACTGCGGTCAGCAGCACGATCGCCACCAGCGGCGAGGGCACGGCCCGGGTCAGGCGCGGCAGCAGGTAGATGATTGCCAGGCCGGCCGCAGTCATCACGTAGACCGTCCACGGAACCCCGATCAGCTCCGGCAGCTGGGCCATGAAGATCAGGATCGCCAGCGCATTGACGAAGCCGGTGATCACCGAGCGCGAGACGAAACGCATCAGCGCACCGAGCTTCAGCGCTCCGGCGATGATCTGCAGCACCCCGGTAAGCAGCGTGGCCGCCAGCAGGTACTGCAGGCCGTGGTCCTTCACCAGCCCCACCATCACCAGCGCCATCGCGCCGGTGGCTGCCGAAATCATGCCCGGACGGCCGCCGGTGAAGGCGATCACCACCGCGATGCAGAACGAGGCGTACAGGCCGACCTTCGGATCCACGCCGGCAATGATGGAAAACGCGATTGCCTCGGGAATCAGCGCAAGCGCGACGACCAGGCCGGCGAGCACGTCGCCACGGACATTGCCGAACCATTCCTGGCCCAGGCGGGAAGCGGGTTTCACTGTGGGGTTTCCTTGCGCCCGTGCGCTGCGGCCGGGCAGTGACAACGACGCCGCGCCGGCGTGACGGATCAAGACTGGAGCTGACCGGGATCCGGACTTGGGACGGCATGATCAGGGCGGCAAGTTTAGCAGACGTCAGCCCGCCCTCTTCTGTATACTTCAATCATTGAAGTAACTAAGGACCACCAGAATGAAGCCCAAATCCTTCAAGGGCATGCGCTGCTCCATCGCGGGCGCACTCGAGCTGATCGGGGATCGCTGGACGCTGCTGCTGATCCGCGACCTGTCGCTCGGGCTTGCCCGCCATGACCAACTGCGCGAAAGCACGGGCATTCCCACCGCCACGCTGGCGGCGCGCCTCAAGCATCTGATGCAGCACGGCATCGTCGAACCGTCGCAGTACCAGGAGCGGCCGCCACGGGTCGAATACCGGCTGACCGCCAAGGGCCGCGACCTGTGGAAGGTCAGCGTCGCACTGCGCGAATGGGGCGATCGCTGGGATGCGAGCGGCTTTGGCGCGCCGACCGTGGAGACCATCGATCGCGAGACCGGGCGACCGCTGCGCCTGGCGCTGGTCGATCCCGAGACCGGCACGGCCGTGCCCACGAACCGCACCCAGCTTCGCCCCGGCCCCGGGGCCGACGACCGCACCCGCCACCTTCTCGACAACCTCGCCACAGGAGCAGCCCAATGACCCGATCGCTCGAACTCTTCTACGATTTCCGCAGCCCGTACAGCTACCTTGCCTTCACCCAGCTACGCGAGATGGGCGTCGACCTCGTGCTCAGGCCGATGATGCTGCTGAAGGTGATGGAGGCGGTCGGCAACGTGCCGACCACGCTCACCTGCGCCGCCAAGGGACGCTACGCCTCCACGGACCTGGCGCGCTGGGCGCAGCGCTACGGTATCGCGCTGAACCCATCCGACATGCGCGCGAACGATGGCGATGCCTGTTCGCGCGCGGTGCTGGCGGCGGAGTCGCCGGCGGAGGCAGTGGAAATAACGCTGGCGCTGTACCGCGCGTGCTGGAGCGAGGGCAAGACACTCGCCACGAAGGACGACATCCTCGCTGTCATCGCCGCAGCCGGGATCAACACTGACGCGATCGCCAAGCGGATCGACGCACCCGAAACGATCGCGCAGCTGGAGGCCAACACCAACGAAGCCATCGAGCGCGACGTGTTCGGCTCGCCGACCATGTTCGTCGGCGACGCGATGTTCTTCGGCAACGACCGTCTCGACTTTGTGCGCGAACACATCGCGCTCCTGGAGGAATCAGCATGACCAGCAAGACCACCAAACCACTCGCCCTCGTGACCGGGGTCGGCCCCGGCACCGGCGCTGCCCTGGTGCGGCGCTTCGCCGAGGGCGGCTACCGCGTGGCGATGCTGGCGCGCGATGCGGATCGCCTCGCGGCGCTGGAAAGTGAGATCCCCGACACCATCGCCGTGCCGTGCGACGTGACCGACGTGGCCGCGCTCGAGCAGGCCATCGCCGACGTAGGCATGCCGAAGGTGGTCGTCCACAACGCCGTGGGCGGTGCTTTCGGCACGTTCATGGAGATCGAGGCGGAGACGCTGCAGAAGAACTTCGACATCAATACGATGGCGCTGTTCAACCTCGCGCGGCTGACTGCTCCGGCGATGGTGGAGGCCGGCGAAGGCGCGCTGATCGTGACCGGCAACACCTCCGCCCAGCGCGGCAGGGCGGGTTTCGCCGGGTTCGCGCCGACCAAGGCGGCACAGCGGATCCTGGCCGAATCACTGGCCCGCGACCTGGGGCCGAAGGGCGTGCACGTCGCCTACCTGATCATCGACGCGGTGATCGACGTGCCGTGGCAGCGCGAGCGGTTGCCCGATGCGGCGGATGACTTCTTCATCTCGCCCGCCTCGATCGCGGGCGAGGTCTTTCACCTGGCGCATCAGCCGCGCGACGCCTGGTCGTTCCTCGCCGAAGTCCGTCCCTTTCACGAGCCGTGGTGAGCGCCGTGGATACGTGGGGAGACGGCGCGCTCAACGGCCTCGAGCAGCTTCGCGCCCTGATGGTGGCCGGCTCCAAACAGCCGCCGATGGGCGAAACGCTCGGCTTCACGCTGGTCGAAGTCGATCGCGGCCATGCTGTGTTCGAAGGCACGCCCGACCGGACCGTCTACAACCCGCTCGGCTCGGTGCACGGCGGTTACGCGGCGACATTGCTCGACAGCGCCTGCGGCATTGCCGTGCACAGCCAGCTCGACGCCGGGCGCGGACACACCACGCTCGAACTGAAGGTGTCGTACCTGCGTGCGCTGAGCGACAACAGCGGAACGGTGCGCGCAGTCGGCCGCGTTGTCTCGATGGGACGACGCGTCGCGTTCGCCGAGGCGACGCTGCATGACGGCGACGGCCGGCTGTGCGCGACGGCCACGTCGACGCTGCTGGTATTCGACATTGAACAACCCCAATGAGGGAGCAGAGATGGACAAGACGATGAGTGGATTGGAACTGCGATCGCTGGCGACGTCCGATGGACAGCTTCGCCTGAGCCTGGAGACGGCCGTACTGGATGAGCCCGGCCCGGATGAGCTGGTGGTGCGGGTCGAGGCCACACCCATCAACCCATCCGACCTTGGGCTCCTGCTCGGCCCTGCCGATGTATCGACCGTCAGGGCCGAAGGCGCGCCGGAACGACCGGTGCTGGTCGCCGACATTCCGCAGCAGCGCCTGGCGGCCATTCGCAGCCGGCTGGACCAGTCGCTGCCGGTCGGCAACGAAGGTGCGGGCACCGTCGTCAAGGCGGGCAGCGAGGTGCAGCATTTCCTCGGCAAAAAGGTCGGGATGCTGGGCGGCGGGATGTACACGCAGCTGCGCAAACTGCGGGCTCAGGACTGCATCCTGTTGCCCGATGACGTGGACGTCGCGGACGGCGCTTCCATGTTCGTCAATCCGTTGACGTCGCTTGGCTTCACCGAGACGATGAAGGCCGAGGGGCACAGTGCCATCGTGCAGACCGCCGCCGCTTCGAACCTGGGCCAGATGCTCAACAGGATCTGCCTTGCGGACGGCATCGGGCTCGTCAATATCGTGCGCAGCAGCGAGCAGGCGGCGATTCTCCGCGCCATCGGCGCACGCCACATCGTCGACAGCACGTCGCCGGACTTCCAGGCCGAACTTACCGAAGCGATCGCCGAAACCGGTGCAACCATCGGTTTCGACGCCATCGGTGGCGGCAAGCTGGCCGGGCAGATCCTGCAGGCGATGGAAACGGTCGCCAGCCGCGGCGTCACCTCCTACAGCCGCTACGGCTCGGACGCGCCCAAGCAGGTCTATATCTACGGCGGTCTGGACACGGGGCCGACCGTGATCGATCGGACCTTCGGCTTTGCCTGGAGCGTCGGCGGCTGGCTGCTCTTCCCCTATTTGCAGAAGGCGGGCCAGGAGGTCGCGGCGCGGATGCGTCAACGCGTCGTGGATGAACTCGGCACGACCTTCGCCAGCCACTACACGAAGACCATCAGCCTCGCTGATGCGCTCCAGCCAGGGATCCTGGCTGCATATGAGCGCAAGTCGACCGGCGAGAAGTATCTGATCAATCCATCCCTGTAGGCAGGGCTGTTTCAATGCTCAGATATCGGGCACGATCTTGCCGAAGTGCTGCAGCGCCCTTTCGGCCTCCGCGATGGCCAGTCGCCTGCCCACATCGAGGATGCCGTCAATGATGAGGACGTGGGCTGGACTCGTGATCGCATCGAGGTCGCCGGCAATGACCGGGCCCCGGTAGTCCGCGTCGAGCGTCCCGCGCGCCTCGGCTTCATCGAGGGAAGCCTGCCCCGGATCCTGCAGGCGCAGAAGCAGCGGGCCAAGGTCAGCCAAAAGCAGGCAGCACGTCGCGGGCGATGATCTCCAGGTTTTCATGCGCCTGCATGCCGTTCGGCACGAGGTTGAGAAACGCGTGGTGGGTGCCGGCATCCCGCATGGCTTCCAGCACGTCGGCCAGGGCAAGCGAGCCGGTTTTTACCAGACGGCATGCCGCCCTCCCCCGCTGGAGCCGACGCAGATCGCGCACATTTGAAGAACCTTCACGGATATCTCCCGCTCGCGGGACTACTTTTGCATGACCTTTCTCGGTGACTCTGGGCACGAACCACAAATCATGTCCCGCAAACCGATCAATGACTTGCCGCGCGCCACCCAGCTGGCGTCCCCCACCCGTGACCCGGATCGACTGATGATCATCGAGGGATCGGATCAGGTTCCGCGCGCAACCCTGCTCAAGCGTTTTCCAGTACCGCGCAATATGGGGATAGCCCCGGAATCGCGTATCAAGAACGGCAAGACGTGGCCGGTGCCTGTCGGCGCGACGCGAACCAAACGGTTCCAGATCTACCGCTACGATCCAGATTCCACCGCCAATCCGCGCCTGGATACGTTTGAAGTCGATCTCGACGACTGCGGCCCAATGACGTTGGACGCACTTTTCTGGATCAAGAACAAGGTCGATCCAACCCTTACGTTCCGGCGCTCATGCCGCGAAGGCATCTGCGGCTCCTGCGCCATGACCATGGATGGCACGAACTGGCTCGCCTGCATGCGATTCATCACTGACCTGGCTTCGCCAGCAACCATCTATCCGCTGGCGAACATGCCGGTCGTCAAAGATCTTGTTCCGGATCTCACGCATGTATTCGCGCAATACACCGCGATCGAGCCATGGCTCAAGTCCAGAACGCCAGAACCCGAGCGCGAACGACTTCAATCGGTGGAGGAACGTCACAAGCTCGATGGCTTTTACGAGTGCATTCTGTGTTTCTGCTGCACGTCGGGCTGCCCCAGTCATTGGTGGAATGGCGACCGTTTCCTGGGCCCTGCGGTACTGCTCCAAGCTTGGCGTTGGCTTGCCGACAGTCGTGACGACGCAGCGGATGAACGGCTCGACGCACTCGAAGACCCCTTCCGCCTTTACCGATGCCACACCATCCTCAACTGCACCCGGACGTGTCCGAAGGGCCTGAACCCAGGCAAGGCCATCGCGGAGATCAAGCGGCAGATGATCGAGCGCAGGGGCTGACGGCGGACCTCATGGAAAAAACGTCAAATCATGTGCGGAAACGGCCGATGCCCCGATCTCCCAATATCCAGATCTATCGCCCGCAGCTGACTTCGGTCCTGTCGATCGTCAATCGCATCACCGGCGTCATGCTGAGCGTGTGTGCCATCGTATTGGTGCTCTGGTTGCTCGCTGCCGCATCAGGACCGAGCCCCTATAGCCTCGTACAAAGCGTTATCGGCTCCTGGGTCGGCCAAGCCCTGTTGGTGGCAGCCACCCTGGCGTTCTTCTTGCATCTTTGCGGAGGCATCCGCCATCTGTTCTTCGATGCCGTGCAGGGATTCGAGTTGCGTTCCATTTATCTGTCCGGCTGGGCCGTGGTGGTGGCGAGTGTGGTGTTGACCGTGTTGGCCTGGGTGCTCGCCATACTCTTGAGAGGGAGTTAGGACATGGGCAGTCACGACATGCGATCCCCCGTGGCCCGTGCGGCCGGGCTCGGATCGGCGAAGGCGGGCGTCGAGCACTGGTGGGCCCAGCGCGTTTCAGCCATCGCGCTCATCCCGCTCACGCTCTGGTTCGTCGCGTCGCTCATCGCGCATACCCACAGTGACCACGCCACCTTCCTGGTGTGGTTGAGGGCACCATTGAATGCCGTTGCGATGATCCTGTTGCTGCTGGCGTTGTTCCATCACACGGCGCTCGGTCTGCAGGTGGTCATTGAGGATTACATGCACTCACGTGCCAGGTTCACGGTGCTGGTAGCGATGCGTCTGACCTGTCTCGCATTGGCCATTGCCGGTGCCATGGCCACCCTGCATATAGTCTTCAAATGAACGCGAGCGTGAACCCGGAGGAGTACCATGATATTCGTTGAAGCATCGCTGCCTGTAGCGCGCGAGCGGCTCGTCATGCTTGCCGACGACGCGCAACTCATTGAGGCCGCCAAACTCTTGCGCAATACCGGGACCGACCTTGTGGTGATTTGCGACGTGAATGGTGTGCTGGCGGGCGTCGTGACCAAGACCAACGTCGTCGACCAGATCAGCCGATGCCAAGGATGCGGCTGCACCACCGCGGTTTCATCTGTAATGGTGCGCGATGTTCTTGCTTGTCGGCCAGGAGATCGGATGGACGAGGTGTGGTCGAAGATGAGAACGCGTGGCTTGAAGAACGTTCCGGTGACAGACGAGGATTCCCGGCCAGTGGGAGTGCTCAATGCCCGCGATGCGCTGCAAGCGCTCATGCAGGAAGTCGAGTACGAGGAATCGCTGCTTCGAGACTATGTGATGACCGTCGGTTACCACTGAACCCAGTGTACGAGCCTTGCTGTTTCGGAGCTTTTTATGTCTGACGAAGACCTGCAATCCCTGACCCCGTTGCAGCTTCGCGCGAAAGCACTTGCAAGCTGGGAAAACGAGGGTGGCGCGATCCGTAGCGAGCATGGAGAAAATGCCGCTTCGGATGAGAAACCATCCGAAGTGCCTCCTCTGACGAATGCGGAATTATCGTAACTGCACATTCGTGATTGCGCTGGAAGGCTTGGTCACTGCCTTGCTCGTGGATGCAGCGGCCGGTATTGGCGGTGACGACGGACCTCTCAAGACAAAGCGACGGCCGAAAGCTTCACCGTGAATCTCATGTCGGCAACATACTTGAAACAGGCCGATCGATTAAGGGCGTTAACTAACCGGCCTTCGCACTCGTGCTGGATGCATTGCCGCGCCGTCCCCTTAGCCAAGAGCAGGCAGCACGTCGCGGGCGATGATCTCCAGGTTTTCATGCGCCTGCATGCCGTTCGGCACAATATTTAGAAGCGCGTGGTGGGTGCCGGCATCCCGCATGGCTTTCAGCACGTCGGCCAGGGCGAGCGAGCCGGTGCGATAGCCGAGTTCGATCTCTTCGGCCGGAGCGGCGCGGTCTTCGACGAGTTCAATGGCCAGCGCCACGCTGAAACTGCGGAACTGGCCGTCAGCGGAGCGGTCGACAGCCGTCCGCCAAAGCGCATGTCGGTCGCGCTGCACCTGGGGCGGGCGATGATAGGTCGCCCATCCGCAGGCATTACGCGCGATCCAGTTGAGGCTCTGACCTCCGGAACCGACAGCGAGCATGGGGATGATGCTTTGCGCAGAAGGCCGGAGCTCGAAGGCGATGTCCGGATTGGACGTCGCGCGCAGGACGCGTGACGGCTGCTCCAGCGCCGCAGCAAGTTCGGCCCAGTGTGCGCGATAGAGTTCCCTGCGATCGTTGGAATCCGCCCCGAACGCGGCAAACTCCTCGGGCCGATCACCGGATCCGAGACCCAGTACGAAGCGGCCCGGCGCCAGGCGGTCAAGCGAGATCGCGGCCTTGGCGATATGGAGCGGATGCCGGAGCGTCAGCACGGTCGCTGCGGTGCCGATCGCGATGCGCGAGGTCGCCGCGGCGATGGCCCCCAGCATCGCGAAGGGTTCCGGATGACCGAACGCCTCGGGATACCACGGCCCATTCAACGGAACGTCGCGCACCCAGACAGCGGCGAAGCCGAGCTGGTCGGCAAGCGCGGCCAATCCCAGCTGCTGGCGAACGTCTACATCCTCGATCCCGGTTGCGCGGATCGGAAGCACAATGCCGATCGACATCTGATTTTCGCGAAACAGGCTTTCGTGGCGTTCCGGGTGTTGAGACATGAGTGCCCTACTCCGACCCCTTTACCGATGACAGCTTAGCGCCCGAGTGCCGAGATGAGCTGATCCAGGCTGGTGGCAAGGGACTCGGTTTCGGCCGCCGAGAAGGACACATCCCGCCGGAAAACTTCAGGAATCCGTCGCGCGGGGGCGCGGAGCGCGCGCCCGGCGTCCGTAAGGGAGATCAACACCCGTCGCTCATCGGCTGCATCACGTCGCCGCAGCACAAACCCGTTGGTTTCCAGCCGTTTGAGAAGCGGCGTCAGGGTGCCGCTGTCCAGGTGGAGGCGTTCACCGATGGCGTTGACAGTCTGTGGCTCGGATTCCCACAGCACCAGCATCACCAGGTACTGCGGGAATGTGAGTCCGAGTTCGGCCAGCAGTGGCCGGTACTGGCGGGTGACGAGGTTCGATGCAGCATAGAGGCTGAAACACACCTGCCGGTCGAGCGACAGCAAGTCGTCATGGGCAGGGGGCGCTTTTTTCTCCGGCATCTCGAGTCCCGGTGCGGAAGTTGGCATCGCCTAGTGCGTCAAGTCGATCACGACCTTGCCGAAATGCGCTCCCGACTCAAGATAGCGGTAAGCCTCCTTCGCCTCGGAAAACGGGAACACGCGGTCGACCACGGGCTTTATGCCGGCTCCAGCAACGAGTCCGGCGGCCTGCTCAAGCATGCCCCGGCTGCCAACGTAGATGCCAACCATGCGCTTGGCAGTGATCGACAGGGTGGTCGGATTGACCTCTCCACCGAAGCCGCTGACACCGCCAATGACGGCAATGGTCCCGCCCACGGCCGTGGACGCGACAGAGCGGTTGACGGTTCCCTGCCCGCCTACTTCCAGCACCACGTCAACGCCCTTGCCGCCGGTCAGACGCAGCACCTCGTCCTGCCACTCGGGGGTCGTACGGTAATTGATCGTCTCATCCGCACCCAGGGCACGGGCTTGCACCAGCTTTTCGTCGCTGGACGAGGTGATGATCGCCTGCAGGCCTGCGGCCTTGGCCATCTGCAGGCCCAGGATCGAAACGCCGCCAGTACCAAGCAGGAGAACGGTATCGCCCGGCCGCACGTCGGAGGACTCGAAGATGGCATTCCACGCGGTGACACCCGCGCATGGGAGCGTGGACGCTTCGACATAGCCCAGCTGGTCCGGGATCTTCACGAGAGTGTCCTCGTGCAATGTGACTTCCTCGGCAAGCATGCCGTCGATGTCACCACCCAGGGCGTTCCGGACCTTGGCTGGATCGGGCCTGCCCTCGTGCCAGCCGGGGAAGAAGGATGCCGCCACCCGATCGCCAGGCTGGACCCGGGTGACCATCGAGCCGACCGCGATCACGTCTCCCGCACCGTCGGAACAGGGGATGATCGGAATGTCTACCTTTACCGGGTATGCGCCGTTGGCAACCATCAGGTCGCGATAATTCAACGACACGGCTCTTACTTTCACCCGTACCTCGTAGGGTCCGACAGGACGTTCGACAATGTCTTGCAACTGCAGTCCGTCGATCTTTCCGCCGTGCGAAATCCGATAAGCCTTCATGGTGCCTCCAAAAAATCTTCAGGTAGTGCGCTCTCCACTTGTAAGCGAGGCGCTTACGATCGATTGTACATAAATACATTGCGCGCAATGTAAAGGTCTGTTTCAGGGAGCGCGGATCCGCCCTGCAATCGAGGCCCGCTATCGCGGCGACTTTGCCGCTTGCCGTCCGCCAGCCTTGGAGACCGGCTCGGACAGCTCAACGCCCCGCGCGTCAAGCCACTTCTCCCCCCATCCGCTGAGCCCCACGAGGAAAGGCTCGAGACTGCGTCCCTCGGCGCTGACCGCGTACTCCACTCGTGGAGGTACCACCGGAAAAACGGTTCGGATCACCAGCCCGTCTGCTTCCAGCTCTCGCAACTGTTTTACGAGCAGTCGTGCGGTGATGCCCTTCAGGGCTCGCTGCAGCTCGTTGAACCGATGGGTGCCGTCCTTCAGCAGGTGGTAGAGGATCACCCCCTTCCACTTGCCGCCCATGATGTGCAGTGCCGCTTCGATCGCACAGCCAGGCGCTTCCTGATAGTCCCTCAGTCTTCTTTCCGGTTTTGTATTCATACACTACGCTTTTTTGTACTACCTACAGTTTTGTGCAGTAGATGCCACATATGAAGTGACTCTAGCATGTCTCAACGCCGACACCTTCAAGCATCCCTACGGAGTTGATATGAGTTCTTTATTGCTGTCCCCCTTCGAGATCGCGGGCCTTGAGCTGCGCAATCGTGTGGTCATGTCGCCCATGTGCATGCACGTCGCCGCGGAGGATGGTTTTGTGACCGACTGGCACCGGGTCCATTACGGCGCACGTGCCCAAGGGCAGGTGGGATTGATCTTCCCGGAAACCCTGGCGATCACTCGTGACGGGCGGACCGCCGACGGAGACCTGGGCATCTGGAGTGACGCCCATGTGGACGGCCTGAAAAGCCTCGTCGACCTGTTGCATGGCTTCGGAGCCAAGGTCGGAGCGCAGATCGGCCATGGCGGGCGCAACGTTCTCCTGTCGGGCGTCAATCTGATCGCACCTTCCGCAATCCCTTTCAGCGAAGATCGCCCGGTGCCCAAGGCGCTTTCAAAGGATGAAATCGGGCAGGTGGTGGATGCGTTCGGGCAGGCGGCACAGCGCGCCGGGGCGGCGGGTTTCGATGTGCTGGAGATCCATGCTGCGCACGGCTATTTGCTCAACGAGTTCCTGTCCCCGCTGTCCAACACGCGGACCGACGAGTACGGCGGCGACGCCGAACGCCGCTACCGGCTCCTCGGGGAGGTCATCGACAAAGTGAAGCAGTACTGGAGCGGCCCACTTTTCGTCCGCATCTCCAGCACTGATTACACCGAAGGTGGCAACACGCCCGAATCTTTTGTGCAATACGCCAGGTTGATGAAGGACCAGGGGGTTGATCTCATCGACTGCAGCTCGGGGGGGATCGCGCCGGTCAAGGTCCAGAGCTATCCCAACTACCAGGTGCCCGCGGCTGAGCTGCTCCGTCGCGAGACCGGCATTGCCACAGGGGCCGTCGGCTTGATTACCAGCGGACGGCAGGGGGAAGAGATCCTCCGCAATGGTCGCGCGGATCTGGTGTTCGTGGGGCGCCAGCTGCTGCGCGATCCGTTCTGGGTTCGTACTGCCGCCGACCAGCTGGGCCAGCGTATTCACACGCCGGTGCAATACACCCGGTACGGCGCCGTCTGGCTGGATACCCCGCCTGCGCCTGCGGAGCAACAGAAAGCTGCGTAGGTGGCGGCACAGCAGGTAGTAGTCTTGGCCCGCGCCTCAGCCCCCTTTCCTGGAGTTAGCCGATGTCCTTCATGCGCCTTCATTACCCCCACTCATCCGCGCCAGGCGCAGCCGCCCCGGCGGTAGCCCGATGACTGGCCATATCATGCCGCGCCTGTCGATCCTCGAGCTCGGCCGCGTACGCGAGGGAGACGACCGCCGCACCGCGCTCGACGAGGCGCGTGAGCTCGCCCGCCAGGCCGAGGACTGGGGCTACCAGCGTTTCTGGATCGCCGAGCATCACAACATGCCGGCGATCACCACCGCGGCGACCTCGCTGGTGATCGCCCACGTGGCCGCCGGAACCCGGAAGATCCGGGTCGGCGCTGGCGGCGTGATGCTGCCCAACCACTCGCCCTACATCATCGCCGAGCAGTTCGGCACGCTGGCCACGCTGTTCCCCGGCCGCATCGACCTGGGCCTCGGCCGCGCGCCGGGCACCGACCAGATGACCCTGCGCGCGCTGCGCCGCCCGCCGGGCAACTCCGACAACTTCCCGCAGGACGTGCAGGAACTCCAGGCCTGGCTGGCGCCGGTGCAGCCGGGCCAGCGGATCGAAGCGGTGCCCGGCTCGGGCACCGAAGTTCCATTGTGGATCCTGGGTTCCAGCCTGTTCGGCGCCCAGCTCGCGGCCGAGCTCGGCCTGCCCTTCGGCTTCGCCTCGCACTTCGCGCCGCAGGCGCTGGACCAGGCGCTGGCCATCTACCGTGAGCGGTTCAAGCCCTCAGCGCAGCTCGACCGGCCCTATGCGCTGGTGGGCGTCAACATCGTGGCCGCGCCCACCGATGCCGAGGCCCGGCGCCTCGCCACCAGCCAGCAGATGGCGTTCACCGACATCTTCCGCGGCACGCGCGGCCTGACCCAGCCGCCCATCGACGACATCGAGGCCTACTGGACCCCGCAGGAAAAGGTCCAGGCCTCGCACATGCTGGCGCATAGCATCATCGGCAGCCCCGACACGGTGCGCGCAGGCATGCAGGCTCTGGTCGCGCGCACCGGCGCCGACGAACTGATGGTGGTCTCGGACATATTCGACTTCGAACTGAGGCTGCGCTCGTTCCAGATGACCGCGGAGATCATGGGAGCGCACCCGACGTCAGCGTAAGGCTAAAGTGGCCACCGTCCCTGGCGGTGCGGCGGCGGTTCCTGTCACCTATCAACTCTGGAGATATTTCATGAAGCTCTTTTACACGGCAGGCTCCTGCTCGCTGTCTCCCCATATTGTTCTACGTGAACTCGCGCTGCCATTTTCGCTTGAGGCCGTCGATCCCGGTACGAAGATGACCGCGTCCGGCGCGGACTTCAGGAGCATTAATCCCAAGGGTTACGTGCCGGCGCTTCAACTGGACGATGGCGAGGTGCTGACCGAGGGTGCGGCTATTGTTCAGTACTTGGTCGACAAGTATGCCCCCGGCACGTTGGCGCCACTTTCCGGCACGGTCGAGCGCGCCCGCGTCAATGGTCACCTGAACTTCATCGCAACCGAACTGCACAAAGGCTGCGTTCCGCTCTTCAACCCTGCGATGGCGCCCGAAGCGCGAAAAACGGTCACAGAAAATCTCGAACGCAAGCTCGAGGTAATGGAACAGATCTTCACCGATGGACGACCTTATCTGACCGGCCCGGACTTTACAGTGGCGGACGCCTACCTGTTCACAATGCTGAGCTGGTCGCCCAGGATTCAGATCGACCTCGAATGCTGGCCAAACCTCGCCGCGTTCAGCAAGCGCGTGCTGGCGCGCAAGGCCGTGCAAGCCGCTCTCGAGGCTGAAGGGCTACGACTGGCTGCTTAAAAGCCTGCCACGGGCGGGCACCTGGCTGTAAGGCCTTCGCCCGCCCCTGGCAATGCGCACCGATCGCCACCAGCAGCATGTCTAGCAGTAACTTGTCGTCGGCGAGCTGCGGAGTACGTAGTACGCCGGTTGCCGGTAGTCAGGTCTGTATGGTTTCGATGAGAATTTCTGCAACCCGTCCCGGGTTGTCGATCATGATCGAGTGACAACTCGATTCTACGGAAACGACCCGCGCTCCTGCGTCTGTCTGAAAGCGGTCGTACATACCGTCACATATCCCGCCTACGGCATATATGTAGACACGCTTAGCAACAGCCTCAAAACGCCCACTCAACTTAATCGCCTGCACGAAGCACGCAAAGGGGTGAGGCGTAGTTTTTTCATCGATCCACGCCCAATCCTCCGGCAGCGACGTATCGTAGGCCGACGCGGGGAAGGGTGGGACCATTAGCCCTTCGTTTGTCGCCGCCCTGGTAACGAAAGGCTCCATGAATTCGGGCCGAAGGGTGAACAGCGTATCCCCGTCTTCAGGCACGAGCGCGTCGAGATAAACCAACGCGGAGATACGCTCAGAGATTTGATCTGCTACCCCCGTGATCACCATGCCGCCATAGGAATGACCGACAAGTACGACATCCGACAGGTCTTCCCAAAGGATGGTGTTGACGATATCGGTGATGTGCGTGTCGAGATTGATCGGCATTCCAGCAAGGTGCGATCGCTCCCCCAGGCCAGTAAGCGTAGGCGTGTAAACCTCGTGCCCGGCCTGTCGCAGCAATCTGGCGACTCTTCGATAACTCCAGCCGCCCTGCCATCCACCGTGCACGAGAACGAAATTAGCCATGATCAGGGGTTCCCTAGGAGTGGAAGGTCACGCTATCGGTGATCGGCACGCGATCCATCCACATGCGATTTCCCGGGGCTTCATCGTCAGGGTAACCAAAGGAGATACCAAACAGCATTTTGTGCTGGTCGGTGATGCCCAGCGCTTCCCGGATCGTGCCGGCAAAGAACCCAAGGGCCGTCTGGGGTATGCCCCCAAGACCCCTTGCCGCGAGGGACAGAAGGAATGTCTGGCCGTACATCCCGATGTCGCCACCCACACGGACATCGTCCCCGAACGATGGCATGAATAGAAGGGCGATGTGCGGGGCATTGAAGAAGGAATAGTTCAATGCGGCAGCTTGCTTCCGGCCTTCCTGATCTGCTCTCGCGACCGCCAAGGCCTCATAATATGCTTTGCCCTGAGCCTTTTGACGCTCCCGATAGGCTCCATAATACTCATCCATGTCGAACGAGAAATCGGGCGTGAATTCGCCTGCATCGTTCTTTGCATGGATCACTCGAGAGAGATCAGCCAGTTTTGTTCCTGAAACAATGTGCACTTCCCAAGGCTGGGTGTTGCAGTTGGACGGTGCACATTGGGCGTCGGTCAGCACTTCGCGCAGAATATCTTCAGGAACGGGCTTTGGCAGGAAACCACGATAGGAGCGCCGGGTCCGTACCGCGTGCTGAAACGTTGAAGTTTCGTCCGAACCAGCGTCGTTCGGGAACCTCATCAAGGTCGTCATCTGTTGCCTCATCTATGTTTGTAAGTGAAAAACTGGCCGTGTTCATCCTGAGAAAACTCGTCAGGCGTTGGCATTCTCAAGCCGGGAATAATCAATAGCCGCTATCCGCGCTGAACGAAATTAGCCATGATCAGGGGTTCCTCCAGCTGCTTCGGAAAGAAGCGAGAGGTGAGCGCGGTCATTGCTGCTCATTCCTCGCTGCGGAACGCTCGATCCGGTCGACCGTCTCATGCAGCGCCACGGCGTCGCGAAAGCTGGGTGCCGAGCGTGTGCCGGACCGGATATCCTTCGCTACCAAGGCATAGAGGCGAGCCACATTGCGGGCGACCGAATTGTCCGGCCAGCCTTCGTAGAATGATGCGGGCGGCGTCAGCGGCTCAAGTTCACTCGAGTCTCCGTTGGCGCCATGGATCGACAATTGAACGATCTGGCCGTGCCCGTTGGCGCCTGTTACCTGGATGTCGCCTTCTGTGCCGTTGATCTCCCACAGAAGGTTGGTGCCCCGAGACAGGCCTCCACGATAATGAATCGAGAGTGCCGCACCGCTCTCAAGCGCCCCATGTACCAGGATCTGGTCATGAGAGGTCGAGGGTATCGTCTCCCCGGTATCGGCGACATACATGGTAGTGCGGCGGTTGATCATGCGTGCCGAAAGGCCGCCGAAATCACCCAGCACTTCGCGCATACCCTCAAGCGTGTGTCCCAGAGGAACGCTGAGCAGGGTTGCGCCATTGCTGATGTCGTAGAGATAGGCATGGGCCGCATCTGTCTCGCCGCCACCCCATGCGCCGCCGCTGCCGACAAGCGTCGTCGAGAGCACCTCGCCAACATAGCCGTCAGCGATGAGTTGGCGGAGGTACTCGACCTCCGGAGCAACGCGCATCTGTGTACCGATTGCCGCGACAACGCCCTTCGCGTCGGCGAGATCGGCCAATTCCCGCGCCTCGGCGAGACCGTTGCCGAGCGGCCATTCGCAGTAAACGTGCTTGCCCGCGTTCAACGCCGCGGTCACCAGCTCCCGGTGGTGCGGCACCTTGACGGTGACGACGACAAGGTCGATTTCGGGCGAATCGACCGGCCCTTGCGCATTCTCAAACGCGTGCGGCAAGCCGAATGCTTCGGCGGCATTCTTGGCGCTGGCAAGGCTGGTGTTCGCAACGCCGGCCACCACGAACTGGTCTGGTAGTGCCTTCAGCGCCGGAATATGGGCCGTGGCGGCCCAATGGATGCCTGGATTAAGGCCGATGAATCCGACGCGGATTGGCTTGTCAGTCATGAGGTGCTCCAGTCTTGCTGATTGAGTTGAGCGGCACGGCCGCATCCCGGGCCGTGCCGCTACTGAGATAACCGAAGGCGAGGATGTCCTCGATCCGCTCCGGGGTCGCGCCATATTCGCCGGCATTGTTCTGGACGAAGGCCGAGCCCAGTGCGCTCAGGAACAGCGCGGGCGCGGAAACCGACTGCCTGGCTACGCCTTCGGCTTGGGCGCGGGAGAGAAATTCACCAGTTATCGAGATAAGTTCCCCACAGGTGTTCGCCAATGGCGACTCCTGGGCTTCAACGGCGTCAATGAATGGCTGGGGTAAACCGTTGAAGACACTGAAATAATCCACGAGCCCCATCATCCAGGTACGCAGCGCATCCCCTGCGCAAGGCATTGTCGAGACTTCGTCACGGCGGGCCAGGAGGATCTCCTTCCGCGTCTGCAGCACTCCGCACAGCAGGTGGTCGCGCGTGGGGAAGTGACGATAGAGGGTGCCGGGTCCGACCCCCGCCTCCCTGGCAATCTCGTCGAGGGAAGTGTTGACGCCATGAGCGGCAAAGCGCTGCCCCGCAATCCTCAGAATGGCTTCCCGGTTTCGCCGTGCGTCTGCACGGAGCGCGACCGCGTTTCCGGATGAATTCTTGCTCAATGCAAAACCTCTTCAATGCTCAGGTAGAGCCGCCTCCACGTATCGGACCAGTATGTGGAGGCAGTCTCCACATCATAAGAGGAGAGCATCTCCGGTTCAACTTCCGCGCAGTAATCTGTCTGTTGTCATGGAATGACACGGCGTTCATGGCCATGACCGCTCCTGGCCGCTAGCGAACTGATGCAGTGGACTATGTGCGCCCGGCAACCCGGGACTCCAAGCGCCGGCCGCCCTCGCCGCAGAAGTTCCGTCGATAGACGGAAGGCGGTGTCCCCAGCTGCGCAGCGAAATGTTGGCGCAGCGACAGCGCCGTGCCGAAGCCGGCCTCGGTGGCGATCTGCTCGATCGTGAGGTCGGTGGTTTCAAGCAGCTGCTGAGCGCGCGCCAGCCGCTCCGACGCCAGCCATTTCACGACCGTGGTGCCGGTCGCCTCGCGGAAGCGGCGGGTGAAGGTGCGGCGGCTCATGTGGGCGGCGTCGGCCAATGCGTCCACCGACAGCGGTTCGGCCAGGCGCTCGCGCGCCCAGTCCAGCACGCCCGGCAGGCGGCTCTCGCTGGGCAGCTCGGGCACCGGCTGCTCGATGTATTGGGCCTGCCCGCCCTGACGGTGCGGCGGCGTCACCAGCAGCCGCGCGATGCGGTTGGCCACCTCGGCGCCGCCGCCGCGACGTCCGCTGATACATGCCCGCGTAGGGCGGAACCCACGAAGTGGATGACCAGCTTCGCTGTTGAATACCCGCCGCATGTCTGTCCGCCGCCAACATTGCGCCTAACCATGCACAGCCCTACGCTTGCTTCCACCTCTCTTCCCAGGCATGGATGACGCGATGGCCCTGCAGTCAGCTCCTGGTTGGTCAATCTCGCGATGGTTGAATGCCGACGACAGTTTGACCCTGGCGTCGCTGCGCGGGCGCGTGGTGTTCCTGCATGCGTTCCAGATGTTGTGTCCCGGCTGCGTACAACATGCGGTGCCGCAGAGTCTGAAGGTCGCGGCGGCATTCACCAACACCGACCTTGCGATCATCGGCTTGCACACGGTGTTCGAGCACCACCATGCGATGGGGCCGGAAGCGCTTGCCGTGTACCTGCACGAGAACCGGATCACTTACCCGGTCGCCGTGGACGCCTACCGCGATGGCGATCCCGAACGATATCCACAACCGCTCACCATGCAGGCTTACGCCATGCAAGGTACGCCCACGCTGTGCCTGATCGATCGTCGTGGCAACCTGCGCCGGCAACTGTTTGGGTTACTCGATGACCTACGCCTGGGCGCGGAAATCGCGACGCTGCTGGCCGAACCAGCGTAAACCTGTAGAGCGGACCCGCAGGAACGGGGTCAGGTTCACTTATCGGCTGAGGCGGCTTCGCGGGGGCAATGCGCGGGCCGGGTGTAGGCATGCAGCCACGCGCCCGTGCCCAGGAGTGCTTCGCGAATTGGCTGGTTGTCACAGCCCCGCGATTCGTGGCATCAACCGGCTGTCGTCTCCAGAATGCGCCGCAGCAGCACCGCGCGCAGGTCGCGGCGCACGTCGCAGATCACGTGCACATAGGCCACGTCGCCGCGCAGTTCATAGATGATGCGGTTCATGCCCGACAGCACCTGCCGGTACTGGACCAGATTCAGGGCCAGCAGTTCGTCCGGCAGTTTGCCTGCCTGCGGCTGCGAAGCGATGCGCGCAAGCGCGCGTGTGATTTCCTGCTTGCTGTCGCGCCAGCGGGATGCGCCAAAGCGGCGGAGCAGGTAACGGCGCAATTCGTGCAGGTCCGCTTCCGCGCCATGCAGGATGGCCACTTGCACGGTCATGCGTCGTCGTTGTCGAGGCTGGCCAGCACCGCGTCGGCGGGCTTGTAGTGCCCATCCTCGATCTGGCGGTTGCCCAGCGCCAGCAGTTTGAGCAGCGCCATGGTCTGTTCCTGCTGTTCCCAGGAGTCCACATCCATCACCACCAGCCGGGCTTCGCCGTTCTGGGTGATCAACAACGGTTCGCGGGTCTGCTCCAGCGTGGTGACGATTTCGGCCGCGTGGTTCTTCAGGTAGCTGATCGGCTTGATCTGGGTGGCGTATTTCATGGCGGCCTTCGTGCGATGTGTCGAGGGAACAATTTGGCCAGAATTATTCCCTTCGCGCAATGCGGGTGTCGGATTCCAGGCGATGGCCTGACAGCGAGTCATGCGTGGCGATCAACCGTCATCCCGATGATGCGTGCTACGGGTATCTGTGGGGGACCGACCGGCAACCGGGGACTCCAGGGACCGGCCGCCGTCGCCGCAGAAGTTTCGGCGATAGGCGGAAGGCGGTGTCCCCAATTGCGCAGCGAAGTGCTGGCGCAGCGACAGCGCCGTGCCGAAGCCGGCCTCGGTGGCGATCTGCTCGATCGGCAGATCAGTGGTTTCAAGCAGCTGCTGCGCGCGCGCCAGCCGCTCCGACGCCAGCCATTTCACGACCGTGGTGCCGGTCGCCTCGCGGAAGCGGCGGGTGAAGGTGCGGCGGCTCATGTGGGCGGCGTCGGCCAGCGCGTCCACCGACAGTGGTTCGGCCAGACGCTCGCGCGCCCAGTCCAGCACGCCCGGCAAGCGGTTCTCGCTGGGCAGCTCGGGCACCGGTTGCTCGATGTATTGCGCCTGCCCGCCCTGACGGTGCGGCGGCGTCACCAGCAGCCGTGCGATGCGGTTGGCCACTTCGGCGCCGTGACGCACGCGTACGAGGTTGAGGCAGCAGTCGATCGCGGCGACGGTTCCGGCGGACGTGACGATGCCGTCGTCGTCGATGTACAGCACGTCCGGGCGAAAGTCGGCGGTGGGAAAGCGGCGGGCGAACACGTCGCGCGCGGCCCAGTGGGTGGTGGCGCGGCGGCCGTCGAGCAGGCCTGCGTCGCCCAGCACGAACGCGCCCAGGCACAACCCGACCACCTGTGCGCCGCGCGCATGCGCCGCCTGCAACGCGTGCGTGAGTTCGGCGGGCGCGGGCGTCTCCGGGTGATCCCACGCCGGCACGATGACGATATCGGCCCGCCGCATCGCGTCCAGCCCGTCCGGCACGTCGATCTGCAGCCCCTGCATCGTGCGCACCGGACCGGGCGTGGGCGCGCAATAGCGCACCTCATAGGGCGGCAGGCCCGGTGGCGCGGGCTGGACGCCGAACACCTGGTCAGGAACGGACAGGTGGAACAGGTTGATGCCATCGAACGCCAGCACGGCAACGCGAACGGGCTGCATGGAGGCCTCCGGAGGGTGCGAAAAGAATGGCCCGATTGTATCGGTAACTGTCATTTGGGCCAATGGTGCCGGGCGCGCAGTCTCCGGACAATGGCGTCATTCCACACGCACTCCGGCCGGGCCTGACGTCACGGCTGTCACATACCCCTTCCGGCACAGTGCCGACTCAATCCAGGAGACTCCCATGATCCATCGAACCCTGCTGCGCGGCGCTGCCGTCGCGACCCTGCCCCTCGCGCTTGCCGCCTGCGGCACCACCAGCCCGACAGCCACCCCAGACGCGAGCACCGAAGACGCCGGCGCGGTCAGCTTCCAGCAGATCCGCAACGCGACGATCAAGCTGGACTACGCCGGCACCACGTTCCTGATCGACCCGATGCTCGCGGCGAAGGACGCCTACCCCGGCTTCGAGGGCACCTACAACAGCGAGGTGCGCTACCCGCTGGTCGGGCTGCCGATGCCGATGTCCGAGGTGATGGACGCCGATGCCATCATCGTCACCCATACCCACGCCGATCACTGGGATGACGAGGCCAGGCGCAGTCTGCCCAGGAATCTTCCACTGTTTGTCCAGAACGAGGCCGATGCCGAAAGCATCCGCCAGGATGGCTTCACCGATGTGCGCGTGTTGACCCGCGACACCGTCTTCAACGGGACGCAGCTGAGCATCACCGGTGGACAGCATGGCGATGACCAGACCATGGCGGTTGCCGGAGAAGCTCTCGGGCAAGTGATGGGCGTCGTGTTCCAACGTCCGGGCCACGAGACGGTGTACCTGGCCGGAGACACCATCTGGAACGCCCAGGTCGAAGATTCGATCCAGCAGTACCAGCCGGATGTGATCGTCCTCAACACCGGCTATGCGCGAATCCAGGGCCTGGACGGCTCCATCATCATGGGCAAGGACGATCTCTACCGGGCCTACCAGGCAGCACCGCAGGCCAAGGTGATCGGCAGCCATATGGAAGCCGTCAATCACGCCATGCAGACGCGCCAGGACCTGCACGACCACATCAAGGCAACGGGCATGGATCCCGAGCGCGTGCTGGTTCCGGCGGACGGTGAGTCCTATACCTTCTAAGAAAGAGGAAATCCCATGAGCAAGCGCGCAATCATCGTCGTAGATCTTCAGAACGAATACCTTTCCACCGGCAAGCTGCCTCTGGTCGGCATGGAATCCGCCTTGGGCAACGCCGCCCGCCTCATCGCCGCGGCTCGCGCCAAGGGCGAACTGGTCATCCATGTCCGACATGAATTCGCTGCGCCCGATGCGCCGGCCTTCGTGCCGGGAACCGATGGCGTGCAGATCATCCCCGCTGTGGCGCCCGTCGAAGGTGAGCCTGTCGTCGTCAAGAATTACCCCAACTCGTTCCGCGACACCGGCCTGAAGCCGATTCTGGACGAACAGGGTGTCGAAGAGCTGGTGGTGATCGGTGCGATGAGCCACATGTGCGTGGAAGCGACCTCCCGCGCCGCCGCCGACTTCGGCTACCCCGTCACCGTGGTGCACGATGCCTGCGCCACGATGGATCTCGAATTCAGCGGAACGGTGGTACCCGCGGCCCACGTGCATGCCGCCGCGATGGCCTCGTTGGCGTTCGGCTATGCCGCGATCACGACCACGGACGCCTATCTGGCTTGAGAGGAATCCATCATGCGCAAGGTCTTCATCATCGGCGGCTCGGGCAAGGTTGCCCGCCGCCTCGCGCAACAGCTCGCGGCGCGCGGCCACGAACCGCGTTCGCTGTACCGCAAGCCGGAGCAGGCCGACTAACTCGAGGCCCTGGGCGCCGCTCCGGTCCAGGGCAACCTGCTGGAACTCGACGCCGACGGGCTGGCGCAGCGCATGGCCGGCAGCGACGTGATCGTGTTCTCGGCCGGCGCCGGCGGCAAGGGCGGAGCGGAGATGATCGACGCCATCGACGGCCACGGGCTGGAGCTGGCGGTCGCGGCGGCGCGGCAGGCAGGCATCCAGCGCTTCCTGCTGGTCTCGGCCTTCCCCGAGGCCTCCCGCGGCAAGCAGGTGTCGGAGACGTTCGAGCACTACATGGCGGTGAAGAAATTCGCCGACGTGCACCTGGCCGAGTCCAACCTGGACTGGGTGATCCTGCGCCCCGGCACGCTGCTGGACGCGGCCGGCACCGGCAAGGTGCGCACTGGTCTGGCCATTCCCTACGGCGACGTGCCGCGCGACGACGTGGCCGCGACGCTGCGGGAGATCATCGAACGCCCGGCGGTGAACCGCATCATCACCGAGCTGACCGGAGGCGAGACACCAGTTGCAGAGTCGGTGGCACGCTTGGCCGACGATAGACAGCTTCGGACTGGAGATAGCGGATCATCGCGAGATCGAGAGATGTAAGCTGGCGGGCCCCGTGCCGACCTGCCCGACGCCCACGACTTGGCTCGCTGGCGGGCCGCCGCTGAACGCCTCGAACTCCCGGAAATGACCTCTCCCGAATCATCCGCAATGAACCCGGCGGCGCATGGAACGCGCAGTCACGAGCGCTATGGGGCGTCAGTGCGCCTGTCCGTCGCGCCGATGATGGACTGGACCGTCAGTCGAAGATAATAAGTATTAGAAGTCAGTTGCTTACGCTTACTGGGCGGTGCCGTGTTGCATTGTTGCTGCCGGCTTGCCGTCGTAATAAGCGATACTCAAGCGCGAGCCGTCGTCGTACGCGGACTGGCCATCGTGAGGCGATGTGGCTAGGGTATGACGATGTAGAAGGGGTAGTACGAAGTGGCTGAATGCTAGGCGATCGGGGGAGGTCGTGACGAAGAAGAAGGCAAAAGGGAAAGTCATCACCCTGCTACCCAGAGAGGCGCTTCTCAAACGCAAGGTCAGGCGGCATCTCAAGCGCGTCGGCTTCAAGCACGATGACAATGGCGTGCTATACCTCCCAGTGGACAGCAAGGAAGCAATCCGGGCCGCTCACCAGTTGCAGAGGTCGGAGCGATCTTCCAAGCAGGCTGATTTCCTGAAGGCCAAGTTCTCTCGCCTTTCAGAGCACTTCGCCACAGGGAATGAGGTACATCCGGAGAGGGTTAAGCCGCGCTTGGAGCGTGTGCGCAGCGGCACCTGGCAGGCGGATCTTTTCAAGCTGGCTTCCTTGACCTGGTCGGTACCGGTCTCGCCTGGCTTCGGCCGCCGCATTCGATATCTGATCTGGGACGACGACAACCAGCGTCTGATGGGGATCCTCGCCATCGGCGATCCGGTCTTCAACCTGCGATCCCGAGACGGCTACATCGGCTGGACGGGAGAACAGCGGCGCTCGCAACTAGTGCACATCATGGATGCCTATGTGCTCGGTGCAGTGCCCCCCTATAACCAGTTGCTGGGTGGCAAGGTCGTGGCTGCGCTGTTGCGCACAAAGGAGATCTACGACGACTTCATGGCCACCTATGGTGCCCGAGAAGGAGTCATCTCCGGAAAGGTCAACCATGCCCGCTTGGCGGCGATCACCACGACTTCGTCGATGGGTCGCTCGTCGGTCTACAACCGCGTGAAGCTCGACGGGGCCTTTTACCTCAAGCCAATCGGGTATTCCAGCGGCTACGGCCATTTCCACATTCCCGATAAACTGTTCCAAGATCTGCGCGATTACCTTCGGGCGACGAAACACCCCTACGCGGATGAACACGCTTTCGGCAAGGGACCGAACTGGAAGATGCGCGTGACCCGCACGGCGCTCGAGCTCATCGGCATGCGCTCCAACCTGATGATGCATGGCGTCAAGCGCGAAGTCTTCATCTGCGAAATGGCTAGTAATACGACCGCATTCTTGCGGGGCGAGGCTACCGAGCTCGACATCGGCGAGCTGAAATCAGTTGATGAAGTGGCGGCCATGGCATGTCGCCGCTGGTTGATCCCACGTGCGGATCGCTACCCCGAGTACCGCCACTGGAGTGAGACTGATCTGATCGACTTGGTAACGAGATCGTCGGGCGTTCGCGTTTCGCTCATCGAGCCGCAGAAGAGGCGGGTCCGGCGCTAGGCATGCACCTGGACGCGCTCCAACGAACGCTCGAAACCAGATACGGGCAACTGTCCGGAGAACGCGCGGAGGACCGGCGCATTTTCGCGCTGGAGCATGATCAGACTATCGACATAGCGGAACTAGCCACCGAGTTGTCGAAGCAGGCCCGGTACGGAAAGCTCGATGCTAGATATTGGTTGGTGTGGGTCGTATTCGCCTCCGAAGTCGGTTACAGCTACGCGGGCGCGGAATACTGGCAAACGTTCGGCGATCGTCTGCCGGCGTGGAGGCAGTGCGCGGACAGCAGCCGGAATCGAAGCCAGATACGAGTGTGGTTCCGGCAGTTCAGTCGTAAGTATCGTGGTGTCCGCCCGTCCGGCACTTGGGCGCAGCAGTTTTCGATCATTGCTTGGCCTATCACCCACGCCATCCTCCCGCAGGACTTGCAGTACCACTTCGCCAAGTCGCTGCATACGAATCGATACCGGCTGGCGACCAACAACGATCCACTCAGCGTCGGCCGATTGATTCGTGCGAACTCGGCGCTGGCGTCGTCCCGCTTCCGAGAGTTCAGCGAGCAGGAAGAACTGGTCGGTCGGATCGCCCTGGCCTTGCTGGGCGTCGAAACGGAAGAACCGCCCCTCTCGCCCGAGACGACGAAGCGGATCGTGGCAGACTTAGAGCGCACGCAGTCCGCGAAGAATTTGCTGCGAGAAGCTCGCGACGTTCGCCGGATTCGAGGCGCAAGCAGGAATCCCCAGGCAGGGCGAACGCCGCCGTCCCCGCAACAATCTCCGGCAGCCCGATTCAACCTCGCGCCGAACTTGCTCTTGAGCAAGGAGAACGACGCCTGGCGAATGGGCGTGCTAATTCCTTCGTTCTCCCCCTTGGCGTCAGAAGCCGCAGAAATCCGGCAGTTCCTCAACACAACGAAGGTCCAGCTTCAGGGCGGCACGGGAGCTTGGCAACCTGCCCAGATCCTGACCCGACCCACGAAGTTACACATGCTGCAGCAATGGCCCAAGGATGGGGTCGTGGTGAAATTCAAGGATGCCCACCCAATCCTCGAACACTTGTTGAGCCAGGACGGAACCTTGAGCGAAGGCCCCTTGTGGGTGTGCAAGGTTGGCGCGGATGGCTTGGCCAGACAAGTGCGCCAACGCCTCGTTCGACCGGGGCATGAATACATCGTCCTCGCCAATACGGGACATTCCTTTCCGCGCAGCTCGGTGCTCAATCCTGTCGACGTCGAATGTCAGGGGGTCGTGGGCATGAGGCTCGCATTGCCCCAGCGCGTACCTGCTGACACGCGCCAAGTACTGCATTCCCTGAACTTGCGGCTTGCGACGACTGTGACGGTCTGGCCGGCGGGCATCCCGGCGTTGTCTTGGGATGGCGAGGGTCGCAGTGAATGGCTGACCACCGACGCGCCGTGCTTCGGAATCGACGTGGACCACGACGTAGCCGTTGTCGACGTGGCGCTGGACGGCGCCAGCCGACTGTCCATTCCGCGGCAGGGCGTCAAGGGTCCGTCGTGGCTGCAGTTGCCGCGTCTGCCATCAGGCTCATACACGCTGACTGTGGAAGTGAAGATCGGCGCAAACCTTCACGCAACCAGAGACGTCACGCGCGGCGAGGTGCTGCTGGAAGTGCGCGACCCGTTGGGGATGGAGGAAACCATCAGTCAGCGTGGTGGGCTGATGGCAATTCCATCGCCCGTGGATGCGACGCTGGACGATCTGGAACAAGGCCGGTTGACGCTCGACCTGTTCGGCCCGCGTGCCCGGAAGGTCAAAGTCCGACTGGAGATCGTGGGGTTCGAGGACTTCGATGCACCCATCGGCAAGTTCGAGCTCCCGGTGACATTGACCGACCTTTGGGCGAAGTTGGGGAGCGAGAGCCAAGAATTACTCGGGGTAAGCTCTACCTGCAAGTTGGTCGCGGATGCGGAAGAGCTCGGATCGTTTGTGCTTCCGCTCGATCGGGTCAGCCGGCCCGTCCGTTGGTTGCCGAAGCAATTGAAGCAGACGATATCGTTGCGGCTGATCGACGAAGCGGGCCTGGGCAACCGTGCCGTCTGTCAAATGGCACCACTGGACGCGCCCAACAGGTCAAAATCGCTCGTTTACGACGCCTGCGTCGATGGCATCGAGGTCGGGGCGCCTGGTGGCCTATATGTCGTCACCGGAAAAGGACGCATGGATGCGGTCATCGTGAGCCTGCCTTCGCAGCAGCGTTGGAGCGATTTGGCCAGCCTCAGCGGGTTTACACCCAAGCTGGACGGATTCGCTGTGTCTGCCGCCACGCTGAAAGACGACATTCAACTGCTAAAGCTGTGGGCAAAGGCAAGGGCCGTTGGACCGTTCGGAACCGCCCGCCAGAAGCAGGTGCTCCGCGCCATGCGCGGTGCGCTAACGAAACTCGTCTGTGGCGCTGCATGGCTGCAAGCAGAAGCAACGTATGAAAGATCCAATCAGGACGCAGACGCGATTGCGGACTTGGGCGAGAACATCACCGCTATTCCTGCACACCGAAGTTTCGCTGCCAAGCTACGCATGTCGCACAAAGAGGTCCTCGAGAAATCTCCGATCGAGGTTGTGTCTTGGTTGCTGCCGATATCGAGTGCCTTTGACGTCTGCAACGACAGCAATGTGGTTGAAAGAGGACTGCGTTTCTTCACCGATCCCGCAGGATTTACGACAAGATCCACCGACGTCGCGAAGGATGTGCGTGAGCTGGCCACCCAAGGAGAGCTGGTTCGCGGTATCCGCTACCTGCAGATAATGCTGGAGGGTAAGCCGTGGGACTGGAGCTGAAGTTGGTATCCCGGGCTGGCCTGCTCGGCACAATGGCCAGGCAATTTGGTGTCGAGGAAGCCGGATCGCACGAAGAGGACTTATCGATCGCCTTGGTTGCGGCCGTCCTGCGCCGTATCGCGGCTTCTATGTGTCCTTGCCCGCGAGAGACGATAATTAGTACCGCGACAGAAGCCTTCATCGGTCTGGGCGATATGGAGGCCACCAAGGCCTGTGTCTGCGACGTGCTGGATCGCCTGGTCGTAGTTGGTGACCTGTTGGAACTGGGTGGGACATCGACGCTACCTTCTGTAGCGGCCGATGATTGGCTGTACTGCGCTCCACCAACTTTCGTCGTCTTGGAAGAACTGATCTTGGTTCTCGGAGTCGAAGCCGAAGATCAGGCCACCCTACCCGTGCCCCTAAGACATCACCTCCAATGCAGGCGTGAGCTGCGCGTACTGCAAGGCGAGAATAACGAGGCCGTCCGAGAGCAACTGCTCGATGCCGGTTATCTTGAGATTTCGAAAGGCGCCTGGACGCGGCTTCCGCAAGATCGACCGGCTGAGAAATTCCTGGATCAGGTCATCCGACGGCTAGAGGAGTTCGATGGGAAAGGGCAACTGGAAGGGCTGAAAGTGGTCGGGTTGGCCAACGGTTGGCAGAACTATGCCAGCCGCTGGACTGCGCCGGAAGGACAATCCGGGCATTTCGTCGGCCGTCGGCCCCAAGCCTTCGGATCTCCTCTTTGGGTGTTCGTTGAGCTGGAGCTCGGCTTCCCTAAGCGCTTCCTCGACTTGCCTTGGCGTGGCGGGAAGTTTCGGGGCTGCGACCATGGATGGAGAATCCAAAGTGCGCTTGACGCGTTGTCCGGAAAACCTCAGACCTACCGTCTCACCCCACGAGACGGCGATACCGTTCGCTACGAGTTCTTCTCGCCTTTGCCGCTCTGGGCCGAACGACATCTTCGGACCCGTGGTGAACGGGTCGCAGCTAATGGCGCCCTCTTTGCGTACGAGCTAGCGCGACAGTTCAGCCACGACATCGACGACCTGTTGCAGTCCTACATGTGGTTTAAGCAAGTCAATCAGGGGGAATAATGGCTTCCACGATCCAGGAGTCGGTATCGGAATTGCACACGGCGCTTTCGGAGTACATCGAAGCGACGTACCACATCGGAAATCCAGTGTTGGTCAAGGCGCGGCAGCGCCTCCTAAACGAGCCGGGCAACGTCCATCAAGTTCCCTTCCTAGAGTCGACGCCCCGGTACGTCTCCGATCGCAGGTTCAACCAGATCGAAGGACTGTCGTCGGCGGCGATCTCATTGTTGCAATCCCTCGCTGACAAGGACACCGGTCACAAGCCGCTGCTCCACGATCCGCCGTACAAGCACCAAGCCGACGCGATCGAGAAATCCATTGTCGACGGTAAGAACCTCCTGATCATGACGGGCACCGGATCGGGCAAGACCGAGTCGTTCTTGATGCCGGTGCTATCCAAGCTGGCGATCGAGGCCAGCGCGAAGCCCGGGGCCTTCGGAAGTCGCGCAGTACGAGCACTCCTGCTCTATCCGATGAATGCCTTGGTCAATGACCAGTTGGGTCGGCTCCGCTCAATTTTCAGTGATCCACGCGTGACCGCTGCATTCAGCGAATGGGCTGGCCGCATTCCGCAGTTCGCGAGGTACACGAGCAGGACTCCTTATGCAGGCGTGCGAGACAAGAGGAAGGACGACTCACGACTAAAGTCGCTGGAAGAGTTTTACGTGACGATCGAGCGCGAAGCAGAGGGCAATGGACCGGATGCCGATCGTGCCCAGCGCTTGTGGCAGCAGTTACACGCGAAAGGGAAGTGGCCGGCCAAGCCGAGTCTGGCGCAGTGGCTGGGTAACGCCGGGTCACCGTGGCAGAAACGGGGCACGGATGAATTTATCCGCGCCGTCACGCTCCCCGATGACAGCGAATTGATCACGCGCCACGAAGTGCAACACACTCCGCCGGACCTGTTGATCACCAACTACTCGATGCTCGAGTACATGCTGATGCGACCGATCGAACGCTCGATCTTCGACCACACGAAGGCATGGTTGGAAGAGAACCCCGAAGAAAAGTTCCTGATCATTCTCGACGAAGCGCATCTTTACCGCGGTGCAGGTGGGGCTGAGGTCGGATTACTGATCCGACGCTTGACCGACCGTCTCGGAGTGTCTTCTGACCGCATCCAGGCGATCTGTGCGACGGCAAGCTTCAGTAGTAGCACCTACGCCCGAGAGTTCGGTGCGCAATTGAGCGGTTGCCCGGCAGATTCGTTTGAACCTGTGACCGGCACGCTCAAGAAGGGATCAATGGCCCACGCGGGTACGCAGGCCGACGCAGCGGCACTGGTGAGCGTTGACGTCACAGCGCTCCAGCACGCGGATACACCCGAGGAGCAGGCCGGACTCATCGCCGGGTTCCTTGGCTACCGCAACGTAACGGCCTCCGCGATCGTCGACCAGGATGTGTTCGCGGCCTTGGAAGAATTCGGGCCGCTGCAACTTCTTGTTAACGAAACGATGGGCACAGCGAAACCGTTGGCTTCACTGGCCGGGATGATCTTCCCGTGCGTGGATCCCGACTTGGCGAGCAAAGCTTTGTCGAACCTGCTCACATTGGGCAGCCGCGCCCGCGCCGCGGACGGTACCGGTCTGCTGCCATGCCGCGTGCACAGCTTCTTCCGCGGCTTTCCAGGTCTCTGGGCTTGCATGGACCCGGAATGCAACGAGGTCAGCGCCGACGAGAAGAACCCCTACTGCGGCAAGGTCTACAGTCAGCCGATCAAGCAGTGCAAGTGCGGCGCGACTTGTTTGGAGTTTTACACGTGCCGGCACTGCGGCGCACCCTATGCTCGCGCCTATACCGATCATGTCGAAGAGCCCACGTCGCTCTGGCCCGAACCAGGCGCCAACATTGCATTGGAGGAGGGTGACGCCGGTCAATTGGAGGCGCTGGACCTCCTACTCCAGGAGCCAATCGACGAAGGTGCCGCTTTACCGGCCGACTACGACGTCGAGACTGGGCGCCTCAACGGTTATGACGGCGGCATTCGATCGCGCCGTGTTTACCTCAGGCCGCTGAGTGCTGCGGACCTAGCCGACGACGACGAGGGCGAGATTGGGTCCAAGGGCCAGTTCATCCCTTGCGGCATTTGCCGGAACAAGGCGGTTGGCGGGAAGTCCTCGGTCCAGGACCACATGACGAAGGGCGACCAACCGTTCCAGGCACTCGTTGCCCGGCAGATTCAGATCCAACCTCAGGGTCCGAAGACAGACGACAGTTTCGCGCCGCTGCGCGGGCGCAAAGTCCTCGCGTTCTCCGACTCGCGGCAAGTCGCGGCAAGGCTAGCCCCCAACCTGCAGACATACTCAATGCTCGATGCGTTGAGGCCGCTGTTGATCTGGGGCACGCGTCGCCTCCAGCAATCCCCTTCTCTTGCAAGGCGAGTGAGCCTTCAAGACTCGTATTTTGCGACCCTGCTGGCGGCCCGGTGCCTGTCCGTCAGGCTTCGCCCGGAACTGAAGTCCAGCGAATCCTTCGACGCATACGCAAAAATGGGAGGCAAAATCCATGGCGGCGGTTCGGTCGACGAGGACGTCTTGGGCGACATGTACGAGGACTACCACGACCGCGAGGCGCCGGCATCGATGCTCAACGAACTGATGAGCGTCATTGGGGATCGCTACATCGGGCTAGAAGCGTTGGCCTTAGGCTCGCTGACGGTCATGCCTCGGAAGAAGGCAGATCTACTAAACAAGTTGCCAGATCTCCCCGGATTCGCAACAACTGAAAGTGCCAAGCTCTCGCTGGTGGGTTTCTGGCTGCGATGCTGGCGGAAGAAACACATCTGGTTTGCAGGCATGGATAACGACCTTTGGCAGCGCCAGGTCCATGGCCACTCCGGAAAGTTCAAACTGGTCAACAAGATCCTGCCGGACAAAAATGCCCGTGCCACCTTTGCCCAGCAGTGGGTGCCAGCGCTCTTGGGCACGTTCACGGAGTCGATGAACTCGACCTACCGCTTGCACGCGCAAACGCTATACCTGGAGCTGGGTGGCAAGTGGGTCCGCTGTTCCAACTGCGCTTCCGTCCATCGCCCAATTGAGAACTATGCAAAGTGCGTGGATTGCGGCAAGGACACGACTGCCGAGATTGACCCGGAGCAAGATGACGTGTTCGTCGCCCGCAAGGGTTACTACCGTCGCTCGACCCGAGACATCTTGAAGGACGAACCGGTAGCGCCGATGGCCCTCATTGCCGCCGAACACACCGCGCAGCTGAATTCCTCCGACCCGGAAGATGCGTTCTCCAAGGCCGAGAGGAATGAACTGCTTTTCCAGGACATCAACATCGCTTGGCACGATCAGGAAGACGCGCCTGTCGCCATCGACATCCTGTCGAGCACCACGACCATGGAAGTCGGCATCGACATTGGCGCACTCTCTGGCGTTGCTCTTCGGAATATGCCGCCTGGCCGCGCGAACTACCAGCAGCGCGCTGGGCGTGCCGGGCGTCGTGGCAATGCTGTGGCAACCGTCGTCGCCTTCGGCAGCGTCGACAGTCATGATGAACACTATTTCTCGCATCCTGAAGAGATGATCTCGGGGGAGGTCGTCGACCCCGTCCTGACGTTGAACAACCAAGACATTGCCCGTCGACATCTGCGTGCCTTCCTGCTGCAGTGCTACCACCAAGACCGTTTGCCGAAGTTCAACCCGCTCCAGTCGTCCGATCTTTTTTCGGTCCTGGGCAAGGTCGGAAGCTTCCGGGACGGTTCGGGTGTTCTCAATCTGGAGGACTTCGGGAAGTGGCTATTCGAGAACGAAGCCGATCTCAAGGTTCGCGCCGAAAAATGGCTGCCGGAGCAACTGACCACCACGAGAATTACGGAGTTGACGGATGCGATGGTCGTCGACTGCCTTAAGGCAATTGACGAGGCCATCGAGAGTGACACAAAGCCCGGGGCGATGAAGCCCGCGTCGAAGACAGGCCCCTATCCCTCAGTGAAAGACCTCGAAGGCGATCCGGACGTCGAAGAAGAAAAGCCCGCCCGCGCCGACGGCGACAAGCTGCTCGATCGCCTACTTTACGAAGGCGTCCTGCCGCGATACGCCTTCCCAACCGATGTCGCGACGTTCCACATCTTCGATCGGGAGAAATCGAACAAGTTCCGGCACAAGGACCAATACTCGCCGTCGCAGGGGCTGCCGGTGGCGTTGTCTCAATATGCCCCGGGCAAGCAGGTGTGGGTGGGTGGCAAATGCTATGTATCCGGCGCCATCTATTCCCGCTCCCTGCCGGAGCGGCTCACTGCTTGGGACAACCGGGAGCTCTACTACGAGTGCTCTGTATGCCGTTTCGCCGAGACCAGGAAGACCGACGAGAATCCGGGTGGCCCCAGCAAGTGCCCGGCGTGCGGCAGCGACGATAAATTCGAGTTCAAGGGCCCTTGGATCCGGCCAGTAGGGTTTGCGCATCCGGTGGATGTTCCCGAGGAGACCTCGCCCGATCGCGTACCAGAGGTTAGCTACGCGACCCGTGCCAAGCTGACGACGAAGACGCCAGGCAGTGACCAGCAATGGGTGGTTGCGAGTCCTAGGTTTACCGGACTGCCACAGCGAACCCACCTCTTGGTCTCAAATGTTGGACCAAAGGCCGAGGGCTATCGGTATTGCGCCGGCTGTGGTCGCATCGAAGCGATGACGGAGCCGAATTCCGTACTCACAGCCACTGGCGGACACCGACGCCCATACCCGACTGAGCCAGGGAAAGAGTCCTGCATGACGCGTAACACGCAACAGAATATTGTACTGGGTACGCGGTTCGTCACCGACATTGCCCTGTTCTCTTTGCGTGTCGATGCACCGATGAATCTGCGGCCAGGCACCTATGCCAGCAATGTCGCCCTGCGTACGGTGAGCGAAGCGCTGGCGCGGTCAGCGACGGACATGCTGGGAATTGAGCCGGGCGAGATTCTCGCCGAGCACCGACCGGCGATGTCAGCAGACGCAAGCTCGGCGCTGTGCTCGGAAATCTTCCTGTACGACACGCTACCGGGCGGCGCGGGCTTCTCCAGCGCCATTCCGGCCCGAGCGGATGAGCTGTTGACGCGTGCTCGCGGCCTCCTTGCCAACTGCCCGGAGCAGTGCGACTCGTCGTGCTATCGCTGTCTGCGTGCGTTCGGCAACCGTATAGAACACCGCTCGCTCGATCGTCATGTCGGCATCGAACTGATTGATTACCTGCTGACCGGCCAGGTTCCGGAAACCGAGACCAAGCGTTTGGAGGCGTCGGCCGACTTGTTGTTCAAGGATGTCTCCAGACTTTTTGGTGCCGATGCGGAAGTCGAATGTGAACGCAATGCCAAGATCATGGTTGCAGGCAACGAGTACATCGCTCCAATCCTCATCCGTTTGAGGTCGAAGGGCGGCATGATCGTGGTTGGCCTGAGCAGCGCCTTGAAGGAAGGCCACGCCGCGGATTCGCACGTCCGTGCGTTGCAGGAGAAAGGTGGCGATTTTGGAGTAGTCGTCGTCAATGAGTTGCTAGTGCGATCGAACCTGCCGGCGGCGACGAAGTCGGTCTGCACAAGGCTGGGGCAATGACCGAGCCCTTTTTTGCGAACGCCTGATCGTTCACCCCTAGCAGGCTGCTGAAATACCTCCCGGCATCATAGACTCTCCCTACTCCGATCCACTCGCCCCGAGACCTCCGATGCGTGGTGCCGACGTTCTGCGAGAGAGTCTGTTCACCGTCCGGCAACTGGACGACTTTGTGCCGGCCTCACACCCCTTGCGGCCGATCCGGGAACGGGTGAACCAGGCGCGGGTCCGGCTTGATGGCCTGTTTGCACGGATGTATGCCGACGATGCCAAGGGCGGTCGGCCCAGCATCGCGCCGGAGAAGCTGTTGCGGGCGATGCTGCTGCAGGTGTTCTACAGCGTTCGTTCCGAACGGCAGTTGATGGAACAGATCCAGTACAACCTGCTGTTTCGCTGGTTCGTGGGCCTGGCGATGGACGATGCGGTTGTGGGTGCCGACAGTCTTCAGCAAGAACCGCGAGCGACGGGTTCACCCCCGTTTTCACGGACACTTACAAGAAGGCCGATAGGGGCCGACAGGAGTGTTCATGTCGAAGCGAAGGAAGTTCAGTGCGGAGTTCAAGCGCGGTGCGGTTGAGCAGGCGAGCCAGCCGGGCGTCAGCTGCGCCCAGGTGGCACGGGAGCTGGGGATCCGGGGCACCCTGCTGACCCGCTGGAAGCGAGAGGCCCAGAGCCAGGGCAAGGTGGCCTTCGGCGGCACCGGCACGCCCCGGGATGAGGAACTGGCCCGCCTCAAGCGCGAGCTGGCCCGGGTGAAGAAGGAACGGGATTTTTTAAGATGAAGCGACGACGTTCTTTGCCAAGGGATCGTCCTGAGGTATCAGGTGATCGAACGTTGCCGCGATGAGTTCCCGGTTCGGCTGATGTGCCGCTGTCTGCGGGTGTCCGCCAGCGGCTATTACGACTGGAGCAAGCGCCTGCCAAGCGCCCGCCAAGTCGATAGCGAGCGCTTGCTCGGCCGCATCCGTGAGCTGCACGAAGACAGCCGGGGCACGCTGGGTGCAGGCCGGATGCAAGAGGATCTTGTCGACGAAGGCGAGACGGCGAGTCTGAACCGGGTCGCCCGGCTGATGTCGGCGGACGGCTTGCAGGGCTGGCCGCGGCCGAAGCGGCGTGGCCAGCGCGGTCGGCCTGCGCTGACGCCACCGGGCGTGCGTCACTGGCTGGAACGGGACTTTGCCGCGCTGGAGCCGGAGACCAAGTGGGTCACCGATATCACGGAGATCAAGACCAGCGAGGGCAAGCTGTATCTATGCATCGTGCTGGACTTGTTCAGCCAACTGGTCCTTGGCTGGTCGATGCACGACCGTCAGGATCGGCAGAGGGTGCTCCGAGCCGTGCAGATGGCGGTGTGGCAGCGCCAAAGCAGTGACCAGGTGATCCTGCACTCGGATCGCGGCAGCCAGTTCCGAAGCGGCGACTACCAACGTTACCTGGCAGCCAACGGGCTGGTGTGCTCGATGAGCGCGGTCGACCATTGCGGCGACAACGCGGCATGCGAAGGGTTCTTCGGCTTGCTCAAGCGCGAGCGGGTCTATCGAATGAAGTACGCGACACTCGATGCCGCAAGAGCCGATGTGTTCGAATACATCGAGCGATTCCACAACCCGAGGATGCGGCGAAGACTCGCCAGACAGGATCAGAAGTTTTCCACCCTTTCACAACCGTCCGTGATTTCGGGGTAGAACCCCAAGGGGTAAAAGAGGTCAGGTTCATTTTTCCGTACTCTCCAAAAAATTGACCTACCTCCCTTTTCCCGGCCCCCTTTTCCCGCTGCAGATCATCGAACAACCAACGGTGGGCCGCATCATCATCGAGCTGACCGAAGGCGAGGCACCGCTTGCAGAGTCCGTGGCGCGCCTGGCACGGGCCTGAGTCGCAGGCTTTCCTCGGCTACCTGAGTTGCCGAAGCAGGCAGAGCGCATCCTCACGCTTGACGTCCATCAGGCGGATCGCAGGTGGCAGGCGGAAACCCGCGCTGGCAACGGCGGCCTCGATGTTCTCCCAGGTCCGCGCATCCAGCGCAATGGCGCGGAGCACATGGACGAGCTCAGCAAGTTCTCCGGTCCCCAATCCGCTCGACCAAAAGCCGGCCACCACGTTGATCAGCGGCACCGTGAGCGGCCTGAACTCCAACCCGTCGCGCACAAACAGTGCCTGGACCAGATCCTCCCGGTCGCCACCCAGCGTCCGCAGTATCTGGAACACCTGCCCTGCACCTTTCATGCCCAGGGGTTCCAGCCGCGCCGTCAACACCGCGCCCATGCTCGCGGTCCCGTGGAGATCGAGGCCGCGAGCGAGCGCCCGGGCGGCTTCTTCGGGGTCCAGCCGCAGGTCAGGATCAAGCATGCCGTCGACGATCACGACCTGCGCCGGTGCAGCGATGGCATCCAGGTCGCCGCGGACGATGGGCGCGCGGTACTCCGCATCCAGGACAGCGCGCGCTTCCGGTCCGGTGAGGCTCAGGCCCAGGAACACGATCGGCCTCACGTGTTCCCTCGTGGCGCGGGATCGCTGCTCAATTCGGCTGATCAGTTCGGCCAGGCGGAGCCGAGGATGATGGAACAGAAGTCGGTCCGCCGGTATCCCGGCACCTTCAGCGCCAGCACGTCCGCCTTCACGTTGCCGAATGCGGTTTCCGGCTTCTTCCTGATGCCATCGGCGAAGTGGTCGATGATGCCTTCCTTGAAGTTCGCCTCGCGGGGATGGCAGGCACAGACCTCGTGGCGTTGCTCGTGGCTGAACTCGTCGTAGGCGATGCCGAGCACGTCCATCTCGACGCCAGCGGTCACCAAGGCCACGGTCGGCCGCATGTGCGCGGGGATGCCGGGCGTCGTATGCAGTGCGATGGCCGTCCAGACGTCCTCGACGTCGCGCTCGGGCACGTCATAGCCGTTCATGAAGTCGCGCGCCGCGTTGGCGCCGTCGACCTCGAAGCGCAAGTCGGCGCTCGAGTACCGTTCCGTCAGGCCCATGTCGTGGAACATGGCACCCAGGTAAAGCAGCTCCGGATCGTATTCGAGGCCGCGCCGGTTGCCGGAAAGCGCCCCCCAGAAGAACACGCGCCGACTGTGGTTGTAGAGCAGGTCGTCTTCGGTGTCGCGCACAAGCTGCGTGGCGGCGCGCACCAGCGGGCTGTCGGGCACCCGGATGCCGGCGATGGTCTCGGTCATGGAAATCCACTCCAGGAAAATACTGGCCTCAAGTGTCGGCAGTTATCCGCCTGGCCACAATCGAACGCTTGCGCCGGATCGTGACAAAACAGCGCGATTTCATGACGCCGGGGATGTTTCCTGGTGCCGGAACCGGGCGCGGTATTGCGCGGGAGTCACGCCGAGGCGCTCCCTGAAGACGATCCGCATGCGGTCCGCGGTCCCGAAACCGCAGTCGTATGCCACGGTCTTCAATGGCAGGTCGCTGCTTTCCAGGACCTTGCGGGCCGCGTCGATCCGTGCCCGCAGGACGAACTCGTGCGGGGTGATTCCGGTTTCCTGGACGAAATGGCGGATCAGGTTGCGCGGACTCATGTCTGCCACGCCGGCAAGCGACTTGAGCGCGTGCCGCTGGGCTGGATGCGCCGCGATGTGTTGCTGGACGAGCGCCACCGATGACGTGGGATCGACGGGAGGCGTGAGATAGGGGCTGAACTGGGATTGGCCGCCCTGGCGCTGCGCCACCACGACGAGCCGCTTGGCGACGGCCACGGCCACCTCCGGCCCATGACGCTGACCGACCAGCGCCAAGGCAAGGTCGATCCCGGCCGTGACACCGGCAGACGTGATGAGTCGGCCGTCGCGGACATAAATCGAATCGGCTTCGACTTTCGCTTCGGGGAACATGCGTGCCAGCCGGGCGGCACTCTGCCAGTGGGTCGTGACCCTCCGGCCATCGAGCAGGCCGGCATGGCCGAGCACGAACGCGCCCGTGCAGATCGAACCGTAGGTCATCGACCTGCGCGGCGCTTCCTCCACCCACTCCAGCAGTCCGGCATTGGGCGCCGTGTCCGGCAGCTCCGGCCCGCCTGCCACCAGGATGATGTCGAAGTCGCGTCGCGCCTCCTCGAACGTCATGTCGGCCACCACCAGCATGCCGCCGGATGTCCGCAGCGGCTTGCGATCCGCTGCCACCAGGACCGTCCTGTAATGATCTCCGGCCGGAACATGACCGTTTGCCTCGGCAAACACGTCGACCGGCCCGGCGACGTCCAGCGCCTGCACATGCTCGTGTATTGCAATCGCGATCGTAAGTATCGCCACGTGGCCTCCGCTGCCAGCGTCGGATAGTCGGTGCAGCCCTAATCCTTCGCCGGCATCAACGCATCGTCCAGCGCCCTTGCCCGCTTGTAGGCTTCGCGCCCGCGCAGGCGTTCGACCCAGGCGGTGAACGCCGGGCGTTCGGGAATCGTCTTGAAGGCCAGCCCGAAATCGACCTGGCTGCCCACGTACACGTCGGCGGCGGTGAACTGTTCGCCCAGCAGCCACGGCGAAGCGGATGCCGCCGCCTGCTCCAGGGTGTCGATGGTCTGCTCGAAACTGCCATAGCCGACAAAGGCGGCCTTCTCCGGCGGCGGTAGTTGTCCCAGCGACTTGGCCGAGACTGCGGCCTCCACCGGCCCGGCGGCAAAGAACATCCAGCGCAGGTACGTTCCGCGCAGTGGATCATCGACGGCCGGCGCCAGTCCGGCCTGCGGAAATTCATCGGCCAGATAAGTGCAGATCGCCGCGGCCTCGGTCACCACCATGCCGCGGTGCTGGATGGCCGGCACCTTGCCCATCGGGTTGATGGCCAGGTACTCGGGCGACTTCATGCTGGTGCCATATTCCTGCACCTGGGTGCGGTACTCCACGCCGAGCTCTTCGAGCAGCCAGCGCACGATGCGGCCGCGCGACATGGGGTTGGTGTGGAAGATGATTCCGCTGTCGCTCATGGCCAAGCCTCACAGGGTCGCAAACCGCAGAGTCTACGCCCGCCTCCCAACCTGTAGGAGCGCGCATGGCGCGCTCCTACGCGAAACCGCAGCGGGGGTTGGTTCAACCGGTGTTCTGGACGCCTGCGGCAATGCCGTTGACGGTGGCGAACAGCGCGCGCTGCAGCTCATCCTCCTGACTCCCGCCCTCACGCCAGCGCCGCAGCAGCTCCACCTGCAGCAGGCTGATCGGGTCGACATAAGGATTGCGCAAGCGGATCGACAGCCGCAGCCGATAGTCGTTGGACAGCAGCTCGTCGGCGCCCTTGATCGCCAGGATCGCATCGCGGGTGCGCTCGAACTCCGCCGCGATCCTTGGGAAGAACACCTCGTGCGCCTCGCCGGCCAAGCGCGAATAGCGTTCGAAGATGTCCATGTCGGATTTGGCCAGCAGCATCTCCACGTCATCCAGCATGGCGGCGAAGAACGGCCAATCACGCGCCATCTCCGCCATGGCCTCCAGCCCATGCCGGTCGATGCCGGCCTGCAGCGCATGACCCACGCCGTACCAGCCGGTCAGGCCCGAACGGTTCTGCGACCAGGCGAACACCCAGGGAATGGCCCGCAGGTTCTCCACCCCGCCATCGCGGCGCCGCGACGGGCGCGAGCCGATCTGCAGCCGCTCGATCACATCCACCGGCGTGGCGGCGCGGAAGTAGGCGTTGAAACCGGGGTCCTCATGCACCAGCGCGCGGTAGCAGGTGCGCGAATCGGCGGAGAGTGCATCCGCGATCCCGCGCCAGACGCGTGCGCGCTGATCGGCCTGGCGCGGGCGCAGGCTGGCCTGCAGCACCGCACCGGTCATCTGCTCCAGGTTGCGCAGCGCCAGCGCGCGGATGCCGTACTTGCGGTGGATCACCTCGCCCTGCTCGGTCACCCGCAGGCGCCCGTCCACCGTGCCGCGCGGCGCGGCGATGATCGCGCGCCCGGTCTTGCCGCCACCGCGACTGACCGAGCCGCCGCGGCCGTGGAAGAACACCAGCCGCACGCCGGCCTCCTTCGCCAGCCGCATCAGGTCCACCTGCGCGCGCTGCAGCGCCCAGCGCGAGGCCAGCAGGCCACTGTCCTTTGCGCTGTCTGAATACCCCAGCATCACGATCTGGCGGTCGCCGCGGGCCTGCAGGTGGCGGCGATACACCGGGTCGTCGAACAACGAGCGCATCACCCCCGCGGCGGCATCCAGGTCATCCACGGTCTCGAACAGCGGAGCGACATCCAGCGGCACCTCGCCCTCGCCGTCGCCTTCCACGCAGCCGGCGATGCGCGCCAGCGCCAGCACCGCCAGCGCATCGGCGGCGCTGCGGCTCATGCTGACGATATAGGGGCCGAACGCATCGGCGCCGTAACGTACCCGCGCCGACTTCAGCGTGCGAAATACGGCCAGCGATGATGCCGCCTCCTCCGCATCGGGCACGCGCGGCGTCGGGTTTTCAATCAGCGCGTGCAACCGCTCGAGCCGCTCCGGAAGCGGGCGCTCGCCCCATCCATCGTCGCCCTCCAGTGCCCCGAGCGCGGCATCGTGGACCGCCGAATCCTGGCGCAGGTCCAGCGCCGCCATGTGGAAGCCGAAGCTGCGGACCCGGCGCAGCAGCCGCCGCAGCGCCCGCCCGCCGGCCTGCCCGCCCCGATTGCCGGCCAGGCTGGCGTCGATCAGCTCAAGGTCGGCGAGGAACCCGGCTACACCTTCGTAGGGCAGACCTTCGTGGGGCAGACCCTCACAGGATTGATCGCTGTCGGGCCTCAACCGGGCCGACATCAGTTCCAGCAGCTGCCGGTACGGCATGTCCTCCTGCCGCGCCCGCAGGCCTGCCGCGACGCCCGGCATGGCGTCACGATAATCGTCCAGCCGCGCCTCGACTTCGGCACTGATCCCGGCGCGGCCGCGGGTCTGGGTCAGCACCAGGGCCAGCGCGGCCAGTTCCTGGCGGTACTGCGCCAGCACCTGCGCCCGCTGCGCGGTGAGCGCGGCCTCGATGGTGTCCGCGCCCACGTTCGGGTTGCCATCCATGTCGCCACCGACCCAGGTGCCGAAGCGGAGCACGTTGGGCAGGTCGATGCGCTCGCCCCAGGCCGCCTCCACCGCATCGGCAAACACCTGGTAGAACGCCGGCAGCACTCTGAACAGCACGCCCAGGTAGTGGCCGATATGGTCCACCTCGTCGGTCACCGTGGGCCGGCGCGGCGGCGCCTCGGAGGTCTGCCAGGTGGTGGCCAGCGCCTGGCGGATGCGCGAGTCGTCGCTCAGCCGCTCTTCGGGCGTGCGGGTGCGGTCGATGTCGGCCACCAGGCGCTCAACGATCACCTCTTCCTTGGCCAGCAGCGCGCGGCGTACCGCCTCGGTGGGGTGGGCGGTGAACACCGGCTCGACCCACATCCGCGGCAGCAGCGTCTGCAGCTCATCCAGGCTCACGCCATCGGCATGCAGCGCGGCCAGTACCGCCTCCAATCCGCCGGGTTGGGGGCCATCGTCACTGCGCTGATGCTCGCGGCGGCGGCGGATGCGATGGACCCGTTCGGCCAGGTTGATGGCGCCGAACCAGGCGGAAAACGCGCGTACCAGCGCATCGGCGTTGGCGGGCGACACCTGCGCCAGCTCCGAAGCCAGCGCATCCACCGGCTCGTCGTTCTCGCGCCGGGCTATGGCGGCGCGGCGCACCGCCTCGACCTGGTCAAGCAATGCCGGCGAGACCTGTTCGGCCAGCATCTCGCCCACCATCGTGCCCAGGCGGCGCACATCGTCGCGCAGCAGGACATCGGTTTCGGCAAAGTGCACGCTGCGAAGCGAGGGGGTGTCGTCGGGGGAAGCGGGCGTATTGTCCATGCGTGGAAGGCTACACCGCCCAGCATGACGCCCCCCCGTAGGAGCAGCGGTGGCCTAGTACGCGAACTCGCGGAACACCTGGTCGATATCCCCGCCCCACTCGCCGTGGAACAGGGCCAGCTTGCGCTCGGCCGGGGTCTGGCCGGATTCGGCGAACTCGATCAGCGGCTCGAGGAAGCGGACCTCGTCGCTGCCCTGCTCGTTGACGATCGCCCGGCGGGCGAGGCCGGCGGCTGAAATCTGCAGGGCGCGGATGGCGAGATCCTGCACCTTCCCACCGCGGAACGGCAGGCCCAGCGCGTGCTTCGGCACTCCGTCGCGCAGCGCGTGGCGCTCTTCACGGGTGAAGTCCTTCACCAGGTCCCAGGCGGCGTCGAGCGCCGCATCGTCATACAGCAGGCCAACCCAGAACGCCGAAAGCGCGCACAGCCGGTTCCACGGCCCGCCGTCGGCGCCACGCATCTCGAGGAAGCTCTTCAGCCGCACCTCCGGGAACGCCGTGGTCATGTGGTCGGTCCAGTCGGTCAGCGTCGGCAGCTCGCCCGGCAGCGCCGGCAGCCGGCCGGCGAGGAAATCGCGGAAGCTCTGCCCGCTGGCATCGATGTAGCGCTCACCGCGCTGCACGAAATACATCGGCATATCGAGGATGTAATCGACGTAGCGCTCGTAGCCAAACCCGTCCTCGAACACGAAGTCGAGCATGCCGGTGCGGTCCGCATCGGTATCGGTCCAGATGTGCGAGCGGTAGCTGAGAAAGCCGTTGGGCTTGCCTTCGGTGAACGGCGAATCGGCAAACAATGCCGTCGCCACCGGCTGCAGCGCCAGGGCCACGCGGAACTTCTTCACCATGTCCGCTTCGCTGGCGTAGTCCAGGTTCACCTGCACCGTGCAGGTGCGGGTCATCATGTCCAGGCCCAGGTTGCCGACCTTGGGCATGTAGGCGCGCATGATCCCGTAGCGCCCCTTGGGCATCCACGGCATGTCCTCGCGGCGCCACTTGGGCTGGAAGCCCATGCCCAGGAACCCCAACCGCAGCCCGTCGGCCACGGTCTTGAGCTCGTACAGGTGGTTGCCCACCTCGGCGCAGGTCTGGTGGATGTCTTCCAGCGGTGCGCCCGACAGCTCCAGCTGCCCGGCCGGCTCCAGCGAGACCGAAGCGCCGTTGCGGGTCAGGGCGATGGTGTGCCCGCCTTCCTGCACCTCGGTCCAGTCGTAGCTGGCCAGGCCCTTGAGCACGGCTTCGATGCCGCGCTCGCCGTCAAAGGTGGGCGGACGCAGGTCGTCCAGGCGGAAGCCGAACTTCTCGTGCTCGGTGCCGATGCGCCAATCGGTGCGCGGCTTCACGCCCGAAGCGGGAACCTCCACCAGCTGGTCGCGATGGGTGATCGGCGCTTGCTCGCCGGCCTGGGTGGAACTCGACATTGGCAACCGCCCTGGTGGAAGTGAAGAACGCGGCGACATCAGCGCACGCCGCAGCCTGCTCAGTTTACCGGTGGCCGCCGCCCCGCGGCGTTCCGGCGCTGGAACACGCCATGCAGCTCCCGCCTTACCTTCGTAGGAGCTCGCCATGCGCGCGAAGCCGCGTGAATCATGGCGATGCCGCGTGGCGTCGGCGCCGCCGTCCTGAACCGGAACCCTTGCGCGTGACCAGACGTCACGCGGCTTCGCGCGCGTGGCGCGCTCTTACAGTTCCATCCAGCCCCGGATCACCGCCCGCGCCTCATCCAGACCGGTCTTGTGCAGCGCGGAGAAGGTCTGCACGCTCACCCCGTTGCCGTACTCGGACTGCAGCTCCTTGCGCACCTCCTGCAGCACGTTGCCCGAGGCGCCGCGGCCAAGCTTGTCGGCCTTGGTCAGCAACGCGTGCGCGGGCAGGCCGCGATTGACCGCGTAACCGAGCATCTGGCGGTCGTATTCCCTCAGCGGATGGCGGATATCCATCACCACCACCAGCCCGCGCAGCGCTTGGCGCTGGGCGAAATAGCCGGCGATGAACTGTTTCCAGTGCGCCTGCAGGTCCTTGGGCACCTTGGCGTAGCCGTAGCCGGGCAGATCCACCAGGTGGCGGTCTTCGTGCGGCTCGATCTGGAAAAACACCAGCTGCTGCGTGCGACCGGGCGTTTTCGACACCCGCGCCAGCGCATTCTGGTTGCAAATGACGTTGAGCGCGCTGGATTTTCCGGCGTTCGAGCGCCCGGCAAAGGCCACTTCATGGCCGCTGTCGAGCGGCAGCTGGGACGGGGTGTGGGCAGCCAGCCTGTAGCTGGCGCGGGCGAGGGGATTCGACATCGCGATAGCATCGCACGCTGGGGCTGCCGGCGTCGGGTTTGACCGCGCTCATGCCCGGCGACGATAATTCGGCGTCCTGCCGGGTGCATCATGCCCGGTCATCTGTATCCCGGAGCCAAGCATGCGCCACGCTCGCGCCTACGCCCTTGTCGGTCTGGTTACCCTGGCAGCCGCCGCGGTTGCCTTTGCCCAGTCCACCGTCCTGCCGCTGGAAGAAGAGGTGCCGGTTGAATCCGCGCCGCTGGAAGTCCTGAGCGTCGCGGAAATCCTCGAAGGCACCACTTGGGGAGATCCCGACAACGGCGCCGCGCTGGCTTCCACCTGCGCCGCCTGCCACGGCATGGATGGCAAGGCCACCGTTCGTGACATCTATCCGTCCATGGGCGGCCAGAGCGAACGCTACATGGCCCACCAGCTGGCCCTGTTCAAGACCGGCGAGCGCATGAGCCCGATCATGCAGCCGTTTGCCGAAATGCTCAGCGGCCAGGAAATGCGCGATGTCGGCGCCTACTACGCACTGCAGGAATCGGACAGCGGCCTGGCCGACGACACCGTGGTCGAAGCCGGTCCCTTCGAGGGCGCGAAGTTCTACGAAATCGGCGAAAAGCTGTTCGTCGGCGGTGACATGGATCGCGGCATCCCGGCCTGCATGGCCTGCCACGGCCCCGCCGGCGCCGGCAACCCCGGCCCCGCTTATCCGCAGGTTGCCGGCCAGCCGTCCTGGTACGCGGTCCAGCGCCTGCAGGCCTACCGTGACGGCAGCACCCAGCCGCAGGATCCGCGCCTGTTCAACATCATGGCGCAGATCGCTTCCGACCTGACCGACGAGGAAATCCAGGCCCTGGGCAGCTACATGGAAGGCCTGCATGCGCGCCCGGACGCCGCCACCCGCGCCGCCATGGCCCAGGTGGAAGTGCCGGCCGAAGCGCCCGCACCCGCCGAGCCCGCGCCCGACACCGCGGACGGCGACGAAGCCGGCGAAGGCGACCAGCCCGCCGACGGTGACGCCGATACCGACACCAACGTCGACGCTGATGCCGACCAGGATCAGGTCGACGCAGGCGAAGAATCCCAGGAGCCTGCCGCGCAGTCGTGAACTTTCACGCCTGCTGCGGGTCTGAGTCCGTACAGTCTCCTTGAAATCATTTGCCGGCCGCGTTATCGGCCGGCTTTTTTTTGCCCGGAAGCCCCGACCCGATGAACATCACCGCCCGCTGGCTCCTCCCGCTGCTGCTGGTACTGGCTCCGGCACTGGCCGCTCCCGCCGCCGCCCAGACCCCGATTGAAGGCCAAGATTACGTCCGCATTGCCGAGGGCCCGCCCTGGCAGCCGCTGGAAGGACAGATCGAAGTCGCCGAAATCTTCTCCTACGCCTGTCACGTATGCGATGAATTCCGCCCGATTCTCGACGCCTGGGCACGGCGCCAGGCCGACGACGTGCGTGTCAGCCACGTGCCCGCGGCCTACCGCCGACAGGATCCCTTCGCCACCATGTTCTTCGCTACCCGGGCGCTGGGCCAATCCGATGCGGTGCACGCGGCCACCTTCGATGCCGTGCATCGGCGCGGTCTGCTGGCCCGCAACGCCACTGTGGCCGAAATCAGCACTTTCTATGCCGGCCTGGATCTGGGCCTGAACCGCGCGCGCCTTGCCGAAGCCGCGCAGAGCGTGGAGGTCCAGCAGAAGCTCGACGCAGCGCATGAATTTCTGGTCCGCAGCGGCGCCCAGGGCACGCCGACACTGGTCATCAACGGCAAATACCGCGTCCAGGGGCGTACCCTGCAGGATGTGCTGCGTATCGCCGATCAGCTGATTGCCATGGAGCGCGAGCCTTGAGCCAACGCCCCTTGACCCCAATTTCACCAGACAAAGCCTGAGATCTGCTCATGAACTCTTTCCGCCACGCCCTGATTTCCCTGCTCCTGCCGCTGCTGCTGGTTGCCTGCGCCCAGCAGGATGACGCCGCGCCTGCCGCCACTGCACCGGGCGAAACCCCGGCTGTTGAACAGACCGCCGCGCCCGAGTCGGACGCCCCGGCCAGCGCAGAAGCCACTGCCGATACCGCCACCACGGACGCCCCGGTCCAGGCCGCAACACCGCAGGGCCCCGCCCCGGTGGAAGGCACCAACTACGTGGTGATCGAAAACGGCCAGCCGTTCCAGCCGCTCAACGGCCAGGTCGAAGTCGTCGAGGTGTTCGGCTACACCTGTGGCGCCTGCGCCAGCTTCGAGCCGGTGATCTCGGCATGGAAACAGCGCCAGCCCGAGGACGTCCGGGTGACCATGCTGGCCGCGCCGTTTGGCGGCTTCTGGACGCCGTTCGCGAAGGCCTATTACGCCGCCGAAGCGATGGATCTGGTGGACGCCACCCACCAGCAGATGTTCCGCGCCATCCACCTGGAGCGCTCGCTGCCGGTGCAGGGCGTCAGCAACGATGCCATCGCCGCGTTCTATGCCCAGCAGGGTGCGGATGCGCGCAGGTTCGCCCAGACCATGGACAGCTTCGCGGTCAGCGGCCAGATGCGCCGCGCCCAGCAGTTCATCGCAGCCGCCGGCGTGGACGCCACTCCGACCATGATCGTCAACGGCAAGTACCGGGTGACCAGCGGCCAGGATTACCAGGAAGTGCTGCGCATCGTCGACCACCTGGTGGCGCGCGAGCGCGCTGCCGGCGGGAACGACGCCGCGCAATGAACACCGCCCGGGACCAGCGTCTGGTGACCCGGCCGAGTGCCGAGTCACTGCTGCGCGCGCAATCCCTCGGGCGCCAGACCATCAAACTGCTGAGCGCCAACATCCAGGCCGGGTCCAGCACCCGGCGCTACAGCGATTACGCCACACGCAGCTGGTCGCACGTGCTGCCGACCGGCGGCAAGCGCCAGTCGCTGGACCAGATCGCCCAGCTGGCCGGCGGTCACGACATCGTCGGCCTGCAGGAGAGCGATCCCGGCAGCTGGCGTTCCGGCTTCACCAACCAGACCCACTACCTGGCCGAGCGCGGCGGGTTCGATTACTGGACCCACCAGCCCAATCGCAAGGTGGCCAACGTGGCCTCCAGCGCCAACGCGCTGCTCAGCCGCCTCGAGCCGATGGAGGTGATGGACCATCCGCTGCCCGGGCGGGTACGCGGACGCGGCCTGCTGCTGGCGCGCTTCGGCGAAGGCGAGGCAGGCCTGACCATCGCCGTGGCCCATCTGTCGCTGGGCGCGCAATCGCGCGCGGCGCAGCTTGGCTACATCGCCGAGCTGCTCAGCGACTATCCCAACGCGGTGCTGATGGGTGACTTCAACTGCACCCCGGACCGGCCCGAGATGTCGGTGCTGTACCGGCACACCTCGCTGCAGCCGCCGGACTGCAGCGTCCACACTTTCCCCAGCTGGCGCCCGCAGCGGGCGATCGACCATGTGCTGATCACCAACAGCCTGGCCACCAGCAACATGCGCGCCCTGCCCGCCGCGCTGTCCGACCACCTGGCCCTGTCGGTGGACCTGGACGTGCCCGAAGAGGCCCTGCGCACCGCCGGCTGAGCCTGCCACCGGGCCATCTCACCACAGCGCCATCGCGATACCCACCAACGCCATGAACACGGCGAATGTGCGTTTGAGCGCCGCGCCGCTGATTGCGTGTGCCAGCCGGGTGCCCAGCGGCGCGGTCAGGATTGAAGCCGCCGCAACCCCGACCGCCGCGGGCAGGTAGACGTACCCCAACGCGTACTCGGGCAGCGCCCCCGCAGGCGCCTGTACGGCATAGCCCACGGCGCTGGCCAGGCCGATGAAGATGCCACAGGCCGCCGCCGTGCCCACCGCCCGCACCGGCGCCACGCCCAGCCAGGTCAGCAGCGGCACCGTCATGCTGCCGCCGCCAATGCCTACCAGCGCCGACAGCGCCCCGATGCCCCCGCCGGCCGCGGTCAGACCCGCACCGCGCGGACCCACCGCACTTGCACCTGCAGCGGGCGCGCCTGAAAACGCCATCTGCGCCGCGATCAGCAGGCAGTAGCCCGCCACGCACCATTTCAGCACCGCGCCATCCAGGCCGATCGCGAAGCGGCTGCCCAGCCACGCCCCCAGCAGCATGCCCGGTACCAGCCAGGCCACGCTGGGCCAGATCACGCTGCCGCGCCGGTGGTGGGCGCGGGTGGAGGAAATCCCGGTCAACACGATGCTGCCCAGCGAACTGGCCAGCGCCGCGTGCATGGCGGCGTCCTTGGGCACTCCGTACTGCGGCAGCAGCCAGGCCAGTGACGCCACCAGCACCAGCCCGCCGCCAATGCCCAGCAGGCCGGCGAGCACGCCCACCAGCGCGCCCAGCGCAAGGAAAATCAGCAGCAGCGTCAGCATCCCGGCTCCGAAAACAAACCGGCCCGCAGCGGGTGCTACGGGCCGGCAACAAGGATAACGCAGCGTCCACGCGGCCCGCACCACCGCCGACCACTGCGGGGCTTCATCCACCCTTCGCTATAGTCGTCTGCGCACCGAACCAGCCTGCGACCCCCAATGAAAATACTCCTGCTTACCGCCACCCTGGTCCTGTTTGCCCTGCCCGGGGCAGCGCCCGCACAGACCGATACCGTCCAGCTGCGCACCGCGTTTGAATCCGCTGCGCGCGGCCAGCGGGTGGCCCCGCACATGGCGTCCCACCCGGCCTATGGCTGGGTGGAATTCGCCTCGCTGCGCCGCAACCTGGAGTCGCTGCCCCAGGCCCAGGCGCAGGGCTTCATGGAGCGCTACGCCGGCCAGGCGGTGGCGGAACAGTTCCGCGAGGAATACCTGCGCGCCCTGCACCGGCGCCAGGACTGGGCCGGCATCCGCGCCGCCTGGTCGCCTTCGATCACCAACACCCGGCTGCGCTGCATCGAGCTCAACGCGCGCCAGCGCCTGGGCGCGGCCGATGCGGCGTGGGACCAGGCCGTGCAGGGCATCTGGCGCTCCAGCGGCGGCTCGCTGCCGGACGAATGCGATGCGCCCTTCGCGGCGCTCGACGCGCGTGGGGCGCTGACCCCGGAACTGCGCTGGGAGCGGCTGGAGCTGGCCGCGGCGGACTGGAACCCGGGTGTGATGCGGGTGGCCGCGCGCGGCCTGCCCGCCGACGAGCGCGCGCTGGCCGAGGATTACGCCGCCTTCGTACAGGCCCCCCACGAGCGCGCGCTGGGCTGGCCGAAGAGCGCACGCAGCCGGCTGGTGGCTTCCCACGGGCTGGCCCAGCTTGGCCGCAATGATCCCGACGCCGCCGAAGCCGCGCTGCCGCGCTATGCGCGTGCACTGGCGTTCGATGAAGAAGCCAACGGCCGCGTGCAACACCAGATCGCGCTGTGGACGGTGGCTTCCTACCTGCCCGATTCTGCGCGCCGGCTGAATCTGGTGCCCGAATCCGCCTACGACAGCCGCCTGCACGAGTGGCGCGTGCGCGAGGCGATCACCCGCTCCGACTGGCGCGCCGCGCTGGACGCGATCGCCAAAATGGACGACGAGCAGCGCACCAGCTCGCGCTGGACCTATTTCGCCGGACGCATGCACGAGCTGCTGGGCCATCAGCCGCAGGCCCGGGAGCAGTACGCGCAGGCGGCAACCGACGCCACCTTCCACGGCTTCCTTGCCGCCGACCGCCTGCAGCAGCCCTACGCGCTGTGCCCGATGCCCACACCGGGCGATGCCTCGGCACGCGCGCAGGTCGCCAACCACCCGGCCATGATCCGTTCGATGGCCCTGTTCCGTGCCGACCGGCCCGGCTGGGCCACCCGCGAATGGAGCCATGCGCTGGAGCAGTTCACCGATGAGCAGCGCCGGATCGCGGTGAAGGTGGCCCAGGACAACGGCTGGTTCGACCGGGCGGTGTTCGGGCTCGGTCGCCAGCCCGAGGAGACGCGCCTGTACGAGCTGCGTTTCCCGCTGCACTACGACGAGGTGATCCGCGCCGAGGCAGCCCGCAACGGCCTGGACCCGGCCTGGGTGGCGGCCAAGATCCGCGCCGAGAGCACCTTCAATCCGAACGCCCGCTCGCCGGCCGACGCCCGCGGCCTGATGCAGGTGCTGCCCAGCACCGGCGCGGCGGTGGCCCGCCGCCTGGGGCTCAGCTGGAGCGGCGGCAACAGCCTCTACGACCCGGTCACCAACATCCGCATCGGCACCGCCTACATGGCCCAGCGTCGCGACCAGTACGGATTTCCCTACATCGCTTCGGCGGCCTACAACGCCGGGCCCACGCCCACCGCCCGCTGGCAGGCGCAGCGCGGCAGCATGGATCCCGACCTGTGGATCGAGACCATCAGCTACCGCGAAACCCGCGAGTACGTGGCCCGGGTGATGGCCTTCAGCGTGATCTACGATTGGCGCCTCAACGGCGCCGCGGTGCCGATCAGCGAGCGCATGCTCGGGCGCACCGGCGCGCCCACCCGCGCGTTCGCCTGCCCCGCCTCCGGCGTGTAGGAGCGCGCCATGTGCGCGAAGCCGCGTGACCCCGGGCATCATGCCCGCATGGACATCCATCTCGTCGGCGGCGCCGTCCGCGACCGCCTGCTCGGCCTGCCCGCCGGCGACCGCGACTTCGTGGTGGTCGGCGAAACGCCAGAGGCGATGATCGCCGCCGGCTTCCGCGCCGTGGGCCGCGACTTCCCGGTGTTCCTGCATCCCGATACCGGCGAGGAACATGCGCTGGCCCGGACCGAGCGCAAGAGCGGACCCGGCTATCGCGGCTTCGTGGTCCACGCCGATCCGTCGGTGACCCTGGAACAGGACCTGGAGCGGCGCGACTTCACCATCAACGCGATCGCCGAGGCGCCCGACGGCAGCCTGACGGACCCTTTCAACGGCCAGCGCGACATCGAACAGCGCGTGTTGCGCCATGTGGGCCCGGCCTTTGTCGAAGACCCGCTGCGGGTGCTGCGCGCGGCCCGCTTCATGGCCCGCTTTGCGTCGCTGGGCTTCAGCGTGGCGCCGGAGACGATGGCGCTGATGCGGGAGATTTCCGCCAGCGGCGAACTCGAGGCGCTGGTGCCCGAGCGCACCTGGCAGGAGCTGGCCAAGGCGCTGGCTGCCGCGCGTCCATCGGCGTTCCTGCAGACCCTGCGCCAGGCCAACGCCCTGGCCGCGGTGCTGCCGGAAGTGGACGCCCTGTACGGCGTTCCGCAGCGCGCGGAATACCACCCGGAAATCGACACCGGCATCCACCAGGAGCTGGTCAGCGACATGGCCGCACGGCTGGCTCCGGGCGACGGCGTGATCGGTTTTGCCGCGCTCACCCACGATCTGGGCAAGGCGCTGACGCCCGAATCGAAATGGCCGCGCCACATCGGCCACGAGCAGGCCGGCCTGAAGCCGCTGGAAGGGCTGTGCGACCGGCTGAAGGTGCCCAACGCGCACCGCGAGCTGGCTCGCGTCGCCTGTCGCGAGCACCTCAACGTGCACCGCACGCTGGAACTGCGCGACGCCACCGTGCACGACCTGCTGGCGCGCTGCGATGCCTTCCGCAAGCCGGAGCGCATCGCAGCCCTCGTACTGGTGTGCGAAGCCGACCGCCGCGGCCGCCTGGGCTTCGAGGATGCCGACTATCCGCAGGGTCCCGAGCTCAAACGCCTGCACGCCGCCGCCATGGCGGTCAGCGCCCGCGACGTGGTCCATGAAGGCATGACCGGCCCCGCCATCGGTCGCGCCCTGCGCAAAGCCCGCATCGACGCCATCGCCGCCACCCGGCAATCCGCCCCACTGTAGGAGCGCGCCACGCGCGCGAAACCGCGTGACGTTGATCTTTGCGATAGGGCTTCGGTCCCGGCGAACTGGGCCGAAGCCACGTACCAACGCCAGGATTCACGCGGCTTCGCGCGCATGGCGCGCTCCTACCGGGAGAGTCAGGCGGCGGTGGGGCTGGGGCCTGTGCAGGTGTCCAGGATCGCCGCCAGCGGCGCCAGCTCCGGATACTGCGGGATCACTTCTGCCAGATAAGTGAGGAACCGCTCCGCATCAGCCAGGTACCTGGGCTTGCCGTCGCGGTAATTCAGCCGCGCAAAGATACCCAGCACCTTCAAATGCCGCTGCACGCCGATCAGGTCGGCGTCGCGGAGGAACTGCGCCAGCTCCGGCACCGGGATGCCCGCCACCTTGGCGCGGGCGTGATAGCGGCCCAGCCACCCGCGCACGCGCTCCGGCTCCCAGCTGTGGAACGCATCGCGCACCAGGCTCACCGGGTCGTAGGCTACCGGTCCGCGCACCGCGTCCTGGAAGTCCAATACCGCCAGCCCGCCATCAACCGGCATCAGGTTGCGCGGCATGTAGTCGCGATGCACGAACACCTGCGGCTGTGCCAGTGCGGATTCGATCAACAGTTGCTGCACCCGTCGCAGGCCTTCGCGCTCGCCGGCGTCCAGCTCCACCCCGAGGTGGCGGCCGAGATACCACTCTTCGAACAGGTCCAGCTCGCGCTGCAACAGCGCGGCATCATATGCGGGCAGGTCCGGCGGGCACTCGAGCTGCTGCAGCTGCAGCAGCTGGTCAATGGCCAGGTCGAAAGTCGCCTCCGGATCCAGCCGGTCCACCGCCTGCAGCCAGGTGTCGCCGCCGAGGTCCTCCATCAGCAGGAACCCGGCCTCGTCGTCGCGCGCCAGCACCCGCGGCACCCGCACCCCGCCAGCCTCCAGCACCGCGTGCATGCGCAGCCACGGGCGTACGTCTTCCAGCGCCGGCGGCGAATCCATCACGATCAGGGAGCCGTCCGCAGTGCGCCCCCGCCAGTAGGTGCGAAAGCCCGCATCGGCGGAAGCCCGCTCCAGCGCGAGATCGGGAACGCCACTGGCACTGCGCGCCCACGCCAGCCGCACGGCCGCGCGCGCCGCCTCCGGCGCGCGTGCGGCAAGCGAGATCACGGTCATGTTGGATACCGGGTCTGGATCATCACGGCAGATTAGCAATTTCATCCGCGAAAAGGCCCCCAACCGTAGGAGCGCGCCATGCGCGCGAAACCGCGTGACATTGGCGGCGCGGTGGAGCGTCGGTCACTGCGCCGGGACCAACGCCACGCGGCAGGGCCGTAATTCACGCGGCTTCGCGCGCGTGGCGCGCTCCTACGCGGGTGACCTGCCTCCATCAAGCCGCAGCAGGAGGTCGCGCAGGGGCGTCAGCCGCGTCGCCAGCCCGGCAATCACGCCCAGCGTATTGGCCAGCGCATCGGCCCGCTCCATCTGCCGGGTCTCGGTCAGCGCATCCTGGGCCCATTCCAACCCGATGCCCATCAGCACCAGTCCCAGTGCGGCGCCGAGCAGCGCCGGCCAGCGTGCATACAGCTGCACCGCGGCCGCGGCCAGCACGCCATACGCCAGGAAGTGGCCGATCTTGTCGCCGCCTTCCACCGGCGGCATCGGCGGCGGCGGCGCCAGTGACACCACCACCACCGCAGCGATCGCAACGCACCACAGCCCGCTCCACAGCCACGGCCGGCGGAACGGCTTCAGCGACCTGCCCACACGCAATCGGGTCACAGGCGATGGCTCAGATCACCCGCCAGGAAGGCATGGCTGAAGTCCACCCCGCGCTCGAACCCCATCGCCTGGAAGCTCTCGCCCATGCCGTCGGGCAGGGTCAGCTGCTTCACCTGCTGGCGCAGCGAATAGAGCGCGGCTTCGTCCGCGGCCCCGGCCTCGTGCGCGACCAGCCGCTCCGGCAGCCGGTTGCCGATCAGGAACGCGGCCTGGTTGCAGTAGCCGGAAAACTCGAACCCGGCCCCGGTGCCCGCTTCCACCAGCGCGGTGAAGTCCACCGAGGCGGTGAGGTCCTGCAGGCCGGGGTTGGCGAAGACATCGCCGCTCACCTGATGGCGGTGGAACGCGCGCAGGGTGCCGTCATTGCGCTCGGGCAGGTAGTACTCGCGCCGGGCGAAACCGTAATCGACGAACAGCATTACTCCGTTGCGCAGTCCGCCGGCCACCGCCTGGATCCAGTACGGCAGCTGCGGCAGCAGCTCGGAGCGGTAGCCATCGGCGAACGGCCGCTCCAGCTGGCTCTCCACATGTCGCACCGCGGCCGTCAGCAATGCATCCGCCGGGCGCTCGGTACGCACGAAGGCGCCGTCTTCGCCGATCGCCACGTGCTCTTCAAGCACGTCGCCGCCGCGCACGCAGAATCGCGGCGTCGGCAGGGCATCGATCACCTCGTTGGCAAACAGCACGCCGTCCCAGGTGTCATCCGGCGGCCCGTCCAGCCAGTGCACGCGCTCGAACACCTCCGGTGCCAGCCGCGCGCGCAGGTATTCGCGCTGGCGCTCGCGCAGGTCCGCGCTGGGCTCGAGGATCACGTAACGCGCAGGCAGCGCATCCAGGGCCACCAGATGGCTGATGGCATCGGCGGCAAACCGCCCGCTGCCACCGCCGATCTCCACCATCTGCGCCTCCGCGCCCAGCTGCGCCAGCACCGGCGCCACCGTCTCGGCCACGCATTCGGCAAACAGCGGCCCGATCTCCGGCGCGGTGATGAAATCCCCCGCACGGCCGAACTTGGTCGCCCCGGCGCTGTAATAGCCCAGCCCCGGCGCGTACAGCGCCAGCTCCATGAAGCGCCAAAATGGAATTGCGCCGTCGGCGGCCTGGATCTGCTCGCGGATCAGCGCCTCAAGGCGCCCGCTGTGGGCGAGCGCAGCGGTGTCGTTTTCGTCGGACTCAGTCATGCCCCAAGTTTACGCAACCCCCACGGGGTAGGAGCGCGCCATGCGCGCGAAACCGCGTGACATCGATCCACGCCGCGTGGCGCCGGCTGCATCGCTGGAACCGAAGCGCTTCTGCAAAATCCAATTCACGCGGCTTCGCGCGCATGGCGCGCTCCTACCGGGGTCAATCCTTTGTGATTGCTTGTTCCAATTGAAGGTCGCCAGTGTCCAGGCCACGCCCGGGCCGCGGCCCGGGAACGGCCCGGGCCATCGGCTAAGATGGAATGCCCGTCGCAGAGCCCGACCATGGATGCTGCCCGACCCGTGGCGCTGGTGACCGGCGCCGCCAAGCGCATCGGTGCCGAGATCGCCCGCCGCCTGCACGCCGACGGCTACGACCTGGCCCTGCACTACCGCAGCTCGCGGGCGGAGATGGACGCGCTTGCGACCAGCCTCCAGGCCCAGCGCGCCGACAGCGTGATCACCCTGCAGGCCGACCTGGCCGAATTCGACCGCCTGCCCGAACTGGTGGCGCAGACCATTGGCCGCTTCGGTCGCCTGGATGCGCTGGTCAACAACGCCTCCACCTACTACGCAACGCCCATCGGCGAAGCCACGCCCGCGCAGTGGGACGAACTGTTTGCCAGCAACGCGCGCGCGCCGTTCTTCCTCGCCCAAGCCGCCGCGCCGCACCTGGCCCGCAGCGGCGGCGCCATCGTCAACATCGTCGACATCTACGCCGAGCGCCCGCTACGCGGCCACCCGGTGTACTGCATGGCCAAGGCCGCGCTGGTCATGGCCACGAAATCGCTGGCGCTCGAACTGGGCCCTGAAGTGCGGGTCAACGGCGTCGCCCCCGGCAACGTGCTGTGGTCGGAAAACCCGATCAAGGCCGAGACCCTCGAGATGGTGCACGAACGCACCGCCCTCGGCCGCCAGGGCGAGCCCGGCGACATCGCCGAAGCGGTGCACTGGCTGCTGCGCGGCAACAGCTACGTGACCGGGCAGATCCTTGCCGTGGATGGCGGGCGCACGTTGAGTATTTGATTCCGTTGCGGTGCAACGTCGGGGGCGTAGCCCCGACCTACAGGGTGATGCCGGCTTCTTCCAGCAGGGCCATCACGTGGGCGCGGCGCTGCTCGCCCTTGTCGGCGGCATAGGAGTCCAGCCGCCAGGCGTCGCCATTGGCCTCGTGGGCCAGCAGGTCGATGTCGATCGGCACCTCATCGCTGTGCTCCGAGCGGCCGATATCGCGCTCGATCCGCTGCACTTGCTCCACCAGCTCTTCGCGCGCCAGTGCGCTGTCCAGGCGCACCAAACGATTGGTGAACCAGCGGTCCGCGCCCTCGGCATCGGGGCTGCGACGGGGCCCAGTCAGCGGTTCAACCTGTCCCAGCTTTGCCAGGGCTTCCAGCGCTGCGGCGATCGGCGCCCCGCCGGCGTCATCGCTGCCCAGTACCAGCAGCCAGGCACGACTCACGCGGCCCGACCACGCACGATCGATACGCCCACCCCGGCGCAGCCCAGCGCGCGCGCCGCATCGGGCTTGTGCACCCGGATGCGCAGGTGCAGGGCAACCGGGAACTGCTCCAGCAGCGCTGCCGCCAGGCTTTCCAGCAGCGTCTCCAGCAGCTGATCAGTACGCGCCGCCACGTGCTGGCGCACCGCCTCGCATACCGCGGCATAGTCCAGCGCATCGGCCACGTCGTCGCTGGCGGCAGGCGCGCGGTTGTCGAACGCCAGTTCGAGGTCGAACAGCAGGGGCTGGGTGCCCTCGCGCTCATGCGGATACACGCCCACCAGGGCGTCTATGCGCAGTCCTTCAATGTGGATCCTGTCCATGGCGGTCAGTGCACGGATGGGGGTGCGCAAGCGTAACGCGTTCAGTCCGCCGCCGGCCGCGGTCCTTCCGTCCCGACGCGCTGGTCATGCAGGCGCACATCGATCGGCGCATCGGAAGTGCGCTGGAACACCCGCAGCCCGAACTCCGGCAGGATCGCCAGCAGATGGTCGAAGATGTCCGACTGCACCGCCTCGTAGTAGACCCAGCGCACGTCGGCAGTGAAGCAGTACAGCTCCAGCGGGATCCCGGCTTCGGTCGGCTGCAGCTGGCGCACCATGCTGGTCATCCCTTGGTTGATGCCCGGATGCTGCGCCAGGTACTGGTCGATATACACACGGAAGGTGCCCAGGTTGGTGACCCTGCGGTGGTTGACCTCTGCGCCGCCGCCGCGACTGGCCAGCTGCGCGTTCCATTCCGTGAGCTCCTGCCCCTTCTCGCGCAGGTAATCGTCGAGAAGCATGAAGCGGTGCAGGTTCTCCACTTCCTCCGGCCCCAGGAACCGCACGCTGCCCTGGTCGATGTACAGCGAGCGCTTGATCCGGCGCCCGCCGGACTCCTGCATGCCGCGCCAGTTCTTGAACGAGTGGCTGATCAGGTTCTTGGTGGGCACGGTGGTGATGGTCTTGTCCCAGTTCTGCACCGTCACCGTGTGCAGGGCGATATCGATCACGTCGCCGTCGGCGTTCTGGCTGGGCATCTCGATCCAGTCGCCGATGCGCACGCGCCCGTCGCCGCTGATCTGCAGGCTGGCGGCGAATGACAGGATCGTGTCCTGGAACACCAGCATCAGCACCGCACTGGCCGCACCCAGGCCGGTCAGCACGTGCAGCGGCTTGACCCCCGCCAGGATCGCCACCGCCGACAGCGCCGCCAGTGCGAACAGCACGATCTTGGCCACCTGCAGATAGCCCTTGATCGGCTTGTTGCGGGCGTCCGGCCGGCGCTCGTAGATCTCGTTGATGTGGTCGAACACGTGGCTGATCGCCAGCACCACGGTGAACACGATGAACACGTTGGCCAGGTTGTGCACCACCAGCGCCACCGCGGCAGGCAGGCCCGGCACCTGCAGGATCCCGGTCGAGATCACCAGTGCGGGCACCACGTTCGCCAGCCGGGGGATCGCGCGCATCTGCACCGCCGGCGCGTCGTGGCCGCCGCGCAGTCCCGGCAGCATGCCGAGCAAGCGCCGCAGTCCGCGCAGCAGCACCCGCTTGGTGATGAAATTGGCCAGCCACGCCAGCAGCAGCAGGGCTGCCAGCATCAGCGTGGTGTAGGCCCAGGGCCAGGGGGAAAGTGTTTCCTGCAGCAGCTGCAGCCGTGGTTGCATGTCGGCTCCGGAATTGTCGAAGGGGGAGGATCAGACCCGGCAGCGCGCTCTATGACTGCGCCCATCACGCGCGCGGCGCGCCTGGCCCGGGTTTGCGGGGTCCAATCCTAACGAATCCGCTTGAACGCAGCGCTCACCGGCGCATTGCCGGCATCCCTGCGCAGCCCCGCGCAGCCGCTCAGGCCGCCGTATCGAGCGCCGGCAGGGTGGCCATGTCCCAGCGCGGGCGCACCTGGGGTTCGGCGCCATCGCGCTGCCCGGCCGCAAGCCGCAGCGCCCCGGCGAAGGCGATCATCGCGCCGTTGTCCGTGCACAGCTCCGGCCGCGGGAAACACGCCCGACCCCCACGCTCGGCGGCCATCTCCTGCAGCTGGGCGCGCAGGCGCGTGTTCGCGCCTACCCCGCCGGCCACCACCAGCACCTTGCTGCCGGTCTCTTCCAGCGCGCGCCTGCACTTGATCGCCAGCGTATCGACCGCCGCATCCTCGAATCCGCGGGCAATGTCGGCCCGGGTCTGGTCGGACTGGTCACTGTCCTGCCAGGCCAGCAGCACCTGGGTCTTGAGCCCGCTGAAGCTGAAATCCAGCCCCGGCCGCTTGGTCATCGGCCGCGGGAAGCGGAACGCCCCCGGCGTGCCCTGCTTGGCCAGCCGGGCCAGCTGCGGCCCGCCCGGGTACGGCAGGCCCATCATCTTGGCGGTCTTGTCGAAGGCCTCGCCCGCGGCGTCATCCAGCGTTTCGCCCAGCAGCCGATAGCGGCCGATCGCATCCACCGCCACCAGCTGGGTGTGCCCGCCCGACACCAGCAAGGCCACGAACGGCGGCTCCGGCGGATCGTCTTCCATCAGCGGTGCCAGCAGGTGGCCTTCCATGTGGTGCACGCCCAGCGCCGGAATCTCCAGCGCCCAGGCAAGCGCCCGCGCCACGCCCGCCCCCACCATCAGCGCGCCCACCAGGCCCGGCCCGGCGGTGTAGGCCACCCCGTCCAGGTCGTTCACACCCATCCCGGCGTCGGCCAGGGTCTGGCGGATCAGGGGCAGCAGCTTGCGCACGTGGTCGCGACTGGCCAGCTCCGGCACCACGCCGCCGTATTCGGCGTGCAGGGCGATCTGGCTGTACAGGGCCTGGGCGCGCAGCCCCGCCGGGCCGCCGATGGCGGTGTCGTACACCGCAACGCCGGTTTCATCGCAGGAGGTTTCAATACCGAGGACTCGCATACCCGATAGGATGGGGACGCCGGCGCCGCAAGTCACGCATTGGCTTATCCGGCCCCCCCGCCAGCCCCTCGATGAGCGGGAAAATCCCGCCCCACTTGCAGCGCCGCCGAGAGCGGGGCTATGATAGCGGGCTCGCCGACGCAAACAGCCGGCGATTCCACTCCCGGAGATTCCATGCCCAGCGTCAAAGTCCGCGAAAACGAGCCGTTTGAGTTTGCCCTGCGTCGCTTCAAGCGCACCTGCGAAAAGGCCGGCGTCCTCGCCGAGACCCGCAAGCGCGAGTACTACGAGAAGCCGACCCAGGAGCGCAAGCGCAAGGCTGCGGCTGCCGTCAAGCGTCAGGCGCGCCGCGCCGCGCGTGACGTCACCAAGCGCCAGCGCCTGTACTGATCGGCCACTCCGCGCCCCGGCGCGGAGGCCACAGCTCGCTTCTACGGGAAGCCGGCACGCTCAAGCGTCGCCGGCTTTTCTTCGTTCCTCCACATCACCAGGAGCCACGCCATGACCCTCAAGCAGACCCTGATCGAAGACATGAAGGCCGCAATGAAAGGCGGCGACAAGCAGCGCCTGGGCGTGATCCGGCTGGTCAACGCGGCGATCCAGCAGAAGGAAGTGGACGAGCGCATCGAACTCGACGATGAAGCCGTGACCGGGGTGCTGGTGCGCATGCTCAAGCAGCGCCGCGACTCGGTGTCGCAGTACGAAGCCGCCGACCGCGAAGACCTGGCTTCGGTGGAGCGGTCCGAGATCGAAGTGATCGAAGGCTATCTGCCCGCGCAGATGGACGAGGGCGCGATCAACGCCGAGATCGACGCCGCCGTTGCCGCCACCGGTGCCTCCGGCCCGGCCGACATGGGCAAGCTGATGGGCGCGCTGAAGCCCAAGCTCGCCGGCAAGGCCGACATGGGCCTGGTGTCCAAGCTGGTCAAGCAGAAGCTCGCCAGCTGACCCTGTCCTGCTGTAACTGGCCCGGCCCTGCTGTAGGAGCGCGCCACGCGCGCGAAACCGCGTGACACCTGGCCACGCGGGGTGGCGTCGGTACCTGCGCGCGGGCCGACGCCGCGCGGCAACGACATGTTTCACGCGGCTTCGCGCGCATGGCGCGCTCCTACACGTGATCGTGGGTGCGCCGGAATCACGGTCCGCTGACACGGCCATGCCATCCTTTAGCCATGTCCCTGCTCGACCACCCGCGAATCAAGCGATGGATCGCCAAGGTGCAGGAGAGCCTGCCCTACGCCCTGGCCCAGCGCTTCATTGAATGCGACCTGCTCACCCAGGCCGCCTCGCTCTCGTTCTTCGCCCTGATCTCGCTGGCGCCGCTGCTGGTACTGCTGCTGTGGCTGACCGCCTCGCTGTACCCGGAAGCCCAGGACGCGCTGATCAGCCAGATCGGCGGGCTCGCCGGCCCGCAAGCCGAGGCCGTGGCCAACACCGTCATCCGCAATGCCAGCGACCAGCCCGATATCGGCAGCCTCGCCGGCCTGTGGAGCACGCTGCTGCTGTTCGTCGGCGCCACGGTGGTGTTCGCGCGCTTGCAGACCACGCTGAACCTGATCTTCCACACCAGCGACAAGGCGCTCGGCGGCCTCATGGCCTGGCTGCGCAAGCGGGTGTTCTCGGTGGGGGTGGTGTTCTCGCTCGGCTTTTTGATCATCATCTCCACCCTGGCCGGGACCGTGGTGGAGCTGGCCTTCCGCGATATCCCGGTCCTGGTGCCCCTGGCCGGCAATGCGGTGATGCTGCTGGTCTACACCTGCGCCTTCGCCCTGATGTACCACTACCTGCCCGACCGCCGGGTGTACTGGAAGCAGGCGCTCCTCGGCGGACTGATCACCGCGGTGCTGTTCCTGGTCGGACGCTGGGCGATCGCCGTGTATCTGGCCCAGGCTGCGCCCGGCAGCGCGTACGGCTCGGCCGGCGCGCTGGTGCTGCTGCTGGTGTGGATGTACTACGCGGCGATGATCTTCTTCGGTGGCGCCTTGATCACCGCGGTGATCGACGAGCGCTGGGGCGCGCGCGTCGCCAGGCGCGAAACGGAGACGGTGGAAGACCCGCGCCTGCTGCCGGTGGTCCAGCCCGCGGACAACGATCCACCCACCGCCGGCGAGCCTGCGCAGCCGCGGCCATGAACGCACCCGGCGTGGCATCCTAGCGGGGCCATGTCACGCATTCCCGACGCCTTCATCGACGACCTCATTGCCCGCACCGACATCGTCGAGGTGGTCAACGCCCGCGTGCCGCTCAAGCGCCAGGGCCGGGAATACGCCGCCTGCTGCCCTTTCCACGACGAGCGCTCACCCTCGTTCACGGTCTCGCCGACCAAGCAGTTCTACCACTGCTTCGGCTGCGGCGCGCACGGCAGCGCGATCGGCTTTCTGATGGAGTACGACCGGCTGGAATTCCTCGACGCGATCGAGGAGCTGGCCCGTATCGCCGGCATGGAAGTACCGCGCGAAACCCGCCAGAACAACCGCGACGGCGATATCGACGCGATGTTCAATGCCATGGATTCGGCGCGCAATTTCTACCGGCGCGAACTGGCAAACAGCGCCACCGCGCGCGCCTATCTGGACAACCGCGGCGTGGACGAAACCATCCGCGAGCAGTTCGGCATCGGCTACGCGCCGGAAGGCTTTTCCGCGCTCAAGGACAGGCTCGGCACCGATGAGCGCCGCCTGCGGCTGCTGGAAAAGACCGGCATGCTGTCGCGCAACGACCGCGGCCACGTATACGACAAGTTCCGCGACCGGGTAATGTTTCCGATCGCCGACCGGCGCGGGCGCACCATCGCCTTCGGCGGCCGGGTGATGGGCAAGGATGACGGCCCGAAATACCTCAACTCGCCCGAGACCCCGCTGTTCCACAAGGGCCGCGAGCTGTACGGCCTGTGGCAGGCGCGCCAGGCCAACCGCGAGCTCGGCCGCCTGATCGTGGTCGAGGGCTACATGGATGTGATCGCCCTGTTCCAGCACGGCATCACCCAGGCCGTAGCGACGCTGGGCACGGCCACCACTCCCGACCACGCCGAGCTGCTGTTCCGCAGCGCGCCGGATGTTTACTTCTGCTTCGATGGCGACGCCGCCGGCCGTCGCGCCGCGGTGAAGGCAATGGAAACGGTGCTGCCTCGCATGCGCGATGGCCGCCAGGCGTTCTTCCTGTTCGTGCCCGATGGCGAGGATCCTGATTCGCTGGTCCGCGCCGAAGGTGCGGAAGGCTTCGACGCGCGCCTGGCCCAGGCCACGCCGCTGTCGGAATTCTTCTTCGACAGCGTGGGCGAGGAGATCAACCTGGGCACGCTGGACGGCAAGGCGCGCCTGGCGGAGCGCGCCCGCCCGCAGCTGGCGCAGATCCCGGATGGCGCCTTCGCCGACCTGATGCGCCAGCGCCTGACCGAACTCACCGGCGTCGGCAGCCGCCCCCAGGCCGCCCCGGCCCGGCCGCAACGACGCAGCGCGTCAACCAAGGCACCGCGGCGCAGCCTGGTGCGCACCGCCATCATCCTGCTGCTGCACCGCCCGGCGCTGGCATTGGACCTGCCCGAGTCCTACCGCTTCACCGCCTTGCGCCAGCCGGGCATCGCGCTGCTGACCGAGCTGCTGGCCGTGGTGCACACGCGCCCGGAGATCAGCACCGGCGCCCTGATCGACCACTTCAGTGGCCGCGATGAAGCCGACGCGCTGCAGAAGCTCGCCACCATCAGCCTGCCCGGGGAAGAAAAAGCCTGGCGATCCGAATTCCTCGACATCATCGCCCGTCTCGACCGCCAGACCCTCGACCAGCGGGTGGAGGAACTGCAGCAGCGGGTTGCCGAAGGCGGCTTCAGCGCCCTGTCGGCCGGGGAAAAGGACGAGCTGCGCCAGCTGCAGGCCGCCCCCCGGCCTACCTGAGGCCCGGTCGACCCTCACTTTGGTGAATAGCAAGCATTGGCGCCGGCTGGCATCATTCAACGCCCTTCTTGATGTTGAAACTCCGCAGCATGTCCTCCCGCTTGTTTGATTCACCCCAGCGCTACGGCCTGGTGTCCCGCACCCTCCATTGGCTCATGGTTGCCGTGCTGTCCTGGCAGTTCACCGGCATGCTGCTGAAGATCACCGTCGGCCGCGAAAACAACATCGCCGCCTTCATCATGGGCACGCATAAGCCGGTGGGCGCCCTGCTGATGCTGCTGGTGCTGCTGCGCGCCGCGTGGGGCCTGTCGCAACTGCGTCGCCGCCCGCGCCAGCCGGGCACCCTGCGTGGCCGCGTGGCCACCACCGCCCACGGGGTGATGTACCTGCTGATGCTCTACATCCCCTTCGTCGCCCTGATGCGCGACTACGGCCGCGGCCGCGGCTTCTCGCCGTTCGGCATCCCGCTGTTTCCGGAAACCGGCCAGCAGGTGGATTGGCTGATGGCCCCGGCCAGCGCTTCCCACGGGCTGATGGGCTGGACCCTGCTGACCCTGATCGTGGGCCATATCCTCATGGTGGCCGTGCACCAGGTATTCCTGCGCGACGGTATCGCCGCGCGCATGGCCGGCAGCCTCTCCGGCAGGTAATCAGCGGCCGCCCGGCCAACAGGTCGGGCGGCCCTCGGGTAAACCCCAATACCCGGCGTTATGCGGCATCGATAAGCTTCCGGACACCGGCTACGGCCACCGTTTCCGCGTGCCTTCGATGACCATCAACGCGCCCCGCTCCGACTTCTCCCTGTCTGATTGGGTCAACAGCGCCCTGCAGCGATTCCGCGACACGGCAAGCCCGGCGCAGGATTTCGGGCCGGCCATCACCGGCGCCAACGGGCGTGAACTGGCCTTCGAGCACGACCCCGCCAGCACCCGGATCAGCGACGAATCCAGCGCCGGCCAGCGCACCACCTGGACCGGCAGCACCGAGGTCACGGTGAGCGCCCCGGGCCAGGACAGCGGGCCTATCCAGGTCAGCTACCACGCCAACGCCATCCGCGCCCAGGCGACGCCAGACGCCATGCAGGCGCTGAACCCGATGGATCCGGATTCCTGGCCACCCGGCACCAGCGTGGAGCTGCGCGGCGGCGATTTCGTCGGCACCCCGTTCCAGGCCACCTTCCAGACCCTGGCCGACATCAACGGCATCGCCGACATCAGCGATGTGCGCCTGGTGATCAGCAAGAGCACCATCACCAAAGCCACCCCGGTGCCCGAGCTGCGGATCATGTCGGGCGCGGCCCACGTGTTCGACGCGCCGTTTGAAACCGGCCCCGGTTCGCCGGCCACCAGCCGCGAAGACTTCGGCATCCACACCCTGATCCAGCGCGATCCCACCGCGCCCGATCAGCGCGCCGCGCTCAACCACCTGCTGGTCACCGGCACCCAGCCCGACGGCACCGTGGGCGTGAGCGAAACCGTCACCGCCGACAGCATCAACGGCCTGATCACCGATGTGGCCAGCGGCGAGGTCAACGACATCACCTGGACCTTCGATGGCGAAGGCCGTCCGGTGCACGCCGAGGGCACCCTCACCTGGACACCGGGCAGCAGTCGTCACCGCGATACCGACCGCACCGAGAGCAAGGCCCAGAGCGATTTCCGCACCGACAACAACCTCGACAGCACCCACCACACCGGCCACATCTTCGCCTACCGCTTCGTCCACGGGCATGGGCCGGTCAACATGTTCCCGCAGCAGGCCAACTTCAACACCGGCCCCTACGCGCGCATGGAGCAGGAGTGGGCCGACTGGCTGGACCACGGCATGGATGTGGACATCCGCGTTGAACTGGCTCCCGCCGGGGCCGAGCGGCCGGAGCAGGTGATCGTGGATTACAGCGTGACCGACCCGGAAACCGGCGCCGTGGTGTACGACCCGCAGACCCTCCTGTTCGACAACGAAGCCGGGCAGCACTTCAGCAACATCCGGCCGGCCCAGATGGACGGCATGATCAGCGGCGCAGCCTGATATCCTCGCCCCGATGAACAGCAACGCCGACAGCAATGCCCTGATCAACAAGATCGGCCAGGCAATCGTCACCGATCCCACCGTCGACGCCGAGCCCTGGGATGGCTACGCCCTGATTGCCTCCTACACCGGCCCGGGCCTGAAGATCAGCGGGTTCCGCTACCGCGACGGTCAGCCGCCGCAGGCCGCCACTCCGCAATCGCGGGAACTGGGCGGGCACATCGAAGCCCTGCGCGAGGCCACCCAGGTGGAAGGCAAGGATCCGTGGCGCGCCTGCGTGATCCGCATCGTCAGCGCCACCGGCAAGATCGGCGTGGACTTCGCCTACGAAGCCGCCGAGCAGTGGGACATCACGCCAGCCACCCTCACCGAAGTGGCCGAACGCGCCCGCCCCGGCTGAGCAAAGCACCGGGGCCAAGCGGATAGCTCATTCGGCGGACGCGATCAGGGTCCGCTCGCCCAGATGCACATCCAGGCCATCGCTCCGCCCTGCACCAGCAGCCAGATCCAGGCCGCTACCACCAGCTGGAACTTCCGCTCCAGGGTGAAATCAAAGCGCGCCGCCGCCCACAGCGCCGCGTTCGCCGCCAGCAACGAAAACGTGAGGATCGGAAGGCCGCCGCGCGGATACATCCAGCCGAACACGTCCGGCGCCATGCGCATCAGCGCGAAGTAACCCAGCACGATCGCCGCCGTCAGGGCGGCGGCCAGCAGCCGCATCATTGGGCAGGTTCCGGCGCCAGCCACTTGTACATCACATGCGCATCCACCAGTCCCTCCTGCGGATGCCGGAACGCGCGCGGCAGCGTGCCGACGATCGAATACCCCAGCCGCTCCCACAGCCGCACGGCCCCGGCATTGGTGGACACCACGAAGTTGAACTGCATGGCCAGGTACCCGCGTTCAAGCGCCTGCACCTGCGAATGCGCGCACATCTGCGCCGCCACCCCGGCCCCGCGTGCGGCCTCCGCCACCACGTAGCCGCAGTTGCACACGTGCGATGCATTGCCCTGCTGGTTTGGCCGGAGGTAGTACGTGCCGATCACCTGCCCTGCGCTGTTGCAGGCCACGAACGTGGCTTCCGGGCGCCCGACCCACAGCGCATGGATCTCCTCTTCCGTTGCTTCGGGCGGATAGGTGTAGGTGTCGCCGCGGCGGAACACCGCACGCAGGATCGGCCACAGCGCCGGCCAGTCCGCCGGCTGGAACTCACGAATGGAAACTGTCATGGAAGCCCTGTCATCGATACCCGCGGACGCCTGTCTGATATGGCGTCCGCCGCAGCACATGTTAGCTGCCCGGCGTCCTCAACCAACGCCGGATCAACCCGCCTCATCTGGGGCGAGCAGGCAGGACATATGCAATGTGCCATCCACCGTGGCCTCCACCACGAACCCCTCCCTCAGGTAGAGATTCCGCGCCGGATTGTCCGTATATACCCGCAGCACCAAGCGGTGGAATCCGCGCTCTGCGGCCAATGCCTTTGCCTGCTCCACCGCCCAACGACCAATGCCGCGGCCCTGCCATGCCGGCAGCAGCTGCAGATCCCGGATAGCCAGCGCCTCACCCTCCGGCAGCACGCGCAGCAGACCCACCACTTCGCCATCTGCCAGCACCATCAGGTTCTCGAATTCCAGCCAGCTCGCATGAAACCGCTGCGGGTCCCAGTCAATGCCCCGCGCTCCGCGATAGCCGGCCATGTTGCTGCAGCTGAGCGATTCGCAGAAAGCGAAGTCGCTATCAGTCGCGGGGCTGAGGGTCAGTTTCATCGATGCAGAGTGGACGCCTGCTGCCACAAGACGAAACCCCCAACCCCGAGTGCTTTATTTCCACCAAAGTGCCCCCTGTCATTTGATTCCGCCGCCTGCGCCATCACCCGGCTCCGCCCTCCGGCAGCTTGACCGCATTGTCTTCGATATCGACGGGGAACGAGACCTGGGTGCAGCAAAGGACCCTGCCCCGCAGAAGTCATGTAGCCTCCCCCGTCTTCACGCGCCCGGGTTCCCCGGGCACGCATCGACGACCCCACCTATATCAACCGAAAAGTCTGCCATGCCCCGATTTCTTGCCGTTGCCCTTTCTGCGCTCTGCCTCCTGTCGGCCTGCGCCCCTGAACCACCCTCCGCCGACGCAGTACTGCTGGGCCGCGTCTTCGATGCCCGCCACGGACAAGTGTTGGAGAAAGGCGTGGTGGTATTGGCTGAAGGCCGCATCCGTTGCGCAGGCAAGTCGGGCGACTGCCGCTGGCCAGCGGATACCCCGGTTCACGACTACGGCCAAGCCACCCTGCTGCCCGGCCTGATCGACTTGCACGTACACGCACGCCCGCACTACGTCCGTGCCTTCGTGCCCTCGGGCGTCACCACGGTGCGTGATGCCAACAACACCCTGGCCATGATCGGCACGCTGCGCAGCACGCCCGGCGCACCGCGCATACTGGCCAGCGGCCCGGCGCTGGATGGCCCAAAGAGCGTGCTGGCTGGTGAACCGTCGCCGCTTGACAGCCAGCCGCTGGAATCCTTGATGCCGGTTACCGTCACCAATGCCGATGACGCCTCAATCGCCGTGCTTGCACTCCGGGATGCCGGCGTGGACTGGATCAAGCTCTACGATCAGATCCCGCCTGACGCATTCCATTCCGCCGTACAGACCGCGCGCGAGGCCGGAGTGCCCGTCATGGCCGACCTTGGCATCATGCTGACCCGCGGCTTGGACGGCGCCGAGGTGGATGCTGTGCAGGCCGGCGCCGCCGGCGTCTCCACGCTGGAACATATCTCCGGTGCCGCCCTGGCCTACCAGCGACTTGGCGGAGACCCGATGGCCGAATCGTTAGATGAAGCCCTTCTGGAGCAGCTGGTGCAGGCCATCGCCGGAAGTGGCATGGCCGTGGTGCCAACCGCCGGTGCAGCGCGCCAGCTCCACGATCCCGAAGCCCTGGGCCTTGACGACCTGCCGGGTGCAGCGCGGGTGCGTCCGCACTTCAAAAGCTACTGGGAGTACCTGGAAGGCGTGCTGGCTGGCGAAGGCCCGCAATCGCGCAGCGCCGCCGACCTGCGCCTGGCATCGGCCCTGCTACCGAGGCTGCATGCCGCAGGCGTGCCGATCGGCGCCGGATCGGATCTTCCCGCCGCCCCGCGCATGCTGCCCAGCGCCGCCCTGCATCAGGAACTGGAAGCACTGGTCCAGGCCGGCCTCACCCCCGCCCAGGCCCTGCAATCGGCCACTCACGTAGCCGCATCCATCCTCGGCAGCGATGACTTGGGCCGCCTTGAGGCCGACACCACTGCCGACATCCTGGTGGTGGACGGCGATCCGCTCACGAACATCCTGCATACCCGCCAGGTGCGCGCGGTGTGGTTCAACGGTGACGCAGTAGATCTGGATGCCGCATGGGAAGAAGTGGAGCGGGCCCTGGAGCAAGCTGCGCGGGACAACGGCTGACCTCACTGAGCCCGCTCACTGCTTCCCTGCATCTCGCACCGCTGCAGGCTTGCGAATGGTGAATACGTACGCCCACACCAGGATCGAGCGTAACAAAGCGGACCAGTGGGCTCCGGCTTCATCGCCCGGGAGCTGTAATGCACCCGTCTACTGGGACGCACAGTGCTCAGGTATGTGCTCCCCTGAGATGAAAGCAGCAACGACATTGCCAAAACACTCGGGCGCCACCAGCGGAAGCACGTGCGCCCCCCGAGCAATGGTGGAGAAGTGAATCTCTCCCGCCGAGGAAAGTGCATCCGCGTGGGTGCGCGCTCCGCTGTACGGAGTGTTCGGGTCAAGCGTACCGTGGATCACAAGGGTGCGCGGTAGGCGGCCAGGACTCCGGCCGAAGTACTGATCCCGGTCATAGAGTGGCAGCGGACTGCTGGCCAGGAAGCGGGGAGTGGGACTGGTGAACAAGGCGTCCTTCTCTTCCTGGACCACCGTCTCAACGGTCAAGTCCCGGCGGTCATTGTTCTCGGAAGCACTGATCAGCATGACAAGCGGAAGTGATGGTGCTGACTGGGGATACGGGGTGATGCGCGCGTGCTCTTTCTCAAGATCGGCGATGGTTATGGCGAGCAAGTCCGTCCGGCCCTCCAACAAGGAATCTATGAGTGCGGGTACCCGGTCGCGAAGGGCAGGGAAGTTGAGCAAGGTGCCCATCAACTGGCGCAAGTCACCACCGGGCAGTGTGGCTTGCCAGATAGCAGGATCCATCGCCAACACGCGGGTGTAGCGCTCGATCTGGGCGCCTGTGAGCGTGTTCCGACCGACGGCGTCCACGACACTGGTGCGATGACTGAGATCCCATCGCGACTCGGACTCAGGGGGTACCAGACCGTCAAGCACAAGACCATCGAGCTCAGGAGCCGCGACCTGCATCATGCGTAGAACCATTTGCGTACCGTAGGAGACGCCATAGACGTACACCTCCCCTGGTTCGCGAAAACGCTCGATGAGTGCCGATAGATCGTGTGCCGCGTTGGTGACGTTGAAGGCGCGGGTACGTGCCGTGTCAGCGTAAAGCGCACCGATGCAGGGGCCCCATTCCTCATCTGCCAAACCATAGCCTGCTGGGCTATCGGCCTTTTCCTGCGCCGGACAAAGCCGCGTGGAATCGCCGGTGCCCCGATGGTCCGGAACGATCAAGTCATAGTCAGGGAAGGCCTGCCGAAACACCGGCACGAATGGATAGAGCGAGGCACCCGCCTCGCCTGGGCCACCAGCGATGAGCCAGACCTGACCGCGACGCCGACTTTCATCCGGCGCCTGAAACTGCCTTACGAAAATATCTACGGCGCCTTGCCTGTCCCCGACGGGATCCAATGGCACTTCAGTGACCACGCAGGTCGAGGATGAAAGCGATGCATCCGATGTCGAGTCAGCGCAGGCCTCAAACGACGAGGCCGATGCAGGCAATGCATTGATGCAGCACCAAGCCAATACGCCGACCACCGCTTTGGAGATGTTCATGGATTCGCCTTCATCAATGGCTCCATCGCCCATATCGTGCTTAACCTCGGCTCATGACCCCGCGTCCATGCTTTGTCCACTGCAGGCACGCAGGGTTTCAACGTCTCCCGAAACGATGACCGGCAAGTGGCGGGTGATCATCTCCACCGGCCAATCCCACCAAGCAATCTCCTCGAGCGCCTCGACCGTCTCGGGCGGAAAACGCTGTCGAACCGACTTGGCAGGATTGCCGGCAACGATGGTGTAGGCAGGCACATCACTGGCCACGACCGCGCGTGATGCCACGATCGCCCCGTTGCCGATCTTCACTCCCGGCATGATCAGCGCCTCATAGCCGATCCACACATCGTTCCCGATCACCGTATCTCCCTTGTACGGCAGTTCATCCTGCTCCGGCATCACCTTCTCCCAGCCGTGGCCGAAGATCTGGAACGGATAGGTCGAGATGCCCGACATCTTGTGGTTGGCGCCGTTCATGATGAACTTCGCACCGCGGGCGATCGCGCAGAACTTGCCGATGATCAGCCGGTCGCCGACAAACGGGTAGTGGTAGAGCACGTTGCGCTCGAAGTTTTCCGGGCCCTCTGGATCGTCGTAATAGGTGTAGTCACCCACGATGATGTTGGGGCTGGTGACCGTGTTCTTTATGAAGCACACCTGCGGAAAGCCTTCCATCGGGTGCCTGGTATTGGGGCTTGGTCCGTACATCAACGCCTCCCTGGACTCCGCGCCGGGATCGGGCTGCACTGCGAAGCAGCTTCGGTTTGAACGACTGTCAGGCGCCAATCAATGCAGTGAGATGGAATGCGACATTTGCAAAGCTGTGCGCCAGGATCGGGAACAGCAGACTGCCACTATTGAACCGCAACCAACCTCCGACCACGCTTCCGATAAACGGAAACAAGGCAGACATCGGGTCAAACGAGAACGCGCCGTCCGAATAGCCCAGCCCGTGCCAGATGCCGAAGACAATGGCGGTGATTAACACCACGGCCCAAGGTATGCCCTGCGAAGGCTCCTTGCCGCGGATGAGACCAAGCAAGAGGGCAGGAGCGATACCGCGATAGGCCAGTTCTTCCACAATTCCGGGCATCGATGCCTGGAACGCCAGCGTTTCCAGCGACGGGACTGAGGGTTTGAAGAGCAGCCCGAGCGAGAGGCCCCAGAGGATGAAAAGAAACAGGGCGATCAGAGATGTCCCGAGGTTTCTTTGCGACAGGGTGAGGCCAAGCGCCTCGCGCTTGATCCCCAGCCCCAGTACCACCAAGACAGACAGCACCAGGCTGTAGATCTTCCCAGACCAATTCCAATCCCCGCCGATAAAGCTGAAAGCAGACGAGCTGGACGGCAGGCCAGTGACCAGATCGTCGAGGCCCAGGTAGGCTGCGAACAACACCCCAAAGACAAGGGTCAAGCGCTTGTCGAAGTGCTTGAACGCAAGAAATACCAATAAGGAAATTGCAGCAAAGCTCAGCGCGAAAATGACTGCTTCCATGTGCGACGTATCTCCGATTGGCGCCCTACACCAGAATTAAACCTCGCCGCGAAGCGGCATCAGCTGCACGCCGGCGGGCCCCCACTGAGCTTGTCCGCCGCCAGCAGCAGGAACTGACTCTGCTGCTCAAATGAAAGAACACGAAATGGCACCGGCATGGCCCCGCTCTCAAGCTCGACCAGGAAGCCAGGACTATACGAGTGGACTGACTTCACCCTTGACCAAGGGACCGAGCCTGGCCCGAGCTTGGTGCGCCTGCTCACACCGTCGCTGTCCACTTTGAAGTCGCATCGACCCACGCGGTAGACCTTGTAGAAGAACCCAGCCGCAGCAATGGAAACAAGTGTAATGCGAGCGACACGTCGCTTGATGCCGCGCAGCGTGCGCAACGACTCTTCCGTGTCAAAGGCATGCTCCGTTACGAACTCCAGGTACTCCCGAAGTTGATAGCGAACAGAGAACTCAATTTTCGCTGACGGTTCGATGGCGGCCTAAACCCCGAGTTGAGCCGAGACGCTTGGCGGAGCCAACCGCATGGCCAGCTCAATCTGCCATGAAATTGATGGATCGAAAATGAAGTAGATAAACGGCGACAGGATCACTTCTGGTGATCGGAATTGACCCATCAACCTTCTATCGGCTCAAATTCCTCTTCAGGAATGAAACGACCGCCTCATTCATAGCCCGATGCCACGCAACACGGTCAAACCCTTCCGGATCCTTACAGATCTCCCTGGCCGTCTCCTCAAGGCGCGGCGCGCACGGAGCCAGATAGGCAAAGTGCCCGGCGCCTTTCGCCACGTGGTACTCCGGGGCCTGCGGAAGCGCGGTACGGATGGCCTCGATGTGGTCGAACTTCACCCCGTCGCCGCCCAGCTCTGATGCCCACAGCTGCACAGGCACGCGCACTGATTGCAGGCCGGCATCATCAAACAGGTTCAGCGGATCAACCACCACCGCGGCACGGATGCGAGGATCGGCCTGCGGCTCCAGCTCCGGCGCACTGAACCTGATCTCGCGGCACATCGGCATGATCAGCGACCACCATCGGCTGCACAGCCGTTGCCCGGCTGCGATCACGTTGGGTCTGGCACCGGCGAGAGCCAGCGCCGTGTAACCGCCGCGGGAGAACCCGAATACACCAATGGCATCAGGATCCAGCTGCCGGCGCGCAGGCCACTCCTCCAGCATGAAGGACAGCACCCGACTCACATCACGCGGCCGGGACTCGAATATCGCCACTCGATTGGCCCCGGAGTCGTCCCCAAAGGTATCGCCAGGATGATTCAAGGAGACAACCACGAAGCCGGCGTCGGCCAGCGCGGTAGCCGTATCGTGGTGCCCCAGCAGGGTGCCGCCGTGGCCGTGGGAAATCACCACCAGCGGCAGCGATACGCCCGCTGCGGGGCAGCCCGGCGAACCCGAGACGTCGTGCGGCCCCAACTCGGCGGTTACCGAAGCATCCGCGCACGGGGTCCATACCATTGCCGCGATCGCGGGCTCCGAGCCCGACGCCGGCACCTCGACGCGAGCATAGCCAGCGGCAACTGCGCTACCAATAGAAAGGAGCACAAGCACTGCAGCGGAAAGCGCCGCCATCTTCTTCATCGGACTCCTCCTCAAGCAACGGCGCCGCTGTCAGGGCTCACCCACCTGCTCCGGCTTCACTGGGGGCAGCTTGAAGTCAATCTCCAAGGGGCCAATAAAAGAGTACACCCAGAGCCCAAAGGCGATCGATGCGCCATGCAAAGCCGTAAACAGCGCCACCAGAAAAAGCCCCATGAATGGTCGTGATCTGCAGAAATGTGAACAGACGGGGCTCTGTAGGTAACCCGTCTGGCAGTCTCTATTCCTGCGTCTGAAACGTCCATGGGATTGGTGCCAGCTGAATTCCGTCCCGCGACTTGAATCCCCCGGGCATCTCGGCGTGGTTCAGATACAACTCGTACTCCGTTCCAGGCTTCAGCTCCACGGGCAAGTGCAGTTCAGTGCCATCGTCGTTCCATGATGGCGGACCAGAAAACTCAGGTGTCTGGTCTCCAAAGACGCCAATGTCTGCACTCATCGGCCGGTCGAAGATGACAGTAATCTGGTTCAGACCTGGATCGACGTTCAGCTCTCCGGAACTGGGAAAAAGAGATGCGTTCGGCGCAGCAGCTTGTGTTTCTATAGTCGTGTCCGCCCATGACGCCAGAAGGGAGGAAATGCCAGGAATGACCTCGGTCGCGAGCAACGGCGCTGTGGCTGGCAGCAGATTGGCCAGCTCCAATGTCCAGCCGAAGCCTCGCTGCTCATCATCTCTCTTGGCCGCCAGTACTTGATCATGCAACCCGTGATCAAGGAAATACCTCAGCGTTATTGCTCGCGTTAGACTCTCGTAGAGAAGTATATTCCAGTCGCCATATGCGTTCTGCCGCATGCGTGCTTTGTTATTTTCGTACAGTACTTCAGCACCGGATTTCAACTCATCAGCATGTGCGTCCACCCAGGGATTGACGAATGAGTGTGCAAACTCGTGCACCAGCAACCGTGAAGTCTCCGCACCGGGCCACTTCAACGAATCCCCCGCGGCGAACTTCGGTGTGCCGATCACCGCGTAAGCGTCGACAGTACCGTCAGACATGATGACCCTGGGGCCATAGTTGCCCCGACCATGCAGCAGGCCAGGCACTATCATCATGCGAACAGGCCTGTTGTCCTCACTAATGCCATCGAACCAAGGCGCGTCCAGTGAGTCGTGGACGTCATCCGCAATTTGCTTGGCCACCAGCGAATACAGCGCAGAATGTGCCGTGAAAAAGGCAGCAGCTTCGGTGTCTCGTGAGAACCTGGATATTGCTGCAAGCATTTGTCCGGCCGATCGCACGTCCCAATTAGTCGACGAATTGGGTAACCATTCCTCCAGATCTAATCGCGGCTCCCGGCTTTCTGGTTGCGCCAGCAGTGCCAAGGCGACGGTATCTCCGTAGCCCACTCCGAGATCACTGCGAAACTGCCGCAACAGATCAACGGCAGGATGGTCTTTGAATCGGCCAAAGTGCTGCTCAACCTCCGCATCGTAGGAAGGAATCCCGGCAGCCTTGAACTCTTCAAAGTCCGCCAACCGGGCTATGGCCGCTGCCAGTTCAACACGGGTGTCGACCGAGATGGGCACTGAAGCTAGAGCGACGCTGCCGAACAGGCCGAAACACACCGTCATGACGACTGTAAGGAGTTCTCTAAACTTGGAAATCATTGCGTTGAGAGGCCTGATCGCAGAAGGGAAGATGAAGTTGCAATGTCACATCGCATGCAAGACGCCAAGCTGCGAGGAGCTTCGCGCGCCTAACGCCTGATTTAAGCCGCGCCGCGAAGCGGCGTTGGCTTGAATGAATTGTTAGGGCGCATGTGTCGCCGCGCTCTCTTGGGCTAACCTGATGCCAGACAACTCGGCCGAACTTCGATGCACGATTACTTCAGTCGCCAACGCCGTTCGAATTGCCGAATGAGCTGTAGACGGATGATGTGATCCGCCTGCCAAATGCGTATTCATTGCTTCAACGTGCGGGAGTTGAATAGGATTTGGATTCTCGATCATCAGTGAAGCCGAGCCTTCTCGCCCATGAAGGACAACAGGCATCTCATCAAACATAGAAAACTCGATGCGACCGCGGGTCCCAACAACAGTCACAGAGTCGATTCTCTGAGTTGCCGCAAAGTTCCAATCCCCCGTACCAATCACGTCTTTGCCATGATGCCAGGTCGCTCTCACTCGATCAGGGATGAGAGTTCCATGACTTGATTCGAGGTGCGCGGACTCAATGGCAGAAATGGGGCCGAGCATGTAGTCGAACAGGTCCAGGCCATGGCAGGCCAAGTCTTCAAATATCCCACCTGGAGCTTCAGTCATGGTCATACGCCATTGGGTCTTATTGATTGGAGCGTTGGAGACTCTAGATAAGCGCCAATGAACCTCCCGCACCGGGCCGATCTTATTGGATCTCAGCCACTCGGTGACTTTCTTGAACCTGGGTAGACTGCGCCGGTAATAGGAGACGAATAAAGGCAGTGATGCGGCATCAAACGCCTCAAGCGCGGCCTGAGCATCCCCGTAGCGAACGGCCATCGGTTTTTCAATACAGCAAGGTTTACCAGCCCTTGCAACCTCCAGGGCAAAATTGACGTGTGACGAGGGCGGAGTGGCGACATAGATGGCATCGATTTCGCTTGAGTTTATGAGCTCAAGGGGGTTCGAGTAAGCCATAGGAACGTCATAGGCTCTTGCGAACAACTCAGCCTCTGCGGCGCGCCTAGACGCTACACCGACGAGCTCCCCGCCTTCAGCTACCTGAAAGGCCGGGCCACTCTTGTGCTTAGCAACTGAACCAACACCAATCATTCCCCATCGAACTTTGGTCATACTGTCTTGGCCGGCTCTTTGTAAGACGATGTGAAGGCAATCGTGGCGCGCCCTAACGCCTGAATTAAGCCGCGCCGCGAAGCGGCGTCGGCTTGAATGAATTGTTAAGCCGCACTCGACGCAGCTGCGGACCGATCAAGTCGTGTGCGCGACTAGCCAACAGCCCACTCGGCCGCGATCCTTCCCACTTCAGCGAGAACCGCCTGATGCCGAGCCTCAGTCTGTTCGGTATATTCGCCGCTATCAAAATAAGCAGCAATGATGATGGGGCTTTTGCCGGGCGGAAACGTGATTGCGATGTCATTGCACTTGTTGGTCGTGCCCTCAGTACGCCCGGTTCCAGTCTTGTTACCGCTACGCCACTCGGCGGGGAGTCCGGCGCGAATCCGCATGGCGCCGGTCTTCGTGTTCTCCATCCAGCCCAGCAGGCGCTCCCGCGAACCACGCTGCAAAGTATCACCGGTCGTAATCCGACGGACGAGCTGCGCCATCGCCAGGGGCGAGGTGGTATCGCGAAGGTCAGCCGAAAGCACCAAACCCAGATCTGGCTCATAGCGGTCGAGCCGGGTCACCGTGTCGCCCATCTCGCGAAACTTCGCTGTGACGGCGGCCGGACCGCCCAAGCGTTTGACAAGAAGGTTGGCGGCAACGCCATCACTCAGTTCCTGGGCCGCCTGTGCCAGTGCGGAAATGCTCATGCCGCCCTTGGCGAGATTCTCGCGCGTCACAGGCGCCCAGGGCAGAAGATCGGCTTCGGAATAGGTCAGGATTTCATCAAGATCCATCCGGCCTCGGTCCACTTCGCGCAAGCAGGCGGCGACGAGCGCTAGCTTGAACGTCGAGCACATCGCGAAGTGTTCATCCATGCGGTTGCCGCTGACTTCTCCGGTAGCCGTGTCAAGGAAGCAAACACCAAGACGCGCGTAACCCACTTCTAGCGCCTGAAGCCGCTCGGCGGCGTCAAAGCGGCCCGTGGCAGCTGCTGCGCCGGCCGGGCTCGCCATCAGTGCGGTCGTCGCCACGGATGTAATCAAGAAGTCGCGTCTTGTGAACATGCAGTTGATCCTTTAGCTGATTATTGTGTTGGCGAAACGTTGCAGTTCGTGGATCTTGCATTCGGCTACACGGATCCGGTGCATAGCGTGTCCGTTGTGCGGCCTATCGCCAGAATTAGGCCGTGCCGCGAAGCGGCATCGGCTTGAATGAATTGTTAGACCCCAGGCCTGCGCGCTTTGGCCCACATGAACTTGCGAAACTCCGGATTGAGCCGTGTTTCTAGCATATCGATCGAGACTAGTGTTTCTACGCGCTCCAAGTATGAGTCGAGCCACTCATAGATCTCATTGGATTTACGCCGGCGGAAAAGTGGAGGGGACGCCGTCGCAGTTACAGCAACTTGGAAGGAGTAGGGGCAGAAGTGCTCATCAGTCTGGCCCTCTAATAAGCCAGGGTTGACGTAGGTGTTGCTCCCATCAAATTTAACGAGGAGCGATAGTTCGAAGTGCCTATTCTTTATGACAAGCGCGCCGCTCTCCGCCCGGTCGATCGTTGATTCTGGCGGAAGCTCTACTGAAAGTCGGTTATATACAGCCCCATCTTTTCCAGTCGCGTAGTAGAGTTCTCCAGGTCCATTATCGAAATCGGACTCCATGAAAGCTTCCCGCTCTGAGTAGTGCTTGGTCAGGGTGTCAATAACCTTATTGCTTAGGACGGACAATGGGAGATCTTCCCTGCCGATCTTTTTGATGGTTGAAGTGTCGATCTCATTGTTAACGAAATATGCGTTCAAGTGGAGATCAAGCTCATCAAGAAGAATGAACTCAACTGCAGAAATTATAGTTTCTTGAAAGAACTCATAGGCAGGCAAATTTACCTGCTCTAATAAATCTCTGCCCCCTGTGAAGCGGGCGAGAAACTTCTTTCTATAAGCCGCGTTCTCGGCGAGAAATCCGGCTAAGATATTGCAGAATAATTTATTGAAATAATAATCATATATGTGGACGGGTGCACTTTCTCGTCGCGCACTTCGAATGCCAGCGCGCCCCGAAGTCGGAGTACGTCGCTTCCTCCTTTTCGTTGGCGTCCGAGCGAGAGCAGAAGGCCTGCGATGACTAGTGCGGAGCCCATGCTGGCCTGGACTGCCAATTCGCCCTTCAAAGCCTCGGATAATGACGCGGTTAGGAGGCCGACTCCTGCGCCCAGCAAGATTGCGATCAGGAGTATGTCTCTGACCTGCTGTCGCCATACCTGATGAGCTGCGATTGGCTTCATGTGGACCCTAACACCTGAATTAAGCCGAGCCGCGAAGCGGCTTCGGCTTGAATGAATTGTTAGAGATCACGTGTGCCTTTGCCGCGATTGCAGTCAAAGCAGAGGACCCAGAGGTTTTCAGGGTCGTTTGAGCCGCCTTTGGCCACGGGAATCTTGTGATCGATCTCCAAGGTGAGGTCAAGGCTTGCCCTGCGTCCGCAGATCTGGCAGCAGTAGCTGAATTTTTTAAAGATCTCAAATCGCAACTTTGGTGATATGCCAGAACGAGCCTTGCCTTTGGCGAGGAATTCCGAAAAAGCTTCGCGTAGCGCAGTTAGAGCCTCTTCGCATGCGCCTTTAACGGCTATGTGCCGCTCAAGATTGTCAAGTGACTGACTACTGCTAGGGAAATTCCGGTCGCAGGCCACGTCAGATGACAGGTCTCCAACTGGATCGTCCCTGTCCCTCTGTTTTAAGAGCCAGCTATAGAAGGAACTGCGAGATGGCTTACTCGGCATAGGCCACTCGTCTGCCAGGGCAGGAGGGTTTTTGGGGCGAGTGTAGGAGCTTGTCACATTTTTAAAGTGGGCAACGGATCGATCATGGCGATCTCGATTCTTATCGCCGTGAGTCTCAAAATGCTCTCTTTCCGCAAATACATCACATATGGCGCAGTAATAGAGGCTTGAGTCTTCTTCGCTTTTATCGCCATGAAAGTAATAACGTGTCATCAGTGATCTCTAACACCTAAGTTAAGCCGAATTGCAGCGCGTAGCCGACAACATGGCAAGCTCCTTCTGCCATGTTGCTGGCGTAGCGATGCAATTTCGGCTTGAACGCATTGTTAGGCCCCACCCGGGTCCGCAGTTGGGCAAGAGTCGAGTAACCGGGCTTCAGTTACATCTACGGTGTATGTGTCAGGTCCTGTAGCCCGAACTAGGATGTGACCGGTTTGGTCTAGGCTCAAGCCAATTGGGGCACGTGAGAAGTCAAGCGCTCGCAAGAACTGAAGCGAGCCCCGATCGTGTGACTTGTCACCGGAGCTGACAATTACCTCACTTCGCGAGGTGCGGCCGGATTTGTCAATTGAAGTCTTGATGCAAGTAACCGGCTCGGCGACGTTTGTCGGACCAGCCAATGTGGCTGCAAGAAATATGATCGTTTCAATCATTGGGTCCTCTCCTGTGGGGCCTAACACCTAAGTTAAGCCGAATTGCAGCGCGTAGCCGGGCACATGGCAAGCTCTTTCTGCCATGTGGCTGGCGTAGCGATGCGATTTCGGCTTGAACGCATTGTTAGGCCACTCAGAAGGCAGTTGGCTCAAGCCTAAATCCTCCATAGGAAGTCGCTAGACGGTAGTTCCGAACCTCACCCGCCTCGGCCGTTACTTCAATTTCGTGGCGCGAACGAGCCACCTCGTCGAAACCTGTGCACAATCTACCGCCAGTAGGACTCTGTGATACCCCGATAATATGTCGACCAAGGGGAACAGACAGAGTTACGGTCTCCGATGGCTCGAGATCGGCTGCATCGTTTCCGTTGAGATAGATGCGTGATGTGCAGGCTGATCCCCGACGCCCAGAGTCACGGGTGATCCGAATTTGATAAATGTCTCCAGTCGCTTCCGGCGCATATATACGATCTGAAGGAACGATGATCGCGCCCTGGAGCGAGGTGGGCGTCGTTGCGCAAGCCCCTAGCAAAGCTGCAATGGAGAAAGCAATAATTAAGCGCACTGAGAGTCCTCGTTTTGGGGCCTAACAACAATTAGAGGGCAAAAGAGGGCTGTAATCCCGCGGCGTAACGCGGAACTCCGTGCAGAATCGACGCATAAGACCCTCCCCTGTCCGCATTTGCTTCCGTTCTGACGCATAACTCCCCAGTTATGCGTCTCCCCAACCCGAACCTAGCAGCCCCCGCCACACAACTCAATCCAGAGGCGGGCTTTGCTTGCACACACCGGGCCATACACCCCGGCTACCCCCTCACCCGATCCGCTCAAACTCCATCAGCGGCGCCGCCATCAGCCACGGCTGCAGCCAGTGGTCCAGCAGCAGGAAAGCGAACAGCGCCATCAGGTAGATGACCGAGTAGTTGAAGACCCGCATGGCGAAGAATTCATCCGGCGGGTCCAGCAGTTTCCACGCGTACCAGAGGAATACGCCGCCCAGCACCAGCGCGCCGCCCAGGTAGAACAGGCCGCTCATGCCGGTGGCCCAGGGCAGTACGGTCACCACCAGCAGCAGCACGGTGTAGAACAGGATCTGCCAGCGGGTGTAGGTGACACCGTGGGTGACGGGCAGCATGGGCACCAGGGCGCGGGCGTAGTCATCGCGGCGGAAGATGGCCAGGGCCCAGAAGTGCGGCGGGGTCCAGACGAAGATGATCAGCACCAGCAGCAGGGCATGGGGATCCAGGGTGCCGGTGATGGCGGCCCAGCCCAGCGCGGGCGGCGCGGCACCGGCGACGCCACCGATCACGATGTTCTGCGGCGTGGCCCGCTTCAGGTAGCCGGTGTAGACGATGGCGTAGCCGATCAGCGAGGCGAAGGTGAGCAGTGCGGTGAGGGTGTTGACCAGCAGCACCAGGATGGCCATGGAGGCCAGGCCCAGCGCCACGGCAAAGATCAGCACCTGCATCGGGCGCAGGGTGCCGGTGGCCAGCGGGCGCTGCGAGGTGCGCACCATCACCTTGTCGATACGCTGGTCGATGAGGTGGTTGATGGCCGCGGCCGATGCCGCCGCCAACCAGATGCCGAGCATGCCGGCCACCACCAGTTTCAGCGGCGGCAGGCCCGGCACCGCCAGGAACATGCCTACCAGCGCGGTGAACACGATCAGCGAGACCACCCGCGGCTTGGTCAGCTCCCAATACTGTCCAGCGATGCTGCCCATCAGTCCGGCTCCCTCACCCGCGCCAGCAGCGAGACCAGCACGAACAGCAGCAGCGCGGCGCCGGCGTTGTGCATCACGGCCAGCCACAATGGCAGCGCCAGCTTCACGTTGAGGATGCCCAGCGCCACCTGGGTGACGGTGAGCGCTGTCAGCGTGCTGCCCCAACCGCGCAGGCCGGGCGTGCGCAGCAGGCGCACGGCCAGGGCAACCAGCACGGCGAACGCGGCCACGGCGCCCATCCGGTGGGCCATCTGGATGGCGATGCGCGATTGCCCGTCAAGGATCCCGCCTTCGTAATCCACGTTGATCCCCCGCCACAGCACGAAGCCCTCGCGGAAGTCGGCCTGCGGCCACCACTGGCCCACGCAGCGGGGGAAATCCAGGTAGTGGTGGGCATCGCCGGCCCAGCCGCCGCCGCCGCAGGAGAGCGCGGCGTAGTTGGCGCTGACCCAACCGCCCAGCGCAATCTGCAGGCCCAGCATCGCCAGCGCGGCATACAGCCAGCGCCGCACCGTGGGCGCGCTGGCCAGGCGGATGGGCACGTTGGTGGCGCGCCAGGCCATCCAGGTAAGCATGGAGAAGGTCAGCAGCCCGCCCATCAGGTGGGCCATCACGATCACCGGCTTGAGCAGCAGGGTCACCGTCCACTTGCCCAGCAGGGCCTGGAAGATGATCACTGCCAGGGTCAGTGCCGCAGCGCGCGCGAGATCAACGTTGGACCATCGCAGCGCCGCCAGCAGCAGGATCGCCTGTCCCGCCCCGGCCAGCGCGAACGCGGCGCCGATGTGGCCATACATATAGGCGGGGATGGCCGCGGCTACCAAGGCTGATGCACCGAGGATCTGCGCGGGACCGAATTTGCGCCGCCGCGCGGCCAGCAGCGCCAGCGACAGCACCAGCACGCCGAGGATGGCGGCGATGTGGCGGTGCACCTGCTCGCGCCAGGCCTTGTGGGTCTCGAACGGACGGATCTGGCTTGCGGCGTGGTCGGCTACGTCGGCCGGGGCCTGCGGCCATGCGGCGCGGCCATAGCAGGTGGGCCAGTCGGGGCAGCTCAGGCCGGCATCGGACAGACGCACGAAAGCGCCAAACACCACTACGCACAGGGTCAGCACCACGGCGAACCAGGCGATCCGGTGGAAGTGTCGGTAAAGGGCCGCCCTGGAAGGGGTGTGGCCTTTATGCGGCAACGGTCCTGCCATCAGTCAAGTCTCAGCAGCCGTACCATGTCGCTGCGCAGGTCTCCCGGATCGAACCCGGGAGCGTAACGCAGAATGACGAAGCCGTTGGGATCGATGACGTAAACCGGAACCCCGGCGGGGTCATCCACGCCCGGCAGCGCTGCGCGCAGGGCCGGGTCGGCCTGGATCACGCGCAGGGAACGGTTGCTCACCATCCCTTCCGGCAGCTCGCCAGCCCACAGGGTGTGCACGCGGTCGGCGTGGCGGCCAAACAGCTGCCACACCAGGTCCAGCTTGGCCGCAAGCTCAACACAGGGTTCGTCGCATCCAACCGGCGGCGCCAGGGTGATGCGCCAGATGCGCTCGTCCGGATCCCACGGATAGTCGCCCCCATCCTGTATCCGCAGCTGCATTTCGCGCAGGTCGCCCGGTGGCTGCAGCAGCTCGCCGTGGTTGCGGGTGCCTTCCGGGCGCCAGCCGGAGAAGCGCAGGACGCCGGCAATCAGCGCGCTGCCCAGGAAGATCACCACGATCAGGATGAGCATGCCGCGGTTGCGGTTGCGTCGGGCAATGGAAGCGGAGTCGGAAGCAGTCATGGGGAGTGAGGATGCCTGTCATTGCCGGAATGAGCACGCCGGCGGCGGAAGGTAAGGATCAATGCGGTGACCAGCACGGTCAGCGCCAGGCCGTACCACTGCACGGCGTAGCCCAGGTGCTTCTCCGGCGGCAGGGTGTTGGGCAGGATCTCCAGGTCACGGGCGTAGCCCCCGGCAGCGTCAGGATCCAGGCGCAGCACGCGCGGGGCGATCCGCGGCTGCTCCAGCGCGTCGGCCACGGCCTGCATGTCCAACGCCATCAGCAGCAGGCTGCCATCGGCCTGCGGCTGGATCGCGGCCGCAGCCAGCCCCTGAGAGGGCGGCGGCAGCAGCAGGCCCTCCAAGGGGGGCGCTGGCGGCGGATCGGTGATGGCGGGAATGGTGCGGTCGGCCGGCACGGGCAGCCAGCCCAATTCCACCAGCAGCGGTTCGCCGGCTGCGGGCTCGAACAGGCGATACACCCGCACCCCCACCCGGCCACCGCGCTGCTGGTTGTCCAGCATCACCGCAGGCGCCTGCGCCCAGCGCCCCTCACCCGCGGCCCAGGCGTAACCATCGGCATGATCAGGATCGCCTGCCGCGGCAAGCGGCTGCGCATCGCGGCGCTCCAGCACCTGGGCGGCGGCATCCAGCATGGCCTGCTTCTGGTGCTGGCGCCCGTACTGCCAGCTGCCGAGCCAGGCAAACAGCGTGATCGCCATCACCGCCAGCGCCCATCCGAAGACCAGGGTTGCGCCGCGCCTCACCATGCCCGGCCCCCGGCCTGTAATAATGAACCGCCGCGCCCCGCGGCTTTGGAGTCTTCGATGAACGACACGCTCAAAGTCCTGCTGATCGTCGCTTTTTTCATCGTCATCCTGTGGAACCTCGGCGCGGGTCTGTACTACATGATGTCCGACAAGGGCCAGACCAAACGCACCGTCAATGCGCTGACCCGTCGGGTGGCGGTGTCGGTGGCCCTGATCCTGCTGGTGATGCTGGCCATCTGGATGGGCTGGATCGAGCCGCACGGGCTCGGCGGGTGAGCAACCGCGCTTGGCAGATGCCCTGTCGGCATCTGCTGCGGGCGCGAACGCCCGGACAGGGATGTCCGGGCCGGTCAATCCGAAGTCGTCATTGTGACGCCATGGATGGCAGCGACCAACTGTCCAGGCGATCAATCGCCGCTGCTTGCGCTTCGGGCTGGCGCTAGACCACGTACACGAACAGGAACAGTGCCAGCCACACCACGTCGACGAAGTGCCAGTACCACGCGGCGGCTTCAAACACGAAGTGGTTCTCCGCATCGAAGTGCCCCTTCAGGCTGCGCAGCCACACCACCAGCAGGATCAGCGCGCCCAGGGTCACGTGGACGCCGTGGATGCCGGTGAGCATGAAGAAGGTGGAGCCGTAGATGCCCGAACCCATGGTCAGGTTCAGATCGCGGTAGGCGTGCACGTACTCCATGGCCTGGGAGACCAGGAAGATCGCGCCCAGTACCACGGTGGTACCCAGCCAGATCAGCAGCTGGCGGCGGTTGTTGGCTTTCAGCGCGTGGTGGGCAATGGTGAGGGTGATGCCCGAGGTCAGCAGGATCAGGGTGTTGAGCAGCGGCAGGCCCCAGGCGGACACGAGGTCGAAGCCACCGCCCACATTGGCCGGGCCGGCGGTCGGCCAGGCCGAGTTGAAGCTGTCCCACAGGAAAGTGTTGGTGGCCACGCCCTTCACGCCTTCGCCGCCCAGCCACGGCACCGACAGCATGCGGGTGTAGAACAGCGCGCCGAAGAACGCGCCGAACAGCATCACCTCGGAAAAGATGAACCAGATCATCCCCATCCGGAATGAGCCATCCACCTGCTTGTTGTAGTAGCCGGAGACCGATTCCACGATGACATCGGCGAACCACTTGAACAGGATCAGCGCCAGCCCGGCCACGCCGACGAAGAACATGGTCGGCCCCCAGCTGACATCGTTGAACCAGCTGGCCAGACCGAACATGGCGACGAAGAACGCCACCGACGCGAACAGCGGCCACTTGCTGTGGGTCGGCACGAAATAGGGCTGCTCTTCGTGCGTGTGCTGTGCTTGGACTTGGGCCATGGCTCTGAGCTTCCGGTTCGGACTGCGTGATGTGTGTGGATCGGTCAGCGTGCTGCCAGGGGCAGCACGTGCTCGACGCGCCCGGGCGCGTCTTGCGCCAGTCGTTCGGTTGCGTAGTCGTTTTTGAAGAAGGTGTAGGAGAGGGTCACCGTATCGACCATTTCCGGCAGGGACGGATCGATGATGAAGCGCACCGGCATATCGCGCACCTCACCCGGCTGCAGTGTCTGCGCGGTGAAGCAGAAGCATTCGGTCTTCTGGAAGAACTTGGACGCGCGCGCAGGCGCCACCGAAGGCGTGGCGCTGCCCACGATCGCCGCGTTGCTGTTGTTCTGGGCGAAGTAGGTGGTTTCGTACACCTTGCCCACCTGCACCTGCATGCGCACCTCGTTGGGATGGAACGACCACGGCAGCTTGGAGTTGGCCACGCCGTCGAACTCCACCGTCACCATCCGCTCCATGTCCACTTGCGCCGCCTGGACAGGCTCGGCCACGGCGGTGTTGTCCAGGCGGATGCCGAACACCTTCTGGCAGGCGATGCGGTAGATCGGCACCAGCGAAAAGGTCACCACAAATGCTGCCAGGGCAATGCCGAGCAGTTTGAGGATGCCTGCGTTGCTGGATGCGCTCACTGGTTCAGCACTCCCGAGATGATGAAGCCCGCGTATACCGCAACGGCGATGACGGCGACGATAAGCGCGGTGCGCCGCGCACGCCGGCGCGCGGCAGCCAGCTGCCCATCATCCCGACGCGGTTGCTGGTCATGACTTGCGGGCATTGGTGTCGGCCGATCCTTCCAGTTCCGAGCTGGACTGGTCGTAGTCCAGAAGTTCGAAGTCGCCGTGGGCCAGGTCGCCCGGACGGATCACCGGCGGCACAGCGAAGGTGTGGTGCGGCGCCGGCGAAGGCACGGTCCACTCCAGGCCCTTGGCCGCTTCCCACGGACGGGCGGATGCGATGGCACCGTACTTCTTGGAGTGGAACAGGATGGCGAACATCATGAACGGGGTGAGGAACATGCCGAACGCGCCGATCGAGCTGACCAGGTTCCAGTCGGCAAACACCACGTTGTAGTCCGGGATGCGGCGCGGCATGCCGGCCAGGCCGAGGAAGTGCTGCGGGAAGAACAGCAGGTTGGAGAACACGATGGTCCACCAGAAGTGCACCGCGGCCCAGCGCTGGCTGTACATGCGCCCGGTCCACTTCGGCCACCAGTAATAGATGGCCGAGATGATGCCGAAGATGGCCCCGGTCACCAGTACGTAGTGGAAGTGGGCGACCACGAAATAGGTGTCGTGGTACTGGAACGTAGCCGGCACGATGGCCAGCATCAGGCCGGAGAACCCGCCGATGGAGAACAGCACCACGAAGGCGCACGACCACAACATCGGCGCCTCGAAGGTCAGCGAGCCCTTCCACATGGTCGAGACCCAGTTGAAGATCTTCACCCCGGTGGGGATGGCGATCAGCATGGTCGCGAACATGAAGTAGATCTCGCCGCCCAGCGGCATGCCCACCGTGAACATGTGGTGGGCCCAGACGATGAAGCTCAGGAACGCGATGGCCGCGGTGGCGTAAACCATCGCCTGGTAGCCGAACAGCGGCTTGCGGCTGAAGGTCGGGATCACTTCGCTGACCACGCCGAAGGCGGGCAGGATCATGATGTAGACCTCGGGATGGCCGAAGAACCAGAAGATGTGCTGGTACATCACCGGGTCGCCGCCACCGGCCGCGTTGAAGAAGCTCGTGGCGAAGAACTTGTCGGTCAGCAGCATGGTTACCGCACCGGCCAGCACCGGCATGACGGCGATCAGCAGGAAGGCGGTGATCAGCCAGGTCCAGCAGAAGATCGGCATCTTCAGCAGGTCGATGCCCGGCGCGCGCATGTTGAGCACGGTGGCGATCACGTTGATGGCGCCCATGATCGAGCTGATGCCCATCATGTGGATGGCCAGGATGGTGAAGGCGATCGAGTTGCTGCCCTGCAGGCTCAGCGGCGGATACAGGGTCCAGCCGGTGCCCGGCGCGCCGCCCGGCATGAACAGCGTGGACAGCAGCATCAGGAACGCGAACGGCAGGATCCAGAACGACCAGTTGTTCATCCGCGGCAGCGCCATGTCCGGCGCGCCGATCTGCAGCGGGATCATCCAGTTGGCCAGGCCCACGAAGGCCGGCATGACCGCGCCGAAGATCATCACCAGCGCATGCATGGTGGTCATCTGGTTGAAGAAGTCGGGGCTGACGTGCTGCAGGCCCGGCACCGCCAGCTCAAGGCGGATGATCACACTCATCGCCGCGCCGATGATCACCATCGTGAAGGCGAACAGCAGGTAGAGCGAGCCGATGTCCTTGTGGTTGGTGGAGAACAGCCAGCGGTCCACGAAGCCCTGCTTGTGGCCGTGGTCGTCAGCGTGGTGGAGGTCGGCGGTGGTGGGTGTGCTGGACATTGCGTCTGCCTGGAAAATCGTGCGTGGGTGTTGCCGCTCAGCCCGCGATCGGCGCGGTGGCGGTGACCTGGGCGGTAGCTTCCTCGGCCGGGGCTTCTTCAACCGGCGCTTCGGGCAACGGTGTCGGAGCCGCAGGAGCCGGGGCCGCCGGTGCCGGGGCGTTGTCCGCCTTGCGCGCGGCCAGCCACTGGTCGAACTCGGCCCGCGGAACGGCGCGCACCACGATCGGCATGAACGCGTGGTCCTTGCCGCACAGCTCCGCGCACTGGCCGCGGTACACGCCGGGTTCGCGGATTTCGGTCCAGGCCTCGTTGATGATCCCGGGGATCGCATCCTGCTTGAAGCCCAGCGCCGGCACCCACCAGGAGTGGATCACGTCGTCGGCGGTGATCACGAAGCGCACCTTGGTATCGGTGGGCAGCACCAGCTCGTTGTCCACCTCGAGCAGGTAGGCGCCGTGCGCGTCCAGTTCGGCGCGGGTGGTGTTGCGGTTCTGGCGCAGGCGGTCGCTCTCGCGGTCCATGCGGCTGAGGAAGCTCAGGTCCTCGCCGATGTACTCGTACTCCCACATCCACTGGAAGCCGGTCACCTTGACCGTCATTTCCGAGTCGCGCACGTCGTACATCTGGATGAGCTTGCTGGTGGCCGGGAAGGCCATCACCACCAGGATGATCACCGGGATCACGGTCCAGATGACTTCCGCAGTGGTGTTGTGGCTGAACTGCGACGCCACCGCCCCCTTGGACTTGCGGAACTTGAAGACTGCATAACCCATGGCGCCAAACACCAGCACCCCGATCACCACGCAGACCCACAGCACGAACATGTGCGCGTCATAGGCGTTCTGGGAGGTCGGAGTGACGCCCCGGCCCATGTTCAGCTGCCATCTGTGCGGATCGGCTGACTGGGCAAACACACAGGCGGATAACGCCCAAAGTGCGAGGCCAACGCCCCATTGCTTGAAACGAGCGACTTGCTTCACGTTCGAACCCCGATGCCGGAAGGGCGTTGCGTACTGCGGTACTGCGGTCGGAAACGAAACCATACGCCTGTCCCGGCAATCTCTCGCCAAAACGTGTGGACAAACGCACAGCAGTCTGTTTTCAAAAGCGGCCTCGATAGTAGCGACCTCCGACAAGCGCGGGCAAGCGCTGCAAATCGAGGGTCTTTCCGGGGGCCTTCAGTCATGGCCCTGAAAGCCCGCCACGGCGGGCCCGGACAGCTTAGAATTGGGTTCCATCCCCATGTGTGCCTGCCGTGTCCGTAGCCCCCGCATCGACCCGTTTGCCGTCATCGTCATCCGCGATGGCGAAGATCACCGCCGCATGGACGCGCGATGAGACCACCCACCTGCACGAACTGCTGGAACAGGCGCGCCTGCCCGAAGAGGATCGCCAGGCGATCCAGGTCACCGCCACCGACCTGGTGCGCCGGGTCCGCGTCCGCAGCCAGGACCAGGGCATGGTCGAAGCCTTCATGCAGCAATACGACCTGGCCAGCGAGGAAGGCGTGGTGCTGATGTCGGTGGCCGAGGCGCTGCTGCGCATTCCCGACCAGGACACCGCCGACCGGCTCATCCGCGACAAGCTGAGCGATGCCGACTGGAAAAAGCACATGGGCCGGTCCGAATCGGTGCTGGTGAACGCCTCCACCTGGGGGCTGATGCTGACCGGGCGCCTGGTGGACCTGGCCGATGAGACCAAGCGCGACGTGCACGGCGCCTTCAAGCGCGTGATCGGCCGCGTGGGCGAGCCCGTGATCCGGCTGGCGGTGCGCCAGGCCATGCGCATCATGGGCCACCAGTTTGTAATGGGCCGCACGATCAGCGAAGCGCTGGCCCGCGGCCGCAAGGGCCCCAACGCCAACTTCCGCTATTCATTCGACATGCTGGGCGAGGCGGCCATGACCGCTGCAGACGCCGAGCGCTATCTGAAGGCCTACCACGACGCGATCGATGCGATCGGCGCCACCGGCCCGTTCAGCGACGAGATTTCAGCGCCATCCATTTCAGTCAAGCTGTCGGCACTGCACCCGCGCTACGAGCACGCCAAGCGCGAACGGATGCTTGCCGAGCTTGCACCACGCCTGCTGGCGCTGGCGCAGCGGGCCAAGCGGCTGGGCATCGGCCTGACCGTGGACGCGGAGGAAAGCGATCGCCTGGAGCTGTCGCTGGCGGTATTCGAGGCCGCCTGGAGCGATTCCTCGCTTCAAGGCTGGGAGGGTTTCGGCCTGGTGATCCAGGCTTACCAGAAGCGCGCGCCGTACGTGATCGACTGGACCGTTGATCTGGCCCGCCGGCACGGCCGCCGGATCCCTGTGCGCCTGGTCAAGGGCGCGTACTGGGACAGCGACGTGAAGCGCTCGCAGGTGGATGGCCACGAAGGCTACCCGGTGTTCACCCGCAAGCCCAACACCGACGTGAGCTACCTGGCCTGCGCGCGGCGCATGCTGGAGAGCCCGGACGCGGTGTATCCGATGTTCGCCACCCACAACGCGCACACCATCGCCGCCGTGCACCGCATGGCCAGGCGCTGGCTGCCGGCCGATGCGCCGAAGGCCGCAGGCCATGCCTGGGAGTTCCAGAAGCTGCACGGCATGGGCGACGACCTGTACGCGGAAGTCATGCCGGCCGACCGACTGGATGTGCCCTGCCGCGTCTACGCGCCGGTGGGCAACCACGAGGATCTGCTGCCCTACCTGGTGCGCCGCCTGCTTGAAAACGGCGCCAACTCGAGCTTTGTCAATCGCATCAGCGATGACAACGTGGCCATCGAGGACCTGGTGCGCGACCCGATCGAGGTCGTCGAAGGCTTCCAAGCCACCCCCCACCCCCACATTCCCCTGCCGGTCGAGCTGTACCGCAGCCAGGGCGTCAACAGGAGCAATTCCATGGGCGTCAACCTCAACAACGACGACCAGCTTCGCAAGCTTGCCGAAGAAATCGCCGCCACCCCAACCAACTGGACGGCCAAGCCGCTGGTACCGGGCGCCGACACCGCTGGCGAGTCCTCTACCGTGACCAGTCCTGCCGATCGGCGTGTGCAGCTGGGCAGCTGGACCGGTGCCGACGAGGCCACGGTGGAACGCGCCCTGGCCAACGCCGTGGCCGCCCATCCGGGCTGGGATGGCACCCCGGCCATGTCGCGCGCCGCGATCCTTGAGCACGCCGCCGACCTGCTGGAAGCACGCATGGGCTACTTCATTGCCATGTGCACCCGCGAAGCCGGCAAGACCATTCCCGACGGCGTGGCCGAAGTGCGCGAGGCGGTGGATTTCCTGCGCTACTACGCCGGCCAGGCACGCACCCTGTTCTCGCCGGCCGCCCTGCCCGGCCCGACCGGCGAATCCAACTCGCTGCACCTGGGTGGCCGCGGCGTGTTTGTCTGCATCAGTCCGTGGAACTTCCCGCTGGCCATCTTCCTGGGCCAGGTGTCCGCGGCGCTGGCCGCCGGCAACGCAGTGATTGCCAAGCCGGCCGAGTCGACCACGCTGATTGGCTACGAGGCCGTCAAGCTGATGCATGAGGCGGGCATTCCCGCCGACGTGCTGCAGTTCGTGCCCGGCACCGGCGCCGTGGTGGGCGCGGCGCTCACTTCCGATCCGCGCGTGGACGGCGTGTCCTTCACCGGCTCCACCTTCACCGCCCGCGCCATCAACCGCGCCCTGGCGGCGCGTGACTCCGCGATCGGCATCCTGGTGGCCGAGACCGGCGGCCAGAACGCACTGATCGCCGACTCCTCCACCCTGCCCGAGCAGCTGGTGCGCGACGTGCTGGGTTCGGCCTTCACCTCCGCCGGCCAGCGCTGCTCGGCGGCGCGGATCCTGTTCGTGCAGGAAGATATCGCCGACAAGGTGATCGAAATGATCGCCGGCGCCACGGCCGAGCTGCAGGTTGGTGACCCGGCCCTGCTGTCGACCGACGTGGGCCCGGTGATCGACGATGCCGCGTTGGAGATGCTCAACGAACACGCAAAGCGCATGGACGCCGAAGCCAAGCCGATCGCCAAGGCCAGGGGCAATGACAGCCTTGCCCACGGCACGTACTTCCTGCCGCAGGCGTGGGAGCTGGAATCGCTGGATCAGCTCGGCCACGAGAAGTTCGGCCCGGCGCTGCACGTGATCCGCTGGAAGTCGGGCGAGCTGGACAAGGTGATCGATGCGATCACCGCGACCGGCTACGGCCTGACGCTCGGCATCCACTCGCGCATTGACGAGACCGTGGACCACATCGTGGCCCGGGCCCGGGTCGGCAACGTGTACGTTAACCGCAACCAGATCGGTGCGGTGGTGGGCGTGCAGCCGTTCGGCGGCCGCGGCCTGTCCGGCACCGGCCCCAAGGCCGGCGGCCCGCACTACCTGCCGCGCTTTGCCACCGAGAAAACCGTCACCATCGACACCACCGCCGCCGGCGGCAATGCGAGCCTGCTGACGCTGGAAGACTGACCGGTGTCGGGGGCGTAGTCCGCCCCCGACCTGCGAGAACGCCTCGCACTTGCAGGAGCGCGTCATACGCGCGAAACCGCGTGACTCCGGGCCTGGAGGGAACTCCGGGTCTCGTGGGTGGCTTCGGTCAAGGAGCGGGCAACGGTGGGTCGCGTGCCGCCAATGTTCACGCGGCTTCGCGCGCATGGCGCGCTCCTACGAAAACAGGACCACAAAAAAAGGCCCCGTATTGCGGGGCCCTTTTTATGCAGCGGTTGTTGCGATCAGAACTTGTATTGCGCCGAGATGCCGAACAGGTTGGCACCGCCGTCGTAGGGACCGGTCAGGCGCGCGCCGCCGCCGACGATGTCCAGTTCCGGATCGTCACCGATGTGGATCCGGGTGTAGGCGCCGGTGATATCCCAGCTGTCGGTCACCGCCCAGGTGGCACCGACGGCGAACCAGGTGCGGTCCTCGTCGGGCATGCGCGGAGTGCGGTGCTGGAAGGAGATCGGCGACTCGTCACGGGCGATGCCGCCCCGCAGGGTCCAACGATCGTTGAGGGTGTACTCGGCGCCGATCGAATAGAACCAGCTGTCGTGCCAGTTGTAGTTCTCGACCGAATCGGGCTGCACCGGGTTGTCGAACTGGATGCGCACTTCGTCCATCGAGCTCCACTTGGTCTGCCGGGCCTCGCCCATCAGGGCCAGGCGGTCGGTGGCCTGCCAGGTCGCACTGAAGGTGTGGGTAGCCGGCAGGACCAGGCGGGCACCACCGTCGACGTTCTGGAACTGGCCGGTGCCGGCCAGGATCGGGGCCACGTTGGACGGCACGTCGAAGACGGCGTCGCCGTCAACTTCGTGCTTGACCTCGGAGCGGTAGGCGTAGCCGAGCGACAGGGCGTCGATCGGATGCACGTTCAGGCCGACGGTCCAGCCGATGCTGGTGTCCGAACCGCTGACTTCGGCGAAGCCGTCGTTCTTCTGCGGACCGTAGGGGCCGGTGACCGGATCGGGCATGAAGCACAGCTGCTGGGTAGCCGGATTGGCGCACAGCGAGCTGCCGAAGTCGATCGCGTTGGACAGGGTCACGTCGGAACGCTGGACAATCAGGCCGAAACCGGCCGAAACCCGCTCGTGCAGGTCGACCGAAGCCGCCAGGGTCAGGTCGATCACGCGCACGTCGGATTCGATCGCATGGTAGCGACCCATCCAGTCGGAATCGTATTCAGTGGACAGGCCGAACGGCACGCTGACCATGGCACCGAGGGTCAGGTACTCCAGGTCGCCGGTGAACGGCATGATGAAGGACATCGCCGGGATCGGGGTCACGCCGCCCGCATTGCCGCCGTCACCGCCCTGCAGCGGCTGCTGCAGCGGGCTGCCCGCGGCCGCGTTGCCGCTGCCCTCGAACTCGAAGGTCAGGTCAACGGCGGTCACGTCGATCTGGAAGGTCTTGGCGTCGAAGGTCGACATCAGCGCCGGGTTGTTGGCCACCGCGGAGGCATCACCGGTTGCGGATGCGGAACCCGCCATCGCACGGCCCTGGGCCTTGACGCTGTTCTCGCGCAGTTCAAACGCCGAGCCGTGTGCTGCGCCCGAGGCGGCGATACCGGCAACAGCCAGCGCCAGGGCTGAAACAACCAGTTTGTGGGGATTGGTGTTCATTACTCTGCTCTCTCCAGTTGAATCCGTTTTTTATGCGCCGCAATGCAGACCGCCCCCCGGTCCCGCCTGCAGTCACCCTTGGGGTGCAACGGCGGCGCGGCACTATACCGTACCCAAGCGTGTGGTCAGCGGGAAAAAAGGCACGGTGACCGCTGTCCGGACTGAACAGGTATCGTTGAAACCCGCTCCGCTGGCCTGCCCATCCCCGCATGTTTGTGTCCATCCCCACCCACGCCCGCCGCGGCCTGCGCTGGGCTACGCCCGGCCTGTTCGCGGTGCTGTGGCTGGCCTATCTGTGGGCCAGCGTGTATCCGGACAGCGTGCGCCACGACCTGCTGGCCGAGTGGGGCACGCTCAGCGGTGGCCTGGCCCCGGGGAGCCTGTTGCAATGGTCGCAGCTGGAGAACTGGCTGCGGCTGCTGAGCGCGCTGTTCCTGCATGCCGACTGGGCGCACCTGCTGGGCAACCTGGTGTTTTTGCTGATCTTCGGGCTGCCGGCCGAGCGGGTGATGGGACCGTGGCGATTCCTGGCCCTGTTCCTGATCGGCGGGGCGTTCGCAAACCTGATCGCCGCACTGGCAATCGGGACCCCCGACCGGCTGATCATCGGCGCCAGCGGCGCGGTGTCGGCCATCATCGGCGCGTACCTGGCGCTGTTTCCGCGCGCGCGGCTGGGAGTGGTGCTGCCGCTGGGGCTGTTTCTGGAGTTCGTGCGCGCGCCGGCCTCGCTGCTGATCGGCATCTGGGCGCTGCTGCAGGTGGTGTTCGCCTATATCGGTCCGGCGTTCGGCGCCGTGGCCTGGGCGGCGCACGTGGGCGGATTCGTGTTTGGTGCGCTGTTCGCGCTGGCCTCGCGCCAGGCGATTGCCCGGCGGTTGCGGAAGCTGCAGGGGTATTAGGGACCGCTGCGTTTATACTTCGCGGATGTCCAAACCGCTCTACAAGGTCACCTTCCTCAACCACGGCAAGATTTACGAGCTGTACGCGCGCAGCGTGGGCAGCGGCAGCCTGTGGGGATTCACTGAAATTACCGATCTGGTGTTCGATGTGCACGACGGGATCGTGGTCGATCCGACCGAAGAGCGCCTGCGCGACGAGTTCGGCAACACGAAAGTTCTGCACCTGCCGATCCAGAGCGTGCTGCGGATCGAGGAAGTCGAAAAGAAGGGCCAGTCGGCGATCCGCGACGCCGGCACCGGGGAAAAGGTGGTTACCCCCTTTCCCATGCCCGCCAAACCGCGCTGACCAGCCACCCAACACACGGGCCACCGCCATGCCGATCCGCACCCTGCTGTCCGCTGCACTCGTCACCCTCGCGCTGTCGGCCTGCGAGCCGGCGCCCACCGCTGATACCGACCCGCACCGCCAGCCGGTGGCTGCGGTAGCCAGCGGGGGCAATGCTTTCCAGGTGCGGGTCACGCTGTCGGAAGCGGCGGCAGGGGCACTGGAAGCCAATGGCGAATCGATCATCGTCACCGCCGATTACTTCGGCTACGCCAGCGTCGCCGCCCAGCAGCGCCAGCTGGCGGGTGCCGAGGAGCCCTGGCTGGGCCTGGCCCGGCACAGGGTGGAGTTGAGCGGCGCCGGCAACGCCGACTTTCCCGAAGTCCGCCTGGACCCGGACCAGCTGCAGCTGGTGGAAGAAGGACGCCCGCACCTGCGGGTGGATGCCACTTCCTCCGGCGCCGGTGCCGATGAAGCCGGGGAAGGCGAGCTGCTCGATTGCGGCACCTTCCAGGACACCCTGGCCGCCGCCGTTCGCAGCGGCGTGGATATCGACTGCAAGCTGATCGCCGAGTAGGGGCGCCACATCTACGTCGACCCGGGCCGACCGGGTAGGAGCAACTGTCTTCTCAGCCGGGGGCTGAGATCCATTCAGTTTTATCGCGCGCCATGGCGTTGAGGCGGATGAGCAGGATGCGCATGCATGCGGTGACGGCGAGCTTGGCGCACTTGCCCTGTGCTCGCAGACGATCGTAGCGAGCTTTGAAGTCGGGTTGCGTGCGGATGACGGACCAGCAGGCCATGTAGAGCACCCTGCGGATGGCACCCCGGCCGCCCCGGATGCGCCGCTTGCCTTCCTTCTGGCCGCTGTCGGCGTTGTAGGGGGCCAAGCCGGCCAGCGCTGCGATCTTGCGCCGGTCCAGGTGTCCGAGCTCGGGCAGGTAGGCCTGCAGGGATGCGGCGGTGACCTCACCGATACCTGGTACCGCCATCAGGCGCCGTGCCAAGTCATCATCGATCTGTCGTTGGAGCAGGGTGATGTCCTTGCCGATGGCGCGGATCTGCCCGCGCAGCCAGCTGATGTGCGCGGTGAGGCTGGCGCGGACGCGCTCGTGGGGGGCTTGCTTGAGCCGCCGCCGGTCGTCATCACGCTGCTGGACCAGTTGCTCGCGTCGCTGGACCAGGGCGCGCAGTTCCTCCTGCTGGGCGCTGGGATGCATGCGTTCGGCCACGACCAACTCGCCCATGCGGGCCAGCATGGCCGCATCGATCGGGTCGGTCTTGGCGGTCTTGCCCAGCGCCTGTGCGAACGCCCGGGCGCGACGGGGGTTGATCCGGGTAACGGGCAGACCGGCGTCGGCCAGAGCCCGCATGACGGGGCGTTCGTAGCCACCGGTGGCTTCCAGCAGGACGTTGCCCACTGGCCGTCCGGCGATCTGGGCCAGAAGTTGGTCATGCCCCTCGGGGCTGTTGGGAAGGCTCAGGAAGCAGCCTTCAGGATGAACGTGAACGGCCAAGGTGGCCTTGGCGACATCAATACCGATCCAGATGGACATGCGACCTCGGCTTCGTAGACTGTGGGCCAGGAGAGAGCCGCCTCGCTCCTGCCCACGCTTGTGAAGTACGAGTTTGCGCTCGTTCAACTGTTCGGGCTATGGAACGAGGTCGATGTGCGGCCGCCTGGGCTCCTACACGTGCTCGAGACACTGCGCGCCTTCGGCGTGCCGCACATCGCTCTCCGCCTCAACGCTACCGGGTAAGGCAGACACAAGCGCGCCATGCGCGCGAAACCGCGTGACTGGTGATGCGCGGGGTGGCTTCGGACGCGATGCGGCTGACGGAGCCACGTAGGCCGTCAGGCGTTACGTGTCTTCCTCAGCGGTCACGCGGCTTCGCGGGCATGACCCGCTCCTACAAAAGCGCCACGCTCCACCTTCTGACTCATCATCGGCCTGAGCCGACCTGGTAGGAGCGCGCCATGCGCGCGAAACCGCGTGACTGGTGATGCGCGGGGTGGCTTCGGACGCGATGCGGCTGACGGAGCCACGTAAGCCGTCAGGCATTACGTGTCTTCCTCAGCGGTCACGCGGCTTCGCGGGTATGACCCGCTCCTACAAAAGCGCCACGCTCCACCTTCTGACTCATCACCGGCCTGGGCCGACCTGGTAGGAGCGCGCCATGCGCGCGAAACCGCGTGACTGGTGATGCGCGGGGTGCCTTCGGACGCGATGCGGCTGACGGAGCCACGTAGGCCGGCAGGCGTTACGTGTCTTCTTCAGCGGTCACGCGGCTTCGCGGGTATGACCCGCTCCTACAAAAGCACCGCCGGTTACGGGGTGTCTGCCGGCTCGTCGGTTTCGTCGGTTTCCGCTTCATCTTCGTCTTCGCCGGCTTCGGCTTCGACTTCGTCAGCGGACTCAGGGGTGTCCGTGGCTTCCGGCTGCGGCTGCGGAGTCGGAGTCGGAGGAGTGGCGCCGGGCTGCATTGATTTCAGTTCGGCCAGGGCGGCGTTGATGGGGCCGTCGCCGGGCAGCACGTCGCCGGTGCCGGCGCCCGGGTCTTCCTCGTCACCTTGCAGGTGCCCCGGAAGGGCGGCTTCGGAGCGGTCGAATACGCGGCTGGGCGGAGTGGTATCCGGCTCCAGCACCAGGTCGGGATCAATGCCGCGGGCCTGGATCGAGCGCCCGTTCGGGCTGTAATACCGGGCGGTGGTCAGCTTGACCGAATCGCCGTTGTCCAATGGCAGCACGGTCTGCACCGAACCCTTGCCGAAGGTGCGGCTGCCGATGATCCTGGCGCGGCCGTGATCGCCCAGCGCAGCGGCCAGCACCTCCGAAGCGCTGGCCGAACCCGCGTCCACGATTACCACCACCGGCGCGCCTTGCAGCAGGTCGCCCGGGGTGGCGCTGAATTCGGTTTCGCTGATCGGATGGCGGCCGCGGGTGCTGACGATCCGGCCCTCTTCCAGCAGGTCGTCGGCGATCTGCACCGCCGAGGTCAGCAGCCCGCCGGGGTTGCTGCGCAGGTCCAGCACCAGTCCGCGCAGCGGTCCCTGCTGCTGCAGCTCGGCGAGGTTGCGCTGGAAGTCGGCCGCGGTGTCGACCTGGAAGGCACTGACGCGCACGTAGGCGTAGCCCGGCTCCAGGATGCGCGAGCGAACGCTGGTGATATGGATGCGCTCACGCTCCATTTCGATCTCGAGCGGCTGCAGCTCCCCCTCGCGCACCACCGTCATCGCAACCCGGGTGCCCGGCTCACCGCGCAGCGGGCCGAGCCCCTCGTGGCTGGTCGGGGTCAAAGGCACGCCGTCCACGGCCACGATCACGTCTCCGGACTGGATGCCGGCGCGGGCGGCCGGCGTGTCATCGATCGGCGACACCACCCGCATGCTGCCATCGGCCAGTCGCTCCACCTCCACCCCGACCCCGGCATAGGCACCGGTGGTGTTCTCGTCGAAGGCGCGGGCGTCTTCGGCGGACATGTAGACACTGTGCGGATCCAGGTCGAGCAGCAGGCCGCGGATCGCCGACTGCATCAGTTCGGCGTCGTCCACCGGATCAACGTAGGCCTCCTTGACTGCGGTGAAGACCGCCACGTAGCGGTGGATTTCGCGCAGGGGCACGCGGCTTTCGATCACTTCAACCTCGGCCTCGCCTTCGGCGGCCGCGGCTGCGGCTTCCTGCTCGCCCTCACCCTGGCCGGCTCCGGTTGATTCGTCCTGCTGGGCCGGCTCCTGTTCGGGAAGCTCCTGCTCCTGCGGATCCTGCAGCTCCGGACCCTGCGGTTCCTGCTCCAGTTCCTGGCCGGCGGGCGGCTGGTCCTCGGGCGGTTCCGCGGCGTGGGCGGGGGCCAGCAGCAGACAGGCGATGGCGAACGGCAACAGGCAGCGGTGCATGCAGACAACTCCGGAAGGACGGCGGCCGCGCCCATGAATGGCGCGAACGGGTCCGATTATGCACGCCCTGCCCGAACCTCCGCTGGCCGGCGGCGGCGCGGCGCTCAGCGTTTCTGCAGCCAGCTGGTGGGATCGATCGGCTGGCCGCCACGGCGCAGTTCGAAGTACAACGCGGGCTGGCCCTGGCCGCCGGAGTTGCCCACGCTGGCCACCGGATCGCCGCGGGATACGCGGTCGCCCACGTCGCGCAGCAGGGCGTCGTTATGCGCGTACAGGCTCATGTGGTCGTTGCCGTGGTCGACGATCACGATCAGGCCGTAGCCGGTCATCCATTCGGCGAACACCACGGTGCCATCGGCCACCGCCTGCACCGTGGCGCCGGTGGCGGCGCCGATCAGCACCCCGGAACTGCGGCGGCCATCGGGCATGGTGGCGCCGAAGCCCGCCAGCAGGTTGCCGGCCAGCGGCCAGCTCAGGCCGCCAACCCGCACCGGCGCGCCCCGCGCCACCTGCGCCGGCGAACGCCTGGGGGCGCGATCGGTGGCGGTGCTGCTGCGGGCGGTCCGGGCGCGCTCCGCGGCTTCACGCTCGGCGGCGCGGGCTGCGGCGGCGCGTAGCTGGGTCACCACTTTTTCCAGTGCCCCGGCATCACGACCCAGGCTCTGTTCGCGCTCACGCCGGTCGGTGTATTTGGTTTCCAGTTCGGCAAGCTTCCCGGCGCGCTCGCCACGGTCGCGCTCCAGCTCGGCCAGCTGCGCGTCCTGGCGCGCGCGCTCGGCTTCCAGCGCGGAGGTCCGTTCGCTGATTTCCCGCTCCACCGCATCCAGCTCCTGCAGCTCGGTGCTGAGGCTGTGGATGCGGTCGGCGCGCTGGCCCTGCAGGTAACGGTGATAGGCCAGCATGCGGTTGGCATCGCCGACCCGGTCCTGGGCCAGCAGCAGCTTGAGCGCGGCGTGATCGCCGATGGCGTAGGCGGCGCGGAGCAGCGTAGCGAGCTCTTCACGCTGGCCGCCCAGGCGCTCGTTGAGCTCGACGCGGCGGACGCCGAGCTCGGCCAAAGCATTCTCTTCCTGTTCGATCCTGGCCCGGGTCTGGCGCAGGGCCCGGGTGGAGGCGGCCACCTGTTCATCCGCTTCACGCAGCGAGCGGGCGGCCTGGCCACGCTGGCCTTCCAGCCGGCGCCGCTCGGCGGCCACGCTGTCCAGTTCCTGCTTGACCCGGGCCAGCCGGCGCTCGGCGTCGCGCTGGTCCTGCTGGGCCTGTACCGGCACAGCGGCAAGCGCCAGCGCGGCGGCCAGGACCAGCAGCGCGCGACGCGGGCCGGCCATCGGCATCAGGCCGGCTGCAGCAGGCTGCGGCCGGTCATTTCCCGTGGCGCCGGCACCCCGGCCATGTCCAGCAGGGTCGGGGCCAGGTCACGCAGGGAACCTCCGTCGCGCAGCGCGGCCGTGCGATCGCCAACGTAGATCAGGCCCACCGGGCCCACGGTGTGGGCGGTGTGCGGCTGGCCGGTGTCGGGATCGCGCATCATTTCCACGTTGCCATGGTCGGCGGTGACCAGCAGCTCGCCGCCGCGGGCGCGGGTGGCTTCCACCACCCTGCCAACCGCCGCGTCCACGACTTCGACCGCCTTGATGGCGGCCTGCAGGTCACCGCTGTGGCCGACCATGTCGGGGTTGGCGTAGTTGCACACGATTACGTCGAAACGGCCCGATTCGATCGCTTCCACCAGCCGGTCGGTGACTTCCGGGCAGCTCATTTCCGGCTGCAGGTCGTAGGTGGCCACCTTGGGGCTGGGCACCAGGATCCGCTCCTCGCCTTCAAACGGCTCCTCGCGCCCGCCGTTGAGGAAGAAGGTGACATGGGCGTACTTCTCGGTCTCGGCGATGCGCAGCTGGCGCAGGCCGCGGTCGGCCACCACCTCGCCCAGGGTGTTGCGCAGATTGTCCGGGGCGAAAGCCACCGGCGCCTGCAGGGTGGCGTCGTATTGGGTCAGGCACACGAACCGGCCCAGACGCAGGGGACGCTGGGCGAAGCCGTCAAAGTCTTCCTGCACGAAGGCGGCGCTGAGCTGGCGGGCGCGGTCGGCGCGAAAGTTCATGAACACGACCGCGTCGCCGTCGCTCATCGGCTGCGCCCCGTCGATCACCGTCGGCAGCACGAACTCGTCGTTCTCGCCGCGGGCGTAGCCGGCTTCCAGCGCGGCCAGCGGGTTGCCGGCGCGCTCGCCCTGGGCGTTGACGATGGCATCCCAGGCCAGGGTGACCCGCCCCCAGCGCCGGTCGCGGTCCATGGCGTAGTAGCGCCCGCTGACGCTGGCGATGCGCACATTGCCCAGCTCATCGCATTTGTGCTGCAGCTTCTCCAGGCTCGCGCGGGCAGAGCGCGGCGGCGTATCGCGTCCGTCCAGGAACGCATGCACCGACACCCGCGGCACGCCACGGCGCTTGGCCAGCTCGAGCATGGCCAACAGGTGGTCTTCGTGGCTGTGCACGCCGCCCGGCGACAGCAGGCCCATCACGTGCAGGGTGCGGCCGTTGTCGATCGCTTCCTCACAGGCGCCCACCAGTTCGGGATTGTCGAAGAAGCTCCCATCGGCAATGGCCGCGCCGATCCGGGTCAGCTCCTGGTACACCACCCGGCCGGCGCCGATGTTCATGTGGCCGACCTCGGAATTACCCATCTGCCCGTCCGGCAGGCCGACAAAACTGCCTTCGGTATGGATCAGGGTGGTGGGCGCGCTGTCCCACAGGCGGCGCCAGTTGGGGATATCGGCCTGGGCAATGGCGTTGTCGCGCGGATCTTCCCGATGCCCCCAACCGTCGAGGATCAGAAGAACCACCGGTTTGGGGCTGTGCGGGGCTGCGGACACGTCGTTGCTACCTGTGAGTTATGGCAGGTGCGATTGTATCCCCGTGCAGGCAAGCTGTTGCCGTGGGAGGAGTGCATGGCGGGTGCCAGCAACCCGGCCAGGCGCAGCCCGCGCCCCGAAAACGCCGAGGACCACGCCATGATCACCATGTTCCGTACCGCCATCGCGCTGACGCTCGCCATGGCCCTCACCTTCGCAATGTCCGCTACCCATGCCGCCGAGGACATCAGCCGCGTCAATGGCGCCGTGGAGCTGGCAGCCGGCCAGCAGGCCCGCAACCTGAGCACGGTCAACGGCGGAATCCAGATCGGTGACGACGCCCGCTTCAACGATGCCGACACCGTCAACGGCGGCATCCGCGCCGGCAACCGGATCCAGGGCAGCGACCTGACCACGGTCAACGGCGCCATCGAGCTCGGTGAGCAGGCGGTGGTGGAAAGCCTGACCACGGTCAACGGCAAGATCCACGCGGGCCCGGGCCTGCGCGCCAGCGACGACGTGGAAACGGTGAGCGGCAGCATCTTCATTGACCGCGACGGCCAGGTGGAGGGCGACGTGAGCACGGTCAGTTCCGGGATCGGCCTGGTGGCCACCGAAGTGATGGGCAACGTGGAAACCGTGTCCGGCGACATCACTGTCGGCATCGGCTCGCGGGTCCACGGAGACCTGCGCGTACGCAAGCCAAGCACCAGCTGGCTGCGCATCGGCAAGGACCGCTCGCCGCGGATCGTGATCGGGCCGGATGCGGTGGTGGACGGTGAACTGGTGTTCGAGCGCGAGGTGTCGCTGTACGTGCACGAGACCGCCCGCACCGGCCGCATCACCGGTGCCACCCCCACGCCCTTCTCAACCCCGCGAGCCCCGCGCGACTGATTGCCCGCACGGGCACGCGACCGATTGCCCCTGGTGTAGGAGCGCGCCATGCGCGCGAAGCCGCGTGACGCCGATCCACGCCACGTGGCTTCGGCCACGACGTTCTGACCGAAGCGCCCCCTGCGCGCCATGATTCACGCGGCTTCGCGCGCATGGCGCGCTCCTACCGGCTTCCGGGAAGGGGCTAGAATCGGGGGTTTCCTCCCTGGAGATCTTCCGCATGCAACGATTTGTGCCGATCAGCCTGCTGGCCGCCGCGCTGGCGCTGGCCGCCTGCGGTGGCGACCGCCCCGCCACCGACGCTTCCGCGAACGGCAACGCCGCGGCCCATGAGTTCTCGCCGGAGATCAACGAAGCCGATTTCCGCGAAATGGTCCGCACCCTCTCCTCGGACGAGTTCGAAGGCCGTGCCCCGGGTTCGCCGGGCGGCGAAAAATCGGTTGAATACATCAGCGCCCAGTTCGAGCGCATCGGCCTGCAGCCGGCCGGCGAGAACGACTCCTGGTACCAGACCGTGCCGATGGTGCAGACCACCGCCAGCGACGCCACCGTGCTGCGCCTGGCCGGAGCCGACGGCGAGCGCGAGCTGAAGTTCGGCACGGACATGATGCTCGGCACCCGCACCGGCCAGCAGAACGTCAGCGTCAGCGACAGCGAACTGGTGTTCGTCGGCTACGGCGTGGACGCGCCGGAGCGCGACTGGAACGACTACGAAGGCCTCGACGTGAAGGGCAAGACCGTGGTCATGCTGGTCAACGATCCCGGCTTCCATGTGGATGACGCCGAGCTGTTTGACGGCAACCGCATGACCTACTACGGCCGCTGGACCTACAAGTTCGAGGAAGCGGCGCGCAAGGGCGCGGACGCGGCGATCATCATCCACGACACCGCCGGCGCTTCCTATGGTTGGGACGTGGTGCGCACTTCCTGGTCGGGCGCCCAGTTCGACCTGCGTGCCGAAGACGATCCGGCGCCGCGCCTGCCGGCCCAGGGCTGGGTGACCAACGACGTGGCACGCGAGCTGTTCGCCAATGCCGGCCTGGACATGGACGAACAGATCCGCGCCGCCAGCTCAGCCGACTTCAAGCCGGTGCCGCTGCAGGCGTCGGTGTCGTTCGAGCTTGAAAGCGAAGTGGTGGAAGCCTCCTCGCGCAACGTGATCGGCGTGCTGCCGGGCACCGAAAAGCCCGAGGAAGTCGTGGTGTACATGGGCCACTGGGACCACCTGGGCGTGCATGCCGACGGCGAGATTTACAGCGGCGCCATCGACAACGCCACCGGCATCGCCGGCATCATCGAGATTGCCGAGCGCTTTGCCCACAGCGAGCCGGCACCGAAGCGCTCGGTGGCCTTCCTGGCGGTGACCCTGGAGGAATCCGGCCTGCTGGGTTCGCAGTACTACGTGGCCCACCCGGCGTTCCCGCTGGAAGACACCGTGGCCGCGATCAACCTGGACGCGATGAGCGTGGCTGGGCCGTCGCGTGACTTCGTGGTCACCGGCATGGGCAACTCGGAACTTGAGGACATCCTCGAGCCGATCGCTGCCGCCCAGGGCCGCACGCTGGTGGAAGAAGGCAACCCGGCAGGCGGCTTCTACTTCCGCTCCGACCACTTCAACTTCGCCAAGGCCGGCGTGCCGGCGCTCTACGCCAAGGGCGGCAACGACCTGGTCGACGGCGGCACCGAAGCCGGCCGCCTGGCCGGTGAGGACTACGCCACCCGCTACCACCAGCCCGGCGACGTCTATCGCGACGAGTGGAACCTGGAGGGCCTGATCCATGACCTTGAAGCCCTGTACGACGTGGGCCGGGTGATGGCCGACGACGTGGACCAGTGGCCGAACTGGTACGAAGGCAACCCCTTCAAGGCCGCCCGCGACGAGATGCTGCAGGCGCGGTAGCTCGGGGCTACGCCCCCGACGCGTAACGTCGGCCACGCACGGCCGACCTGCGTGATCCGGGTGACGATCACGAGCATCAAGACGGCGCCCAAGGGCGCCGTCTTTTTTTGTGCCCGCCTGCATTGATGGGCTACTACGTCTGCGCACCGCTGCATCTATGCATCCGGATTTGCGGGTCGCTTCTGTGCGCGCACTGTAGGAGCGCGCCAGGCGCGCGAAGCCGCGTGAATCCAGACATGGGCGCGCCGCTGGCACCCGCGCATCAAACACGCGGCTCCGGCCCCGGTGACGCAACCGAAGCCGCGAATCCACGCCACGCGTCACGCGGCTTCGCGCGCATGGCGCGCTCCTACCCGCGGACGCTCCTACCTGCGGATTGATGCTCCGCTCAGGCGGCGACGAGCAGGACCCGGGCGAAGTTGCGCTTGCCTACCTGCAACACGCCCTCGAAACCCGGGTTGAACACGCGCGAGGCGTCTTCGACCACCACCCCGTCCACGCGCACCGCACGCTCCTTGAGCTTGCGGTTGGCTTCGGAGTTGCTCGGGGTGATGCCGGCGGCGGTGAGCAGCGCGGCGACGCGCAGGCCCTCGGCCGGCACCGCCACTTCCTGCAGCGGCAGCAGCGAGGTGTCGCCCTGTCCGGTCACCGCGGCATGCCAGCCTGCAATTGCCTGCTCGGCCGCGGCGGCATCGTGGAAGCGGGTGGCCAGCTCGCGCGCCAGGCGCAGCTTGACCTCGCGCGGGTTGAGCGTGCCGGCGTCCACTTCGGCTCTCAGGCGGGCGACTTCTTCGATACCGATGTCAAAGCTCAGCAGCTCGATCCAGTCCCACATGAGCCCGTCGCCGATCTTCATCGTCTTGTTGACGAAGTCGATCGCCGGGTCGGTCACGCCGATGTAATTGCCCAGCGACTTGGACATCTTGTTGACCCCGTCCAGGCCCACCAGCAGCGGCATGGTCAGCACCACCTGCGGCTTCTGGCCATGGTGCTCCTGCAGCGCGCGGCCCATCAGCAGGTTGAACTTCTGGTCGGTGCCGCCCAGCTCCACGTCGGCCTGCAGCGCCACCGAATCGTAGCCCTGCACCAGCGGGTAGAGGAATTCGTGGATGGCGATCGGCTGCTGCGCGCCGTAGCGCTTGGCGAAGTCATCGCGCTCGAGCATGCGCGCCACGGTATGGGTCGAGGCGAGGCGGATCATGTCCGCCGCGCCCATCTTGCCGAACCACTCCGAGTTGAAGCGCACCTCGGTGCGTTCCGGGTCCAGCACCTTGAACACCTGCGCCTTGTAGGTCTCGGCGTTGGCCAGCACCTCTTCGCGGCTGAGCGGCGGGCGGGTCGCGCTCTTGCCTGAGGGGTCGCCGATCATCCCGGTGAAGTCGCCGATCAGGAAAATCACCGTATGACCCAGGTCCTGGAACTGGCGCAGTTTGTTCAACAGCACCGTGTGTCCCAGGTGCAGGTCGGGCGCGGTGGGGTCGAAGCCGGCCTTGATCCGCAGCGGCCGGCCGGCGGCCAGGCGGGCTTCCAGTTCGTCGGATTTGAGGATCTCGTCGGCGCCGCGGGCGATCTGTTCAATGGCCGGGGCGGAAGGGGAGGCGTGGGACACAGCGGTTCTCGACTCTGCGGACAGGCTGAATGTGACCGCCGTCCGCTGGGTTAATGGATTTCTAACGCTTTAACGCAAAAAGGAAACTCAATACCATCAATCGTTTGACGCGACCTTCTCACGTCTTTATCGTACCGCGCTGACGCCCTCTTCACTCAGACACGGAACGCTATGACGTCTTCAGATCCTGCGTCGGACTCCGAACGCAACCGTCTCGTCCGTATCGCCAACCTTGATCACGTGGCTGCCGGCGAAGCGCGGTCGGTAGATTCGGCGCAAGGACAGCCGCGCGGATTCACCGGTCGATGGTCCCGGCGCCAGTGGGGACAGGCCAGTTTGCTGGCCACCGCCGGCGCGCTGATTTTCGCGCTGCTCCCCGCCGGCTTCTCCAGTGCCATGCAGGCGGACAGCGGCAACATGCGCATGTCGACGATGGCCCTGGCCCTGCCGCTGGCTCCCGCCCCGGCAAAAGACGCGGCGCCATCCAGCTACTGGGAAACGGTCACGGTGCAGCCGGGCCAGACACTGGGCGAGATCTTTTCCAACAAGGGCGTGCCGGTCACCCTGCTGCACAGCATCCTGGAGACGGCGTCGGCCGAAAAGGCCCTGGGGCGGATCCGCCCCGGCACCGAGCTGGGGTTCGAGTTCGACCCGGACACCGGCAGCCTGAGCGGTTTCCGCTTCGAGCTCAGCAACACCGAACGCGTGGAGCTGGCCGTGGCCGGCACCGCGATCACCGAGCACGTGATCGAGCGCCCGGTCGAAGTACACACCGCGGTGATCAGCGGTGAGATCCGCAATTCGCTGTTCGGCTCGGCGCGCCAGGCGGGCCTGTCACCGAATGCCATCGCCACCCTGACCGACCGCATCTTCCAGTACGACATCGATTTCGCCCGTCAGGTGCAGCCCGGCGACCGCTATTCGGCGGTGGTCGAGGAGCTGTGGCGCGAGGGCGAGCGCGTGGGTAGCGGCGAGGTGGTGGCTGCCACCTTCACCACCGGTGGCAAGACCTTTACCGGCTTCCGCTTCGAGAACGATGGCAAGGTGGAGTACTACGACGCCAACGGCCGCCCGCTCAAGCGCAGCTTCATCCGCTCGCCGATCGAGTTCGCACGCCTGAGCTCGCGCTTCGGCAGCCGCAGGCACCCGATCCTGGGCACCATGCGCATGCACAACGGCGTCGATTACGCCGCCCGTACCGGCACCCCGATCATGGCCGCCGGCGATGCCCGGGTGCAGTTCCGCGGCCGCCAGCGCGGCTACGGCAACACGGTGATCCTGGATCACGGCCGTGGCCACACCACCCTGTATGCGCACATGTCCCGGTTCGGCAACGCGCGCCAGGGCGAGCGCGTGTCGCAGGGCCAGGTGATCGGCTACGTGGGCGCCACGGGCCTGGCCACCGGCCCGCACCTGCACTACGAATTCCGCGTCAACGGCGCGCACCGCGACCCGCTCAAGGTCACCATGCCACCGCCCGAGCCGCTCAAGGGCGCCACGCTGGCCCGGTTCAAGGCCGAGACCGCCCCCACCCTGGCCCGCATGGAGCAGTACGAAACCCTGCACTACGCGCGCCGCCAGGCCGAAACTGCGCCAGCGCTGGCTTCGGCCGGCGACAAGGCTTCCGGCGACCGCGGCTGATCCGCGACAGCCCGCTGCATGCAGCGGGCGCCGGCAACGGCTACATTGCCGACGCCCCTTACTGATGCGCACTCCTGATGCGCGCCGCTGATGCACCGGCATGGCCATGTCCTTCCCGATCCCGATTGAGCGCAGCCTCTACCTGGGCCTGATGTCCGGCACCAGCGCCGACGGCATCGACGTGGCGCTGGTGGATTTCGCCGCCGATGCACCGCTGCGGATGCTGTCCGGCCACGCCTGGCCCTGGCCTGCCGACCTGCGCCGGCAGCTGGTGGATCTCGGCCAGTCCAGCGCACCGCTGAGCCTGGATGAATTCGGCGAGCTGCACGTGCGTATCGGAGCCACGTTTGCCGATGCCGTCGAGGCGGCGCTGTCGGATCGCGGCATTGCGGCGGACCGGGTGGCGGCCATCGGATGCCACGGCCAGACCCTGCGCCACCGCCCGCACGGGCGCAACGGCGACAACGCCTTTCCCTTCACCCTGCAGCTGGGCGATCCCGCCATCCTGGTCGAGCGCACCGGCATCGCCGTGGTCGCCGACTTCCGCAGCCGCGACGTGGCGGCCGGCGGCCAGGGCGCCCCACTGCTGCCGGCCCTGCACGCGGCCCTGCTGCACAGCAATGGCGAAGACCGCGCCGTGTTGAACCTGGGCGGGATCGCCAACCTGACCCTGCTGCCAAGCGGCGCGGGCTCCGATGACCGGGCAGTGCGGGGCTTTGATACCGGCCCGGCCAACGGCCTGATGGATGCCTGGTGCCAGCGCCATACCGGCCAGGCCTTCGACCGCGACGGCGCGTTTGCCGCCAGCGGCCAGGTGGATGATGCGCTGCTGGCGCGGCTGCTGGCTGAGCCGTGGTTTTCCCGGCCGGCGCCCAAATCGACCGGCCGCGACCAGTTCCACCTGGACTGGGTACAGGCGCAGCTGCGGGGAAACGAATCACCCGCCGACGTGCAGGCCAGCCTGCTCGCCTTGACCGCCCACACCGTGGTTGACGCGCTGCGCGCAACGCAGCCGCAGACCAGGCGCCTCATCGCCTGTGGCGGCGGCGTGCACAACCCGGCCCTGATGGCGGCGCTGGCCGCCCGGCTGCCGGACTGCAAGGTGGAATCCAGCGCCGTCCACGGCCTGGACCCGGATTACGTGGAAGCCATGGGGTTCGCCTGGCTGGCCCGCCAGACTGCGCTTGGGCTGGCCGGCAACCTGCCGTCGGTGACCGGTGCCGCCGGGCCCAGGATCCTCGGCGCCATTTATCCGGCCTGATCCAGCCGGTATGATCCGGCCGCCCCGGGGAGCTTTCGCCCTACCGGATCAGTGGCTCCGCGCGACCCTGCCGATCATGGCAAAGCCCGGATCGTCGGGGATATTGCCCAGAGCCTCCAGCGCAGCCTGCAGCGCCTCGGCTTCGCCCCCTTCAAAAGCGCCGTCGCTCCCCTCACAGGCATGCAGGCCACGCTCCAGCACGTGCGTGAGCGCGCGCGACATATCCCAGCCGCGGCGCCTGGCAATCCGCTCAATGCGGTCCAACAGCGCCTCGTCAGCATTCCTGAATACGACTTCCGTCACTTTGCAGCCTCCCCCATGGACCGGCTGCGAAATTGCCACACTCCACCGCGTGCGGGCAATCTGGGGATAACCCGTAGTCTCAACCCGGCTGGGCGTCCGACCGGGCGTCCGGCGGGCTGTCCCGCGCCTGCGTCCGCAGCTGTCGCCGCTCGCGCACAATCAGGTACAGGCACAGCACCACCGCGGGAATCCCGATCGCCGCCACATAGATGAAGTAGTTGAACCAGCCAACTGCATCCACCACCTGCCCGCTGAAGCCGCCGATGAACTTGCCCGGCAGGGTCATCAGCGAACTGAACAGCGCGTACTGGGTAGCCGTGTAGCTGGCCGAGGTGAGGCTGGACAGCCAGGCGATGAACACCGCCATTGCCAGCCCGGCAAAGAAGTTGTCGCCGCTGATGGTGACCACCAGCATCCACGGCTCAGCGCCCACCAGCGCCATCAGCGCGAACAGCAGGTTGGTGGCCGCCGACAGCACCGCGCCCGCCAGCAGCACCCGCAGCAGGCCGTAGCGCACGGTAAGCACGCCGCCAACCAGCCCGCCGAGGATGGTCATGACAATGCCGTAGATACCGGAGATGTTGGCGATCTGCTGCTTGGTGAACCCCAGGTCCAGATAGAACGGGTTGGCCATGGCGCCCATGGAGATGTCGCTGATGCGGAAGGTCCCCACCAGCAGCAGTACCACCAGCGAATGCGGCCCGTAGCGCTTGAAGAAATCCACGAACGGATACACCACTGCGCCGATCACCCAGGCGATCGCGGTGCGCAGCGGAGCCGGCAGGTGGGCGTTGCGGCGGTAGAACGTTTGCGCCGCAGGCTCCATGAACGCCACGTCGGTGCGCCGCTGCACCTGCGGCTCGCGGCTGAGCAGGGTGGCCAGCACGCCCAGCCCCATCAGCGCGGCCATGGCCAGGTACACCTGGCTCCAGTCCATCCGCGCGGCCATGTGCAGGGCCCCCGCGCCGGCAGCCAGCAGGGCCATGCGATAGCCGAACACGTAGGTGGCCGACATCGCCGCCTGTTCCGCCGGCGGCGCGGCCTCGATCCGCCAGGCATCGATGGCGATGTCCTGGGTGGCCGAACCGAACGCCACCAGCAGGGCGAACAGGGCCAGGCGCACCAGGTCGGCCATCGGATCGGTCAGCGCCATCCCGGCCAGCCCGGCCACGATCACCAGCTGGGCCAGCAGGATCCAGCTGCGGCGCTGGCCCAGCAACCGGCCCAGCAGCGGCAGCGGCACCCGGTCCACCACCGGCGCCCAGAACACCTTGATCGAATAGGTAATGCCGATCCAGGTAAAGAACCCGATCGCGCCGCGGGTGACCCCGGCCTCGGTCAGCCACGCGGTGAGCGTGCTGAAGACCAGCAGGAACGGCAGCCCGGCGGAAAAGCCGAGCGCGAACATGGAGGCCATCCGCGGTTTGCCGTAGGTGGCAAACGCCCGCGACCAGCGCGAGCCGGCAGGCGCCGCCGCCTGCGCCGGCCCTTGGCTCACTCGCGGTAGTCCACGATGTACGGCGCGTGGTCGGAGTAACGCGGCTCGCGCAGGACCGAGCAGGCCACCAGCCGGTCACGCAGCGACGGCGTCACCAGCTGGTAGTCGAGCCGCCAGCCGACGTTGTTGGCCCGCGCCTGGCCACGGTTGGACCACCAGGTGTATTCGACCTCGTCGGGCTTGAGCGCGCGGAAGGTATCGACCCAGCCATGGTCGGGCTGCGGCGAGCCGTCGCCACAGGCATCGGCGATCTGGCCGTTGAGCCAGGCCCGTTCCGGCGGCAGGCAGCCGGAATTCTTCTGGTTGCTGGACCAGTTCTTGATGTCGTTGCGCGCGCGCACGATGTTCCAGTCCCCGCACAGCACGTAGTCGCGGCCGCTGGCCAGCCACTCGTCCAGGATCGGCCTGAGCCAATCCATCACTTCGAACTTGTAGCCCTGGCGCAGTTCGCCGGACGAACCCGACGGGATGTAGAACGACACTACGCTGAGGTTGCCGAAGCGCGCCTCGATGTAACGGCCCTCTTCGTCGAACGGCGCCCAGCCGAGCCCGGTGCGCAGTTCATCCGGCTCGCGGCGACTGTAGATCGCCACGCCGCTGTAGCCCTTCTTGGTGCTCGCATCGCGAAAAGCCACGTGATAGCCAGGCGGGCGGAACACCTCGGCGGAGAGCTGGTGCTCCTGGGCCTTGGTCTCCTGCACACACAGGATGTCGATGTCCTGGGTGGCGAACCAGTCGAAAAAACCCTTGTTTGCAGCCGAACGGATACCGTTGGCGTTGAAGCTGACGATGCGCATGGAGCTCCGGAAAAAAGACGGCGCGGCAAGGTTACCCTACCGCGCCGTCGGGCTCCCAACCCCGGGCTTCGTGTCGGACTATCGCTCCGGTGATGGGGTGTCCGTCGTGCTCGGCGGCAGGATCGGGTAGACCACCTCCGGCTGGCGCCCGGTGAGCGTGCGCAGGAAGGCCGCGATCTTCTCCGCTTCCTCCTCGCTGATCTCCCGGCCCAGCTGCGAGGTGCCCATGATCGCCACCGCCTGCTCCAGGTTCCACACCTGGCCGGAGTGGAAGTACGGCGCGGTCAGCTCCACGTTGCGCAGCGGCGAGGCGCGGAATACGTACTCGTCGGTGGCGGTGGCGGTGACTTCGAACCGGCCCTTGTCCTCTTCAGGCAGGATGTCGGCGCCCGGGCGCTCGAGCACGCCGAACGGGAAGTAGCTCTGGCCGCCGAAGTTGACGCCGTTGTGGCACGAGGCGCAGCCGGTCTCGAAGAACAGTTGCAGGCCCTCGACCTGGGTGGCGGTCATGGCGCTGTCGTCGCCTTCGAGCCAGCGATCAAACGGTGCGCCGGGTGTGACCAGGGTGGTCTCGAACGCCTCCAGGGCCACCGTCATGTCCTCAAAGGTGATGCCGCCCGAATCCGGGAACGCTTCGCGGAACAGCTCCACGTACTGCGGGATGCTCGACAGGGTTTCCACCACCAGCTCCGGCGTGCTGTTCATCTCCACGCTCGCCTGCACCGGTCCGCCGGCCTGCTCGGCCAGGTCCGCGGCGCGGCCGTCCCAGAACTGGGCGGCGTTGAACACCGCGTTGAACACCGTGGGCGAGTTGCGCGGGCCGCGCTGCCAGCCGTGGCCGACCGAGGCCGGCACGTTGTCGGCGCCGCCGGTGCCGATGCTGTGGCAGGTGTTGCAGGTGATCACGTGGCTGCGCGAGAGGCGCGGCTCGAAGAACAGCATCCGGCCAAGCTCCACCCGCTCCGTGGTCACCGGGCGGCCGCTGACTTCGGTCGGCGGATCAGGAATGACACCGAACAGCGACGAGGCGGTCTGGCGCAGGGTGTCAACCGCGCCACCGTCCTGCGTGCTCACGTTGCGGGCCGCGCTGTCGTCCTGCGTGCTCGCGTTGTCGGCCGCGATATCGCCCTGCTCGCTTGCAATGTCATCCTGCGCGCCGTCCGCGATCCCGCCCTGCGCCCTTGCGTTGTCGTCCGCGCTATCGCCCTGCGTGCACGCCACGCCGCCGGCCACAATCGCGGCCACCGCGCCCGCCATCAGCGCGATCCTCCATCGTTTGCCCATTGCTTCGCTCCTGCCTCTTGTCATGACCCATTCTGGCTGCCGGGGCGGCGCGCTGCATTGCGCGTAATCAATGCCCTCCCCTGCCGCCTCGCCACCATAACCCGCCGGGGTCAAGGCCGTGCGTAGGCCAGGCGCAGGCGTGGGCGCCGCCAGGTGCCTTAACATGCAGTCCCCGGACCACCGCCGCATGCAATGACCGACCACCGCTCCCGCTTCCTCCGTCTGGCCATCGAGGCCGATGCCCTGCGCTTCGGGGAGTTCGTGCTCAAGAGCGGGCGCACCAGTCCTTATTTCTTCAATGCCGGCCACTTTGATTCGGGTGCGCGGCTGGCGGCACTGGCCAGCTGCTACGCCGACGCGCTGGAGGCGGCGGGTACGGATTTCGACCTGCTGTTCGGGCCGGCCTACAAGGGCATCCCGCTGGCCACCGCACTGGCGTGTGAATTCGCCGGCCGTGGCCGCGACCTGCCGGTGGCCTTTGACCGCAAGGAAGCCAAGGCCCACGGCGAGGGCGGCTCGCTGATCGGCGCGCCCATGGCCGGACGCCGCGTGCTGGTGGTGGATGACGTGATCACCGCCGGCACCGCGGTCCGCCACGCGCTGGGGCTGATCACCGCGGCGGGCGGCATTCCGGCCGGGATCGTAATCGCGCTGGACCGGCAGGAGGTGATCGACACCGCCGCCAGCCCGCGCCGCTCGGCTGCCCAGGCAGTTGCCGCCGAGCACGCGATCCCGGTGGTGGCGGTGGCCGGACTTGAAGATCTGCTTGCGTTCACCGGTGAAAGCGCGACACTGTCGACTGAGCAGGCGCGCTTGCGCGATTACCGTACGCGCTACGGCGCCGCCTGAAGACGCATTCGACCGACCGGGGGGACGGAACAATGACCAACGCCATGGCCCGCATCGGCTTCATCATCCTGCCAGGATTTTTCATCCTGCTTGTCCTCGTGTCCTCCGCTGCGCTGGCGCAGCGCGGCAGCACCGAGCGGCGCCTGTATTGCTGGGAACAGGCCGGTCGCAAGATCTGCGGTGACGCCCTGCCCGCCTCCGCCGTCGACGCCGCCCGTACCGAGATCAGCGCCAGCACCGGCCGGGTCCGCGGCCAGGTGGGCCGGGCACTGAGCGATGAGGAGCGCGCCGCCGTCGAGGCCGAGGCGCGGCTGGCGGCACAACAGGTCGAAGCGGACGCCGCCGAACGCCGGCGCGACATGGCCATGGTCGAGTCCTACAGCACCGAGGCCGAGCTGGAACGCGCCTACGACAACCGCATCATCCTCATCGACGAGTCGGTCAAGACCTCGCAGATGGGCGTGGCCAACCTGCGCATGAGCCTGCTGACCCAGCTGCGCAAGGCGGCGGAGGCCGAGCTGCAGGGCCAGCCGGTAGCCAAACCGATGGCGGACAACATCGTCAGCCAGCACGGCGACCTGATGCGCCAGCAGGCGATCCTGGAGCAGCAGCTGCGGGAACGCGAAGAACTGGATGCCGACCTGCAGGAAGCCCGCGAGCGCTATCGCAGCCTCACCGCCGGGCGTCGCGGCCAGGACTGATCCAGGCCTCCTTGTGCCCGGGCCGGGCTGCGCACCCGCACCGCGGATCCATGGAAACAGCGCACCCTGTCACATGCTAGGGTGATTGCGCTCCTATCGGGGGAGGTCCCGATCCGGCACGCGGTGTCTTTTGCAAAGCCGTCTGCGGGAAGAATGTGCACCTGGCGACCCCCTTCGACGCCACCTGCAGCCAGGGCGGCGGCACGAATACGCCTGTCACTATCCGCAAGGAAGAGGGGACCCCATGGATCCAAGCACTTTTTCCCGCCAGTTCGAAGCCAGCCTGGGCCAGTACCTGCCCTCGGTGCTGGGCGCCGTGGCCATCCTTGTCGTCGGCCTGCTGGTGGCCCTGCTGGTCCGTAGCCTGATCCGCAACGGCCTCGGCCGCCTGCGCGTCAACGAACGCATCCACAGCCAGGCCCAGGACCCGGCTGCAAGCAGGCTGGATGTGGTCGGCATCGCGGCATCGATCGGCTTCTGGTTCATCATCATCATTACCCTCATCGGCGTGTTCAGCGTGCTGCGCTTTGACGGGCTGTACGCGCCATTCTCGGCGCTGGTGGCCGAGGTCATGCTGTACCTGCCGCGGATCGTGCTGGCCGGGATCCTGGCGCTGGTGGCGTGGCTGTTGGCCACGGTGCTGCGCGCCGGAATCAACCGCCTGATGGCCGCCGGACAGTGGGACGAGAAGCTGTCCGAATCCGCAGGGATCAAGCCGCTCTCCTCGGTACTGGGCAACGTGGTGTACTGGCTGGTGATCCTGCTGTTCCTGCCTGCGATCGTAGGCGCATTGCGCATCGACGGACTGATGGGTCCGTTGACCACCATGACCACGCAGTTCACCGCGGCCCTGCCCAACATCTTCGGCGCGGTGGTGATCGGCCTGGTTGGCTGGCTCATTGCCAAGGTACTGCGCGGGCTGGTCACCAACCTGCTTGAAGCCGCGGGGGTCGACCGCTTCAGCAACCGCGAGCACCTGACCGAAGGGGTGAAGCTGTCCAAGCTGGGCGGCACCCTGGCCTTCATCCTGGTGATCGTGCCGACCCTGATTGCGGCGCTGGACGCGCTGGCAATCTCGGCGATCTCCGATCCGGCGCGGAACATGCTGAACATGTTCCTGGTGGCGATCCCCAACATTCTGGCCGCGACGCTGATCCTGCTGCTGGCCTGGTTCCTCGGCCGCTTTGTGGCAGGCCTGGTGACCAAGCTGCTGGCCAACCTCGGCTTTGACCGGCTGCCGGCGCGGCTGGGCATGGGCCATGCGTTTGAGAGCGGGGATCCTGCGCCAGGCTCCGCCATCCCGGCCGCGCCGGGTGTACCGGAGCCGGGTGCCCTGGAGCCGGGTGAAGGGGCCATTCCTGGGGCGCGCGCTGAGCCCGCTGCGGCCGTCGTGCCGGCACGCACCAGCCTGTCGGCCTTCGCCGGCCAGGTGGCGCTGTTCTTCATCATGCTGTTCGCCACGGTGGAAGCCGCGCACCGGCTGGGCTTTACCGGGGTGCGTGACCTGCTGGCCACCTTCATCGCCTTCGGCGCCGACGTGCTGCTGGGCGCGGCGATCCTGGTGATCGGCTACTGGCTGGCTGATGTGGCCGCGCGTGCGATCCAGCGGGCCAACCCGGATGGACGTGCCGGGCTGGCGCGGATCGCCCGCGTCGCGATCCTCGGGCTGGTGCTGGCCATGGGCCTGCGGGCGATGGGCATCGCCGATGACATCGTCAATCTGGCGTTCGGGCTGGTGTTGGGTTCGGTGGCGGTGGCGACTGCGCTGGCGTTCGGGCTGGGTGGCCGCGAGGCGGCTGGGCGGATCACCGAGCGCTGGGCACAGGAGTATCTGGATCGGCGCAGGAACAACGACAGACCGGACCTCTGATCGGCCGGAACTGGTCGACAGTTGCAGCGATCAGGAGAAGAACGGCCCACTCATGCGGGCCGTTCTTCTTTCTGCCTGTATCCAAGTGATGCTCTCTGGGCAGGAGTCCCGGAAAGAGCTCATGCCTTCGCTTCAGCGCGCCGTGACCTGATTGGCCCCGCCGCGGCCGGCAGGCCTCCCTGCGAATGTCCCCCGGCAGCCGCGTGAAGGCGGCTGCCTCCTCCTTGATTTCGCCGGGAGGCCCGCCGACCACGACGGGGCTCGGCTTACGGAGAGATATGACGTCGGCGCAGGCGACGAAGGCCCCGGCTTTTGCTTTTGAACCACCGCGAATCCGGCACGCGGGCGCCGACGACCCATCAGCCCCTGCTTTCAGCTTCAGGCCTTGCGCACGAACTCCGACTTGAGCTGCATCGGACCAATGCCTTCGATCCGGCAATCGATGTCGTGATCACCATCCACCAGACGGATGCTGCGGACCTTGGTCCCGCCCTTGATCACCTGTGAGGACCCCTTCAACTTCAGGTCCTTGATCACAATCACCGTATCGCCGTCGGCGAGCGGATTGCCGTTGGCATCACGCACCTCAGCCGCCTGTTCCGCCGCAACCGCCTGGGCGGCCTGCTCCTGTGGAGACCACTCATGCCCGCACTCGGGGCAGACCAGAAGGTTGCGGTCTTCGTAGGCATAGCTGGAGTTGCACTTGGGGCAGTCGGGAAGGGTACTCATGATGGAGCTCGCACTGACATGAACAGGCACCATTGTCTCATTTGTGTTGAAACCTGGCCCCGGGCCATGCAGCCCCACCATCAGTGATCAGTCCGGATCGGGCGGCGGCATCTCATGGCGGACCCGCAGGTAGCGGGCAAAGCGCGGCACGCCATTGGCGGTGAAACCGTTGTAGCGGTAGGTCACGTGCAGGCCGATGGCGGGCGGGTCGGCGCGCAGGGCATCGCTCAGGCCGCTGCCGATGCGAAAGCGCAGTCCGTCCGGGCGCTCCACCACCAGGGCACCGGCCTGGCCGGTGTATTTACCGCGGCCGGGGGTGTAGCCCACTACCCGGGCTTCGGCGTCCTGGAAGGGTTTGAGCTTCAGCAGGGCATCACTGCGTCCGGTGCGGTAGCGCGCCTCATGGTGCTGCAGCATCAGACCCTCGCCGCCGGCATCCACCACCTCCTGCATCAAGGCCTGCAACCGGGCCGGCGTTGTGAGGCGGCGCTGCTCCACCGGTCGCAGCCAGGCTACGCCAGTCGCGGACAACAGGGTTCGCATGGCTTCCACGCGTGCGGCAAAGGGGCCTTCGTGCGCGGGCAGGTCGAAGACCATGAACTGCACTTCGTGCCAGCCGGGGTGCTCTCCTCCCTGCGTCCGCACGATGCCGCTGACGTCCTGGAAGCGGCCGCGTCCGGCCCACAGCTCGCCGTCCATGGGCACCGCCGGCCAGCCGGCGATGAACCAGTCGGGCGCCGGGACACGGTGGCCGCCACGCGTCCACAGCGCGCGGCCATCCCAGTGCCCGCGCACGCCGTCGAGCTTCTCGCTGACGAAGTATTCGGCGACATCGACTCCGTCGCGGTAGTCGGTCGCCAGCATGAGCCGCGGCGGAGCGGCAGCTGCCGGCAATCCCAGCAGCAGCGACAACAGCAGGACAAGTGCGATACGCATGGCCCATCCCTGGCAATGGCGTTGGAGACACCATTACCCGGGCCGCGAATCCGCGCCATCAGGAGCTGCGCATCCGCGGGGTAGGAAAACCCCGCACCAGAAGTCAGAACGGAAGTTCCAGCTCCGGATCGATCTTCAGCAGCTGCCCGCGGAACACGTTCTGGATCCGCTCCAGGGTGGTCTGGTCATCGGCGTCGAAGCGCAACACCAGCACCGGGGTGGTGTTGGAGGCGCGCACCAGACCCCAGCCGTCGTTCCAGTCCGCACGCACCCCGTCGATGGTCGACAGGCGCGCACCCTCCAGCTCGGCCGCGGCCTGGAAGCGTTCGACGAACTCATGCGGGTCATCGCCCGGTGCCGGCACCTTGATCTCCGGCGTGGACACGCCGGCGGGCAGGGCGGAGAGGATCTCCGACGGGGTCTCTTCGCGCGCGGCCAGGATTTCCAGCAGCCGCGCGGCGGAATAGATGCCGTCATCAAAGCCGTACCAGCGCTCGGCGAAGAAGAAGTGGCCGCTCATTTCGCCGGCCAGCTCGGCCTCGACCTCGCGCATCTTCGCCTTGATCAGCGAGTGCCCGGTCTTCCACATCAGCGGGCTGCCACCGTGGCGCAGGATGTGTCCCGGCAGGCGGCCGGTGCATTTGACGTCATAGACGATCACCGCGCCGGGGTTGCGCTCCAGCACGTCGGCCGCGAACAGCATCAGCAATCTGTCAGGGAAGATGTTCTCGCCCTCCCTCGTCACCACGCCCAGGCGGTCGCCATCTCCATCAAAAGCGATGCCCAGGTCGGCATCCAGCCGCTGGACCATGTTGATCAGGTCCTGCAGGTTCTCCGGCTCGCTGGGGTCGGGATGATGGTTGGGGAAGGTGCCGTCGATCTCGCAGTACAGCGGCACCACCTCGCAGCCGATCGCCTCCAGCACCCGCGGGCCGATCTCGCCGGCCACACCGTTGCCGGCGTCCACCACCACCTTGAGCCGGCGCTCGGTCTGCACGTCGCCGGCAATCCGGTCCACGTATTCGTCACTGATATCGCGCTCGCTCAGGCCGCCCGGCGCATCCGCCGTGTACAGCCGGTCATCGGCAATGCGCGAGTACAGGTCGACGACCGCATCGCCGGACAGCGTCTCGCCGCCGACCACGATCTTGAAGCCGTTGTAGTCCGGCGGGTTGTGGCTGCCGGTCACCGACACGCAGCAGCCGGTGCGCAGGTGGAAGGCGCCGAAATACACCACCGGGGTCGGCGCCAGGCCGATATCAATCACGTTGCGGCCCGCCTTGCGCAGGCCCGCGACCAGGCCGGACACCATGTCCGGACCGGACAGCCGGCCGTCGCGGCCGACAACGATGTCGGTCAGGTCCTGCTCCCGCATCAGCGAACCGATGGCATGGCCGATCAGCTCCGCAACGCCCACGTCCAGCGATTGCCCGACCACGCCGCGGATGTCATAGGCGCGGAAGATGCCGCGGTCGATTTTCACCGCCGGCGTCCTGGCCTTGGCCTCGCCTGCGCCGGCCTGGGCCGGCTTCGCCTCCGGGGCTGGATCGGCCTGCAGCGACTGGCTCAGGGTGGGGGATTCTTCTTCCACTGTTTCCTCCATTTGCAACAGCTTCGGCGCGACGCGCCAGCTCAGATAAGCCATGAACAGCAACACAAGTGCCGTGACGAAAGGCGTAAAGCCGCGCAGCCCGAAAGGGGCCGCCGGCGCCGCCGGCGCCGCCGCGACCACGCGCATGCCGGTGCCGGACACCGGCATCGACATCCGTTCGGCGGCCTCGATGTAATCGGAATTGCCGCGCTCAAGCAGGGTCACACCACCCTGGCGCAGGGCCAGGTACATCTCCGACTCCTGGATCGCAGCCTGCTCGGTGGCCAGGGTGGCGCGCGTCAATGGCAAGCGGACAAACGCCGCGCCCACCAGCGCCCCACCAGCGCGCGCTGGCGCCGCCAGGGCCAGGCGTGGCGAGCCGTCTTCGCTGATCACCCAGGCCACCGGCTGCTCCGCCACCAAGGCGCCTTCCAGCACCGCGGCGCGGCCAAACCCGTTTTCGCCCAGGCCGGTATAAACGCTCTCAAGGTCGGGCCCGTAGACCGCCAGCTCTTCAAGGTTGGGCCAGTCGGCAGCCATCGCCGCCGAAGCCGCTTCCAGGTCTCCGGCAGCCAGGGCCGCCTGCACCGGCGCGGACTCCAGCCGCGACGACAGCCGCTCCAGCTCGCCACCGACGCTGCGCGCGGTGGCGTGGGCCACGCCATCGCGCGCCTGGCCCAGCGCGCCACGGCGGCTCTCGTCCTGCATCTGCTGCCAGCCGCTCCAGGCCAGCCACAGGGCCAGCACCGCCAGCGCCACGGCCAGCAGCGGCAGCAGCGGCCGTGCGTGCGCCAGCATCTGACGCGTCTTCCGGGACTGCTCTGCGTTCATGTCCTTTCCCCCTGGTCAGCGCCGCCCGGTGTGCCCGAATCCCCCGGCACCCCGTGCGCTGTCAATGAAAGTATCCACTACTTCAAGAGTCGCCCGCACGATCGGCATTACCACCAGCTGGGCAATTCGATCACCCGGTTCGATGGTGTACGCCTGGTCGCCGCGGTTCCATACGCTGATCATGAGCGGCCCCTGGTAGTCGGCATCGATCAGCCCGGTGCCGTTGCCCAGCACGATACCGTGCCTGTGCCCCAGGCCGGAGCGCGGCAGCACCATCGCGCACAGGCCCGGATCGGCGATATGGATCGCCAGGCCCGAAGGCACCAGTTCCGCCGCGCCGGGCGCCAGCACCATCGGCGCGTCCAGGGCCGCACGCAGGTCGAGCCCGGCACTGGCTTCGGTGGCATAGGCGGGCAGTGGCCAGGCATCGCCATATCTGGCATCGAGCAGTTTGACCTGCAGGGTGTGGTGCATGCGGGGTTTCCGTAGTTGTCAGGGAAGGCGTCCGGCCACCAGGTCCAGCAGCTCACCGGCCAGTCGGGTCTTGGGGCCCGGGCCGAGCTGACGCTGCCCGCCAGGCCAGTACACCGACAGCGCGTTGTGATCGCTCTCGAACCCGCTGCCGGCCACGCCCACCAGGTTGGCGGCGATCATGTCCAAGCGTTTGGCTTCAAGTTTGCCGCGTGCATGCTGCTCGAGGTTGCCGGTTTCGGCGGCAAAGCCGACCACCATCTCCGGACGCTGCGGGTGTCGGGCGACCTCGGCCAGGATGTCGGCGGTGGGCACCAGCTCCAGCACCATGGTGTCGCCGGACTTCTTGATCTTCTCCCCCACCGCGGTGCGCGGGGTGTAATCGGCCACCGCTGCAGCACTGAGGTACACGTCCGCCGGCAGCGCGGACAGCACCGCCTCGCGCATCTGTGCAGCGGAACGCACGTCGATGCGGCGCACGTTTCCGGGCGTGACCAGAGATGTCGGCCCGGCCACCAGCACCACGCTGGCTCCGCGACCGACCGCGGCGGCCGCCAAGGCAAAGCCCATCTTGCCGCTGCTGCGGTTGCCGATGAAGCGCACCGGATCGATGTCTTCATAGGTGGGACCAGCACTGATCAACACCCGCTTGCCTGCCAGCACTCCGCTCATCGGCCCAGCGCCGCCACGAGCGCTGCCACGATGGCCATCGGCTCTGCCAGCCGGCCCGGGCCTGACTCGCCTTCGGCAAGCGGGCCGTCATCGGGGCCGACCACCTGGGCGCCGCGGCCGCGCAGCGTGTCCACGTTGGCCTGGGTGGCCGGGTGCCTCCACATGCGATGGTTCATGGCCGGGGCGATGGTCAGCGGCGCCTCGCTGGCCAGGCACAGGGTGGTGACCAGATCGTTGGCAAAACCGTGGGCGAGGCGCGCGATGAGGTTGGCCGTAGCCGGCGCCACCACGATCCGGTCGGCCCAGCCGGCCAGCTCCAGGTGACCCATGGATGCTTCGGCCTGGGCATCCCAGAGCGAGGTACGCACCGACTCGGCGGACAGCGCCTGGAAGCTGGTGGGGCTCACGAATCGCTGCGCGCTGTCGGTCATTGCCACGCGCACGCTGGCGCCCGCGTCGCGCAGGCGACGCACCAGTTCGCAGGCCTTGTAGGCAGCGATGCCGCCGCCCACGCAGACCAGGATGCGCTGGTCATGCAGGTTGTTTCCGGGCTGATCCATGGCGTCGGGAAAGTCCTACCGCGGTCCAAGTCCACAGCTTACCCGAACGCACGGCGTGGCCCGGCTGCGGCGATGCGCCGCGTGGCCGCTAATTGGAACCACGGGACGGCGGCCACGTGCCGCCCCGGCCGGCCTCCCCCTGACCGGCGGCATGCCCAAAAGCGTCCGGCCGCCGTCCCGCCCTCTCATCTGCTCTGAAGGAGTGCTCCTTGCGCATCCGAGACTGGCCCAGCGGCGAGCGTCCGCGGGAGAAACTGTTTGCCCGCGGCCCGGCGATCCTGTCCGACGCGGAGCTGCTGGCGATATTCCTCGGCTCCGGCGTGCGTGGCCAGGACGCGGTGTCCACCGCACGCAAGCTGCTGGCCGAACACGGGCCGCTGCGCGCCCTGCTGGAGCGCAGTGCTACGGAGCTGTCCAAGCTGCCCGGGATCGGGCCGGCCCGAGCTTCGCGGTTGGCATCGGCGCTGGAGCTGTGCAACCGCTTCCTTGCTGCCGGGCTCGAACGTGGCGACGCCTTGACCGACCCCAAGGCCGCAGGCATGTATTTCGCCCAGCGCCTGCGCAGCCATCCGCATGAGGTATTTGCCGTGCTGTTCCTGGATACCCGCCACCGCGCGCTGGCCTTCGAGGAACTGTTCCGCGGCACCATCGACGGCGCCGAGGTGCATCCGCGCGAGGTGGTGCGCAGGGCATTGGCACACAACGCGGCGGCGCTGATCGTTGGCCATAACCATCCAAGCGGCTGCCCCGAGCCTTCAGCGGCCGATCGTGCGGTGACCGCGCAGCTCAAGCAGGCGCTGGCCCTGGTGGACGTGCGCCTGCTGGATCACTTCGTGGTGGGCGATGGCGCACCGGTGTCGCTGGCCATGCGCGGATGGGTGTAGCCGGACTGTTCAGGCCTGCGGCCCGGCTTCGGCATCCGGATCGTAGAACAGGCACACCCTTCGCCCGTCCACTTCGGCCACGCTGATGGGAGTGTCGTAGAGATCGGTCAGCAGGTCGCCGCGGATGATCTGTTCCGGCGGGCCTTCGCTGTGCACCAGGCCCTGCTTCATCGCCACGATCTTGTCCGAATACCAGGAGGCGAAGTTGATGTCGTGCAGCACCACCACCACCGTGCGTCCCAGCTCATCGGCGGCGCGGCGCAGCAGGGCCATCATCCGGCTGGCGTGCCTGATGTCCAGATTGTTGAGCGGTTCGTCCAGCAGCAGGTAATCGGTGTCCTGGGCCAGGGCCATCGCCACGAATGCCCGCTGCCGCTGCCCGCCCGAAAGCTCGTCCAGATAGCGCGTGCGCAGGTCCTCCAAGCCCAGGTAGGTGATGGCTCGGTCCACGTACCCCTGGTCTTCGCGGGAAGGGCGGCCGCGATTGTGCGGGTAGCGACCGAATGCCACCAGGTCCTGCACTGTCAGGCGCACGGCCACATGGTTTTCCTGGCGCAGGATCGCCAGTCGCGTCGCCAGCTGCCGGGTGGGCGTGGTGGCCACGTCCAGCCCGTCGACTTCCACGCTGCCCGAGTCCATGTCCAGCAACCGGCTGATCATTGACAGCAGGGTGGATTTACCCGCGCCGTTGGGCCCGATGATCGACGTCACGCCCCCGGCCTGGAGGGTGACGGAGACGTCATTGACGACGATGTTGTCGCCGTAGGACTTGCTGACCGCACGGGTGACGATCATCTCGCCGCCCCCCTCAGGATCAGGAAGATGAAGACCAGTCCGCCGAGGAACTCGATGATGATCGACAGCGCGGTGCCGAACGAGAACACCCGTTCCATCAGCGTCTGCCCGCCCACCAGGCAGATGATCGCGAGCAGCACCGACGCAGGCAGAACGTGCCGATGGCGGCCGTCCCCGGCCAGGGCGTGGGCCAGGCTCACCACCAGCAGTCCGAAGAAGGTCACCGGGCCCACCAGCGCCGTGGAGACCGACACCAGCACGGCCATGATCACCAGCAGCTGCATGACCGTGGCCCGGTAGTCCACGCCCAGGCTGATCGCCGTTGCCCGCCCGAGCGAGACCACGTCCAGGCTGCGGTGGATCCGCCACAGCGCCGCCGACGCCAAGGCCACGATCACCACCGACACCCCCAGCAACGTGCGGTCGACCGAATTGAAGCTGGCGAAGAAACTGTCCTGCAGCACCAGGAATTCGTTGGGGTCCATCATCCGCTGCATCAGGTTGGCCAGGCTGCGGAAGAACACCCCGAACACGATGCCCACCAGCACTAACAGGTGCAGGCTGCGGCCGCCACTGATGAACAGCCAGCGGAACAGCGCCACGCTGAAGCCGACCATCGCCACCACCTGCAGCAGGAACTGCAAGCGTGGATCCACCGTGGCCAGCGCCCTGGAGGTGAAGAAGAAGATGACGAAGGTCTGGATCAGGATGAACAGCGTGTCGAACCCCATGATCGCCGGGGTCAGGATGCGGTTGTTGGTCACCGTCTGGAACAGCACCGTCGACACCGCGATCGAATAGGCCACCAGCACCAGGCCCAGCAGCTTGGTGCCGCGGAAGGGCAGCACGAACTGCCAGTTGCCGCGCGCGCCCAGCAGCATGAAGCAGGCGATCGCCGCCAGCGCCAGCACCACCAGCCCGGCGATCACCAGCCGGGGACGGTCCAAGCGCACGCTTGCAGCCATCAGGCTAGCCAGCTGCGCCACGGCGCCTCCGCAGCAGCAGGTACAGGAAGATACCGCTGCCGGCCACGCCGACCACCACGCTGATCGGGATCTCATACGGTGCACGCACCAGGCGCCCGAAGATGTCGCAGGCGAGCACGAATCCGGCCCCGCCAATGGCCACCCAGGGCACTGCCCGGCGCATGTTGTCGCCCACCAGCAGGCTGACCACGTTGGGCACCACCAGGCCGAGGAACGGGATGATCCCCACCGACACCAGCACCACGGCGCTGATCACCGCCACGATCACCAGCCCGCCCATCATCACCCGCCGGTAGTTGAGCCCCAGGCTGGTGGTGAGGTCCCGGCCCAGACCGGCCACCGTGAACCGGTCCGCGGCCAGCCAGGCCACCACCAGGCCGGCAAACCCGATCCAGAGCAGCTCGTAGCGCCCGCTGAGCACGCCGGAAAAGTCACCCACCCGCCAGGCCAGCATCGTGCCCATCAGCTCGTGGCGGTAGGCAAAGAATGTGGTGACGGCGCCGATCACCCCGCCCAGCATCACCCCCACCAGCGGCGGCAGGAATACATCGCGCAGCGGCACGAACCGCAGGATGCGCACGAACAGCGCCGTCCCGGCCAGGGCGAAACAGGCCGATACACCCATCTTGGCCATCATCGACCAGCCAGGCACCAGGATCGTCGCGGTCAGGAAGCCCAGCGCCGCCGAGTCCGCGGTGCCCACCGTGGTCGGCTCCACGAAGCGGTTGCGCACGACCATCTGCATCACCAGCCCGGCGATGGCCATCGATGCGCCCGCCAGCATTGCCGCCAGGGTGCGCGGAATGCGGCTGACCAGCAGCACCTGCAGATCGCGGTCGGCGGCTCCCGACAGCAGCGACGACAGCCGCACCGGGCTCACCCCGACCATCAGGCTTCCCGCCGCCAGCACGGCCAGCACCACCACCGCCACGGCCAGCGGCTGCAGTGACAGCCCCTGGCGCAGGGACGTGCTGACATCGACCCCCGCCCGGGCCGCCGGCGCACCGCGGATCACCTCAGGCCTCCGGTGCGACGGCGTCCAGCACCTGGGCAGCCAGGCGGGTGACCGAGGTGTAGCCGTGCATCACCACGTAGGCGGGCACCGGATCCAGGTACACAACCTGGCCCTCCTGCCACGCGGTGGTCTGGCGCACCAGCGCGTTGTCGAGCAGCGCGCGCGCCGCACCACTGTCACCCCCGGCCACGCCGGCATCGCGATCCACCACGAAGAGCCAGTCCGGATCGGCCTCGAGGATGAATTCGAACGACACCGAGTCACCACCGTGGAAGCGGTCGTCCACGTCCTCCATCACCGGCGAGAAGCCGGCTTCGGTGAAGATCCAGCTCAGGCGCGAGTTGGCGCCATACACGCCCAGGCGGCCGGCGTTGGTCACCAGCACCATGGCGGTACCGGCACCGGCGCTGCGCTCACGCAGCTCGGAGAACTTCGCGTCGATGTCCGCGCTGAGCTCGGCGGCGCGCTTCTCGCGGTCGAAGATGCGGCCCAGGGTGGCGATGTTCTGCTTCACCCCTTTTACCAGGCTGGCGTTGTCCACCGTCAGGTCGATGGTGGGTGCAATGCCGGACAGCTCGGGAAGCGCAGTACGCGAGCGGCCGGCCACGATCACCAGGTCCGGGCGGGCGGCACTGATGGTTTCGTAATCGGGCTCCTGCAGCGTGCCGGTCTTCAGGTAGGGATCGGATCCGTAATGCTGCAGGTAATCCGGCAGCCCGGCGCCGGGGACGCCGATCACCGCCTCCACGCCGAGCGCGTCCAGGATGTCGAGCACGGCCATATCCTGCACGACCACCCGCTGCGGCTGGCCCGCCAAGGTGATTTCACCCTGCTGGTGTTCGATCCGGATGCCTTCGCCGGTTTCAGCATTGGCAGTGGGGGTGGGGCCGCTGCAACCGGCCAGGGCGGCAACCAGCGCCGCCAGAACAATGATTTTCCTCATACGGCCTTTCTTCAGCAGCCGACGGGAGGCAGCTGACTGTGGGGGGGGATTGAATGACAATGATAATAGGAATCATTGTCAAAGTGGATCGATCAACCCGGCTCGTCCCCGGAAAGAGTCAGATTCGGACGCGATTCCAAGCCCCGGCGCCGGGCTCGGCTACACTATCGGGCCCTGCGCAATCCCCACGCACACCAGTGAAATCCCAGCTTCGCGCGCTAGTTTCCCAAGCTATCGATGTTCTCCGTGCCGACGGCCGGCTGCCTGCCGATGCCGCCGCGCCCGCTTACGTCATCGAACGCCCCAAGGACCGCAGCCACGGCGACTTTTCCACCAACGCCGCCATGTTGCTGGTCAAACTGGCCAACCAGGCCGGCCAGCGCACCAACCCGCGCGCGCTGGCGCAGGCGCTGATCGACGCGCTGCCGGAAAGCGATCTGGTAGCGGGGCTGGAGATCGCCGGGCCCGGCTTCATCAACTTCCGCCTCAGTCCTACGGCCTGGCACGCGCAGCTGCGCCTGGTGCATGCCCAGGGCGGCGCCTACGGTCGCAACGACAGCGGCGGCGGTCGCGTGGCCGGCGTGGAATATGTATCGGCCAACCCCACCGGCCCGCTGCACGTGGGCCACGGTCGCGCGGCGGTGATCGGCGACTGCATTGCGCGGGCGCTGGCCGTCAACGGCTGGAGCGTGAAGCACGAGTTCTACTACAACGATGCCGGCGTGCAGATCGAGAACCTGGCCCATTCGGTGCAGGCGCGCGCCCGCGGGCTGACCCCCGACGACGCCGGCTGGCCGGAGGACGGCTACCGCGGCGACTATATTGCCGACGTGGCCCGCGCCTATCTGGACGGAGCACGCGTTGAAGTGGAAGGCCAGACCGTGTCGGCCAGCGGCGACATCGAGGATTTCGACGCCATCCGCCGCTTCGCCGTGGCCTGGCTGCGCAACGAGCAGAACGACGACCTGGCCGCCTTCGGCGTGTCCTTCGACGTGTACTACCTGGAATCGTCGCTGTACGCCGACGGCAAGGTGGAGGACACCGTGAAGCGGTTGGTTGAACGCGGCCATGCCTACGAGCAGGACGGTGCATTGTGGCTTCGCACCACCGACTTCGGTGACGACAAGGACCGCGTGATGCGCAAGTCCGACGGCACCTTTACCTACTTCGTGCCGGACGTGGCCTACCACCTCAGCAAGTGGCAGCGCGGCTACGAGCGCGCGATCACCGAGCTGGGCGCCGACCACCACGGCTCGCTGGCGCGGGTGAAGGCCGGCCTGCAGGCGCTGGATGAAGGCATTCCGCAGGGCTACCCGGAATACGTGCTGCACCAGATGGTCACGGTGATGCGCGGCGGCGAGGAAGTGAAGCTGTCCAAGCGCGCCGGCAGCTACCTGACCCTGCGCGACCTGATCGACGAGGCTGGTCGTGACGCGACGCGCTGGTTCCTTGTGGCACGCAACCCGAATTCACAGCTGGTGTTCGACATCGACCTGGCGCGCAGCCAGTCGCTGGACAACCCGGTCTACTACGTGCAGCTCTCGCACGCGCGCATCTGCGGCCTGCTGCGGCAGTTGGACGAGCGCGGGCTTGGATTCGACCTCGAGGACGGCCTGTCACAGTTGCCGGACGTGGACAATCCGGCAGCGCGCGAGCTGCTGGATGCGATCTCGCGCTGGCCGGAAACGGTGGCCGCCGCCGGGGAACAGCTGGAACCACACCTGATCACCACTTACCTGCTGGAACTGGCACAGTCGTTCCAGACGTATTACAACGACAACCAGTTCCTGGTGGATGACGCCAGCGTGCGCAACGCGCGCCTGGCGCTGGCCCTGGCGACCCGCCAGGTGCTGGCCAACGGAATGGAACTTGTAGGCGTGGCAGCCCCGGAGAGGATGTAGTTCAAATGGCGGTAAGGAAAGGCAAGTCGCAGGCGCGACGCAACAGTGGCAACGGCAACGGGCTTCCCGGCTGGGCGTGGATGCTGATCGGCATCCTTGTCGCGGTGATCGCGATCCTGGTCGCACCCCGGTTCTTCAAGTCCGAAGGCGAGGACGGTTTCTACCGCCCACGCGCGAATCCCGACGCCACTCCGGCCCAGGCCAGCAGCCCGGGCGAGGACGACGCGCCCGCACGGCAGCCCGACCCGCTGCCCGCACCCACCAACGATCCCGAGTACGACTTCTACACCCTGCTGCCGGGCCAGGAAGTACCGATGACCGACGCCGAGCTGGCCGCCAGCGCCAAGGCCGAGCAGGCGCGCGAGCGCCAGGCGGCGCAGCGCGATGCGGACGCCGCGCAGCCGGCCGACACCGCCGCTGCCACCGCGGCGGCAACGCCGGTTACCACCCCGGACACTGCTGCTGCGCCCACGACGCCGGCAGCCACCCCCACGGCGACGACCGCACCTGCTGCTGACACCACCGCCCGCTACCTGCTGCAGGCCGGCTCGTTCAGCGCGTCCGGCGATGCCGAGGCACTCAAGGCGCGCATCGCCCTGCTTGGGCTGGGTGCACGCGTGGAATCGGCCCAGGTGGAGGGCCGCACCGTCTATCGCGTGCGCATGGGACCTTACGGCACCGCCTCGGAGCTGGCCGAAGCCAAGGGCCGGCTGGAGAACGGCGGCCTGGACGCGATGGCCATCCGGGTGCAGTAGCCCCGGGTGCAGTAACCATCCGAAGCACTACGGCGAAGGAGCGCTGACATGATCCGAACCAGTCCCCATCTGATGCTGTGCCTGGTCCTTGCATGGGCCGGCTCCGCCGCCGCGGCCGGCGTGAATTGCGAGGCCCCCGATTCCTGGGCCGAGCGCACGGTGTGCTCCAGTCCCGCGCTGCGTGGCACCGACCAGCAGCTGCAGACCCTGGCGCGCGAGGCGCGGGAGCGGAACCAGGACCCCGCCGCCTTCGATGCCGCCCAGGCCGAATGGGTCGACCAACGGCGCAATGCATGCAACACGATCCGCTGCTTGCAGACCAGCTACTCCAGCCGCATGGACGAGCTGCGCCTGCAGGTGGCCGGTGGCCGTCCGCCGCTGCTCACCCCGGGCACCTATCACCGCCACCCGGCGGAGGATGGATCCGCTCCGGCGCTGTGGATCGAGGTGATGGAACAGGACCGCTACCGGCTGCGGGTGCTGTCGGCCAGCGATGACATCCGCCCAGTGGAAGGGGAGTTCACCGAGCGCGTCGGCAGCGCGCGCTTCACCGCCCCTGGCTGCGCCTTCGTCCTGGCCTTCGCGCCGGACGTGATCGTGCTGTCAGGCGCTGCCGGCGAGCTGTGCGGCAGCGCGCTTGAAGGCAGCTATCTGCGTACGTCTTCAGACCAGTAAGCGGCGGGTCACGGGGTGACGCCGCCGGGCGGTTAAACTGGCGAGATGGAAAAAACCATCCTCATCACCGGCGCCACCGCCGGATTCGGTGCCGCCGCGGTGGACCGCTTCATCAACTCCGGCTGGCAGGTGATCGCCACCGGCCGGCGCGCTTCACGCCTGCAGGAACTGGTGGACCGCCATGGCGCGGCACGGCTGCACACCGCCGCCTTCGACATCCGTGACGCCGATGAAATGCAGGCCGCGCTGGATGACATTCCCGAGCCGTTCCGGGCGATCAACGTGCTGGTCAACAACGCCGGTCTGGCGCTCGGCACCGCGCCGGCGCAGCAGGCTGACCTGTCGCAGTGGCGGCAGATGATCGACACCAACGTGACCGCCCTGGCCAGCCTTACCCATGCGCTGCTGCCGACATTGATCGAACGTCGCGGCGCGATCATCAACATCAGTTCGATTGCCGGCAGCTGGCCCTATCCCGGGGGCAACGTGTACGGCGGCACCAAGGCCTTCGTCACCCAGTTCTCGCTGGGCCTGCGTTCGGACCTGCACGGCACCGGGGTGCGGGTGACCAGCATCGAACCGGGAATGGCAGAAACCGAGTTCACCCTGGTCCGCACCGGCGGCGACCAGGCGGCATCCGACACGCTTTACGGCGGTGCAAGCCCGATGACCGCGGCAGACATCGCCGACACCATCTTCTACGTCGCCACCCTGCCGCCGCACCTGAACATCAACCGGCTCGAGATCATGCCGGTGAGCCAGTCCTTCGCCGGTTTCCAGGTGCACCGGGCGTCGGGGGCGTAGCCCCGATCTACGGGACTTTCCCGGTGAGGCAACGTCGCATGTAGGTCGGGGCTACGCCCCCGACGCGCAGGTCACTCCGTCGGCTTGCCGTCGTAGTGATCCGCCTCGTGCTGGGCCCCGGCGATCGCCGCGGTGGCGTGCACGGTGCCATCGCGGTGTTCGGGCGGGCCGTACAGGGTGTAAAGCTTGAGCGGCTCATCGCCCCGGTTGATGACGTTGTGCTCCGCGCCCGCCGGGACAACGGCGATCTCATCGTGCTCCAGGGTGTGGCTGACGCCGTCGATCAGCAGGGTGGCCTTGCCCTGTTCGACCCGGAAGAACTGGTCGATGTCCGGATGCACTTCACTGCCGATTTCTTCGCCCGGCTGCAGGCACATCACCACCAGCTGCATGTGCGCGCCGGTGTAGAGCACACGGCGGAAATCGGTGTTCTCGAGGGTGCGCTCCTCGATATTGTCGGTATAGCCTTTTTTCATGGAACCTCCGTGCAACGGAACTGGTGAGGGGGGCGCCGCATCAACCCAGCGGCGAATCGTCCAGGTAGGTGTATCCGGTCAGGCCCGCCTCCAGCGCCTCGTTCAGGCGGGATGCTTCGGACTTGGACAGGTCCGCGGCGCCGACCTTGGCGCGGTAGATGCGGCGCAGGTCGTCTATACGGTAGCCCACGTAGTCGAGCATCACATCGGTGGTGTCGCCGCGGCGCTGCTGGGTGATCGCATAGCCGCCGGCTTCGTCGAGCTTGACCTCGATCGCATCAGTGTCACCGAACAGGTTGTGGATGTCGCCGAGGATCTCCTGATAGGCGCCCACCAGGAAAAATCCCAGCCGATAGCTCTCGCCGGGGCGCAGCGGGTGCAACGGCAGCGAGCTGTCCAGGTCCTCGTTCTCCACGTAGGTGTCGATCTTGCCGTCGGAGTCGCAGGTCAGATCGGCGATGGTGCCGCGGCGGGTGGGTTCCTCGTCCAGGCGATCGATCGGCACGATCGGGAACACCTGGTCGATCGCCCACACATCGGGCATGGATTCGAACACGCTGAAGTTGACGAAGTACTTGTCCACCAGCCGCTCGCTGAGCTCATCGAGCAGCGGGCGGTGGCTCTTTTCGTGATAGGTCAGCCGCGCCTTCACCGCGTGGGCGATGGCGTAGAACAGGTCGTCGATGCGCGCGCGATGCACCAGGTCCAGCTGGCCCAGCGCATACAGGGCCAGGCCCTCGGCGTGGTGGTGCTGGGCTTCGTGGAACAGCTCCACTGCCGGGCGCTGCTCCATTTCGGCGTGGATCGCGCGCAGGTGCCGCATCACCGGCGGCTCATCGTCATGTTCGTCGGGGAGCCGGCCTTCCGGGGCCGCTTCAACCTCGGAGACGTTGGCCACCAGCATCGCATGATGGGCGGTCATGGCGCGGCCACACTCGGTCACGATCCGCGGCTGCGCCAAGCCGGCTTCGGCGCAGGCTTCAGCCAGCGGCTGGACGATATTGGAGGCGTACTGGGCAATGCCGTAGTTGACCGAGTTGTAGCTGCGCGAGCGAGTGCCCTCGTAGTCGATGCCCAGACCGCCGCCGACGTCGAAGTATTCAATGTTCGCGCCCAGCTTCGACAGCTCCACCAGGTAGCGCGTGGCCTCGCGCATGCCCCGGGCGATGTCGCGCACGTTGGAGATCTGCGAGCCCATGTGGAAATGCAGCAGCCGCAGCGCATCGTCCATGCCGGTATCGCGCAGCGACTTCCACAGATCCAGCAGCTGGCGCGGCGAGAGCCCGAACTTGGCTTTGTCGCCGCCCGAGTTCTGCCATTTGCCCGCGCCCAGCGTCGCCAGGCGCATGCGCACGCCCAGCGCCGGCTCAACGTCCAGCACTTTGGATTCCTCCATCACCAGGCGCAGTTCGGAAGGCTTCTCGATGACGATGAACACGTTCATGCCGAGCTTGCGCCCGATCAGCGCCAGGCGGATGTACTCGCGGTCCTTGTAGCCGTTGCAGATCACCAGCCCGCCGGGCCGCGAGAGCGCCAGCACCGCCATCAGCTCGGGCTTGCTGCCTGCTTCAAGGCCAAACCCTTCCCCGGCATGTGAGGCCAGGGTGCCGGCCACGCCGCGATGCTGGTTGACCTTGATCGGATAGACAGCGGTATAGCCGCCGTCATAGTCCGCGTCGGCCTGGGCCTGCGCAAAGGCCTCCTGCAGCGCGCGCAGGCGATCGCTGAGGATGTCCGGGAAGCGCACCAGCACCGGCAGGTTCACGCCCTGCTCCAGCGCGCGGTCAACCACGTCGGGCAGCACCACCGACGGGCCATCCGGACCCCGCGGACGCACCAGCATCCGGCCGCCGTCATCCACGTCAAAATAGCCCGAGGACCAGTGCGGAATCGAGTAGGTCTTGCGGGCGCGGTCAGGGGACCAGGCGGTCATGGGCATGATCCGGAACGGGGGAGCGGTAATTGTAGGCCGGTCTTGGTCCGCCACGCCCCGACCGATTTTTCCACGGGCCATACTCACGGAGCGCCGCTGGCTTGATGGCAGCAACACCGCGGCCACCCTACAATGCGCGGCTTCCGCAACGCCCTGGACACCGCCGCATGAATGCCCCCACCTGGCTGTACGAAAACTTCGAGCCCACCGGCTCGGCGATCGGCTTCCGCGTCACCCGCAAGCTGGACGAAGTGCAGTCACCGTTCCAGAAGATCGAGGTGTATGAATCGACCGACTGGGGCAATGTCATGCTGATCGACGGCGCGATGATGGTCACCAGCCGCGACAACTTCCTCTATCACGAGATGATGTCGCACCCGGCGCTGTTCACCCACCCGGACCCGAAGCAGGTGGCGATCATCGGCGGCGGCGACTGCGGCACCCTGCGCGAGGTGCTGAAGCACCCGGGCGTGGCGAAGGCCGTGCAGTGCGATATCGACGAGCAGGTCACGCGCATGGCGGAGAAGTACTTCCCCGAGCTGTGCGAATCCAATCGCGACCCGCGCGCGCAGATCCTGTTCGACGACGGTATCGCGTGGATGGAAAAGTGTGCCCCGGGCAGCCTCGACGTGATCATCGTGGATGCCACCGATCCGGTCGGCCCGGCCGTGGGCCTGTTCAACCAGGCGTTCTTCGAAAGCTGTTTCCGCGCCTTGGGTGAGGACGGGATCCTGGTGCAGCAGTCCGAGTCGCCGCTGGTGCTACTGGACCTGATCCGCGGCATCCGCGCCGAGATGGGCAAGGCCGGCTTCGACAGCTTCCAGACCCTGTCCTTCCCCCAGCCCTGCTACCCCAGCGGCTGGTGGAGCTGCACCCTGGCCCGCAAGGGCGGGCGCGGCTTCGATTTCCGCGAAGCCGACGCCGCTGCAAAGCTGTTTGACACCAGCTACTACAGCGCCGACATCCACAAGGCGGCGCAGGTGCTTCCGCCCTTCATGAAGGACGCTCTGGCGCCGTAACGAAAGCCGCGAGGACGGCCGGACTGCCGAAGCAGCCGGCCGAGTACGCAGGGGGATTCAGTTGCTTCCGCCGCGCCAACCCGATTGCGGGCCGCAGGTGGTGCACAAGGTGCCGCGGTCGGTCATGGCGTCCCGGGCTTCCTGCTGCTCGGCCCGGCGCTCTCCTACGGTACGGCACACATTGGTGGCCATGCGGCTGCCCACGGTCCGCTCGCGGCGGCAGATCATGCGGTCGTCTTCAGCCTTGTTGATGATGGCCGAGATGGCTTCAAGGGAATTGAACAGCTCCATCTGCTGCTCCCGCGGCAGCTCGGTTGAACTTTCCTTGTCCTCGAGCAACTGCAGTACCAGCGTCTGGTGTCCACGCAATTCGCCCATGACCGTCGGGTTCATTTCTTTGTAGCGGCCGCGGCCGGCCGCCGCCTCGGCCTGGATTTCCCGCTGCTGGGCAACAATGGCCTGGGCGTCCGTATTGATCATGATCTGGGAGGCGCCGGCCTGGGGAGCGCCTGCCTGGACGGCATCAACCCGGGAATCACCAGCCTGTACCGCCGCGGCCAGCAGGAAAGCTGCCACCCCCAATGAAATCTTTCCACACCTGCGCATATCCTCACCCCTTTTTATGACCGTGTCCGCAGGATGAGCAAGGATGTGCGCTGCGTCAACGCCAACTACAGGGCATCACCGTCAAGTTCACCGGTACGGATCCGCACCACGCGCTCCAGCGGCTGCACGAATATCTTGCCGTCACCGATCTTGCCGGTATTGGCCGAAGCAAGGATCGCCTCCACTACCGGATCCAGCTGGTCCTGGGTGACCGCTACCTCCAGCTTGAGCTTGGGCAGGAAGTCGACCACGTATTCGGCGCCGCGGTAGAGCTCGGTGTGGCCCTTCTGGCGACCGAACCCCTTCACCTCAGTCACGGTGATGCCGGTCACACCGGCCTCGGCCAGTGCTTCTCGCACGTCGTCGAGTTTGAACGGCTTGATGATGGCCACGACCATCTTCATCACGCGGACTCCATCTGGACTGGGCGCAGCATAACCGGCCAAGGCATGCCCTACACGCCGGGTACAATGCGCCACCGTACGGTCTGGTCAGGCTTTTCCTACTCCCTGACACGGCCGCCGCCGACAGCATTCCTCCGCGCCCTGCGACATGCTGCCCCCAACACTCCCCGGAGGATGGACAACCCATGATCGATCTCGGCCACATTGACGACCTCGCCCGCCGCCTCAGCGGCCTGGTCCCGCCTTCCATGCGCGAAAGCCGCGAAGAATTGCAGGAAAACTTCAAGGCCGTCCTGCAGAGCGGCCTGACCAAGCTCGATCTGGTCAGCCGGGAAGAATTCGAGGTCCAGCGCGCCGTCCTGCTGCGTACCCGCGAAAAACTCGAGGCGCTGGAACAGGCCGTGCAGTGGCTGGAAGCAGAGCTGGAAGGCAAACCTTCCGCGTCCTCGGCCCCGCCCTCTCCGACCCCTCCCTCACACTGAGTCCTCCCCATGACACTCGCACTCGTGCATGGACGCGCGCGTGCGGGGGTATCGGCCCCCGCGGTGGCGGTTGAGGTCCATCTGGCAGGGGGGCTGCCCGGCATGTCCATCGTCGGCCTGCCGGAAGCCGCGGTCCGCGAAGCCAAGGACCGTGTCCGCGAAGCCAAGGACCGTGTCCGCGCCGCCATCCAGTGCGCGCAGCTCGAATTCCCCCAGCGGCGGATCACCGTCAACCTCGCCCCGGCCGACCTGCCCAAGCATGGCGGGCGATTCGACCTGCCCATCGCACTTGGCATCCTGGCCGCCAGCGGGCAGATTCCCGCCGAAGCGCTGCGCGACGCCGAATTCATTGGTGAGCTTGGCCTGACCGGCGAACTGCGCGCGGTGGACGCCGTGCTGCCTGCCGCGCTGGCCTGCGCGGCCGCAGGCAGACGGCTGATCGTTCCCGCGGCCAATGCCGGCGAAGCCGCCCTGGCTGCAGGTGCGCAGGTCTTTGGCGCCCGCACCCTGCTGGAAGTCTGCGCCCTGCTCAGCGGCCGGAAGTCGCTCCCCGCAGCCAGCCCGGCCCCGCTCCGTCCACGCACGGGGCCGGACATGCGTGATGTCCGTGGCCAGCTGCAGGCCCGGCGCGCGCTGGAGATCGCAGCGGCTGGAGAGCATCACCTGCTGTTTTCCGGGCCTCCCGGCTGTGGAAAAACCCTGCTGGCCTCGCGCCTGCCCGGCCTGCTGCCGCCAATGGACGAATCACAGGCGCTGGAGGCCGCTGCGGTGGCGTCAGCAGCAGGGCGCCAGCTTGACGTCAGCCGCTGGCGGGAGCGCCCGTTCCGCGCCCCGCACCACACTGCCAGCCCTATTGCGCTGGCCGGCGGTGGCGGCGAACCACGTCCGGGAGAAATCTCCCTGGCCCATCACGGTGTCCTGTTCCTGGACGAACTGCCCGAGTGGCAGCGGCGCGCACTGGAAGTGCTGCGCGAGCCGCTCGAGTCAGGCTCGGTTACCGTGTCCCGCGCCGCCCGGCAGTGCACCTTTCCCGCCCGCTTCCAGCTGGTGGCAGCCATGAATCCCTGCCCCTGCGGCTGGGCCGGCGATGTCTCAGGCCGATGCCGCTGTGGAGAGGACGCCATCCACCGCTATCGGGCGCGGGTATCGGGCCCGCTGCTGGACCGGATCGACCTGCACGTGGACGTGCGCCGGCTGCCGGCGCAGCTGCTGCGCCCCGATGCCCCCGACGGAGAAGCCAGTGCGCCTATCCGTGCCCGGGTGGAAGCCGCGCGCGAACGGCAACTGACACGTGCAGGCGTGCCCAACGCACGCCTGGACCATGCCCGCACGCTGGATACCTGCCGCCTGGCATCCCCCGACCAGCTGCTGCTCGAGCGCGCCATCGAATCGCTCCAGCTGTCCGCTCGGGCCATGCATCGCATCCTGCGCGTGGCCCGCACCATTGCCGACCTGGCCGACAGCGATTCCATTGCCACCGTGCATCTGACCGAAGCGCTGGGCTATCGCGGCTTCAACAGCCAGCAGGCCCCGCTGGCCGCCTGACCCTGTCGATGGTCATCGGGCGGATTTAACACCCACGCAACACGCGAAGCCCCGGTTCCGGCTAAATTCCGCCGGTGCTGCACCACTCAACGGGGAATACCAATGCAACATCGTTCACTGCTGCTTGCCAGCTGCATCGCACTGTCCCTCGCCGCCTGCGGTCCGCGCGGTGACAACGGCGACACGGACACCGCCGTCCGCACCGGGCCGTCCTCCATCGACGAAGTGGAGCTGATCCCGCGCGAAGCCCTGTTTGGCAACCCCGAGCGCGCCAGTGTGCGCATCAGCCCGGACGGCCAGTACCTGAGCTGGATCGCACCGGTCGGCGGGGTGCTCAACCTCTGGGTTGCCCCCGCCGATGACCTCAACAACGCGCGTCCGGTCACCCGTGACGAGGGTCGGGGCATCCGCGCCTATTTCTGGAGCTATCGTCCCGGCACCCTGCTGTACCTGCGTGACAGCGGTGGCGACGAAGACTTCCACCTCTATGCGCTGGACTTGGAGAGCAGCGAAAGCCGCGACCTGACGCCGTTCGAGAAAACCACGGCCACCGTGGTCGGAGTCAGCCGCAACCACCCGGACAGCATCCTGGTGGGCATGAACGACCGCGACCCGCAGTGGCACGACCTGTACCGGGTGGACCTGGCCAGCGGCGAGCGCACGCTGGTGGAAGAAAACAGCGGCAAGATCGCCGGCTACCTGGCCGACGCCGACTACAACCTGCGCTACGCCATGCGTTCGCGCCAGGACGGCGGCATGGACATCCTGCGCCGCGAGGGCGATGGCTGGCAGGAACACGATGCGATCCCGTTCGAAGACGCGATGAGCACCTCCCCCAGCGGCCTGACCCTGGATGGGCAGACCCTGTACATGCTCGATTCGCGCGATCGCAACACCTCCGCCCTGTACGCGATCGATACCGCCAGCGGAGAGCGGACCCTGATCCATGAAGACGGGCGCGCCGACGTCAGCGGCAGCCTGTCCGACCCGGCCACCGGCGAAATCCAGGCGGTGTCGGTCAACTACCTGCGCGACGAGTGGACGGTGCTGGACGACAGCATCGCCGCGGACCTGGAGAAGCTGGAACAGATCGGCCCGGGCGAAGTGGGCGTGGGCTCGCGCACCCTCGACGACCGCACCTGGATCGTCACCTATTCCGCCGCCGAGGCCCCGGCCAGGTACTACCGCTACGACCGCGACAGCGGCGAGCTGGCCGAGCTGTTCTCGGCCCGTCCTGCGCTGGATGGCATGCCGCTGGTGCCGATGTGGCCAGTCGAGCTGAGCTCACGGGACGGCCTTAACCTGGTCAGCTACCTCACCCTGCCCGCCCACGCCGACCCTGACGGCGACGGCAAGCCCGACACCGCTGTGCCGATGGTCCTGCTGGTGCACGGCGGCCCGTGGGCGCGCGACTATTACGGCTACAGCAGCTACGACCAGTGGCTGGCCAACCGCGGCTACGCGGTGCTGAGCGTGAACTTCCGCGGCTCCACCGGCTTCGGCAAGGAGTTCACCAACGCCGGCGACGGCCAGTGGGGCGCGAAGATGCATGACGACCTCATCGATGCGGTGCAATGGGCGGTCAACGAAGGCATCACCACCGAGGACAAGGTGGCCATCATGGGCGGCAGCTACGGCGGCTATGCGACGCTCGCCGGCCTGACCTTCACCCCCGACACCTTCGCCTGCGGCGTGGACATCGTGGGGCCGTCCAACCTCAACACCCTGCTTGAAACCGTACCCCCGTACTGGGCGAGCTTCTTTGAGCAGCTTGCCCGCCGCATGGGCGACCCGCGCACCGATGAAGGCCGCACCTGGCTGACCGAGCGCTCGCCGCTGTCCCACGTGGACAACATCAGCAAGCCGCTGCTGATCGGCCAAGGCGCCAACGATCCACGGGTCAAGCAGGCCGAGAGCGACCAGATCGTCGACGCGATGACGGAGAAGGAAATCCCGGTGACCTACGTGCTGTTCCCCGACGAGGGCCACGGCTTCGCCCGGCCGGAGAACAACATGGCGTTCAACGCGGTGGCCGAGGGTTTCCTCAGCCAGTGCCTGGGCGGGCGCGCCGAACCGATCGGCGACCTCACCGGCTCCAGCATCCAGGTGCCGACCGGCGCCGACATCGTTCCGGGGTTGGCCGAAGCGCTCGAATCGCACACTCCCGAGGTCCGCAACTAGGCCGCCCCCACGCGGCCGACACCTTCAACCACACGGTGGGCGGAGAACCCCGGTGCGCCTGGTTGCGATCGCCGGGGCATCTCTGCGGCATGGGAGGACACCAGCGGCGAACATTAGGTTTATTGTGAAATCGCGGCGAAGCCGTCACCCAGGAGAGGGATACGTCTGAGCAGCGTAGGCGAGGAAAGCAGCTTGTCCCGTAGCGCAGCGACAAAATCTTCCGACGTCACCAGTTCCCGGTCCAGCAATCTGCTTGAACGCTCTCGCAACGAAACCCAATAATTCCAATGGACGGGGTCCTCTCGGAATTGTCGTTCCATCTCGGAAACCAAGGCGGTCATAAACTGGAACTGGGATTGCGCTTCATCCTCGTCTGCGTAGCGGGACGGATCAATTGGGTTCCCCATTACGACGTCAAACCCGAAGGACGCACCGGGAGTCGCGTAAAGAGGCACCACAGTCGAATTCGTCCGAGTAGCGAAAAACGCAGTGCCTGGCATCACCCGCAGCAGGCGTCCCAAGAACGGCACCGCCGTGGTCGTGGACGACTCGAAATAGACGTCGGGCAGGATCGCAAGGCATTCCCCTCGTTTGAGTGCCTTGAGCGCGGCCACCGTGCCCCTGCGGTCAGGGTACAGAACCGAACCATCACAACCCAGCCGCGTGAACAATTCCCCGTATTGGGCGTTGCTCGGCGTGACCTTCGGGTCGTTGAATATTACGTTGAGCTTTTTCCTGCCGTTGCAAAGTTGGCTTAGCTTCATCAGGAGCGGTATGAAGGCCCCGTAATGAGGTGTTGCGAGGATAAGTCCGCCTGACTGCGATAACATATCATGCAAGCGTGATGCTGAATCCACCCGGACGCGCGTGCGAAGGATTTTCTCCACCTCCTTAACCGGAGCCTGGAATCCGCAGCGCAGCAGCAGCATCGACCGCCAGAGTGAAAGCAATACATCAGATTCGAATTTCCGGCGACCAATCCCGAAATCGATCTCGAGTTCCCGCAGTGTCCGGCTTGCCTTCTTCCCGGGATGCCTAACTTCCGGCAAAAGCCGTGCTAGGGCAACTCCGGCGGGCACGGCAGCATAGGCCAGTCGCCGCAGCATCACGGCCACTCTCCCAGAAACCCTTGGACAACTTCACGCGCCCCGGCGTGTTCTATGGTATTGCCGTGGCCGCGACCTGGAATCACATGAAGGTCCGCGTCGACCCCATTGCTTTCCAGGTCATCCCTCAGCCTGCGCATGAGCGATGGTCGAGTTTGTGTATCGGCCTCCCCAACAAGCAACAGCACCTTGCCCTGAAAGTCCGCCAGACGGGAAACGTTATCTATCTGCGATAGGCGAGAGTCGACCTCGAAGGAAACAAAGGGCTTCGCGAACCATGGCACGAGGCTTCGCATCAGCTCGGATACGCTCGGCGCAGTTCCCTCCAGAACAAGCATCTCGGGCGATCGCTCTGCCGCTACATGGGTTGCCATGAACCCGCCCATGGACGCGCCGTAAACAGCACGCTGGTCGTATGACGCACCATCACCCACCATGTGCGCGTCGTAGACGAGGATTGCGGCCTGCATCAGCCCTTCGACCGTGGGCGTCCCGGAGCTACCCCCATAGCCCGGATAATCAAACATGACGACATCAACCGAGGAAGGCAACGCCGCACTTACTCGCCCTCCCTCAACGTTGGTCCGGAACTGGTTACCACCGCAGTAAAGGACTGCAACCTTGTTTCCAGGCTTGGAGATTCGCGTAACTGCGATCTGGCCATTGTGGGTTTCGATCACCGATCGATCAATGACCTGGCCCTCGCGCAGCTCGGCGTCCGGTCGATGATCTGGTCGCATGAAGTCAGATTCCGACACACGAATCGTTTTACACCCGATCATCGAAGCACATAGCGCAACCAGCACCACCCACCTGACCGCCAAGGATAACCGCCGCCATTTCCTGTCTTTGTCCATATTCAATCATCCTGATTGCTGTGTGTTCACCGACGTGACGAGCAGGCTCCCCTTGCCATACTCGTTGAGCGCTTCTATCAATCTCTGAATGTCCCGTTCGCACCCGACCTTGTGCAGGAGCATCGTCCGCAGGATCGACTCGAGGTCGCGGCAGTCCTCCCTCAAACTGGCATGAAAGCCGTCCTCGGTCTTTGCGGCCAGGCTGTTCCCCGCGCGCCAGTCGCGAGGATTCAGCCAAGCCTCTCTTTCAATGGGCCGCAGCAGGTCTCGAAGGGTGGAGTGCAGAATGTCAGACTCTTGGTGCGGGCCAAGGGTGATCGGGCGCAGTTGGTATGTCCGCGCTCCGAGCCACGAGGAAACACTCAGGAGCTTTGGCGCATGTCGCAGTGCCAGCAAAGGCTCCATGACGGAGAAGAACCTAGCCTGCCCCAGGAACTTCACCTTAACGAACGAGGGACCATCGCCAACGATCAGCTCAGGGAAGCTGATGACGGGTTGTTCCAGCGGCCCAGATCTTGATGCAGCTTGGATGATCTCTGCAGGCGTCCTCAGACGCCCGACCAGCGGGTCCTTAGGCGCCAGATTGTCAAAAATGGCGCCTTTGGTAACCCAACACGCTCCAGCCTGACATACAGCTCGCGCCAGTTCGACCGAGCGATCCGTCGCCGGAAGAACAAGAAGTAAATTTGGTCCATAGGACCGAATTTGCCGCACCAGCAATTGCTGCCACAGCAGGCAACCCAAAGATATTCTCATTGTGCTTCCTTGTCCGATGCTGCATGAGCTTCCGGTTTGAAAATCCCCCAGAGCGCCCGGACGCACCTGCGCAGAAGAACCAAGACGATGAGTGAAAGAAGGCTGGCGACAATAACAGCCGTTACGATGTCGCCCCGGCTGTGATCAACGCCCGAGAAAATATTCTGCACCGTCCGCACAAGGGCCGTACCCAGGGACGCGAACAGGTAACCGAAGTACAGAACCGTGGCCGTCGAGAAACCCGCCAGCGCCCACTTCTGAGGGTTGCCAAGTGGCGATTGGCCGGGCCGCCCGAGCAGTCGCGCGGCCACCTGACGCGCACAGTCCGTGATCCGGGAGTGCAGATTCGTGTAACCGGTCAGATCCGTCAGCAGCCAGTATCCGTCGAACTTGAGCGTGGGATTCAACGTGTAAAGCATCATTAAATGACTTATCCACATCACCAGTAGGGGTATGACCGGATCCTTGGAGACCAGCGCCCACGCCCCAATGCCCACCATGTAGATGCCCTGGAAGTACAGACCGCCAGCATCGACCACTGCACGATGCCGCGCGCGAAGACGCCATGCCTCGGACACGTCGGCATAGAACGTGGGAAAGATCCAGTAGATTCCGAAGCCGATGCCCCCACTCTTTCGACCGAAGCGCCGGAGTGCACTAACGTGTCCAAGCTCATGAATGAGAACGCCGACGAGCACCAGTCCCATCACCGGAAGCCAGTTCGTCATCCCGCCTCCTCGCAGTGGCAGCGGATCTTGGATCCATTTGGAGAGCACCGCAACGTCAACTGCTATCAAGAGGACAAGGAACGTCATGGCCAGCGGTTTGTTCACCAGTCGCGAGGTAACTCGCACCAAAGGCTCCAGTGCCGCTCTGGAGAACAGGTGTATCCTCCAACTGAACGGTGTTTTCTGACCTTCTTCCGATCGCTGAAAGATTGCAGGCGGAAGCTGGTTTTCCACGACCTCCCGGAGAAAATCGGGATCCAGACTGTCCCCTACCTCGCGCCGCATATGCTCGGCCAACAGCTTGTAGGTCGTCTGGGCGCGAAGCGCGTCGATCAGGCACGCGGTAGCACGATCCACAAGAAAGTGATGCCAGTCAACGGCCACGATATACCGTTCGCGCCCCCCTACACTTTCGGAAGGCTCGACAATCACGTCTCCCCGCGTTACCGGGCAGGCACTTGATGAGTTCATTCAGTTGGGACAGGCGGAGGGTTCAAACGGCACCCACGCATGACGTGAGTGCCGCACGCATTACAGCGGCCTTACGTCACCGCCGATACACGTGTAGTTGTGACAGCACGCTTCATTAGCTGCCTCACTCCCCTGGCTCAAGGACGTGTCCCACGCCGCTCCGCCAATGTTAACCACTTCCATTTCGAAGCGGGCTTCCAGCTCCTCAATTACAAACAGTTCCGTCTTCATAGCTGCTTTCCTTGTGCTATGGAAATGAACGACACGGATGTGACGTTCAGTCGCTCTTCATTGAGCGACGCCAAACCCTAGCTGAACGGTTCGCAAGGCGCAACCTCCTGACGGGCCCCGGCCAAATTCGACATCGTCCCAAGCAACACCGAGCATGCAAGAGTCCTGCAACTTCTCGACGCTCTCCGGATTCCGGTCGGGGCGGCATCATATCGGCCATGACCGTTTCCTCCCCCGCCCCCCTGACCCGCGGCTCTGTCGCCCGCCAGGCATGGCCGATCATCCTCGCCAACGCCGCCGTCCCCGCGCTGGGACTGGTCGACACCGCGGTCATCGGCCACTACGGCACCGCCACTGAACTTGGCGGCCTGGCGCTGGGCGCGCTGCTGTTCAACTTCGTCTACTGGAGTTTCGGCTTCCTGCGCATGGGCACCACGGGCTTCGTGGCCCAGGCCGCAGGCGCGGGAGACGAGGCCGAAGTACGCGCCGCGGTGAGCCGCGCGGTGCTGATGGCATTGGGCCTGGGCGCGATCCTGATCGCGGTGCAGTGGCCGGTGGTCAGGCTGTACCTGGGACTGATGGACGGCAGCGAAGCGGTCGAGGCCGCCACCGCCGGGTACTTCCAGACCCGCATCTGGGGCGCACCAGCGGCGCTCACCCTGTTCGCTTGCAGCGGCCTGCTGATCGGCCTGGGCCGCAGCCGCGAACTGCTGATCGTGCAGCTGTTGCTCAATGGACTCAACGCGGGCCTGGACATCTGGTTTGCTGGTTACCTGGGCATGGGGGTGCGCGGCATCGGCCTGGGCACGGCGATCGCCGAGTGGAGCACCTGCGGGGTCGCACTCGCGATCGTCTGGCGGGTCCTGCGCGCCCACCATGCAGACAGCGGTGCGTTCCTGTCCTGGGAGCGCATTGCCGATGCCCAGCGCATCCGCCAGTCGATGGCGGCCAATGGCGACATCCTGATCCGCACCCTGTGCCTGCTGTTCGCCTTCGCCTGGTTTGCCAACGCCGGCGCCCGCTTCGGCGATGTGACCCTTGCCGCCAACCACATCCTGCTGCAGCTGGTGTCCTTCAGCGCGTTCTTCCTGGACGGCTTCGCCTTCGTGGCCGAAGCCCGGGTGGGTGCGGCCTGGGGGGCGCGCAGCCGCGACCGCTTTCGCCGCGCGGTACGTCTGACCAGCGAGCTGGCCGTCGGCACCGCCGCAGTTCTGGCCGCGCTGATCCTGCTGCTTGGCCAACCCGCCGTCAGCGCCATCACCACCCTGCCCAACGTGCGCGAGGCCGCCTTCGCCAACCTGCCGTGGGCGGCGGTGTACGTACTGGTTTCAGTCGCGGCATTCCAGCTCGACGGCGTCTTCATCGGCGCCACCCGCACCCGCGAGATGCGCAATGCCGGGGTGATCTCGCTGGTCGTGTTCCTGCTCGCGGCCTGGCCGTTCACCGCCGCCTGGGGCAACCACGGCCTGTGGGCGGCGTTCGTGGTCTACGTCATCGCCCGCGCTGGGGCGCTGTGGCCGTACTTCCGGCGGATGGAGGCGGGGCTGGCGGCATGATCCCGCCCCCCCCAGGGCCACCCGGCAGCGTGCCCCGCTTTTGTAGGAGCGCGCCATGCGCGCGATACCGCGTGACGTTTGGCAACGCCTTGGGGCTTCGGTTCCGGCGTCGCTGCCGAGGCGACCCGGGCGCCCGGATTCACGCGGCTTCGCGCGTAAGACGCTCTCCTACGCGGGGTCAGGCCCGCTGGTGGACCGCGGGTGATGCGGCCCTAGGCCGCCGCTCTGCGCCGCTCCTGGAACTGCGCCTCCTCGGTTGATCCGTCCATGGCGGTGACGCTGGAGGCGCCACCCTGGATCACGGTGGTGACGTCGTCGAAGTAGCCGGCGCCGACCTCCTGCTGGTGGGACACAAAGGTGTAGCCGAGCGCCCGCGCTGCAAACTCCGGCTCCTGCACTTGTTCCACGTAATGACGCATGCCTTCGCCGCGGGCGTAGTCGTGGGCGAACTTGAAGCTGTTGAACCAGTTGATGTGGATGCCGGCCAGGGTGATGAACTGGAAGCGGTAGCCGAGCGCGGCCAGGTCGTCCTGGAAGCTGGCGATCTGGCGGTCGTCTAGGTTCTTCTTCCAGTTGAAGCTGGGCGAGCAGTTGTAGGCCAGCAGCTTGCCGGGAGATTTCGCGTGCACGGCCTGGGCGAATTCGCGGGCGAAGCCGATATCCGGAGTGCCGGTCTCGCACCACACCAGATCGGCGTAGGGTGCGTAGGCGACACCGCGGCTGATCGACTGCTCCAGCCCGTTGCGTACCTTGTAGAAGCCTTCGGCGGTGCGTTCACCGGCGAGGAAGGGAACGTCGTTGGCGTCGTGGTCGGAAGTGATGAGGGTGGCGGCCTCGGCGTCGGTGCGGGCCAGCACGATGGTCGGCACGCCGGCCACGTCGGCGGCCAGGCGCGCGGCGACCAGCTTCTGCACCGCTTCGGCGGTGGGCACCAGCACCTTGCCGCCCATGTGGCCGCACTTCTTCACCGCCGCCAGCTGGTCTTCGAAGTGCACGCCCGCTGCGCCGGCGGCGATCATGTTCTTCATCAGCTCGAAGCCGTTGAGAACGCCGCCGAAGCCGGCTTCGGCGTCGGCCACGATCGGCAGGAAGAAGTCGATCGCGTCTTTCTCCTCCAGCTTGCCGTCGCAGACCGCCTTCCATTGGATCTGGTCGGCGCGCTGGAAGGTGTTGTTGATGCGCCGGACCATGGCCGGCACCGAGTCGTAGGCGTACAGCGACTGGTCGGGGTACATGGTTTCCGACGTGTTGCCATCGGCCGCCACCTGCCAGCCGGACAGGTACACCGCCTCCAGCCCGGCCTTGGCCTGCTGCATGGCCTGACCGCCGCTGATCGCGCCGAAGGCGTTGACGTAGCCTTTCTTCGCCTCGCCATTGACCAGCTGCCACAGTTTCTCCGCGCCGCGCTTTGCCAGGGTGTGTTCGGGCTGCACGCTGCCGCGCAGGCGAACGACATCGGCGGCGGAGTACGGGCGCTCGGTGCCGTTCCAGCGCGGATTGCTGGACCAGTCATGGGTGAGGGATTCGATCTGCTGCTGGCGGGTGGTCATGTCGGACTCCGGAAGTCGTGGTTCGCGAATTGCAAATTGCGGGAATGGCGGGACCAGCGGGAATGGCAACCGTCTGCCGCGCTCACAAGCGCTCGTAGGCGGGGACGGTGAGGAAGTCTTCGAGCGTGTCGCGGCGGGTGAGGTCTTCGAGCATGGCCAGCGCCTCGCGCATGCGGCCGGCGCCGGGGAGCGCCGGGTCGGCCAGGCGCGAGGCCACGTTGAGCAGGGCCGCTTCGAACAGCACGGCGTCGATGGCAGTCCCGTCATCCAGATACAGCGGCTCGCGCGCGGCGTTGCCCTCGCCGCCGCGAGCCTCCTGGCCGAACGATCCGGAATGGTGCAGCCACTGCCACAGCTGGGCGCGAGCGATCTCGGCGGTGGCCGCATCTTCCATCAGCCAGTGGATCGGCACGCAGCCGCTGCCGTCGAGCCATGCGGCGAGGTAGCGCACGCACACTTCGATGTTGTTCTCGAAGCCGGTGCGGGTAATGGTGCCCAGCGGCGGAGTGATCAGCTCGCCGCGCCCCACCAGCACGTCGTCGCGAAGCAGGTGCTGCTGGTGGGCGGTGGGCATGCGCTCGTCGAACACCTGCCGGGCAAGCGGAATCAGCGCCGGATGCGCCACCCAGGTGCCGTCGTGGCCCGCGGTGACCTCGCGCAGTTTGTCGGCGCGCACCTTGGCCAGCGCGAGGGCATTGGCCTGCGGATCTCCACTGACCGGGATCTGCGCGGCCATGCCGCCCATGGCATGGGCGCCGCGGCGGTGGCAGGTCTGGATCAGCAGCTCCGCATAGGCCTTCAGGAACGGCTGGGCCATGGTCACCTGGCCGCGCTCGGGCAATACCCGCCCCGGATGCCGGCGGAAGGTCTTGATGTACGAAAAAATGTAGTCCCAGCGCCCGCAGTTCAGCCCGGCGACGCGGCCGCGCAGCGCATGCAGGATCTCGTCCATCTCGAACGCCGCCGGCAGGGTCTCGATCAGCACGGTGACCTTGATCTGGCCGGCCGGCAGGCCGAGCGCCTGCTCCATATGCCCCAGGGCGTCGTCCCAAAGCTGCGCTTCTTCCATCGACTCCAGCTTGGGCAGGTACAGATAGGGTCCGCGGCCCTTCGCGGCAAGCACGTCCGCATTGTGGAAAACATGCAGTCCGGCATCGAACAGCGAGGCCGACAAGCGCGCGCCGTCGACCAGCGCGTGCTTCTCATCCAGGTGCCAGCCGCGCGGGCGCACCAGCAGCACGGCCTGCTCATCAAACGGGCGCAGGCGGTACTGTTTGCCGCCGCCTTCGAACTCCAGGGTGCCTCGCGCCGCCCCGCGCAGCGCGCGCTGGCCGGCAGTAAGGTTGTCCCAGGTGGGCGCGGTGGAATCCTCGAAATCCGCCATGTAACAGTTCGCGCCAGAGTTGAGCGCGTTGATGACCATCTTCGGGTCCACGGGGCCGGTGATCTCCACCCGCCGGTCGCGCAAGGCTTCAGGCAGCGGCGCCACCCGCCACTCGCGTTCACGGATCGCCCGGGTGTCTTCGCGGAAGTCCGGCACCTGGCCAGCGTCGAAGCGGACCTGGCGGGCCCGGCGCGCAGCAAGCAGGTCAAGGCGGCGGGCGTCGAACTGATGATGCAGGTCGACCAGGAAGGCGCGCGCCGCCGGCGGAAGCAGGTCAGCGGCCGGGCCTGCGGAGAGGGACAGGTCCAGCGTCCACATTGGGGAGGAGAGCGTCTGGGGAAGTTCCTTGAGCACGGCGGACATGGGGCATTCCTGGATTGCTGCGGGTGCGAAACACCGTCTCCCGCCACCAACTATTTGACAAAGCATTTTTTTCAATGCCTATCATTAGTAAAACTTATATGGATATGCGCCGTGAGCGAAAATCCCGTCACACCGCCGCGATTCGCCTACAAGGGCGACCGCATCAAGCCGCTGCGGGCGTTTTGCCAGACCGCCAGGCTGGGATCGGTGTCACGGGCGGCAGAGGCGCTGTTCGTGAGCCAGCCGGCGGTCACCCAGCAGCTGCAGGCGCTTGAACGCGACCTGGGCGTACCGCTGCTGGAGCGGGCGGGACGGCGGATGCTGCCCACCCGCGAAGGCGAAGTGCTGTACGAACTGGCCGCGCCGCTGGTGGAAAGCATCGACGCCTTGCCCGACACCTTCCGGCAGCGGATCCGGGGCATGGACGCGGGCGAACTCAACATCGCCGCCAACAGCACCACCACCCTGTACCTGCTGCCCAGGCTGATCGCCGCCTTTCGCGCCGCCCATCCCGATGTGCGCGTGGTGCTGCACAGCGCCATCACCGCCGACGGCGCCGACCTGGTGCGCGACAACGTGGTCGACCTGACCTTCGGCTCCATGGTCGATGTGCCGGCCGACATCGACTACGCGCCGGCCTACCGCTTCGAGCACATGCTGATCACCCCGCGCGACCATCCGCTGGCGCAGGGCTCCACGCCCGGTCTGGAGGACATCGCCGCCCACGACCTGATCCTGCCGCCGCGCCGCCAGGTCACCCTGCGCCTGGTGGACCAGGTGTTCCAGCGCAGCCGCGTGCCCTACCACGTGGCCCTGGAAGTGGACGGCTGGGAAGTGATCAAGCAGTACGTGGCGATGGGCATGGGGATCAGCATCGTGTCCTCGGTCTGCCTCAACGAGGCGGATGCCCAGACGCTGGCGATCCGCCCACTGGACGGCCTGTTCCCGGCGCGCAGCTACGGGGTGATCATGCGCAAGGGCAAGATATTGCCCCCTCCCGCGCGCGCCTTCGTCGATCTGGTGCAACCCGACCTGTTCACCCGGCGCGACTACTGGGACAGCGGCCACTCCGAGCGCTAAGCCGCGGCGCCCACTTCCCCTCTCCGGTCAGCCTGGCCCGCAGGCTTCGCGTTGCACGTCGCTGAGCCCGCCGTTGGTGAATATCCCCAGCTCGGCCGGGTCCTCCCTGGTGGGCGTCCATGACCGCTCCCAGGCATCCGCGGTGGCGCTGGCCTTGCTCACCGCGGCGGCGCCCTCCTGCATGACCAGGCGCTCGAGCCCGAAGTCCACCGCCATCCTCAACCGGTGGGCCTCCGGCAACCCACGCACGGTCGGGTGTCGCTGCATGGCAAACAACACCGCCAATGCCTGCCCGGCGTCGGGCTGGACCACCTGGGCGAGGAAGGTCCGGCGTCCCGGCCGGGCGGTTTCGGGCACCGTGTCATCCGGTGGCAGGTACGCCATGGCCAATGCGTGGAGCATGGCCAGGTCGCCGCCGATGGCCGCCCGGCGGGCCATCGCTTCCGCTTCGCGGTGATAGGTGGCCAGCTCCGGCACCGCACCCATCATGTCGTCGAACCGGAACGCGTTGCCGATGACGTAGTGCCGGATCGCCGCCGGATGGCCACCCAGCGCGGCGGTGCGCCAATAGCGCGCACGCTCACCGGCATCGGGTTCCTGGATGTCGGCACAGTGCGCAGAGTCACTGGCCGCGGTCTCCGCCATCGCTTCGATTTCTTCCAGGCGGCTGGCAAAGGCCTGCCTGTGCTCATCCGGCGCTTCGTCAACCAGCCGCTGCATTTCCCTGCGCGTGGCGCTGAACGCGCCCACCGTAAGACGCAGCTCCCCGCAGCGCTCCAGCTCCGCGGCGACCCGGCATGCCGCTGCCACGTCGCCCGTATCCGCGCGCCGCACCAGGTCATCCATCACCAGCCGCAGCGGCGCATCCAGCGGGGGCAGGGGGAGATCTGCGACGCCCACTGACCGTGGAACACCCCTGTCCGTCCCCCGTGTGGCGACAGGACGGTCGGGAGCGGCTTCCACCGCTTCGGTCACCCCAGCGCTCTCCCGCACCGGTTCACCAGAGCGCCAGATGGGCACCACGATCACCAGGATCGCTGCCACCACCATGGCCACCACTGCCCAACGCCTTCCGCTCATGTCATGGCCTCCCTGCCGTGATCATGTCATTCCGTCCCGCGGTTGCGCCCCTGCCAGGGGCGGTACCACGTGCGGATGCGGGCAATATCGGCTTCGGCATCGCCGGTGGTGTAGAACGGTTCGCCGAAACCGATGACCTTGTCCGGATAGTGGAAATAGGCGGGAACGATCGGCGTCCGGGTGGCATCGGCAATCTTCCAGAAGCCTGTCTTCCAGTGCTCCACCCGCTTGCGGGTGCCTTCCGGAGCCAGTGCAAACCACAGCTGCTCTGAACGCACCAGCATCTGCGCGGCCTGGCCCACCGTGCCCTGGGGCGCGTTCCGGTCCACCGGGATCACTCCGAGCTTGCCCAGCAGCACCGACAGCGGCCACCAGAACAGCTGGTGCTTGCCGAGCACGGTAATGCGGATGCCCAGCGCCAGCTTGGCCGCGAACCCCCACAGCCCGTCCCAGTTGGATGAGTGCGGCGCGGCGATCACCACGGCCTTGGGCAGATCAGGCAGTGGCCCCACCACACGCCAGCCGCCGAGCCGCAGCACGGTGCGCCCGAACCAGCGCCAAAAAACGCTGTAGGGCACCCGGGGCACGCTGGGCGGCACCTCGGGCAGCAGCGGCACTTCAACCCCCTTGTCCACTGGCTACTCCCACTCCCTGGCCGAACGGCCACGCTTGATCTGGCCACGCACGCGCTTGTCCTGCAAGCGGCGTTCCTTGGAACCGCGGGTCGGCCGGGTGGCAATCCGCGGCTTGGGCGGCTGCGCCCCCTTGGCGATGAAGTCCTGCAAGCGCGCCCTGGCATCTTCGCGATTGCGCTCCTGGGTACGGTAGCGCTGGGCGTTGATCACCAGCACTCCTTCTGACGTCACGCGGCGGTCGCGGCGCGAGAGGAGCCGCTCGCGAATGGGTTCAGGCAGCGACGGCGAGGCGGCGATGTCGAAGCGCAGCTCCACCGCGGTCGCCACCTTGTTGACGTTCTGGCCCCCAGGCCCGGACGCGCGGATGAACCGTTCGGTGATCTCGTCTTCTGGGATTTCCGGAACCGCCATCGACACCCTCCTGGCGCTGATTCTATCCCCGCCGCCTATCCCCGCCGCTGCTCACGCCCTTGTTGCACCGGCAGCCGGCCCACGGGAGGATGGCCGCTCTTTTCGGGGAGAGGTCCATGAAGATGTCGATGAAACTGTATTTGCGTACGTTCTCGCTCGCCGTGCTGCTGGTCCTGGTGCCGCCGGCTTTTGCCCAGCAGCCCACCCAGGAGCAGGTCGGCCGCCTGCTGGAAGTCATGCGCGCCCAGCAGACGCTGGAAGCGATCCTGCCGCAGGTGCAGGCTTCCCAGCAGCAGATGGTGGCCCAGGCAACCGCCGGCCAGCAGCTTGACGCCGCCGAGCGCGAGCGGATCGATCGCATCGTTGCCCGCGGCAACACCGCCATGGCCCAGGCGCTGTCCTGGGAGAAGCTGGAGCCGGTGTACCGCGATATCTACATGGCCACCTTCACCGGTGAAGACATGGACGCGATGATCACGTTCTATGAAAGCCAGGCCGGCCAGCACCTGCTCGACAAGATGCCCCAGCTGATGCAGAACACCATGCAGGCGGTGCAGCAGATGTTGATGCCGATCCTGGCCGAGCTTGAGCAGGACCTGGCCGCCGAGTTCAACGGGGAATAAGCACCTCGTCACGGGCGGCCTGGAGGTCGCCCGCTTCCAGCTTGAACAGCGCCAGGGCGCGGCCGAATTCCGCCTCCAGCGGCGCTTCGACCCGCAGCCGGCGACTGCCCTGCGGGTGATCAAACGCCAGCGCGCTGGCGTGCAGCAGCATGCGGTGGATGCCCATCATGCGGTACTGCCGGTTGTGGCGGCCGTCGCCGTGGCTGGTATCGCCAATCAGCTGGTGTGACGCATGCTTGAGGTGACGCCGGATCTGGCGGAAACGCCCGGTCTCCGGCATGGCCCGCAGCAGCGCATAGCGCGAGGTGGGAAAGCCAGCCGAGGGCACGTCCAGCTCTGCCGTGGCCAGCCGCTCGAAGCGGGTGATGGCTGGCTTCTTCAGCGGTTTCCCCGGCCCGCCATCCAGCGGATGGTCAACGGTGAACTCCGCCTCCGGCCAGCCGCGGCAGATTGCCAGATACTCCTTGCCCACGGTGCGCGACATCAGCTGCTCGCCCAGCGCCGCCGCGGTGGCGCGGTCGAACGCCAGCAGCAGGCAGCCGCTGGTGGCCCGGTCCAGGCGATGGGCCGGATACACCGGCCGGCCAAGCTGCGCCCGCAGGCGGTTGACCAGGAAGTCGGTCTCACCGCGGGCCAGGCGGCTGTCATGCACGGTCAGTCCCGGCGGTTTGTTGACCACCGCCAGATGCTCGTCGGCATGCAGGATCGGAATCCCCCGGTCTTCTGGCCTGTCCATTCCCAGCGCTTGCAGATCCATCAACTGAACATACCTGCTGTGAGCCCGTTCCGGATCGGCAGCGGGATTTTTGCTATTTTCGCCGCTCACCAAAGGAAGGGGAAATCCATGTTGAAACGGTTGCAGGGGTCGCGGCGCCTGGCTGCGATGCTCATGGCGCCTGTCCTGGCGCTGATGCTCACTTCGCCAGTGATCGCCCGCCAGCAGGTTCCGGCCGAGCCGGTGCTCAGCGCCGAAGGCATCAGCGAATACGCCTTGGACAACGGCATGCGGGTGGTGCTGTTTCCCGATTCCAGCAAGCCGGTCACCACCGTCAACGTGACCTACCTGGTCGGCTCGCGCCACGAGAACTATGGCGAAACCGGCATGGCGCATTTGCTTGAACACCTGGTGTTCAAGGGCACGCCGACGCACGACGACATTGCCGGCGAGATGCGCAAGCGCGGCATCGGCTTCAACGGCACTACCTCGCTGGACCGCACCAACTATTTCGCCAGCTTTGCCACCAGTCCCGACACCCTGGCGTGGCTGCTGCAGATGGAAGCCGACCGCATGGTCAACTCGCACATCTCGCGCGAGGACCTGGACAGCGAGATGACCGTGGTCCGCAACGAGATGGAGATGGGCCAGAACAACCCGATCATGTTGCTCGCGCAGCGGATCCTCTCCTCCGCCTATGCGTGGCACAACTACTCCAACCTGCCGATCGGCGCGCGCTCGGACGTGGAAAACGTGCCGATCGATCGGCTGCAGGCGTTCTATCGCACCTGGTACCAGCCCGACAATGCTGTGCTGGTGGTGGCCGGAGACTTCGATCCGAACGCGACCCTGCAGCTGGTCGCCGACACTTTCGGCGCCATCCCCCGGCCCTCGCGGGAGTTGCCGCAGTTCTACACCGTGGAGCCGGCCCAGGACGGCGAACGCAGCGTCACCGCGCGCCGCGTGGGCAAAACGCCGTACATGGTCCTGGCCTATCACATTCCTGCCACCCGCCATCCCGACAGCGCCGCGCTGGCAACGCTTGCGCAGGTGCTTGTCCACACGCCCACCGGGCGGCTGCACCGTGCATTGGTGGAGTCGGGCAAGGCGAGCGGGGTATTCCAGATCGACTTCTCGCTCGATGAGCCCGGTCTGCTGATGTTGGGGGTGGAGGTGCCCGAAGGCAGCGACCTGGATGCGTTGGAAACGCAGTTCATCCAGCTGGTCGAGGAAGCCGCCGGCGAGCCGTTCACCGCCGATGAGGTGACCCAGGCCCGACAGCGGATGCTGACCGCGATCGAGGTGGCCATGCGCGATCCCAATGCGGTCGGCATCGAGCTTTCCGAAGCGATCTCACAGGGTGACTGGCGCCTTCTCCTGCTCGGCCGCGACCACCTCGAACAGGTCACCGAAGAGGACGTGGCCAGGGTCGCCGACGCCTATCTGCGGCGCAGCAATCGCACGCTCGGACGCTTCATTCCCAGCGATGCCACCGAACAGGTCGAGATTCCAGAGGCGCCGGAGGCGGCGACCCTTCTGGAAGACTACCAGGGCCGCGAAGCGATGGCCGCCGGCGAGGCGTTTGATCCGTCGCCGGCCAATATCGACTCTCGCACCGTGACCACCACCCTGGACAACGGGGCGAAGCTGGCGGTGCTGGCCAAGTCGACGCGCGGACAGTCCGTGCAGCTGCGCATCAATCTGCGTCTGGGCGATGAGCAGTCACTCACCAACCGCGCGTTCGCAAGCAATCTGGTTGCGCCGATGCTGATGCGCGGCACCCGCGAGCTGGACCGCGCGGCGATCTCGCGCAGGCTCACCGAACTCAAGTCCACGCTCATGATCAGCGGTGGCGCTACCACTGTCTCGGTCACCGGCACCACCGACCGCGACAACCTGCCGGCGCTGCTGGAGCTGGCCACCACGCTGCTACGCGAGCCGACCTGGCCGGACAGTGAATTCGAGCAGCTGCGTACCCAGATGGTGACCGGCATCCGCAGCAGCATGACCGAGCCTCAGGCAATTGCCTCCGACGCTGCGGGCAGGTACTTCGACCGCTGGCCTGAAGGCCACCCCTACCACCAGCTCGGTTTCGAAGAGCGGATCCAGGCCATCCAGACAGCCACGCTGGATGATCTGCGGGCCTTCCACCGCGATTTCTACGGTGCCGCCGACGCCAGCATCAGCATCGTTGGCGACGTGGACACCGCGGCGGTGCAGGCACAGGTGACCGAACTGCTGGGCGACTGGGAGGCGCCGATCGCCTTCACCCGCATCCCGGGGCCCTACCACAGCATGCCGGCCGTGCGTAAGCAGCTGGAAACACCGGACAAACCCAACGCCATGCTGGTCGCGGTGCAAACGGTGCCGGTGGGCGAGGAGCACGAGGATTATCCTGCGCTGGTACTGGGCAATCACATCCTCGGCGGCGGCATGCTCAAGTCGCGACTCGCCGACCGCATCCGCGAGCGCGACGGGCTCAGCTATGCCGTTGGCTCGAACCTCAGCGCCAGCGCGCTGGACGAAGCGGGCAACTTCACGCTGTACGCCATCGCTGCGCCGGAGAACATTCCGGGCGTGGAGGCGGCGATGGCCGAGGAGCTGGCACTGCTGCTGGACAAGGGCATCGGCGGGGAAGAGCTGGCCGAGACCGTGGAAGGCATGCTTGAAGGCCGCCGCACGTCGCGCGCGGATGACGGCGAGCTGGCGGGCATGCTCGCTGGCAACCTGTACCTGGACCGGACCATGGCCGATTGGGCCAGGTTCGAGGACGACCTGCGCGCGCAGACGCCTGACAGCGTGCACGCCGCGCTGCGCCGCCACCTGCGCCCGGCCGAGATCTCATATTTCGTCGCCGGCGACTTCGAAGCTGCCCAAGGCAAGGCCCCTGTCAGGGCTCCAGAGGCTGACTGAAGCGGCTGACGGGAGACCGGGTCGACCACACACCAACGCGCGGGCCGGCACCGGCCCGCGTGTTGGCGACCAGGGGCATGGCATGAATCGGCCCCGTTTTGCGTACACCTTGGTGTATGCCGCTGAATCCGGACAATCGCCGCGCCAACTACCAACCGCCGGGCCGGCGTTTACGGCCGTGGTGGGGCGGCTGAGGTGCGCACGGTCCTGATCTGCCATGCGGGCGCCGAGTTCGACCAGCGCGGACTGGCGCCCTGGCTGGCCTCGTTCTCGACACTGGCGGGCATCGTGGTGCTGGATGAGAGGGCGGTGCAGAAGCGCCGCCGCTACCTTCGCGAATATCGCAGGGTCGGGGCGCTGGGCATGGTCGACGTGGGGGCGATGCGGCTGTACCAGCGCCTGTTCCACCACGCTGCCAATGCTGCCTGGATGCGCGCGACCCTGGCGGAAATGGAACGCCGCTACGGCCCGGCGCCGGAAGTACCGCAACTGCGCGTCGCCAGTGGCAACGACCCTGCGGTCGTCGCCTTGCTGCGTGACCTGCGCCCGGACATCGTCCTGGCGCGTTGCAAGCAGCTGCTGTCAAAGCGGGTGTTCTCGATCGCCCGGGCCGGCACCCTGGTGATGCACCCGGGGATCTGTCCTGAGTACCGCAACGCCCACGGCTGCTTCTGGGCGCTGGCCGAGCGCGACCTCGAACGCGTCGGAATGACCTTGCTGCGCATCGACGCCGGCATCGATACCGGACCGGTCCTTGGCTATTACCGCTGCCCGTTTGACGAGCGCCGCGAAAGCTACGCCGTGATCCAGCGCAAGGCTGTATCCGACAATCTCGACGCGCTGGCCTGCCGGTTCGCCCAGATCCACGCCGGCACCGCCGAACCGATCGACACCCGCGGACGCCGCAGCGGTGAATGGGGTCAGCCGCGGCTGAGTCGCTACCTGCGCGCACGACGCGCACTGCACAACGGGAAATGAGATGGCGATCGCGAGCCTGATGTACCACGACATCGTTGCCAACGGCGACTGGGACGCCAGCGGCTTCGCGGGTCCCTCGGCCGCTTCGTACAAGTTCAGCCACGACGCGTTCGAGCACCAGCTGCAGGCGCTGGCACGGACCGGCCTGCGCTTCCCACGTGTCAGCGACCTGGGCAGCGATGCGCGCGACGCCTGCCTGATCACCTTCGACGACGGCGGCGCGAGCGCGGTGGATGCCGCGCGGCGGCTCGACCGCCATGGCATGGCCGGGCACTTCCTGATCACCGGCGCCCGCGTAGGCACGCCCGGCTTTGTCACCACCGCCGATCTGCGCGCGCTGATCGGCGGCGGGCATGTGGTCGGCAGCCATTCGCACACCCATCCGGCGGACATTTCCCGGCTTGCCGCCGACGCGCTCGCCGCCGAGTGGCGCGACAGCGTGGCACTGCTGTCGGACCTGACCGGCCAGCCGGTGGAGGTAGCGTCGGTGCCCGGCGGCTTCCACTCCACGCGCGTGGCGCGCGCGGCGGCGGAGGCCGGCATCCGGTACCTGTTCACCTCGGAGCCAACCATCACGGTCGGACGGGTCGCCGACAGTCTGGTCCTGGGCCGCTATGCGCTGCAGCGCGGAGTCGGTCCGGCACAGGTCGCCGACCTCGCCACCGGCCGCAGCGGCGCGCGTGCCCGGCAGTGGCTGATGTGGAACCTCAAAAAGCCGGCCAAGCGCTTCGCCGGACCGGTTTACCGCTCACTGCGCAGGCGCGCTTTCAGCGGCGCCTGACCCGGCCTCGTTGCCAGACGGCTCCGCAGGAGTTCAACCGCGCCGCCAAGCGGCCATCAGCGCGGCCACCCCGCCCAGCCCGGCCGCCCAGGCAGCCACGGACACGCCGGCTACCGCCGGTCCTCCGGCTTCAAAGCCATAAAGGACCGCGGCCGTCACCAGCAACCCTGCCCCGGCGATTGCCGACACCGCGCGCCGCTGCAGCGCGCGGATCTCGCCGGTCAGTGCCACCAGGTCGTTCGAGCGCATCTGCAGCTCGTGCCGGCCCGTCACCTGCTGCTCCAGCCAGGCGTGCACCAGGCGCGGCATCTCCGGGGTCTTCGTCACCAGCTCGGGCAGGCGCCGGCGAAACTCGCGGGCCAGCCGGCGCGGGCTGTATCGCTCGGCCAGGATCCGTTCCAGCACGGGGCGGGCGACGGCCCAGATATCGATCTTCGGATCCAGCAGCCGGCCCAGGCCCTCGATGCTCAGCAGCGTCTTCTGCAGCAGGATCAGCTGCGGCTGCAGGGTCAGCTCGTATTTCTGCGCGGTGCGGAACAGCTTGCCCAGTACCTCGGCCAGCGAGATCTCCGCCAGCGGCCGGGTGAAATACGGCTCGCACACGCCGCGGACCGCGGCTTCCAGCTCGTCCAGGCGCACGTTGGCCGGCATCCAGCCTGCCTGCAGATGCAGTTCGGCGATGCGCCGGTAGTCGCGGTTGAAGATGGCCATGAAGTTCTCGGCCAGGTAGTACTGATCCTCGCTGGAGAGCTGGCCCATGATCCCGAAATCAAGGGCGATGAAACGCGGATTGTCCTTGCGCGTCTCGTCCACCCAGATGTTGCCGGCGTGCGCATCGGCGTGAAAGAAATTGTCGCGGAACACCTGGGTGTAGAACACCCGCACGCCCTTGGCCGCCAGCGCACGGCGGTCGATGCCGGCCGCATCCAGCGCGGCCACATCGTCACTGGGAATGCCGCGCACCCGCTCCAGCGTCAGCACCCGCTCGGCGGTGTGCGACCACAGTGGCTCGGGCACGTAGAGGTCATCGGAGCCCAGCCAGTTGCGCCGCAGCACCGAGGCGTTGGCGCCCTCGCGCTGCAGGTCCAGCTCGGCGGCCAGGGTGTTCTCGATCTCGGCCACGATCTCGCGCGGGCGCAGGCGGTGGGCGCGCGGATGGGTGCGCTCGACCAACGCGGCGATGCTGTTGAGCAGGGCGATGTCGGCAGCCACCTGCTGTTCGATGCCCGGCCGCAGCACTTTCACCACCACCTCGCGCGGGGCAGCACCGTCTTCACCCGGCAGCGTGGCCGCATGCACCTGGGCAATGGAGGCCGACGCCAGCGGTTCGATGTCGAAGCTGGCGAAGGCCTCGTCGATCTTCCGCTCCAGCGCCTGTTCCACCAGCGCGCGCGCGGTGTCGCCATCGAACGGCGCCACCTGGTCCTGCAGCAGGGCCAGCTCTTCGGCGATATCGGGCGGCACCACGTCGCGGCGGGTGGAGAGGATCTGGCCGAACTTCACGAACAGCGGGCCCAACTCCTGCAGGGCCAGGCGCAGGCGGGCGCCGCGCGGCATGGCCTGCACTTCGGCCGAGGCCCGCGGCACGAACGGGCGCATCAGTTTCAGCCAGCGCTCGGCCGGGCTGCCTTCCAGCAGCGAATCCAGCCGGTAACGCAGCAGCACGCGGCCGATGCGCGAGGCCCGCAGCAATGCACTCATGCCTTGGCGCCTGCTGCGCTGCGCAGTCGGCGGATGCGCGCGTCCAGCCGTTCCACGTCGTCGCGCAGCACGTCGACGTCTTCATGGAATGCTTCCAGCTCGGCGCGGGCCACTACGTCACGGGATTCCTCGGTCACGTACTCGGCGGCGCTGCGGGCGAGTGCCTGGCCGGTCACCTTCGCCTGGCGCAACGCACCGGCCAGGCCCTGGGCGATCTGCACGCCGATGACATCGCCAAACACCTCGGCGAACGGCGCCTCCCAGTCCGGGTCGAAGCCGCGGGCCAGCGCCTGCACCCGTCGCGCCAGCTCGGCGTCACCCTCGATCCGCATCCGCCCCACCGGCGCGCCATCGCCCGGACGCAGGCCGGGCAGCTGCGACAGCAGCCCGGCAAGGGTGCTGCGCACGGCAAGGTCCGGCTCCTGGTCCTCTTCCACCGGGCCCACTTTCAGCGAACGGTCCTGGACGGTCAGCTGCAGTGCCAGCGGCGGCGAAGCCAGCCGCAGCACCAGACGGCGTCCCTGCAGCGGACCCAGGGCGTCCCGGGTGTCGGGATCCAGCGCCAGGGCGCGCTCAAGCGCTCGCTCCAGGGCGCGCCCGGCCAGCGGCTTGAGCGAAGACAGGGGGGAACGGGATTGGTCGACCATGGCGGCATTGTAGCCGTGGCGCGGGCGTGCGTTGCCTTGCTGCAGGCATGAAAAAGCCCGCCGTCTCCGGCGGGCCTTGAGCGGGCTTTCAACCTCGGCTCTGCTGGACGGACCCGGGTCCGCCCAGCAGGTGATCAGACTCTGGGACCGCGGCCCCGGATGAGCGAGATCACCGCGATGATCAGGAACACAACGAACAGGATCCAGGCAACATTGCCCAGCGCGCCTGCAATGCCTGTCAGTCCGAGCACCGCAGCGATGATGGCGAGAACAAAAAACAGCACGGCATAGTTAAGCATGGTGTCGACCTTCCCCTTCGGGCGTGTGGGATACGGTTTCGATCTTGCCGGGGGTGAAGTATTCAGCTGGTGATGAAATCCGCCCTGCTGGGGATAGGTTCAGCGTTGTCGGGCTGCCGTGAAGATCAGCCTTGCCGCCACGCCCGGGCCAGGCGCTCAAGCCCTTCGGCGATGGAGACGCTCGGCACATAGCCGAAGTCACGCGTGGCCGGCGCCATGTCATACCAGTGGGTGGTGCTGAGCTGTTCGGCCAGGAAACGGGTCAGCGGCGGCTCACCCGGCAGGCGCAGCAGCGGCCACAGACCTTCGCTGACCGCACCGATTGCATAGGCGACCCGGAACGGCACGGTCTTTTCGACCGGCGGCGCGCCGGCCGCGGCCAGCAGGCCATTGAGGATCTCGCGTACCGGCCTGGGCTCGCCGTTGCTGATGAAGTACGCCTTGCCGGCGCAGGCAGCGCCGGGCGCCAGGTGCTCGAACGCCTTGAAATGCGCGTCTGCGGCGTTGTCGATGTAGGTGGTATCGATGCGGTTTTCGCCGTCGCCGACGAAGCGCAGCCGCCCCGCGTTCGCCCGCTCCACCAGCCGCGGGAGCAGCTGGTTGTCACCCGGCCCCCAGATCAATCGCGGGCGCAGCGCCACGGTGGCCAGTTCCGGCCCGTTGGCTGCCAGCACGGCCTTCTCGGCTATGGTCTTGGTGGTGGCATAGGGCGCCTTGAAGCCGCTGCCGTAGGGCACCGTGTCCGCGGTTCCGCCCTCCACCGGATGGGTCTTGCGGTGGGTGACGCTGGGGGTGGAGGTGTAGACCAGGCGCCCGATGCCGTGCGCACGGCAGGCATCCAGCACGTTCTGCGTGCCGACCACGTTGGCCTGGTGGTAGCTGTCGTAGCTACCCCACGCCCCGGCCTTGGCCGCGTTGTGGAAGATCGCTTCCATGCCCCGGGCCGCGCCCAGCACCGCCTCGCGGTCGGCGAGGTCGCCGCGCACCTGGCCCACGCCCAGCGCATCCAGCTCCGGGTAGTGGCCACGGTTGAAGCTGGTGACCTCATGCCCCTGTTCGACCAGCCCGCGACACAGCGCCTGGCCGAGGAAGCCGCCGCCGCCGGTGACCAGAATTTTCATCGTGCCCCCTTTTTGCGCACGCCATCGCCTTCGGGCGCCCGGCGCAGGCGCATTCCGGCCCAGGCGGCGAGCTTTTCGCGGCCGATCTTGGCGTTGTGGCGGATATCGACCGGAAAGCCCGGGTGGAACAGGAAAGTCTGCACGCTTGCGGTGTGCACGAACCCTTTGCCGAGGTGGCGAAGTTCGGAAACGACCCGCGCCTGCTCGCCCATGCCCACGCCGGGATGCAGCTCCACGCACAGCACCGGCCGTTGCGCCTGCCGGTCGCCCACGCCAACCAGGGCAGTGCGACGCACGTCGGGATGGGCGTCAAATACAGGCTCCACCTGCTCGGTGCACAGCGTGCCCCCCCCGGGAGTGATCACCCGGTGCGATTTGCGCCCGCAAAACCACAGCCGGCCCTCGGCGTCGAAATAGCCCAGGTCGCCCATGCGGTGGACGATGCGCTCGGTGCCATCCGGCAGCACCTCACGGACCTTGGCCAAACGGGTCTGTTCGTCGCGGTTCCAGTAGGTGTCGGTGGCGGTCGGACCGGCCACGGTGATTTCGCCGATCAGGTCACCTTGGACCACCAGATCCTCGGACCATTCCGGGATCGCGTCATCGCGTACACGGATGATGCGCACCTCGTTCGGCGGCACCGGGCGACCCACGCAGGTGCCGGCGCCATGCCGGGTGCGCCCGCGCAGCGCGATCAATTCTCTTCCTTCAATGACCGAGACCGGCAAGCATTCGGTGGCGCCGTAGGGCGTCCAGAAGCCGGCGTCTTCGGGCAGCAGTTCGTGCATGCGCGCAACCACCTCGGCCGGTACCGGCGCACCGGCCGAGGTCACCCGCCTGAGCGAGGGCAGCGGCTTGCCGTATTCGGCCAGCACCCGCATCAGCGCGGGCGAGCCGAACAGCTGGTCGACGCCGAAGCGCTCGATGGTGGCATGCAGCTTCACCGGGCTGGCCTGGGCCGGGCGCGTTGGATCCATGTCGGGGATGATCGAGGTCAGGCCGAGCGCGGGGTCGAACAGGGCGAACGGCGGGAATGTGGGCATGTCCACGCCACCGGCCTCGATGTCGAAGGCGCCGCCCAGCATGTCGATCTGGGCCATGAAATGCCGGTGGCGGTACACCACGCCCTTGGGCACGCCGGTCGAACCGCTGGTGAACAGGATGCCGGCCATGTCGTCGGGCGCCGTATCGGTGAGCTGCGGACCGGCATCGGCGCCTTCCTGCTCCACCTGGGCCAGCGTGGCATCGGCCAGCCAGGCGCGCCGGCCTGTGGTGATACGCACGCGCGTGGTTTTCTTCGCCCAGCCCAGCAGGGTGCGCGCGAACATCGCCAGGGGAATGCCGATGAAGGCATGCGGCTCGGCTTCGTCCAGGCACTGCTTCAGCGCGCGCTTGTCGATGCCCGGATCCACCAGCACCGGCACCGCGCCGGCCTTGAACAGGGCGAACATCAGCAGGAAGAACTCGGGCGTGGGCCGCACCATCACCACCGTGCGGCTGCCGCGGACAATGCCGCGCTTGGCCAGGCCGGCGGCAATGGCATCGCTGCGGCGGTCGAGTTCGCCGTAGGTCAGGGCGTCGGCGTATCCGCCATCGCGGCCGGGATAGCGCATGGCGATGCGTTCGGGCGCTTCGGCGGCCAGCCGCGGCAGGGCGGCGGCAATGTTGCATGTATCACTCATGCCCCGATTATCGCCGCTCCCGCCCATCACCGCTGCTCTCGCCCATCCCCTGCGTAGGAGCGCGCCATGCGCGCGAAGCCGCGTGAATTCCATCGTTACCGCAAGACTTCGGCCACGACGCGGTTGCCCAAGGTGCGTTTCAGGCCATGTGTCACGCGGCTTCGCGCGCGTGGCGCGCTTCTACGGGACGGAGGTGGATTGCTTACCATATGCGGTTTGCGTTACTCGTCCTTTTGCCACGGGAGCATCACCCCCCATGTCCCTGTTTGAACGCCTCAAGACCACCGCCGCCGCCGACTGGAGCGACTACGTTGACCACGCTTTCGTCCGCGGCCTTGGCGATGGCAGCCTGCCGGAAGCGGCGTTCCGCAATTACCTGGTGCAGGACTACCTGTTCCTGATCCAGTTCGCCCGCGCCCACGCCCTGGCTGCCTACAAGAGCCGCACGCTTGCCGACATGCAGGCCGCGCGCGGCGGCCTGGGGGCGATCCTGGACGAGATGGGCCTGCACCTGCGCGTGTGCGAGCGCTGGGGCCTGTCGGCCGCCGACGTGGAGGCCACCGAAGAGCAGCAGGCCACCGTGGCCTACACCCGCTTCGTGCTGGATGTGGGCATGTCAGGCGACCTGCTGGACCTGCAGGTAGCGCTGATCCCGTGCACCCTGGGATATGCCGAGATCGGCCGCCGGCTCACGCCGGACGGCATCAACGCCATCCCCGCCAACCATCCGTACCGCGACTGGATCGCCGAGTATTCCGGCGATGCATTCCAACAGGCCGGCGCGGCCGCGCACGAGTGGCTGGACGACCTCGGCCGCCGCTACGCCAGCGACAACCGCTATCCGGAACTGGTGCAGATCTTCCGCAAGGCCTCCCGCCTGGAATCCGCCTTCTGGCAGCAGGGCCTGGACGCCGCCTGAGCCGCGCGGCCCGGGGCCCTGCCAAATGGCCGCGCCCTGTAGGAGCGCGCCATGCGCGCGAAGCCGCGTGACGACTGGGCTGCTGCGCAGGGTCGGCGTCGACGGATAACCGGCGCGCCGTCAAACTGCATCACGCGCGAGGCGTCGGTGACAGCCTGGTGACCGAAGTCCCGTGAGGCCGATCGGGTTCACGCGGCTTCGCGCGCGTGGCGCGCTCCTACGACGGAGTGGAGTCCAGGGCGGTGTCGATACGGATTTCGCCGACCAGCAGCTTGTGCACCGGGCAGGCGTTGGCAATCTGCAGCAGGCGCTCACGCTGCGCCGCGTCCAGATCGCCCTTTACGGTCAGCCGGCGGCGGATGTCGTTGCCGGCCTCCGGCTTGCCGTCCGGGTTGAGCTCCAAGTCGACCACCACGTCCTCCAGCGGCCACTGTTTGCGCGCCGCGTACATCTTCAGGGTGATCGCGGTGCAGGCGCCCAGCGCAGAGAGCACCAGCTGCATCGGATCCGGCGCGGTATCCCCGCCGCCCAGCGATACCGGCTCGTCGGCTTGCCAGCGGTGGCCGGCTGGATCGGTCAGTTCAACGATGTAGTCGGTTGCGGTTGATTCCGCCCGCACGCGGGTTACGTTGGCCATGGCTGCTCCTCGGGTGTGCCCGACAGCTTACCCAACCCTCGGGATCAGCCCGCCAGCGGGTTCGCGTCGAGGAAGCGGCGGATCGCCGGCACCAGCACCTCGTGCTTGTCCTCCAGCACGTAGTGCCCGGCATCGTCGAAGGCCATCACTTCGGCCCCCGGCAGGTCCGCCTTGAAGCGATCCAGGAACGGCTGGTCGAACACGAAGTCCTTCAGCCCCCAGCCGATGAAGGCCGGCAGGCCCGCGTACTCGTGCAGGCGCCTGCCGGACTCCTCCAGCAGCGGCCACGCCTTGTCCTTGGGCGACAGCGGGATGTCCTGCATGAAGCGCACGGTGGAGATGCGGTTCTTCCAGCTGTCGTAGGGCGCCACGTAGGCACGACGCACTTCGGGCGGCATCTTCCGCTCCACGCCCAGGCGGGAGGCGCCGCTGGAAAACGCGTTGAAGCCACGGATCACCATCTCGCCCACGTTGTAATCCCGCCCGAGCGCCAGCTGCCAAGGTACGGTCTTGGCCTCCGGCATCGGGAACGCGGCCGTATTGAGGATCACCAGCCGCTGCACCTGGACCTGGTGCGACAGCGCCCAGCCGAAGCCGATCATCCCACCCCAGTCGTGCACCGCCAGGGTCACCGGCCCGTCGATGCCCAGGTGCTCCAGCAGCGCGCCCAGGTCATCCACGCGCGACTGCAGGGTGTAGTCGTAGCGCGGCAGCGCCTTGGGCGCATCGTCCGGCTTGTCCGACAGCCCCATACCCACGTGGTCGGGCACGATGCAGCGGTAGCCTTTACCAGCACCCGGGTCGCTCAGCCCGTTGACCAGGTGCCGCCAGTAGTAGCTCCACGACGGATTGCCGTGGACCATCACCACCACCTCGCCGTCGCGCGGGCCTTCGTCGAGATAGCTCATCTCGATGCCGGGACGGACCTGGAAACGGTGGCGGACAGCGGGGTAGTCGGGGAAGTTCATGCGGCAGCTGGAACGGACAGGGTGGCCAATTGTAGGCCGCAGGGCCCGATTCAACGGAACAGGTGGCCCTGGCTCCCCACAAACGCCTCGCGGATCTCTTCCACCGGCCCAACATTCGCTTCGCATCGCTGATACCGCCATAGCGGATCCGCAGGAAGTCGCCGACCTTTGTTGTCGTCGGAGAGTGTCGCGATCACCGTACCCCGGCTCATCGCTGAGCGTAGCCTGCTTCGCGCTGCGCCCGGATGGCCAAAATCAGCGCTGTATCAATCAACGATATGTAGCGATACAGCGCCACGTATCCGTGCGCGCCCCGGCCGATCAGAAGTTCGCGCATGTCGTCGCCGACCGGCCGGCCGATGAGCGGGTTGTCGGCCAGTACGTCGAAGGCGCTGATGATCTGGCCGGTTCGATCTTCCGCGCCCTCCGCCTCGTAAAGCTCCAGATGCTCCAGGATCCGGCTGAAATCATCGATCACCCCCGACGCCAACCTGACGCGCGTCACCTCAGGGATCCAGCTTTCCGGCTCGGGGCCGCTTCACCGCCTGACCTGCCACACGACCCTTGAGCCAAGCGCGCGCTTCCCCCCAGGGAATGCTCTTTCCAGACTCGATGAATTCGGCGTAGCGCTGATCGGCCACCGCATGGAATTCCGCCTGGCGGGCGGCGAGATCCGTCTTCTCCGCGATCGCCTCCAGGATGAAATTGTGCGAGGTCGTACCCGCCTGTTTCGCCGCCTCCGCCACGCGGGCCTTCAGCTCTGCGGGCAGGCGGATGGTGGTGGTGCTCATGACTACCTCCGGGGAGTAAGCTCCCGGGAAATGTACCACTTCTGTGCTACATGGCGCGACAGGGGACATTGCGGCCTTCGAAACCACTACAGGCGGAGTGCTGAGCAAAACCGGTAAGTCGCGCGGCTCTATGCGCGGGTTGGTTTTCCATACACGTACCGCCTCACCCACCCGGCAGCCAACCCCGAAGCAGCATTCCCAGCGGATTGGCCGGATCCGACAGCAGCTTGGCGGTCAGCGCCAGCGACATCACCACCAGCAGCGGCCGGATCGCGCGGCCGCCCACGCGCAGCGCAAGGCGTGCACCCAGCTGGCCGCCGGCGACGCTGGCCACGGCCATCACCAGCCCCACCTTCCACAGCACGTAGCCGCCCACCATCAGGGTGATCAGGGCGGCAAGGTTGCTGGCCAGGTTGAGCAGCTTGGTGTGGGCGGTGGCCGAGATCAGGCCCATGCCGAACAGCGCCACCAGCGCGGTGGCCATGAACGAACCGGTGCCGGGGCCGAAGAATCCGTCGTAAAAGCCAATCGCGAAGGCGATGGTGACCAGGGCGGTGTTGCCCAGGCGCGCGCGGGTATCGGTTTCGCTGGCCTTGGGACCAAGCAGGAAGTAGGCGGCCGTGGCCACCAGCAGCACCGGCACCAGACCCATCAGGAACGAGGGATCCACCACCTGCAGCGTGAGCGCCCCGCCCACCGACCCGGCGAACGCCGCCACCGCGGGCCACAGGAAGCGGCGGAAGTCGATCCGCCCCTGGCGCGCGAAGGTCAGCACCGCGCTGCCAGTGCCAAAGCTGGACTGCACCTTGTTGGTGGCGATCGCCTGCACCGGCGGCACCCCGGCGGCCAGCAGGGCCGGGATGGAGATCAGCCCGCCGCCTCCGGCCATGGCATCAATGGTGCCGGCGAAGAAGGCCGCCAGCGCCAGCCATGCCAGTACGTCCGCTCCGAATTCCATGGCTCAGCGGCGGCCCGCCAGCATGGCGACGCATGTCATTTCATGTGTTCCCAGACGCAGCAAGGGCCGGACAAGCCGGCCCCCACGATTCAAACTGCATGCAGCCATCGGTTTACCAGACGACCTCGGCCATCGAGCAGTTCAGGCCCGAGCCGATGCCCAGCAGGGCGATGCGGTTGCCCTTCTTCAGGCGGCCCTCCTCGCGCAGCTTGCTGAGCACGATCGGCACCGAGGCGGGACCGATGTTGCCGTGCTCGCCGAAGATGGTCATGACCTTCTTCGGGTCGATGCCCATGGCCTTGGTGAAGGCCTTGGTGTGCGCCTTGCTGACCTGGTGGATGACGAACTCATCCAGCTCGCTCGCCACCCAGCCCAGCTTCTGGCTGGCCACCTGGAAGGTCTTCTGCGCCAGCTTCACGCCTTCGATCAGCAGCAGGCGGGTGTCGGTGATCATGCCGTCGAGGTTGCCGCGGCACAGCTTGTTCCACTCGGTGGCCGCGCGGGTCACGCCGCCCCGGTAGCGGGGCGCGCCCGGGACCAGTTCGGCACGGGCCAGGACCATGGCAGCGGCGCCGGACCCCAGGGTCAAGGTGGCCATCTCGTTGCGGAAATCCTGCTGGGTGACGTCGTCGCGGGACATGCGCTCGAGCGTCTTCTCGTAGGCGAGATCCGCAGTTTCTCCGTCCACCACCAGGGCGTATTCGATCTCGCCGCGCTCGATCATGCGGCCGGCGATGTCCATGCCGTTGATGAATGCCAGGCAGGCGTTGGCGACGTCGAAGTTCTGGCAGGTATCGGGCAGGCCCAGGTTGCCGCTGACGATCGAGGCCGTGGACGGCTCGAGGTAATCACGGCTGACCGAGGTGTTGATCAGCAGGCCGACCTTGTCGGGATCGATGCCGGCATCGGCCAGCGCCTTGATACCCGCCAGCGTGGCGGCGTCGGAGGCCTGCACGTCGCCGTCCCACAGGCGCCGGGCGTGGATGCCGGCGATGTCGCCGAACACGTCGATCCGGATGCCCAGGCGGTCAAGCGTTGGCTTCAGCCGTGCGTTGATTTCATCGCTCGTGAGCCGGCGCGGCGCGTCGATATGGGCGAGGCCGGCGATGGCGACGTGTTGGAACAGCATGGCGATACCGGATACGGAGACAAAAGAGGGTCCATGTTACCGGCTTCCACCCGGCGGCGCATTTTTGGCCAGACCCGGCGTTCAGGATTTGACGAGGGCGGCGGGAGGTCAGCCGCCGCAGCGCCAGGCGGCGAAACGCTGGGTGCCGTTGAGCGGCTCGGTCAGCGCGTGCATGGTGTTGGCGCCCAGGCCGGGGCCCTCGTTGCGGGCCAGGGTTTCCAGCTCGTCGCGCACGCGCAGCTGGTTGCGCTCGATGAAGGCGATGCTGTGCTTCACCGACACCTCCACCTCGCCCAGCTTCTGGCAGCCGGTGGGCGCCGAGGGCGCAATCCGCACCGCGCTGGCACCGGGCGCCATGTGCACCCAGGTGCAGGCGCCAAGGACGGGGGTGAGGACGAGAAGCAGCAGGAACTGTCGCATTGCAGGAACAACCGGTCTGTGGACCCGGTGATAGTGCTGGCTGGCACCGCGGGTGGCAACCGTTCCGCGCCGCCCGCGGAGCCGCCATCCCTCCCCCGTTCAGCAGGAAGGGATGGCGCTGCAGCAGGCCGCGGTCAGTCGCCGGTGACGGGATTGCCGTCGGCGTCGACCACCGAGACTTCGCCAAGACCCAGTTCGCGGATCGGCTGTTCGATCTGCGACAGGTCGCCCACCACCACCCAGGTCAGGGCGGCTGGATCCAGGCCAGCCGCGGCAGCCGTGACCTGATCGGCGGTCATGGCCTCGATCTCGGCGCGGCGCTGGAGCACGTAGTCGTCCGGGCGGTCGAAGCGCACCATCCCGCCGATCTCGTTGAGCACGGCGCGCGCGGTCTCGTACGAGCCGGGCAGGCGACGGATGTTCTGCGCCTGCACCAGTTCGACTTCATCCGCCGTGGCCGGGGCGGCGCCGCCCGCGTACTCGCTGATTTCGCGCTGCAGCTCCCGCAGTGAATCCACGGTCCGGTCGATCTGCACGGCCGAATAGGCCATCCACGGCCGCGGCCCCACCGCGCCGGCGGTCATGGAGTAGGCCCCATAGGACCAGCCCTTGTCCTCACGCAGGTTCATGTTCAACCGCGAGGAGAAAGCGCCGCCGAGGACCGCATTGGCGATCTCCAGGCGGATTGCCCCGGCGTCGGTGCTGGGCGGCACCACCTGGCCGGCGAAGATGTTGGCCTGCACTGCGCCGGGCTGGTCGATCAGGTACACCCGCGCGGCCTGCGGACGCTCCACGTTGCCGACCGCCGGTGTCGCCGGGGCGGGACCTTCACCACGCCAGTCGCCGAAGTGCTTCTCCAGCAGGGGTACCACTTCACCGAGGGTCGTCGCGCCCACCACGATCAGGGTGGCCTGTTCCGGACGCACCCATTCGCGGTGGAAGCCCACCAGGTCATCGCGGGTCAGCGAGGTCACGGACGCCTCGGTGCCGGTGCCGCTGAGCGGGATGGCATAGGGATGGCCCTCGCCGTACAGCAGCGGCGGCAGCACGCGCAGCGCGGCGCCGTTCGGGCTGGCCTGCTCCTGGCGGATGCCGGCGATCCAGCTGGCGCGGACCCGGTCGATCTCGGCCCGGTCAAAGCGCGGCGCGCGGATCATGTCGGCATACAGGGCCAGGGAGGCATTCAGGTTTTCACCCAGCGCGGACAGCCACGCGTTGCTGCCATCCAGGCCCGCACCGGCCACCAGCCGGGCGCCCAGGGACTCGGCGCGGTCGGCGAAGGCCAGCGCATCCAGTTCACCGGCACCCTCGTCGAGCATGCCCATGGTGAAGCTGGAGGTGCCGGCTGGACGGCCCTGGTCGGCGCTGTAGCCGCCACCGAATTCATAGCTGAACTGCACCACCGGCACGTCATGGCGCTCGGCCAGGATCACCGTGGTGCCGTTGGACAGCTGCGCCCGCTGCAGTTCGGGGAACTGCAGGTCCGGGAAATCTTCGGTCTGCGGCACACCCACGCTGCGGTCCACCGTGCTCTCAACCGTGGTGTAGCGCGGATCCGGCTTGGGCAGGACGAACGGCGCGGGAGTCACCGCCGGGTCTTCGGGAAGGATGGTGCGGTCGCCCGGCACCACCACCAGCACGTGGTCGCCGGCGGACAGCCATTTGGCCCCTGCTGCCTTGAGGTCATCGGCCGTGGCGGTGGCAATGCGCTGCTGCGAGGTGCGGAAGCATTCCGGATCGCTTTCCAGCACCGCGCAGCGCGCCAGCACGTCGGCCTTGCCGCCAAATCCGCCGATGCGCTCGACGCCGCGCACGAAGCCGCTGCGCAGCACCGTCCTGGCCTGGGCCAGCTCGGTGTCGGTCGGGCCCTCATCGATCAGCCTGCGCAGTTCTTCGTCGATGGCCGTTTCCACCTGCTCCGGCTCCACGTCGTTGCGCACGTTGGCCTGGATGATGAACTGCCCGCCGAGCTGGCTGCCGCTGGCGTACACCGACACGCTGTCCACCAGCCGGTCCTGGTGCAGCAGGCGGCGGTCCAGGCGCGAGGAGCGGCTGCCACCGAGCACCTGGCCCATGAGCCGCAGGTGCTCGATATCGGCGGTGCCGCCCCGGGCCACGTTCCATACCCGGTACACGCGCGCCTGGGGCACGTTGTCTTCGAAGATGCTGCGGGTCGATTCGTTGCGCTGGGCCACGTTGACCTCGGGCTGGGCCATGTCCGGCCCGGCCGGGATGTGGCCGAAGTAGCGCGTCACCTTTTCCTTCGCGGTGTCCACGTCGATATCGCCGGCCAGCACCAGCACCGCGTTGTTGGGGCCGTACCAGGCATGGAACCACTGGTGCACATCCTCCAGCGTGGCCGCGTCCAGATCGTTCATCGAGCCGATCACGCTGTGCTGGTACGGATGTCCGTCCGGGTACATCTGCCGGTCGATCACTTCCCAGGCCTGCCCGTAGGGCTGGTTCTGGCGCTGGCGCTTCTCGTTCTGCACCACGCCGCGCTGCTCATCCAGCGCCGCCTGGTCGACCGCGCCCAGCAGGTGGCCCATGCGGTCCGACTCCATCCACAAGGCCATGTCCAGCGCGGTGGTCGGCACGTTCTGGAAATAGTTGGTGCGATCGGTATTGGTGGTGCCGTTCATGTCGGTGGCGCCGACCTGCTCGAACGGGGTGAAGTATTCACCCGGGTTGTTCTCCGAGCTCTGGAACATCAGGTGCTCGAACAGGTGGGCGAAGCCGGTGCGGCCCTTGGGCTCGTCCTTGCTGCCCACGTGGTACCAGATGTTGACCGCCACGATCGGCGCCTTGCGATCGGTGTGCACGATCACCCGCAGCCCGTTGGGCAGGGTGAAGCCGTCATGGGCGATATCCACCGCTGGGGCCTGCGAAGCATCCTGCGCGTAAACAGGCTGGGCGGGCAGTGCAGCAGCCAGGGCAGCGGCCAGCGGCAGGGCAAACAGCGCGGCGCGGCCGCGGCGCAGGGTGGTCGGGCGTACAGGTGTCATCGCAGATCCTTCGCATTGCACAGGGGTGATAGCGCGCTATCGTAGCCGCATCTTTGCAGATGAGCCGACGCCATGCCGAACCGCCAAGCCCTCGTGACCGGCGCCAACCGCGGCCTGGGACTGGAGTTCACCCGCCAGCTGCTGGCCCGGGGCGACCGGGTGGTGGCCACCTGCCGCCAGCCCGGCAAAGCAACGGCACTGAACCGGCTGGCCGGCGAATACCCGGGCCGCCTGCACGTGCTGCCGCTGGAGATGGCCGAGCCGAAATCCCACGCGGAACTGGTCCGCGAGCTGCCCATGGTGCTGGGTGGGCATGACGATGACAGGCCGGGCCGGCTGGACCTGCTGCTCAACAATGCCGGTGTACTGCATTCGGGCGAGCGCTTCGGCAGCGTCGGGGCGGACCACCTGGACCACAGCTTCCGCACCAACGCCGCCGGCCCGTTCCTGCTGACCCAGGCGCTGGTGCCGCTGCTGGCGGACGGCGCGCGGGTGGTCAACCTGTCATCGCGGCTGGGCTCGATCGCCTCGACGGAACGCTTCGGCACGCCCAGCTACAACATCAGCAAGGCGGGGCTGAACATGGCCACCGCGCTGCTGGCCCTCGCCCTGGCCGATCGCGGCATCGTGGTGGCGGCCTTCAGCCCCGGCTGGGTGCGCACCGAAATGGGCGGCAGCGAGGCCGAGGTGGCACCGGAAGATGCGGTCGCCGGAGTCCTGCGCCAAGTGGACGCTCTGGCCAGCGCCGACAACGGCCGTTTCCTCGGCACAGATGGGGACACCATCCCTTGGTAGCAGCGGCCCGGATTGCACCGGGCCGCCGCAGGGTCACTTCTGGATGGTGAACTCGTCCATCAACGCGCCCGCGACGTCATAGGACCTGTATTCCAGCGTCCCGCCGTCGATGTCGATGACCTGGTAGGTGGCGATATCGGTGAACCGCCTGGCCACGTACGGCGCATCGGTCTGCTTGTACATCTTCGAGCCGGCCACCGACATGATGTAGACCGGGCCTTCGGCCGGCGAGTCGACCACTTCATCGCCCCGCATCGGGAAGGTGCGCAGGTAGGCGTGGTCATCGCCCTGCAGCACCAGGTCCACGCCGTGCTTTTCAAACACCGGCGCCCATGCCGCCTTCTGCTCCGGCTGGCCGCGGTCACCGGGCCGCGGCGAGTACAGCGGGTGGTGGAAGACCGCGAATTTCCAGGTCGCGTCCGAGGCGTCCAGGGTCGCATCCAGCCATTCCACCTGTGATTCCGACTCCAGGTTCGAGTCGAGCACCACGAACAACGTGTCGGCGTATTCCAGCGAATACACGCGCTCGGGCTCGATCCCTTCAGGGCCGTTGCGCGGCAGGTCGAACTGATCGACGTACAGCTCCGCCCGGCCCTGGTCGACCTCGTGGTTGCCGATCGCCGGCACCAGCGGCCGGTTGTCGTAGACCCCGCGGGCGTTGTGGAACAGCCAGTCCCAGTCGTCGCGGCGCTCGCCCCAGTTCACCAGGTCGCCGGCCATCACGTAGAACGCGGCCTGCGGGGTCTCGGCGTGCGCCTTGCGTACCAGTTCGCCCCAGCCGTCCAGGCCGGTCTGCGCGTCGCCCATGTAGACAAAGGAGAACGGCTGGCCCTGCGCCGGACCGGTGTTGAAGCTGCGCTCCTCGACCCACTGCTCGCCATCGCCGATCGCGTAGCGGTAACGGGTGCCCGGCTGCAGGCCCTCCAGGGCCACGGTGTGGCGCATGACCCGGGGATCATTGGCTACGTCCGGGGTGTGCAGTTCCACGCTCTGCGCCTCGACCACCACCGCTTCCGCGCCGGCTTCGTCGGCGACGTAGCGCAGCTGCGACTGGCCGCTGCCGGTGGCGGTGCGCCACTGGATCGACTGGGTGGTCGCGGTGTCTCCGGCCCAGGTCAGCACCACGTGGTCGGCGTCGGCGCCGGCCGGGTACGGGGTAGCGCGGAAGTAGCCCAGCAACGCGGATTCGTTCTCGCGCTTTTCCAGGGTCTGCAGCAGCGGCAGGCCGGCGAGCGCCGGATCGATGGCGTTCAGCTCATCGGTGTCATCGGTAAACACGCGGGTGCCGGCAGTGGCCGCGGCCACGCCCATGGTGTCCGGCCACAGGGCGGAAATCTGCGGCTGGGCGTCACCCTCCGCGGCCGGCGCCACCACGACGAAATAGGGCTTTACCGCTGCCTCAATCGAAGGCACGCCAAGGGCCACCTCGCCGGCCGGCACCTGCATGCTCCAGCCGCGGAAGTCGTCGTCCCCGTCCACCAGTGCATCCTGGCCGCTGGGGGCGAAGCCCCGCTCCTCCAGCCAGAAAGGCACCAGGTCGGAGTCCGGCGAGAGCAGCACGTGGATGGTGGCCGGGGCATCGACGCTGAAGCGCAGGAACCCGGTCGACAGCACCTCCCGCTCTTCATCGGTGGCCAGCGCCAGCGCCTGTTCGGCAGTCAGCGCCTCCAGCGCATCAACCGGAACCTGTTCGATGATCCGGGCCCGGATCGCATCCACCGCGATGGCCAGGTCATCGGCCGCTGGAGCCTCCGCGATCGCGCTGGCGCCAGCGCCGAGCGGTGCGGTATCCGGCGCGCCGGAGCACGCTGCCAGCAGGGCCAGGGCGAGAGCGCCCGGAACGAGTGTCCGCAGGCTGGGTCGAGTCGGCATTGGAAAATTCCTGATCAGGTCAACCTGCCATGTTGCTACCGGGCGATGACGGCCAGCCGACGGAAATATTTCAGTTCCGCGTCACACCGCTGTGCCGAGCGGGACGAAGCCTGATAATCACCCGATGTTCGACATCATCCTCCACCAGCCGCAGATCCCGCCCAATACCGGCAACGTGATCCGCCTGTGCGCCAACATCGGTGCGCGCCTGCACCTGGTGGAACCGCTGGGATTCAGCCTCGACGACCGCCAGCTGCGGCGGGCCGGGCTGGACTATCACGAATACGCGCCGGTGAAAGTGCACGCCTCGCTGGATGCCGCCCTGGCGGCCATCGTGCCGACGCGCCTGTTTGCGCTCAGCACCCGTGGCAGCGTGCCTTACGACCGGCCCGGCTACGACGAAGGCGACGCCTTCCTGTTTGGCTGCGAGACCAGCGGCCTGGCGGAAGCCGTGCTGGAGGCCATACCCGCCGGCCAGCGCCTGCGGTTGCCCATGCGCCCCGGCAACCGCAGCCTGAACCTGTCCAACGCCGTGGCCGTGGTGGCCTTCGAGGCCTGGCGTCAGCTGGGACACCCCGGAGGGCAATAGCCACCGGCCCCAGCTGCAACAGGGACGCAGCTGAACACGGGCGGAAAGTTCCTGTACTTCGCGGTTCAGTATTCAGCCGCCGTTAGCCTACTTCCCTGCACAATCCCTCCTATCGGCCCGGGCGGCCGTGGTGCCTTCAGCACATGAACGCACTCCTCCCCTCCCCCTGCCGCCCGGGCCGACCTTTCAAATAATCATAAATACGCAGAGAAAGGATCTCCCCCGATGAAACAGTCCCTGCTCGCCCTTGGCCTGGCTGCAACCCTCCCGTTCGCCGCCGCAAACGCTGCCGAAGGCGTGTCGTACAACTACGTGGAAGGCGGCTACGTGGCCACCAACAGCGACCTGGATGCCGACGGCTTCGGCGTCAACGCGTCGGTTGCCGTGCACCCGAACTTCCACATCTTCGGCGCCTACGCCAACCAGGAGATCGACCACAGCAGCGATGATTTCGACCAGTGGCGCGTGGGCGTGGGCTACAACCACGAGATCTCCCGCAACGCGGACCTGGTGACCCGGATCGCGTACGAGAAGTTCGATGCCGGGCGGGACTTCTTGGGCAACCGGTTTGATCCCGACGGCTACAGCGTCGAGGTGGGTCTACGCGGCGCGCTGCTGCCAAACTTCGAAGGCCACGCCCTGGTCGGCTACGAGGACTTCTCCTCCGACGACCTGTACGACTATGGCAGCGACTTCTATGGCCGCCTCGGCGCCGTGGTCAAGTTCAACCAGAACTGGGGCCTGTCCGGCGACGTCAAGTTCGTCAGCGGCGACACCCAGTGGTTCGTCGGGCCGCGCTTCACCTGGTAAGCAGCCCGGCTCCAGAGCAATACCTTCAGAGCAACACCGCAAACCGTCTCTCTCTCCCCTCGGAATGCGATCGACCCGGCCGGCAACGGCCGGGTCTTTTTTTGTCAGAACAGCTTGGCCGGATACTCCGCCTTGCGGTCGCGCGCCATCAGCCGGGCCAGGCCCTCGGCCGGGGTGATGTCGCCGTGCAGCACGTCGTGGACGGCGCTGGCGATCGGCAGTTCGATGTCGTGGCGCCGGGCAAGGCGCATGACCTCGTTGGCGGTCTGCAATGACTCAACCACCTGGCCGATTTCCCGCACCGCATCGTCGATCGACTGTCCACGGCCCAGGGCCAGGCCCAGGCGGCGGTTGCGCGACAGGTCGCCGGTGCTGGTCAGCACCAGGTCACCCAGGCCGGCCAGTCCGATCAGCGTTTCCGGACGTCCACCCAAGGCCACGTTGAGCCGCAGCATCTCGTTCAGGCCGCGGGTGATCAGGCCCGCCCGGGCATTGAGGCCCAACTCCATGCCGTCGGCCACGCCGGTGGCCACGGCCAGCACGTTCTTCATCGCGCCGCCAAGCTCGGCCCCGCGCATGTCATCGCCGGTGTAGGCGCGGAACGCCGGGCCGTGCAGCACTTCGGCCACCTGTTCGGCGAACGCCGGATGGTCACCATGCACGGTGAGCGCAGTGGGCAGTCCGGCGGCGACCTCCTTGGCGAACGACGGCCCGGTCACTACCGCCAGCGGCACGTCCGGACCGAGCACCTCGGCCGCTACCTCGTGCAGGAAACGGCCGGAGCCCGGCTCGAAGCCCTTGGTGGCCCAGCACACGCCGGCATCGTCACGACGCAGCGGAGCCAGCGCGCGCAGGGTTGCGGCAAACGCGTGCGAGGGCACCGCCACCAGCACCAGCTCGGCATCGGCCAGCGCCGCCGCCATGTCGGTGGTGGCGCTCAGTTCGCGCGGCAGCTCGATGCCGGGCAGGTAGCGGGCGTTTTCATTGCGCCCGTCAATGCCGGCAATGTTCTCCGCGTCCTTCTCCCAGCCCCACAGCACGGTGGGGAACTGGTGGCGTGCAATCAGCGCGGCGAGCGCGGTGCCCCATGAGCCCGCGCCAAGCACCGCGACCCTTGGCCGCTTGGACATGCGATCAGGCGTTGCCAGCGGTCTCGCTGCCGCCTGCGCCTTCGGCCGCCTGGCCCTGCTGCTCAGCCCGCTTGCGCAGGCCTTCGGCGTACAGCGACTCGAAGTTGATCGGCTGCAGCAGGAACGGCGGGAAGCCGCCGGCCTGGATCAGCTCGCCGATCAGCTGGCGGGCGTACGGGTACAGGGCGTTCGGGCAGTGGGTGCCGAGCATGGCGTCCAGCACCTGCGGCTCGAAGCCGGACAGGGTGAACACGCCGGCCTGCTGCACTTCGGCCACGTACACGGTGTTGTTCTCGTCCAGGCTGCAGGTCAGGGTGATGCCCAGCACCACCTCGTAGCCGTTCTCGCCAACCTTGGTCACCCGCTGGTTGAGGTTCATGTTGAGCTGCGGCTGGGCCTGCTCGTTGAACACCTGCGGCGCCTTGGGCGACTCGAACGACACGTCCTTGACGTAGATCTTGTCGACGCTGAACTGCGCGCCGGCCGGCTGGGTGGGGGCGGCTGCGCCGTTGGTGGTTTCAGGCTGCTGGTCGGCCATGGTGTTCTGACTCCGGGTTCCAGAATGGGGTAAAGAGATCGATTATCGCACTTCGGGCACAGGCAGCGCCGTTCAGCGACGTCCGCGCGCCAGCGGCAGGTCCGCCTGCTGCCAGCCGGTGATGCCGCCATCGAGAACGTAGATGCGCTCGAAGCCGGCCTTTTTCAGCCTGGAGGCGGCACCGCCGGCGGTCTGGCCGGTCTTGCACACCAGCACCACGGGGAGCTTTTTGGCCGCGGCCAGCTGTTTGTTCCCGGGATCGAACTGGCTCATCACCACGTTTTTTGAGCCGGCGATGTGGCCCTTGTCGAAATCCGCGATCGGGCGCAGGTCGACCACCAGGGCATTCTCCTGGTTCACCAGCGGCGCCAGCTCGCCTGGACGCAGGACTTTGAAGCCGCGGAACAGCCGCGCAATCTCGGTGTAGATGAGCGCCACGGTCAGGCCCACGAGGGCCAGGACCAGCAGCTGGTTGCGGCCGGCGAATGCCAGCAATTCTTCAGGATTCACGGGTGTTCCGGGGAGGTTCTGCGGTTGGGGATTGTCGCCCAGCGCGGCGCGGGGCGCAAAGCCGCCAGCTCATTCACCAGGCCACAGGTCCGGCAGGCCGCCGCTGATCCACCACTGCCCGGCAGTGTCGTCGTAGCGCCACTGCTCTGTGTAGCGCAGGGTGCGCTCGGCCATGTTGTGACGGTTGGTCACTCCGATCTCGATCTCCCGCGCGGCAGTGCCGTCGGGAAAGCTGCGCGAGGCCAGCTCACGGTAGGTGGAGATGCGGATCTGTTCGAAGCGCTTGAACTCAAGTTCGCTCATGGGATTGGCCTCCCGGTAGTCGGGATCCACCAGGTTCCATGCGCCTTCGAAGTCGCCCCAGCGGATGGCGGCCGAATAGACGTACTGCATCTGCTCCAGCTCGCTCATCTTCTTGCCACCAGCGCAGGCCGACAGCGCCAGCGCGGCCAGCAGCAGGACCAGGCCCGATTTGATCAGCTTTGACATCGGTTCGTCATTCCTCGGCACAGCGCACATCCTAGTCCCTGGCAATGGCCACGTAACGTGCCCGCCCACGGGTGGCGACGCCGCCTTCGGGCAGCGCAATCTCTACCTGCAGGTGGATGCTGGTCCGCCCGCGCTCGCGCAGCCTGTCGGCAAATCGCACCCAGTCCGTCCCCGGCTCCAGCCGGGCTTCCGCCCGCAGGTCCGCGTACAGGGGTGCCACGTAATCCACCTGGGTGCTGGCCACGAACACGTCCGACTCCCTGCCCGCCGCTTCCGCCTGCAGGGTCACCAGGCCCCACCCGGCCAGGGTCATCAGCGAGGTCAGGCTGCCGCCAAACGCGCAGCCCTTGTCATTCACATGACGCGCCAGCGGCGCGGACAGGCGCAGGCTGGCCCCGTCATAGTGGTTTATCTCAATACCCATGGCGGTCACCGGCGCCATGGCGCGGTAATGGGCAAGCAGGCCTTCCAATCCGGCCGCGGACGTCATCAGCAAAACGGTCTCCATGGTGATCAACAACAGGACTTGCGGGCGCCGCGGACGGCGGCCAAGCTGGCATGCATGACTCCTTCAGACCGCCCGGCCTCCGCACTGCGCGGATGCTACGTCATCTCGCTGCGGCCCGTGGGTGAACACGCCGGCATGCGCAGGGCTGCGGCCGTCCACGGCGCCAGCACGCTTGCCCTGTCGCCATGGCGGCTGGTTCCGCGCGGCGAGGAGGCGCTGCCGGCGCTGCGCCAGGCCCTGGGCGCGACGATCGCCATCTTCACCAGTCCGGCGGCCGTACATGCCGCTGCCGGCATGGCCCCCCTGGTGCCGCGATCCGGCCAGCTGCGCGTGGCCGTGGGCGCCACCACCGCCGCCGCGCTGCGCCGGGCAGGCGTGGCGGAACCGCTGTACCCGCAGCGCATGGACAGCGAGGGACTGCTTGGACTGGCCGCCCTGACGGACGTGGCCGGCCTGGACATCGGCCTGGTCACTGCGCCGGAAGGGCGAAGCTTCCTGACCGAATCACTGCAGGCGCGGGGCGCGCGGGTGCTGCGCGCGGATGTTTACGATCGGGTCCCGGTGGCTCCGGCGCCGCAGGCACTCACCCGGCTGCGCGCGCTTTCCACGGGCACCCCGTTGGTACTGGCCCTCAGCAGCGGACTGGCGCTGGAGATGCTGGTCGACTCGTTGCCTGCGGACATTATCGAGCGGCTGCGCGGGGCGCTGGTGACAGCAGCCAGCGCGCGACTGGTGGAGCTGGCGCTGGGCCTCGGGTTCGAGAAGGTGGTGCAGGGCGCCGACGCGCGGCCTGCGTCGCTGCTCGCTGCGGCTGCATCCGCTGCACACCAAGGCAACAAGCGTGGCGCTAACGTGGCGGCAATCACACCGGAGACTGCCCGATGACCCTGTTTCGCAACCTGATGCTGTGGCTCGTACTGGCGGTGATTGGCGCGGCCCTGGCCTGGATGATGCTCGGCGGCGACCACGGCCAGGTGCTGGTGCGCTACGGCGGCTACGACTACCGCACCACCCTGGTCAACGCGATCGCCATTGGCCTGGCCGTGGTGCTGGTGCTGTGGCTGGCCTGGTGGCTGTTGAGCCTGCCTTTCCGCACCTGGCATGAGCGCCGCGACCAGCGCGCACGGGCCAGCCTGGGCGATGGCCTGGAAGCGCTGCACCAGGGCCGCTATGTGCAGGCGGACAAACTCCTCGCCCGTGCGCGCGACGAGCCCCATGCCGAAGCGGCGGCCCGTGTGGCCGTGGCCCATGCCGCCCATGCACGCGGCGACGCGGCCCGGGCCCGCAGCGAGCTGGACGGCTTTGGCGAACGCCATCCGGCGTCGCGCGCCATTGCCGCGGCCGAGCTGGCCCTCGCCGATCACCGTCCCACCGATGCGCTGGTAGCCCTGGATGCACCGGCAGCCCAGCCGCTGCCGCCGCGCGGACTGGCACTGCGGGCCGAAGCGCTGGCCGTGTCCGGCCAGGCCGCGCAGGCCTATGAACTGCTCGGCGCACTGCGCCAGCAGCAGGCGTTGCCCGAGGCGGCACTGGCCGAATCCGAGGCCCGCTGGGCCGCGGCGTCACTGCGCGAAGCCGGCGACAGCAACGCCCTCGCCGACCGCTGGGAAACCCTGCCCAAGCCGCTGCGCACCACGCCCGAAGTGGCCCTCGCCTACGCCGACCGCGCGGCGGCGCTGGGCTGGGACGAAGCCGCGACCCGGAGCCTGGAACGGGCCCTGGAAGCCGGCTGGAATGAGCCGCTCATCGAGCGCTACAGCACCCTGCCCGGGGGAGACCTGGAGCACCGCACCGCCGCCTGCGAGCGTTGGCTGAGCAGGCACCCGGAGAGCGCCGGGCTGCCGTTGGCACTGTCAAGGCTGTGGGCCAAACAAGGGGACTGGGAGCGGGCCGAAAACCATGCGCTGCACGCCATCGAGCGCGATCCGCGCGGCGGCGGCTGGGAGCAGCTGGGCCACGTCCGCGCCGCCCGTGGGGACGAGACCGGCGCCTGCCAGGCCTATGCCAACGCGCTGCGCGCCAGCCGCGGTGACACCGTGCTAATACCCGCTGCCCATCCGGCTCCCGAACTGGACCCGATCGACGATCCCCTGCTACCTCCGCCGCTGCATCCCTGAGGCCGCGGCGCACGGTGGCTCAGCGCTCCAGGTCAACGCTCCAGGATGGCCACCACGCCCATGCCGCCCGCGGTGCAGATGGAGATCAGCGCCCGGCCACCGCCGCGCTCGGCCAGCTGCTTGGCCGCGGTGGCCACCACCCGCGCACCGGTGGCGGCGAATGGATGTCCTGCGGCGAGCGATGAGCCCACCGGATTGATCTTTTCCGGATCGATCCGGCCCAGCGGCGCATCCAGGCCCAGCCGGCTGCGGCAGTAATCCTCGCTTTCCCACGCACGCAGGGTGCACAGCACCTGGGCGGCGAAAGCCTCGTGGATTTCGTAGATGTCAAAGTCCTGCAGGGTCAGGCCGTTGCGCGCCAGCATCTCGGCCACGGCCACGGTGGGCGCCATCAGCAGGCCTTCGCCATGGACGAAATCGACCGCCGACACATGCGCGTCGCGCACCCAGCACAGCGGCTCGTGGCCATGCGTGCGCGCCCATTCGTCGCTGGCCAGCAGGCAGGCGGCGGCACCGTCGGTGAGCGGGGTGGAGTTGGCGGCGGTCAGCGTGCCGCGCCCGGAGGCGCGGTCAAACGCCGGCTTGAGCGTGGCCAGCTTGTCGATCGAGGTGTCCGCACGCAGGTTGTTGTCACGCGCCACGCCGCGGAAGCTCACCACCAGGTCATCAAAGAAACCGCGCTCATATCCGGCCGCCAGCTTGCGGTGCGAGGCCACCGCCAGCTCGTCCTGCGAATCGCGCGAGATATTCCACTGCTTGGCCATGTCCTCGCAGTGCTCGCCCATCGACTTGCCGGTACGTGGCTCGGCCACGCCGGGGAAGTCCGGCTTCAGCTCGCGCAGGCGGAAGCCCTTGAAGGCAGCCAGTTTGTCTTTGGTGCCCTTGGCCGCAGCCGCGGCCAGCAGGCGCCGGCGCAGCTTCTGCCCGTACACGATCGGCACGTCGGAAGTGGTGTCCGAGCCCCCGCCGATACCGGCTTCGATCTGCCCCATCGCGATCTTGTTGGCCACGGTGATGATGCTGTCCAGCGAGGTGCCGCAGGCGCGCTGCAGGGTGATGCCCGGTGTCAGCGGCGACAGGCCCGACGACAGCGCCGCCTCACGGCCCAGGTTCCAGTCGCTGGAGTGCTTGATCACCGCGCCCATCGCCACCTCGCCCAGCTGCTGGCCGTGCAGGCCGAAGCGTTCGACCAGCGCGCCGAGCGTGCGTACCGACATGCCAAGGTTGCCTACGTCCGCGTAGGCGGTATTGCGGCGGCAGAAAGGGATACGGACGCCGCCCAGCACGGCGACGGGACGGGTTTGCTGCATCGGGGAGCACCTCACGGCAGAGCCCATCGGCCTTGACGGGCATAATGTTGGCCATCTTAACGCCGGGCCGGTTGACGGCAAACGCTATGACCCAATCAGGGCTGAACCCCACCCGCTGCGTACGCGGCGCACTGGCACTGGAACGCGTGGCGGCCGAAGCACCGGGCGCACTGTCGCTTGCCCAGGACCAGGCCGGCGCGCTGGCCGCGCTGATCGCCCGTGACCTGGCCGCCTTCACCACCGATGTGGGCGACCTGGACCTGTGCATGGTGGCCGCCCATTACGATCCGGCCGAATTGCTGCGCCCGGGCTGGCCGCTGCACGAAGAGCTCGCCCAGCTGTCGGCGCGCGCGCCCGGCGACGCCGGGGGCCGGGTGATCGCTTTTGGCAGCCACGAGGGCAAGCTGCCCGGCACCCTGACTCCGAATCCGGCCATGGCCGAAGGCCCGCTGCGGCTGGTGCCCTTCGTCCTGACCGGTCCGGCAGAGGCTGTCGACACGGTCGGCGAAACGTTCGAAAACCAGCTGCTGGAACGCGGCATGGCCGACGCCGGCAGCGCGTTGCTGGCGCAGGAAGCGTTCGGGCTGCAGGTGGAGCACGCCCGCTACCTGACCCTGCACGACCTGTGCGCGATGACCGCGCTGCAGTACGACCATGCGGGCCTGTCCCGGGTCTGGCCGATCCTTGAAACCGCGCTGCTGGCGCCGCAAAAGGATGCCTGGCTGGATATTCCGCCCGAGCCGCTGCTGCGCTACGTGGACGGGGAAGTACGCATCGCGATGTTCTCACCCGACCACTGGCGCCGCCACTATGGCGGCGACGAGCAGGACGAGGCGCGGCTGGCCCGCGGCTATCTGCACTTCGAAGCCCGGCAGCGGCAGATCACCGCCCTGCTCCAGGCCCATGCCATCCCGGTCACCTTCACCCACTGCCGCAGCGACGGCGACCCGCGCGAGGAGCTGGCCTGACGGTCGCTCCCCGCGCGCGCCTGGTGGCTCGCGCCGTTACTGCGCTTCGATCACGCCACAGGCCAGCCGGTCGCCGGCGCCGCCGGTGGGCTGGGTGACGTAGTCATCGGCATCGGCGTGCACGATCACGCCCTTACCGACGATGTCGGCGGCACCGCCATCGCCCAGCGTGGCGCCGTGCAGCCAGCGATCGACCTGGGCCACGCCTTCGTCATTGGCCATGAGGTTGTCGCTGTCGCCCACGTGGTGCTCGCCCTGGCCGGCACGACCATGCTCAGCGTCTTCGGGGTTGAAGTGGCCTCCGGCGCTGGTTGCGTCAGGCGCGCTGCAATCGCCGGTTTCGTGCACGTGGAAGCCGTGCTCGCCACCTGCCGACAGACCAGTTACTTCGCCGGTCACGTGGATGTTGCCGTCGACCACGGCGAACTGCAGCTGGCCGCCGGTGTCGTTGCTTTCGGTCGGCGAGAGCACGGCGATCGCCATGCGTTCGGCGGTATCGACCGGCTCGGCCACTCCGGTCTCCATGCCGGTCTCCAGGCCGGTGGGCGCCGTCGCAGGCGGGGTCGCTTCACCGGCTGGATCGGAAGAAGGTCCGCAGGCCGCAAGGGCGAGGACCGCGGGGGCGAGAAAGAGCAGATGGATCGATCGCATGGGCTGTCTCCAGTGGGATGCCAAGGTGCCGCCAGCATACATACGCAGGAATTCATGCAGCGTGTTCGCGGCCCGTTGGCGACGTGCCAGCCGCGTCACTGCCCGGCGACGATCTCGCCACAGGCCACCCGCGCGCTGAATGCACCAGGCGTAGCGCCGAGCACCAGCAGCGCCCGGCCATTGATGTCGTTGGCCGAGCCGCCGCCCAGCACCGCACCCGGAATCAACAGATCAACCTGGGCCACACCGCGGGCGTCGGCAAAAATCCGGCCCGGGGTACCGGTGACCGCACCACGCTGGGCATAGCCTTCCAGCGGATCGAAGAAAGGGCCGGCAGTGCTCGCATCGGCGGCGCTGCAGTCACCCTTTTCGTGCACCTGCAGCCCGTGCGCCCCGTGGGCCACCAGACCGCCGACCTCCCCGGTCACCCGCACCGCACCGGCTTCCGCCCGCAGTTGGACCTGTCCGCTGACCAGACTTCCCGAAGCGGAAGCGAGGTTGGCGGTCGCCGCGGCGAATGTTCCTGCCTGGGCAAACTCGACCGGCTCGGGCACGGCGACGGGCAGTGGGCGCGGATCGGGAGTGGAAGAACAGGCCGACAACAGTGCGGCCACGGCAGAGACAGTCAGCAGAAAACGCATGGCCGGAACTCGCAGTGGAACGGAGGCAGACGATACCGCTTCCCCGGTCCGCACTTCATGAACGGATCCGCCGCCGTGCCTGGCGCGCGGCAGGAGGAGAGGGCCGCGTCAGTCGCCAGCCTGCCCAGACTCCCAGGGCAGCAAAAGGCAGGCCGCTGGCGAACACCCAGGTGACCGCCTCCTGGGCGCTCACCACACCCGGCGCGGCACCGAAGCCGACCGCGTTGGCAGCCACCCCGGCGATCGCCGCGCCGACCGCACCGCCGGTCTGGCGTACGGCGGTGAAGGCCGACGCACCGATGGCGCGCTCCTCATCGGCCAGCAATCCGAGCATGCGCCGGTTCATCAGGCTTGATGACAGCCCGAAGCCCACGCCCATCACCGCTGCCGACAGCACCACCACGGTGAGCGGCGCGCTGCGCAGGGTCAGCATCATCAGGATCAGGCCCAGCGCGATCAGCAGCGAACCGGAGCGGATGCAGCGCCGTTCGCCGGCTTCGCTGGAAACCCCGGCCACGAAGAACGCGGCCAGGGTCCAGGTCATGGCCTGGGCGGCGATCACGTAGCCGGCCCAGAGCGGTGACAGACCACGCAGCGCCTGCAGCAGCGCCGGCCCGTAGACCGTGAAGCCCATGGCCGCTGCCATGAGCGCAAACATTGCCGCGTAGCCGGCGCCCACGGCGGTGCGCGGATCACCCGCCAGCCGCGGCAACAGGCGCACCGGCGCGCGCGCATCCAGCCGCAGCACGCCGACCAGCACGGCCAGGCCCAGGCCCACCGCCAGCGCCGTCAGCCACTGGGCACGCAGGAGGTCCGCCAGCGCCACCAGGCTCACTCCCGCAGCCAGCGCCACCAGTTGCCGCATCGGCACCCGCCCACCACGGCGCGGCGGCGCAGTGCCCGCCAGCAGCCAGGGCGCCACCAGGCAGAACAGCAGCGCCTGGGCGGTGAACAGCCAGAACACGCCGCGCCAGTGACCCGCCTCGGCGAACAGCCCTCCCAGCAGCGGACCCAGCAGCGTGGCCACGCCCCACACCGCCGCCACCGCGGCAAATATCCGGGCCAGATGGCGCTCCGGAAACAGCAGCGCGATCGCCACCATGGCCATCCCCGAGACCCAGCCGGCACCGACCCCTTGCACCAGCCGGCCAATCAGGAAGGTTGCCATGTCCGGCGCCAGTGCGCCCAGCAGGCAGCCGGCGGCAAAGGTGAGGCCGGCCAGCAGGGTGGCCCGGCGCAGCCCCAGCAGTTCCGACAGGCGACCGGCGCTGGCGCCGGCCACGATGGCGCCCAGCAGGAAGCCCGCGGTCGCCCAGCCGTACCAGGCCTGTCCGCCAAGATCCCGGCCGACGCTGGGCATGATCGTGGCGGTCACCAGGGTGTCGGCGGCGTTGAGCCACACTCCCAGGAAGACCACCACCAGCCGCGGCGCCCGACCTTCTGCGAACAGGTCCGCCCAGCCGGTGCGTGAAGCGGAAGCACCGGTCACGGGATGCCGCCCGCCCCCTGCACCGGCGGCTTGCTCAGCGGGTGACTGCTGGCGATTGGGTCAGCGCATGCAGGATGCGCAGGTCCTCGGCGTCCAGCTCCATGCCCTCCATGCCGCGGAAGCGGTGGCGGAACGCGCGGATGGTGGCTTCCGGGGCATCGACCGGATAGCCGATCAGCTGCAGCGCCTGCATCGGGTCGAAGCCTTCCGGCGGATCCACCATCAAGGCGGGATCGGGCCAGACGCCGAAGCCTGCGTCATGCAGCCGCTTCCACGGAAACAGTGGACCCGGATCGACCTTGCGCACAGGTGCCAGGTCGGAATGGCCGATCACGTTCTCGCGCGCGATGCCCCAGCGGTCGGTCAGGTCTTCCAGCAGCACCAGCAGGCTGTCGACCAGCGGTTCGGTGAACGGCTCGCTGCCGTTGTTGTCCAGCTCGATGCCGAGCGAGAACGAGTTCACATCGCTCATGCCGCGCCAGCTGCCGGCACCGGCGTGCCAGGCGCGGTGCTCATCGGCCACCAGCTGATACAGGCTGCCGTCCTTGCCCACCAGGTAATGCGAACTCACCCGCCCATGGCTGTTGGCCGTACGCAGGGTGTGCAGGCTCTCTTCCACCGAACCCTGCTGGGTGAAGTGGACAACGATCAGGGTTGGCCGACGGACGTCGTGGTTTTCCGACGCCACCCACTGCGCCATCGGGTTGCGCGGTGGCGAATGGGTACACGCTGCAAGCGCCAGCGCGCACAGCAGCAGGACGGTGGTTCGAAGCATTGGGCGTTTTCTCCAGTCCGGCAGGACATTAAAGCCTACCCGTCCACGCCCGGCACCTTCAGCCCGGTTCCGGACAGCCCTCAAGCTGCCCGCGTTTCGACCGATATCATCAATATGTCGAACTGTGTTGCCATGCAGCCCGAAGGCCAGATGGTGGCGTGGCACCAGCAGCTGCTGGAGGCCGGGAGCGCTGCAGAACTGGTAGCGGCCCTTGGTAATGCCGCATCTCCGGCCACTGGCCTGTCCCGCCTATGGCTGGTTCGGGAGCCGGACCAGGCCGCGCTGCCAGCCGGAGGGCAGCTCACATTGCCCAGCGTCGATGCGCGTGCCGCCGCGAGCCGGGCTGTGCAGGCAGCGGTTCCCACCACCGACGCCGCCACCGGCCTGATCGTTGTGCCATTGCCAGCCAGCTGCGCCGTCGCGGTAATTGAACCGTCACCGGGGCGTGACCCCAACGGCCTGCTCGCAGCCTGGGAAACGCCGTTGCGGACGTTTGATTGCCTCCTGGCCCGCGAACTCAGATTGGCGGCGCTTTCCCATGAAGTTGTCCGGTTGCAGCACTCCGAACACCTGCAGCGTGCGCTGTTCGCCATTTCCGAACTGACTGTATCCAACCGCGACATGAGCGAGGTGCTTCGCGGCATTCATGACATTGTCGGCACGCTGATGTATGCGGAAAATTTCTTCATCGTTCTGCGCGACCCTGCGGCCGACACCATCGAATTCCTGTATTTCGCCGACGTCCAGGATCCGGTGCCGTTCCGGGGCGAAATGCCGCTGGATAACTTTCGCCAGTCCTACACCTGGCACGTGCTGCATGGCCGGCGCGCATTGCGCGGCAACGCCGAGCGGCTGGCGCAGTTGGTGGACGGGCCGTTGCGGGCGGTAGGTACCGACTGCGTCGACTGGCTGGGTGTGCCGATCCTGCGCGACAACGTGGCGCTGGGTGCGATCGTGGTGCAAAGCTACACCCCCGAAGCGGGCTTTGATGCCGAGGACCAGGCGCTGCTGGAATTCGTCGCCAGCCATATCCTCACCGCGCTCGAACTCAAGCGCAGCACCCAGCTGCTGGAGCGAAACGTCGAGGCCCGCACGCGGGAGCTGGCCGCGGTCAACCAGGCGCTGCATCAGCAGGTGCGCGAGCGCGAGCGCGCTGAGCGCCTGCAGGCGGCGCTGTACCAGGTCGCCCAGCTGGCGAATGCTGATATCGATTCCGGACAGTTCTTCACCAGAATCCATGAAATCGTCGGCCGTCTGCTCAACGCGGACAACTTCTTCATCGCCCTGCTCTCGGAAGACGGTCAGCGGCTGGACTTCCCTTATTACGTCGACACGCGAACGCAACCGGCCCGCAAAGGCCGCCTGCTGGGCCGCGGGCTGACCGAACTTGTGCTGCGCAGGGGCAAGCCGTTCCTGGGTGGTCAGGCGGACCTCGATGAACTGGAGCGCCGGGCGGAGATCAGGTACCAAGGCGGCGGCGGGCCACGCGCGCTGTGCTGGCTCGGGGTGCCGCTGAGTTCGGGCGCCCAGGTGATCGGCGTCGTGGCGGTGCAGAGTTATACCCCTGAGGTCCATTACACCTCCGCCGACCAGGAGCTGCTGTCGTTCGTGGCCTCCCAGATCGCCACCAGCCTGCTGCGCCTGCGCGCGGCCGACTTCCAGCAGCAGGCCTACACCCAGCTGGAGGAGCGGGTGGCCGAACGCACCGCTGAACTGAGCCTGCAGATCCGCGAACGCGAGCGGATCCAGAAGCGGCTGCACCATGAGGTGATGCACGATGCGCTGACCGGCCTGCCCAACCGCGGCCACCTGCACCGGCGCATCAATGATGCGTTGCTGCGCGTGCATTCGCGGCCGGGTTACCGCTGCGCGCTGCTGTACCTGGACGTGGACCGGTTCAAGATCATCAACGACAACCTCGGCCATCTCGCCGGCGATGAATTCCTGCGCGAGATCGCACGACGCCTGCAGGCGTGCGTGCGCCAACCCGACCTGGTTGCCCGACTGGCAGGCGACGAGTTCGTGATCCTGCTTGAGGAAGTGGTGCTGGACGAGGCCGGCCAGCCGTCCGTGGCAATCGCGGTCGCCAGGCGCGTGCTGGATCTGTTGACCGAGCCGCTGGTCCTGGCCGGCCGCACGCTGGAGCCATCGGCAAGCATCGGTATCGCGATTGCCGACGAACGCTACCGGCAGACGGACGACCTGGTGCGTGACGCTGACACGGCCCTGTATCGGGCCAAGGCGGAGGGCGGCAAGCGCTGGCAGGTGTTCGACGATTCCCTGCAGCGCTCCGCGGTGGATGAGTTGACCATGGAAACCGAGCTGCGGCTGGCGCTCAAGCGCGATGAGCTGGAACCGTACTTCCAGCCAATCGTCAACCTGGCCGACGGCACCGTGGTGGGCCACGAGGCGCTGATGCGCTGGAACCATCCCCAGCGTGGCATCCTGCGGCCCGGCGACTTCCTGGAAGTCGCCGAAGACAGCGGGATCATCGATGCCATTGACTGGCGCATCTTCAAGCGCGCCTGCGCGCTGGCTGCATCCGGTGGCGGCGACACATATGTGTCGATCAATGTCTCGCCGCGACACCTGCTCCACACCGATTTCGCCACCCGCCTGCTGGCGCTCCTCCAGCGCACGGGACTGGCCCCGTCGCGCCTGCGGATCGAGGTCACCGAAGGCACCCTGCTCAACAACCCGGAACAGGCACGCGGCATCCTGCAGCGGCTGCAGGAACATGGCGTCGGAGTGGCGCTGGATGACTTCGGCACCGGCTATTCATCACTGAGCTACCTGCACACCTTCCCGCTGCGGATGCTGAAAATCGACCGCACATTCCTGGCAGCGCTGGACAGGCACGACAACGCCGCGGCGGTGATCGTCGCAGTGTTGGCGCTGGCCCGGGCGCTGCAGATGGATGTGGTTGCCGAGGGAATCGAGTCCGAGGAGCAGCGCGCGGCGCTGGTGGCTCTTGGATGCGGGTTCGGACAAGGCTACCTGTTCGGTCATCCCCAGGCGGTGCGGTGCGGGCGGAAGGCCGGCCCGCTCAGGCGCCGTAGTACAGCTGGTACTCCAGCGGATGGGTGGCGGCGCGGAACTTCGTGACCTCCTGCATCTTCACCGCGATGTAGCTGTCGATGAAGTCGTCGTTCATCACCCCGCCGGCCTTGAGGAACTCGCGGTCGGCATCGAGCGCTTCCAGCGCCTGATCGAGCGAATGACACACGGTGGGAATCAGCTTCTCTTCTTCGGGCGGCAGGTCGTACAGGTCCTTGTCACTGGGACCGCCCGGGTCGATCTGGTTACGGATGCCGTCCAGGCCCGCCATCATCAGCGCGGTAAAGGTCAGGTAGCCGGACTGGATCGGGTCGGGGAAGCGCAGTTCCACGCGCCGCGCCTTCGGGTTGGACACGTACGGGATGCGGCAGCTGGCCGAGCGGTTGCGGGCCGAATAGGCCAGCATCACCGGCGCTTCGAAGCCGGGCACCAGGCGCTTGTAGCTGTTGGTCGATGCGTTGGCGAAGGCGTTGATCGCGCGCGCATGCTTGAACACGCCGCCGATGTACCACAGCGCGGTCTGGCTCAGGCCGCCATAGCCGTCACCGGCAAACAGGTTGGCCCCGTCCTTGGTCAGCGACTGGTGCACATGCATGCCGCTGCCGTTGTCGCCCACCAGCGGCTTGGGCATGAAAGTGGCGGTCTTGCCGTGGCGGAAGGCGACGTTGCGGATCACGTACTTCATCGCCAGCAGCTCGTCGGCCTTCTTGACCAGCGAGTTGAAACGGGTGCCGATCTCGCACTGGCCGGCGGTGGCCACCTCATGGTGGTGCACTTCCACCGGGATGCCGATCTGCTCCAGCGTCTTGCACATTTCCGCGCGCAGATCGTGCAGCGAATCCACCGGCGGCAGCGGCATATACCCGCCCTTCACCCCCGGCCGCAGCCCGCTGTTGCCGCCCGGATACTCACGCCCGGAGTTCCAGTGCGCCTCTTCCGAATCCACGTGGAAGAACGCCTGGCCCATTTCCACCGCGAAGCGCACCGAGTCGAACACGAAGAATTCCGGCTCCGGGCCGAAGAACGCCTGGTCGGCAATGCCCGAGGATTTCAGAAACGCTTCGGCGCGCCGGGCAATGCCGCGCGGATCACGCGGATAGGCCTGCATGGTCGATGGATCCAGCACGTCGCACACCAGCGACAGCGTGGGATGGGCCGGGAACGGATCGACGAAGGCACTCGCCGGATCGGGCAGCAGCACCATGTCCGACTCGGCAATGCCCTTCCAGCCGGGGACCGAAGAACCGTCGAACATCACCCCGTCTTCGAACAGCCCGGGCTCGACGATCGAGGCGGGATAGGTGATGTGGTGCTGGGCGCCGCGCATGTCGGTGAACCTGAGGTCGACGAATTCGATGCGGTGGTCCTGGATCAGCTTCTCAACGGTGTCGATGGGCATTGGCGTTCCTGTGGGGACGGGTATGCAAAGGATACCGCCGCCGACCGTCGCGTATCCTTGCCGGCCTACAAAAAAATCTGCCCGCCGCCGTGTCCGACCTGTTTTCCGCCCTGCTGCTGGGCATCATCGAAGGCCTTACCGAATTCCTGCCGGTCTCCAGTACCGGGCATCTGCTGATCGCCCAGCACTGGCTGGGCCCGCGTTCGGACTTCTTCAACATCGTGATCCAGGCCGGCGCGATCGTGGCCATCACCCTGGTGTTCCGGCAGCGGATCTGGGAGCTGGCCAGCGGCCTGGACCAGCGCGCCAACCGCGACTACGTGCTCAAGCTGCTGGCGGCTTTCGCGGTTACCGCGGTGGTCGGCCTGCCGGTACGGCTGGCCGGGTGGGAACTGCCGGAAACGGTGACTCCGATCGCCTGGGCGCTGGTGATCGGCGGGATCTGGATGATCGTGGCCGAGCGGGTGGCCGAGCGTCGCGGCGACCGCATTGATGTGACCTGGACGGTGGTGGTGCTGGTGGGCCTGGCGCAGGTGGTGGCGGGCGTGTTTCCCGGCACGTCGCGTTCGGCGGCAGCGATCTTCATGGCCATGCTGGCCGGGCTGAGCCGGCGCTCTTCGGCAACCGAGTTCGTGTTCCTGGTGGGCATCCCGACCATGTTCGCCGCCAGCGGCTACACCTTCCTGGAGCTGTGGCTGGACGGCGGGCTGGGCGATGAGGCCTGGGACGAAGTGGGGCTGGCATTCGCCGCCGCTACTGTCACCGGCTTCCTGGTGGTGAAGTGGCTGCTGGGCTACATCAGATCGCACCGCTACACCGGGTTTGCCGTCTACCGGATCATCCTCGGTGGGCTGCTGCTGATGTTCATGCCGGCCGGCAGCTGAACCGCGCGCGTTGCGGGTAACCCCTACGCGGCGCCCTGCTACGTTTGCCCCTTGGACCCCTTCAGGAGAACCGCAATGGCCCGACGCCTGTCCCTGTTTCTACTGCCGCTTGCCCTTGCTGCGTGCAGCGCCCAGCAGCCTCCTGCCGAGCCCCGGCAACCGCCGGCGCCGCAGCCGGCCGCTGAAAGTTCCGCCGCTCCCGGCGCCGCTGATCTGGGCGCCTGGCACTGGCGACTGACGGACGCGGTGGATGCGACCGGCAAACGCATCGACGCCCTGTTCGCTGATCCCGGGCAGCCGCTGCAGCTGGATTTCGACGAAGGACGCGTGGGCATTTCCGGCGGCTGCAACCAGATGGGCGGCTCGTACCAGTACGAAGGCGCCAGCCTGCAGGTCTCGCAGCTGGTCCAGACCCAGATGGCCTGCGCGCAGCCGCTGATGGACCAGGACGCCGCAATCAGCAGTCTGCTGCAGGACGATCTCGTCCTGGCCACGGAAGACTCCGACCCGCCGCGCATGGAACTGACCGCGGCGGACGGCTCACGGCTCTCGTTCCAGGGCGAACCGACCGCCGACACCCGCTACGGCGGTCCGGGCGAGCGCATGTTCCTGGAGGTCGCCGCCCAGCGCCAGCCGTGCAGCCATCCGCTCATCAATGACATGCAATGTCTGCAGGTGCGCGAGCTGTCCTACGACGATGCCGGCCTCCGGAGCGGCGAGCCGGGCGAGTGGCAGCCGCTGTACGAAGAGATCGAGGGGTATCAACACCAGCCCGGGATCCGCAACGTCGTGCGCGTGTACCGCTACAACCGCGACCCGGTTCCTGCCGACGCGTCATCGATCGTGTACGTGCACGACATGACCGTGGAATCGTCGCAGGAATAATGCAAAACCCGCCGTCCTTCCCTGTCGCACTGCGAAGGAAGAGGACGGCGGGTTGCGGTGTTCCGGCTCAGCTGGTGCCGTGCAGCTTCGGGTGCAGGCTGTAGGCGCCGTAGATCGCCGCTTCGGCCAGCACATGGCCGTGCATGGCGCGATGCACATCAGCCGCGGTGAACTCCTGCGGCAGGTCCAGGCGCTCCGCATCCAGCGCAAACACGCGGAAGAAGTAGCGGTGCATGCGCAGGTCGTTGCCCGGTGGGTAGGGGCCGTCGTAGCCGTGCCACTGGCCGCCCATGTCTGGATCACCCTTGAACCAGCTGGTGTAGTCGTTCAGCCCCTGGCGGGAACCTTGCGGCCCAGGCGGGTTGCTTTTGCCGGGTTTGGTGATCCCGTCGCTGGCACTGCCGGCGGCGATTTCGCGCACATCGGCGGGGATATCGGCCATCACCCAGTGCACGAAATCGGTACGCGGCTGGTCGGCCGGGATCTCCACCCCTTCCTTGCCCACCATTTCGGCCACGGTGGGCACATCCGGGTCCACGCACACCAGCACGAACGAACGGGTCCCTTCCGGCACGCCGTCCCAGGCCAGGTGCGGATTGCGGTTGCCGCCGAAGCCGTCCGGCGTGCCCATGGCGAACTCCACGGGCAGCGGCCCGCCGTGTTCGAAACTGTTGCTGTGGATGCGCATCGAATCTCCTTGCCTGGTCAGTCCTGCGGATAACCCAAGCGTACCGCTACCGGCGTCAGCTCAGCGAATGCCTCCGCCAGCGGCGTGGCATAGGCGCGCCAGTGGCCGGCTGCAAAGCGACCCCCTCCGAAAAGGCCTTCCGGCGGCTGCGGCAGCGTGGTGCCGAGGGCTTGCGCCAGCTCAGCGGACGTCGCCCGCGGCGAGTTGACGGTTTCATCCAGGCGCAGCAGCTGGTGGGGATGCAAGCCATCCACGTGCAATCGGGCGATGTGCTCAAGCGCGGAAGCCAACCATCGCGCGGCTGCCTCGGGGGTTCCCAATTGCAGCGGGAGCGGCGCCCCATTGGCCAGCCAGTCCAGCAACATGTCGCGCGGGTCGCGCAGCGCTACCAGCAGCCGCGCCTTTGGCAGATACGGTCCGATGGCATCGAGCAGCGCGTTGTCCCAGTGCGGCAGGTAATCGATCACGGGCGCATCGGCCGCAAGGCCGCGGCCGGCAAGCGCTTGCCGCCAGCCGGCCACCACCTCGGCCGGATCCAGGCTGCCATCGGCGATGCGGCGAGGCGTATCCAGCCGCTGCAGCGGATCAGCCGGCGGGCGGGTGCCGAAACGGTCGGCGCGGAATCCGGGCACCACGTCATCGAGCAGACGCACCACGCCCGTGACCCCGGAACCCGGCAGTCCCACCAGAAAAATCACTGCCTGCGAGTCCTTGGCCACGGCTTCGGCGGTGATTGCCTGGGACAGGGGCGCATCGGCGTCGGTCAGCGTCGGCAGCGGCAGCATCACCTGCCCATGCCGCGCCTCGGCCGCCGCGTGCCCCTGACTCCAGGCACGCACCGCGCCAGATGCGTCCCCGGCCATGTCGTGGGCGCGCCCCAGCCAGCTGTGCCGGGTCCACAGGTGCTGGTCCTCCTCCCCGGCGCTTTCCAGCAGGCCGCGGGCGAACTCCACCGCCGCCTGGGGGTCGCGGGCCCCGAGAAGGTCCAGCAGCCGGGCCTGCGCAGCGGCGTGGCCGGGATCCACTTCCAGCAGCCTGCGAAGGCTTGCTTCAGCCGCCTGCAGATCACCGGCAGCCGCGTGCAGGCCGGCCTGAATGTGGTGGGCTTCCGCAGAATCGGGATGCGCGGCGAGCCAGCGTTCAAGGACCGCCTGCTGTGCGCCAGCGCCGGTTTCCACCGAGAGTCGGGCGCGCCACAGCAGTGCTGCTTCCGGCGAGGTGGACAGCAGTGCTTCCAGCGTATTGCGCGCGCCTTCCGCATCGCCCAGCCGGCTCCAGGCCTGCATGGCCAGGTCCAGGCTGAGCTCGTCACCCGGCATCGCCGCCAGCGCCCCGCGCAGCGCGTCCAGCGCCCGCTGCGGGTCGCCAAGGCGCAGGGCCAGGGCACCGGCGAAACGCCGGGTCTCGGGCGAAGCCTGCCCAATGTCCAGCAGCGGCTGGACCTCTTCAAGGGCCTCGGCATGGCGGTCCTGGCGGAACAACAGCTCGGCCAGCGGTCGCCTCAACGCATGATATCCGGGCCGCAGCTCGCGCAAGCGGCGCATGGCCTGCTCGGCGAATGCGACATGCCCATTGGCCAGGTAGATGAAGGTGGCCGAATTGAGCACCTCCACATTGTCGGGAGCCGCCGCCAAAGCCGTGCTGATCTGCGACAGCGCCTTGGTCGCATCTCCGCGGCCCAGGGTGATCATTGCCTCGACCGAACGCAGCACCGGATGCTCCGGGTCCAGCCGCGCGGCTACCACCGTCCTGCGCTCGGCTTCATCCAGATCACCGCTGCCCAGGGCGATCTGCGCCTGCACCAGGTATGCACCCAGCTGGTTCGGATCCAGCTCCAGGGTCTGCTGCAACGCTTCGCGTGCCTGGCTGACATCGCGGCTGCCGAGCAGCAGGCCGGCCCGGTGGAAGTGCAGGTTCGCATCTTCAGGAGCGATCGCAAGCGCGCGGTCGATCGCTGCCAGCGCGCCCTTCCCGTCACCACCCAGCCGCAGCGCTTGGGCCAACAGGCGGTAGGCCCCGGGATCGGAGGAATCGGCGTCAATCGCCTGGCTGGCAGCGGCAATTGCTTCTTCGTGCGCGCCGCGTCGCAGCGCATCTAGGATCTGTTCGTGCATGGAATCGGAGCCGGATCATCGCCACAAGGCGCGGCCGGTCATTGTAATGAAGCGGCTAGCCGGTGGCGGCCCGCTCAAGCCGCGTTGCCATCCAGCGCTCGGCATAGCCATCCAGGCGGGCGTTTTCGATAAAACCGCAGTGCCCGCCCCAGGGCACGATATCGAGCTGGCCCAGCGCCGGCAGCCGCAGGGCCCGGAAGCCGTCCACCGGAATGACCGGATCATCCTCGCTGGTCAGCATCCACGCCGGCAGCTGCAGCGCCGACAGGCGTTCGCCGGCAATCGAGTAGCCGTCGAAATAGGCGTCCAGGCTGCCAAATGCGGTGTGCTGCAACACCAGCTGCTCGGTCAGCTGGCGCATCCCCAGCTTCAGGGTGGAATCGTCGTAACCGTGCAGGTCGGGGAACAGCTCGCGCTTGCGCACCAGCGAGCGCCGCCACTTGGCTTCGAAGTGCCGCAGGTACAGCGGCATGCCCTGTTCCATCTGCACCAGGGTCAGGGCCGGGTCGAGCACCGGGCATACCGCGGCGACCCCGGCCAGTTGCAGCCCCGCGCCCGGCGCGCGCAACGCCAGCCGCAGGGCGAAATTGCCGCCGAGCGAATAGCCGCCGGCCAGCATCGGCCGGGCCGGAAAGAGGCGGGCCAGGTCCAGCGCGGCATGCACCACTTCATCGATCAGGTTGGAGTGGAACAGGTCGGGATTGAGATGGTGGGAATCGCCGTGATCGCGGAAATTGAGCCGGAACACTTCGAATCCGCGCTGCAGCAGGTCGGCCCCGGTCAGCGACATGTAGCTCGATTCGGCGCTGCCCTCCCAGCCGTGCAGCAGCAACACCAGGCCGCGCGATCGAGCGCCGGGAATGGCGCTGTGCAGACCCTGCAGGCGCACCCCGTTGCCGCCATCGAGGATATGGCTGGTGGTCAGCGCGCCGGTGGATGCCAGCTGCAGCGCGCCGCGGCGCCGGCGCCACGCGCTGGTGCCAAGGAAGGACTGGACATGCGCGCTGCGCAGCCAGCGTGGAGGTGCGAAGTCCACTCGTTCACCGGGGGCCATGTCAGTCATCCAGACCGGCCATGGCGGCCACGATGCGCTCGCGCGCCATTTCGGCCAGGCGCCGCCGCTCGCCCGTTTCCCCCGCGGCAATCGGCTCCAGGAACATCACATCACCCACCCGTCCCGGCTCGCCCAGCAGACGGAAGAAGTTACCGGCAAAGCTTTCACCCGGGGCGAACGCCACCACGGGCTGCGCGCTGCCACCCTCGCCGTAGCGCAGGGCCACCGGCTGCACCGGCACCCCGGCTTCCACCGCGGCGGTGAAAATGCGGGCGTGGAACGGCCCGATCTCCTGCCCGCCGCGGGTGCGCCCTTCCGGAAACACCGCCACCGGGCGGCCGGCCCTGAGCCGTACCAGCATTTCCTCCAGCACGCCGCCCATCGATTCCTGGCTACCCCGCCGATGGAAGATGGTTTCCCCGCGCGCCGCCAGCCAGCCAACCATCGGCCAGCCGCGGATCTCCTGCTTGGCCACGAAACCCATCATGCGCTGGCTGTGCATGGCCAGGATATCGACCCAACTGACATGGTTGGCGACGAACATGACCGCGCCCTCAAGCGGCGTACCGACCCGGCGCAGCCGGAACCCGAACACCCGCATCAATCCGCCCTGCCAGGCGCGGATCCCGCGATGGCCGAGCGGTTCCCCGCCGGGAAGGCGGATGCGCGCGGTCAGCGGACTGAGCAGCAGCAGCAGGATTGGCAGGTGCACCAGCAGGTGCCACACCAGCATCGGCACGCGGTACCCATAGCGCAGCGCACGCAGGGCGCGACTGCCGGCCCCCGGGGTGGCGGCAACGGAAAGTCGTGACTGGCTCATGCGGGCAGCGGCACCACCGCCAGGGTCAGGCGCGACACGCAGACCAGGCGTCCGGCGTCATCCTCGATCCGGATTTCCCAGACCTGGGTGCTGCGGCCCGCGTGCAATGGCCGCGCCGTGGCGGTCACCGTGCCACTGCGCACGCCGCGCAGGTGGTTGGCATTGATCTCGATGCCCACGCATCCCTTGCCCTCGGGCGCCGCCAGCATTCCAGCGGTACTGCCCACCGTTTCCGCCAGCAGCACGGACGCGCCGCCGTGGAGCAGGCCATAGGGCTGATGGGTCCGGGCGTCGACGGGCATCGTCGCGCGCACGTAATCTTCACCAATTTCGGTAAAGACGATTCCGAGCGGCTCCATCGCCGTGTTGCGGGAGCTTGCGTTGAGTGCTTCAAGCGTGGTTTGGCGCCGGAACGGCGACCTGCGCTGCGCGCCTGCAGGCGCGGCTGGGGAGGTAGGGGTATGGGGCTGGTTCATGGACGCCACGATACCCAAGCTTCGGCTCCACCGGCCAGCACGCCGCGCAAAAAACTCCGCGCCCTGCGTCCGACCGGGAGCCGGATGAAAATCAGATCAGGCGAAAGCGCGGAGCGGCCGAACCGCCGGCGTAACGGCGCTTGTGGAAGTAGCCGCTGCTGTTGCCGTAACCGATACCGAAATCCCGGGTGCGGGGTTCGGGGCGCGCCGGAGGAAGCAGGACCGGGCGGGTAGAGGCGACGAGGCGGCTGGAATGGACGTTGACGTTCATGGTGGCTCTCCTTGGATCTGTTCTGGTGGGTTGGTGCTGCGGTGTATTGGTAGACTACTACACCTAGACGAGGCGCCATGTGCCAGAAGTCATGGGTGGCGAAAAAATGTTCTTTTCCCCAAGGCCGCAGAGGGGGTCTGACAGGTCGCGGGGGCCGGGTACCGGGATGTCTGGATGCGAATGTCCCCCGGCGACGGGCTTTGCCCGCCGCCTCCTCCTTGATTTCGCATCCAGACACCCCGGCACCCGTCTGGAAAGCACGCGGAGATAAAGCCCGGTCCCGGCCGGACAACCCCGGCACATGCACGCCGCACGCCGAGTCCCGACGTGGTCGGCAGGCCTTCGCGGCGAAATAAAGGAGGAGGCATCCGCCTTGGCGGATGCCGGGGGACATTCGCAGCGAAGGCCTGCCGGCCGCGTCGGGACCCGTCAGCCCACTGCGTTATAAATCGAAGGACCAGCTACCCATACCGACAGATACCTACAAAATCGGCACCAGCCCCGCCCCAAACGCAGTAGTGATCCGCGTCATGATGCTGCGCCACCCCAGGTTGACCTCGGGGAAATCCCCGACAGGCTCGTGGCACTCCCGGAACCCAGGATCCCCCGGCAAAGGCGGTGGCAGCGGGCATTCCGCACTTGGCACGAACTGGTAACTGGTCGCATAGCGCCTGGGCCAGAAATCGAACACCGGACTGCTCTCGAACGCCTTGTTGAGCGAATAGCCCAGCCCCGACAGCACCCGCGTCCGGTCACGCGGGGCGATGGCCCAGGAGTTTTCCGGGGAGATATCACGGCGGATGCTGTCAGCCAGCGCCTCGGCAAAACCCGCATCCGCAATGATCACCGCGCTCTCGGTATTGAGGTTGTCGCCACGCGGATCGAAGTTATGCGTGCCCACCACCCCGATCCGCCCATCCACCACCAGCGACTTGGAATGCAGCCCCACCCGTACCCCGGCCCTGCGCAGCGGCACCGGCTGGTTGACGCCGATGCCCGCCCAGCGCAGCGCCGAATACTCCCGCTCCAGCGGCAGCCGCGGTGCAGCCGGCCCGTCCTCGCCCTGCCACTGCGCCTGCCGCTGCGCCGGCTGCGGCCGCACCGTGACATCGGGCCCCGCATCGCGCGTCTGGATCTGCACCGTACCGTCCGGGTTCCAGGCGATGTCCACCGCACCGGTGGCATCCACGTCCACCGGCGCATCGAGCGGGAACGGCTTGTATTCATAGATCCGGAAACCGAATTCGCGCAGGTGCCGGCGCCGGTACTTGTACGACATGGCGTAGGTGAGGAACGCGTCGGTGGCCGCCAGGCTGTTGGTGGACACGATGATCTTCGGGGCATCTTCGCGCGCATGCAGGCTGCGGAACAGATCCCGCGCCGGTTCCGACAGCACCAGGTACGGCGTCTGCAACAGCACCTGGTCGCGCGCGCCCTCGATGACCTCGCGCATGCGCATCGTAGCGGGAGCCTCTTCTTCCCAGGCGGTCCGGTGCTTGTCTGGGAGGTCGGCGATGAATTCCACCTCGCCCACCGGCAGCACGGCTGACACCAGCCGCGTGGCCAGCAGCTGGGCGTCATCGGCATCGCGCGAGATCGCGGCCACGCGCGCCGGCATGCGGTATTCGGCGGCGGACAGCGCGGGCGCCCCTGCGTCCAGCAGGTGGCGGGCCACGTCCTTGAGCTCAGCCAGCGGCGAGGCCCAGCGCGAGTGCCAGAACGCCTCGAAATTCTCCGCCATCGCCAGCGTCGCCGGCCCGGCGACCAGGATGTCGCGGTCGCGGAAATTGTAGGTGTCGTCCCAGTCGAAATAGGTGTCCTGGTAGTTGCGCCCGCCGGTGATGCCAACCAGGCCATCCACCAGCAGGATCTTGTTGTGCATGCGCCGGTTGAGCTGGCGCCAGCAGCATGCGGCGGCAAGCACGTATTGCGGATAGCTCAGCTGCGCCCGGCCGAGGACCGGGTTGTAGATGCGCATTTCGAAATTGACGTGCAGCGCGGCCAGCGCCGCCAGCGTGTCCACGTAGCGCAGCGCCGACAGTTGATCCACCAGCACCCGCACCCGCACGCCGCGTCGCGCCGCGGCCACCAGCTCGTCCAGGACCAGCCGGCCGGCATCGTCCTCATCGAAGATGTAGGTCTGCAGTTCGATGCTGCGCTGTGCGCTGCGGATCAGGTCCAGGCGCGAGAGCAGCGCGTCCTGGCCGTAATCCATCAACAGCACATAGTGGAGTGGATCGGCCGGCGCGCTGCCGGCATGGGCTTCGACCCCCAGCGCGCGCAGCGGCGAAGGACGCGCGCAGGCGGTGTCCGGCTGGTCGCAGTCGACCCTGGCCTCGCGCGCTTCGCCGGCGATCTGCACCGCCTGCGCGCGCTGCAGCTCCGACAGCCCCGCGCATCCGCCCAATGCCGGCACCAGCAGGGCCAGCAACAGCCATCGCCACATCACCATCGCCACATCCGGCTCATGGCGTATCCGGCTCGCGTGCCCACAGGCTGAGGTGGAAACGGACCCGGTCGCCCAGCGCCAGTCCCCAGCGGTCCATGCCGTAGTCGCTGCGGGAAATGTCGCCCTCGACCACCACCGGGCAGTCCAGAAGCGGCTGGTCGCAGGCCGCGGGCAGGATGGTGAACACTTCCTCCCGGCGCAGCCCGCGGATGCCCACGATCCCGCCCAGCTCCCCCCCTTCAAGCAGCAGCTGCGCGGGGAAGGGATCAGACTGCATCTCCACCACCGGCCAGCGCTGGACGTGGAAAAAACCATCCCCGCGGGTCAGCCGGGTATGGCGCGGCTGGTCGATGATCTCGACGCTGGTCGCATCCAGGACCATGCGTACCTGGCGCTCGCCGCCGGGCATGTCGACCACAACGCCGCGATAGGACGGAAACACGCCTTCCAGGTGCTGGCCCCAGCGGGTGCGCAGGACAAAGCCCACCTGTGAGGACTGTTCCTCAATTACCAGATCCGCACCGCCTCCTGCCCCGGCCGGAAACGGCAGGAGCATCGGAAAGCAGGCGATCAGCAGCCAGGCACGTCCGGTCACGGACACCAGAAGGCGGACAGCGCGGCGGCGCCCGGTTCCACCGGGGCGCCATCGGCAAATTCCAGCACCGCAATGCCGGCCGGGGGCATGCCGCGGAACTGGCTCGATTGGCCGCTGTTGAGCAGGGCCACCAGCCGCTCCAGCCCGGGGTTGTGGCCTACCACCAGCAGGCGGTCGACATCGCTGCTGGCTTCCAGCAGCCCCACCAGGGTGCCGGGCGTGGCCTCGTAGATCCGGTCCTCCAGTCGCTGGTCCACGTAGCCCAGCAACGAGAGCACCGTTTCCAGGGTCTCGCGGGTCCGCCGGGCCGGTGAATACAGCACGCAGTCGGGCACCAGCCGGCGCCCGGCCAGCCACTTCGCGGCGGCCTCGGCCTCGGCATGTCCATCCGGCGACAGCGGCCGGTCCAGGTCGGACTGGCCGGGAAGCCCCGGCTCAGCGTGGGCATGACGCAGCAGGATCAGTTCGCGCATGGCTTGCAACTCTCCGTTATCCCGGCAACCAGTCAAGCAGTGGCTGCCAGTCTTGCTGGTGGTCACGCGCCTTGCGCGACTGGTAATCAAACAGGCTCCGGCCCAGGCCGGTCAGCACCACGTAGGCCTGGCTGTCACGCAGTCCGGTCACGGTGGGATAGGGCCATTCGGCAATCGCTTCCATCGCCCGCTGCGAGGCGTTGGTCCACGGGCGCAGGCGGTTGCCCACCAGGCCCACCGGCAGCTCGCCGCTGCGCACCCGCGGGTGTTCGATCAGGCTGTTGAGGAACGGCACCGTGGCGTCGATATCCAGCGTGGACGGGAGCACCGGCACCACCACCGCATCGGCGTTGTCGAGCCACACGGCGAGGTCCGCGCCCATCGCGCCGGCCCCGCCATCCACCACGACCTGGTCGGCATCGCCGGGCAGCGAGTTCCACACCGACTTCTGCCGCCGACTGCCATCGAGCGCCAACACCGCGCTGGCCATGTACGAGCGGCGCTGGGCCCAGCGCATCGACGACCCCTGTGGATCGGCGTCGATGAGCACCGAGTTCAGGCCGGAAAGCGCCGCGTGGGCGGCAAGGTGGGTGGCGATGGTGGTCTTGCCCACCCCGCCCTTGGAACTGGCCACCAGAACCGTTTTCATGCGCGCGAAACCCCGGCCGGACAGATCAACCGAGAGTACACCGGGGCGACAGCGGCGGCGAGGCCGGGGTCTGCTATCTTCACGCGCCTGCCCACCTCCGGCCTGTCGCAAATGAGCCAACTGCAGGACCTTGCCGCGCTGATCCGCGCCGGCACCCCGCTGATCATCATCGAAACCGCGGACGAGCCACAGGTCGTGGACATGTTCCGCCAGACCCTGACCCGGGTGTGGCGGGCCATGTACCGCTGGACCATCACCGAGGGCCTGCGACGGGTTGATCTGGACGGCGAGGACCCAGCCGAGGTCGCCGCCGACGTGGGCACCACCCTGCGCACCATCCGCGCGGCCGACCAGCGCGGGGTCTACCTGCTGCTGGATTTCCACCCCTATCTGGATTACGCCGGCAGCCAGCGGCAGATGCGCGACATCCTGCAGCGCCGCGACTGCCTGCCGCACACCCTGGTGCTGGTGGGCCACAAGGTTGAACTGCCGGCGGAACTCGAGGCCAAGGCGGTCCGCTACCGCCCGCGCCTGCCCGATGCCGTCGCCCTGCGGCGCATGGTCATGGAGCAGTCCCAGGCCTATTCGGCCGAACATGGCGGACGCCGGGTGGAGAAGGACCCCGCCGCGGTAGAGCGCATCGTGCGCAACCTGCAGGGGCTGGGCCTGGGTGACGCCCGCCGGATTGCCCGCCAGCTGATCTTCGACGACGGCGCCCTGGACGAGAACGACCTGCCGCAGCTGGCGAAGCTGAAGTTCGAGCTGCTCAACCGCAGCGGCCACCTGCACTACGAATACGACACCGCCCAGTTCAATGATGTGGCCGGCGCCCGGCGCCTGAAACGCTGGATCGAGCAGCGCCGGCGGGTGTTCACCGAAGCGGATCCGCCTGCCGGACTCGACCCGCCCAAGGGCATGCTGCTGCTGGGCGTGCAGGGCTGCGGCAAATCGCTGCTGGCCAAGGCCGTGGCCGGCGGCTTCGGCGTGCCGCTGGTGCGGCTGGATTTCGGCACCCTGTACGCCAAGTACCACGGCGAGAGCGAATCCAACCTGCGCGCCGCGCTGGCTTCCGCCGAGCAGCTTGCCCCGTGCGTGCTGTGGATCGACGAGATCGAAAAGGCCATCTCATCCGGCGGCGAAGGCGACGGCGGCGTGTCCCGACGGGTGCTGGGCTACCTGCTGACCTGGATGGCCGAGCGCAAGGCGCCGGTGTTCATCGTCGCCACCGCCAACCAGGTGCAGGACCTGCCCCCGGAGCTGCTGCGCAAGGGCCGCTTCGACGAGATCTTCTTCGTCGACCTGCCCACCGCCGATGTGCGTGCCGAGGCGTTCTCGCTGCATCTGGCGCGGCGCGGCTTCGATCCGGCCACGTTCGATCTCCCTGCCTTGGCCGATGCCGCGGAGGGCTTTTCCGGGGCGGAGATCGAACAGGCGATCGTCTCGGGCCTGTATGCGGCCCACGCCGCCGACCGGCCGCTTGACGCTGGGCTGGTGCTGGAAGAGATCAATGCCACCCGGCCGCTGTCGGTGGTGATGGGCGAGCAGGTGAGCGCGCTGCGGAAATGGGCCTCCGGCCGCACCGTTCCGGCCGACTGACACGAGTCCTGTCTAAGGCACCTGCTGCACCTGCGCCTGGCCATCAACCACGGAATAGACGAACACATACGTAAGCCGCAACGGCACGGGCTCGATGTCGACCCCCTCGCCCTCGCACGCGTCATTGGGCTGAACGCCGGCCGGGAAGCGGCACACCTGGCCGCTGAAGAACTGCCAGTTGCGGACGGTCTCCACGGCGCTGGTGATGAACTCCGGCTCCACCGGCCCGGTCCGGCATTCGGTGGCCTGCGTGTTGTGGCGGGCGCTGGTTACCTGTCCTTCGATTCCCACCACCAGCTCCACGCACACTTGCCGTGAATTCAGCGCGCGCTCCAGCAGGCCGGGCGGATAAGCCGGCATCGGCTGGGTCCCAACGGGCGCGGCTGCGAACAGCGTTTCGTTCTCCGACACCTCGATCGTGGGCGCACCGAACGGGATCAGCAGCCCCGCTTCCACCTCGCCGGCCGGCGTTGGCGCCACCTGCGTAGCGCACGCTGATAACGCCAGCACAAGTAATGCGGGACAACAGAACCTGGCTTCCATTCCACGCTTTCTCTGGTCTTCACGGGATCCGTGTGCGGCCATCATGCCGCACCCCTGACCCGGCCATGATTTCCGGCAATGCAGCCTTGGCATACTTGGGCCACGACAAACGCAGGAAGCGCCCATGATCAGATCCCGCTGCATACCCGGCATCGTCCTGGCTGCAATGGCCTGGACCACGGTTGCCGCCCAGGAGCACCGCGTCGCGCCGGGCCCGGACTGCATCGATGCCCGGGGGCTGGTCGACGTGCACCAGGCCGATGCCCACACGCTGGCGATGCGTGCCACGGACGGCACCCGCGCACTGGTGGAACTCGGCATCGACTGTCCCGGCATCGTCACCGGGGCCAACGTGACCACGCTCGGGCACGGCGGCTGGCTGTGTGGTGCGCCCGGCGAAGCGGTGCGCTCGGGATCGCGGAGCTGCCCCATCGCCATCGTGCGCGTGGTCGACACCCGCGAATACGCGGAAGTTGTGCGCAGGGCCCGGGAAGAGCACATCAGCACGTTCGACCCGGTGGTGGTCTCCGCACCGCGACAACGCGGCTTCGTGGGCACCACCGACTACTGCCTGCGCGTGGACGCCCTGCGCGGCTGGCAGGAGGACGTTGCCGGACTGCGGGTGGAAGTGTCTCCCCGCCGCGCGGGCGGCAACCGCCATTACCGGATCGAAACCGACGGCGGCTGCGGCAACATGACCAATGCGGAAACCCTGCGCCTGGTGTCAGGAATGGGGTTGGGCATGGTCTGCGGCAATCCGGGAGACCGGGTGGTGTTCGATCGCGCGCAGCCACCCGCCGCCGCGGGCGTGTCCGGGTTTCCCAGGCCGCTGATGCAGGGGAACCTGGCGTCGCTGCATGGCTGCCGGATCAGCCGCCTGTATCCCATAGATCACTGACAGGCCCTGCACGCTTTGCCGCGAAAGATTACCGGCCTGGCTGCCAGCCAGCCGGCGGCTCAAGCGGCACGCCGGCCTCGGCCAGGATGCGTTCGATTAGGTCCTGCTCGGTGCGTACCTGCGGGTCGGCCAGCAGGCGGACGAACTGGGGAACGCCATCCCGCTCCTGCGAACTGGCGATCCGCCCCCACTCCGACATCTGCCAGTCCATCCGCCGCCGCAGCGCCTGCGCTTCGGCACGCTCCGACGCGTTGCCGGCCATGCGCTCAAGCATGCCGATGCCCAGCATGCGTCCCAGACTGGTATCGGAAAACCCGACCAGTATCCGGGCGATATGTGCGCAGTCGGCAGCACGTGCGGGCACGGACCGCAGCGCAGTGCCATCTCCGCAAGCGTAGGTGAGCGGCTGCAGGGACGGGATTGCCACCGCCGCCCAGAGCGCCATTGCGCTGTCGGCGGCGAGCTCTTCCACCGTGCCGCCCTCCCCCATCAGCACGCTGCGCTCCGCCGCACTGGGCGGATGCCGCAACAGGGCCGACTGGATCCATCGCACCTGGTCATACATGTGCAGGTCGAAGCGGCGCAGGTCGCGGGCCCTGGCCAATGCCATCTCCGCGCCGCCCTCAAGCAGCAGCAACGGCGCGATGTTGTCGGGCTCTGCCTGGGCCCAGCGCCGTGCGGCTTGCTCACGCAGTACACCGCCTGCCTCAGCGCCCATCATCAGCATTGAGTTGGCAATCACATCGGTGCCGGCCTTCTGCGCCGCCGCCTGGCGCCAGCCCGCGGTGGTGGCGTCCCCGCCTATCCGGCCCTCGGCATCGATGTTGGCCATGTCCTGCAGGATCGCCGCCAGCGCAAGGTCACGCGGCTGGCCGCTTGCGGCCAGGAGCACGGCGGTGCGCTGCTGGTAGTTGCGCCACACCCGCTCGGCAGCAATCGCCTGCACATCCACCTGGCCGGCAGGTACGGAAGGCTGCTGGGCCTGAAGCGGCAGCGAAACGGCGAACAGGAGAACAAGCAGCGGCCTCAACATGGATCGGATGCTCCGGGCAGGACGGGGATGGGCGTCATGATGACAACGTTCGTGTGAGCGGTCGCGTTGACCTGCTCGATCAGTACCCCGCCGCCTGCCCATCCTTGCGTGACTCGCTCGCGCCAATCCAGCCGCCATACGGATTGACCTGGATGGCCTGGTAGCCGCCGTAGGGTCCATCGGCAAAGCGCACCGAGTGCCCCATGCGCATCAGCGCGCGCACGGTCTCGTAAGGGAAGCCGCTTTCCAGCTCGATGCGGCCGCCGTCGGCCATGGGTTCGTTCTGCCCCACCGGCTCGGCCGAGCCGTCGTGGTGGATACGCGGCGCGTCGCCCGCCTCCTGCAGGTTCATGCCGAAATCGATCATGTTGACCAGGATCTGCACGTGGCCCTGCGGCTGCATGGCCCCGCCCATCAACCCGTACGACAGCCACGGCTTGCCGTCCCTGGTGACGAAGGCCGGAATGATGGTGTGGAATGGACGCTTGCCCGGCGCGTAGCCGTTGGGATGGTCATCGCGCAGCACGAACTGCTCGCCACGGTTCTGCAGGATGAAACCCAGCCGCGGCGGCGCCATGCCGCTGCCCATGCCGCGATAGTTGGACTGGATCAACGACACCATCATGCCGTTGGCGTCGGCGGTGGTGAGGTAGATGGTGTCGCCCTCGTCGAGCTGACGCGGCGTGCCCGGCTGCACCTGGCGCGCGGCGCGGTCCATCGAGATCAGCGCACCGCGCTCGGCGGCGTATCCCTTCGAGATCAGCCTTGCCACCGGCGCCGGATGGAAGGCCGGATCAGCGTACCAGCGCGCGCGGTCGGCGAAAGCAATCTTCTTGGCTTCGACAAACAGGTGCACATGCTCCGGGCTGCCGAACCCGTATGAGCCGAGATCGTACGGCTCCAACAGATTGAGGATCTGCAGCGCGGCGATGCCCTGCCCGCTGGGCGGCAGCTCCCACACGTCGTAGCCGCGGTAACTGATGGATACCGGATCGACCCAGTCGCCGGTGTGCGCGGCCAGGTCCTCGTAGCGCAGGAAACCGTCGTGCTCGCGGAAATACGCGTCGATAGTGCGGGCGATCTCGCCCTTGTAGAACGCATCCCGTCCGCCGGCGGCAATCTTCTCCAGCGTGTCGGCCAGGTTGGGATTGCGCCAGGTTTCGCCCCGGCGCGGCGCGCGGCCGTCGATGGTGAACTGCGCGCTGAAGCCCGGCCACTTCGACAGCACCGGTACCGATCGCTCCCAGTAGTGGGCGATTACCTCGTGTACCGGATGGCCTTCGCGCGCATAGCGGATGGTAGGCGCCAGCACCTCGGCCATCGGCAGGGCGCCAAAACGCCCGTGCAGGGCGAACCAGCCATCCACCGCGCCCGGCACGCTCACCGGCAGCGGCCCGCGCGGCGGGATCGCGGTCAATCCGCGGCGCTGGAACTCTCCGCTGGTCAGCGCCATTGGCGAGCGCCCGGAACCGTCGTATCCATGCAACCGCTGCGTGCGCGGATCCCAGACGATCGCGAACAGATCACCGCCGATACCGTTGCCGGTCGGCTCCATCAGCCCCAGCGCGGCATTGGCGGCAATCGCCGCGTCCACCGCCGAGCCGCCGGCCTTCATCACGTCCAGGGCGATCTGGGTGGCCAGCGGGTGCGAGGTCGCCGCCATCGCCCGGGGCGCATAGACCTCGCTGCGGGTGGCAAACGGCTCGCCGGTGATGCGGTCGGCGGACAGCGCCGGGGCGGAGGCGGCGACAAACAGCAGCCCTGCCAGACAGGATCGGAACATGGGGCAAGACTCCCGGCGGTGTCGGATATCGGACAAAGATACCCGGCGTTGGCCCCGGATCCCCAGCTGCACCTCGGGTACGCCCCAGTTGTGGTGGGCATGTGCGCCCGCCTAGGGTCATGCACTGGAAGCGTGTACCCATGACATGGAGCCGGCCATGAGCGGCAACAGCATCAACCGCGTCAACATCCCCCTGCCGCCGATCGTGCCGCTGCTGCCGAATCTTGCCAATCCGGCAATGCAGGCCGCCCAGCATCTGCTGCGCCAGGCGGTGCCGTACGCACTGGACACGGTGTATCACCCGATCCAGGCGGCTTTCCAGCCGGCCCCGCAGGGTGGCAGCAACGGTCCCAGCGGCGTGAACGGCCCCTATGCACTGCCCGAAGGCCAGAGCCTTGGCCAGGTCAGCAGCGGCACCCAGGCGCAGCCGTTCGACGTCACCCTCTCGCAGCTGGCCACTGCCGTCTACGGCACCCGTGGCGAGCCGCCGGCGGGCTGGAGCGCTGTCAGCAACGACATGATCGCCGACCGCCTGACCCCAGAAGGGCAGGCGCCGGCTTCCGAAGAGGCAGTGCAGGCCTGGCGCCAGGAGTTCCTCGGCGACGGCACGGTGACCAGCGCGCAGCAGTTCAAGGCCGAGATCTACACCGATGGCGACGGCAACTTCGTGCTGTCCTACCGCGGCACCGCCGAGGGCATGCCCGACTGGGAGAACAATTTCCGCCAGGGCACCGGCTTTGAAACCCACGACTTCAGCGACAAGTTCACTGACACCGCGGTCAATACGGCGGTGGAATTCGTCGACGTGTTCGGCAACGGCGAGGCCGACAGCCCGGCCGACAACCTGGCCATCACCGGCCACTCGCAGGGCGGGGGCCTGGCATCGGTGGGATCGCTGGCTTCCGGCGTGCCGGCGGTCACCTTCGATGCTTCGGGCATCCACCCCAACACGCTCGAGCGCATGGGCATGAGCCCGGAAGCGGCGCGCGAGATCGCTAACAACGGCGGCATCCGCGCCTACTCGCTGGACAGCGACGCCCTCAGCCAGGCCCAGGAAAGCTGGGTCACCGGCCTGGTGGCGCCCGATGCCCTGGGCACCCGGATCATCGTCGAGCCCGGCCCGGTCTCCAAGCACACGGTGGTCGAGCGCGCCAGCGAACTGGAACTCGACAACCTCTCGCCCGGCCAACGCGCGGCCGCCAACCTGCTGGTGGAAGCCCTGCGGCACAGCGGGGTGCCGCTGTTCGACCCCGCCGCTGACCTTGCCTATGCCGCACTGAGCCACAACCCCAACGTGCTCACCGCGGCCATGATGGATGTCGAGCCCTGGCAGGAGGGTTACCAGAACCCGTCAGATTTCGGCCGCGACCTGCAGAACGCGATCCCCGATGCGGTCAAGGATGATTTCGCGCTCAACACCAATGACCTCATCACCGATGTGATCGAAGTCGCGCAGACCGACTTCGCCAACGGCGATTACGCGCTGGGCGGCATGCGCATCCTTGGTGACCTGGGCGAGGGCTTTTTCAACTCCGTCGGTGACGTGGTGAGCGGTTTCGGCGACCAGTTCGCCGATGGCGTGCGCGACCAGACCACGCAGTGGGCAGATGGCTTCCGCGGCGAAGGCCCCTGGGGTCTGGGCGATGGCATCGCGGTGACGATCGAAGGCATCGGCAGCGCCGGTGCCTGGGTACTGGAGAACGGCAGCGGCGCTCTGGAATGGGCTGCCGACGGCGTGGGCAGCCTGTTCGAGACAGTCGCTGACCTGGGCGGGCACGGCGCGCAGCTGGCGGTGGACGGCTTCGTCGCCACGGTCAATGCCACGGTTGAAGGCGTGGGCTACGTGGTCGATGCGGTAGGCACGGGGGTGGACTACGCCATCCACACGGCATCCGACGGCTGGAATACGGTCAAGGAAATCGCAGTGGACACCTGGGATGGCACGGTCGAAGCAGTCTCCACCGGCTGGAACAACACCGTTGAAGCGGTCTCGACCGGCTGGAACAACACCGTCGACACCGTATCCAGTGGCGCTTCGTGGCTGAACGACAGGATGCCGTGGAACTGGTGACTACCGGCCCCACTGCTGCCGAGCCGGCTCGTCGTTGCGCCGGTCCACCTGTGGCGTCTTGCGGTACCGTGACGGGCAGGCTGTAATCGACTGATATGCGCCAGCTTGCGGCCATCGTTGTCCTTTTCGTCCTCAGCTGCGCCCCGGGGTGCGCACGCCCGCCCATGACCAGCGAACCGTTTGCCAACACCTCCATTTCGCCGCTGGCCGACGCCGTTGCCTCCGGCAACGCGGCCGAAGTCCGTCGCCAACTTGAAAGCGGCACCAACCCCGAAACCCCGGGCAGCGACGGCGCCAGCCTGCTGGTGTGGGCAATCGACCGCGGACTGGTCGACGGCGCCATGGCACTGCTGGAAGGCGGCGCGGACCCCAACCATCCGGACGCCGACGGCACTACCCCGGTCCACGCGGCCGCCTTCGCCGACGATGCGGCCCTGCTGCGCGCAGTGCTGGCCCATGGCGGGAATCCCGACGTCCGCAATCCGGTCACCGGCGCCAGCCCACTGGCCGCGTCCATCCTCAACCGCAACGCCGAGCCGATGCGGATCCTGCTTGAGGCCGGCGCGGATCCCGATCTGGCCGACCGCAACCAGGACACCCCGCTGCACGTGGCCGCGCGCACCAACAAGGGCGAAGCGATCCTGCTGCTGCTCGAGCGCGGCGCCTCACCGCTGGCCAGCAACGGCCGCGGCGCCAGTTTCCAGCGCCACTACTTCAACTACCGGCGCGAGCTGCTGAACGAACGGGCACTGGGCGAGCGCCGCCAGATCGTGGCCTGGCTCAAGGAAAACGGCATCCCGCTGGAAGCCAACGTGGACGCCGACTACTGAGTCTGGCCGGACAGACCTCGGGTACGCCCCAGCTGTCAGCGCACCGCCTCCCGGGCTAAGTTCGGTCCAAATACTGGAAGAGAGCGGTGCCATGAGCATCCACCTGCAGTCCCCGATGATCGCCGCGCAGGCGTTGCGCCTGCTGGCAGCCACGCCCACGGTTCAGAACCTGCCCGCATCGGTTCTGCCGCCATCGATCAACCAGATGCCCTACCGCCCGGAGCCGTCATGGAACCCGCAGGTGGCCGGGCTGATCGCCCAGCAGGGACAGGGCCAGGGTGCCAACGGGGTGTCCTTCGACGCCCAGGTGCGCGGGCAGGATGCCCAGGCCATCGACCTGGAGCTGATGCAGATCTCCAGCGCGGTCTACGATCCATCCGTGCAGTCGGTGGGCAACTGGACCCGGGTCAGCGACGCGGACCTGACCGCTGCAGGCATTGATCCGGCCCTGCTGGACAATCCCGAAACCGGGTTCCGCGCCGGCATCTACGCCGACGGCGACGGCAACCACGTGCTCGCCTTCGCCGGCTCCAACGAGTCCCAGGACTGGACCGGCGCCAACCTGCGCCAGGGGTTGGGCTGGCAGGCCGAACAGTACGACGAAGCGGTACAGCTGGCCCAGCTCGCCGCCGGCGCGTACGGCGACGATCTGGTGATTACCGGCCACTCGCTGGGCGGCGGTCTTGCCGCCACCGCCTCGTTCGCCACCGGCAATGCCGCGGTCACGTTCAACGCATCGGGCGTGCACGACAACACCATTCGCAACCTGGGCCTGGATGTGGACGCCGCCAAGGCTGGCGCTGCGGACGGACAGATCCGACGCTACAACGTGGATGGCGATCCGCTCACCACCGCGCAGCAGGACACCTGGGTGGTGAACCACGGCCTGCCGGACGCACCGGGGCACGAGATCACCCTGGACAGCCCCTACCCTCCATTGGACGGCCCGGAATGGACCTGGAACCCGGTCGAGTACGCCAAACGCGTGGCCGATCACGGGCAGGCCAAGCTGGATCGGGCCGGTGAGCTGCACGGCCAGCAGGGCGTGCTGGATGCGCTGGAACAGCAGCGCCCCTGGGAAAGCTGAGACCGGCATGACGGCCGGCACCAACCGCGCGCGGCCTGTGTGAGAATCGGCCCATGCGCGCCGCAACATTGACGATCCTGCTGATGCTGTCCGGCGGCGCCTGCAGCGGAGATTCCATGGACGCCAGACAAGCCTTCCCCGATGACCCCCGCAGCGCCGAACTTGCGGCCGCTGCTGCCACCGGTGATGCCGAACAGGTCCGTCTGCTGGTCCGTGAGGGCGCGGACCCGAGGGCCCACGGGGAAAAAGGCGTGAACCTGCTGCAGCTGGCCATGCTGGCGCAAAGCAAGACCGGCCTGGAAGCGCTGCTGGAGGCCGGCGCAGACCCCAACGCGCCCGGGCTGGGGGGCAGCACGGCGGTCCACGGCGCGGCGATTGCCGATGATCCCGACTACCTGCGGATCATCCTCGCCGGTGGCGGTGATCCCGACGCCCGCCACGGTGAAACCGGCGCGACGCCCCTGGCCGGAGCGTCCGGCCCGCGCACCGATACCCAGTTCCATATGCTGCTGGAGGCCGGCGCCGACCCCGACGCGGCCGACCGCACCGGCAATACCCCGCTGCACAAGGCGGCGATGATCAACGCCGGCAGCCACGTGCTGGCGCTGCTGGAAGCCGGGGCCAACCCGCAGGCCACGAATACCCAGGACGCCACCTTCCAGCGCTATTTCTTCAAGACACCGGCTGACCAGCTGACCGACCAGGCCCGCGCCGACCGTGAGACGGTCAGCGCCTGGCTGCGCGAGCGCGATATCCCGCTGGAAACCCGCTGACGGGCGGCCGCTTCACGGCTTACGGCCAGCCGGGCGGATCCTCGGCCCAGGCGGCGTGCACTTCGGCCAGGACCGCCCGTTCCGCATCGCCCCAGTCGGGCAGCAGCGCGGCCAGGTCCGGATTGCTCCAGCGGTCCGGCCAGGTACGCACAGCGGCCGCGTACCAGTCACGGGCCTCGTCCCGGCGGTCCAGCCGCCACAGCGCCAGGGCGAACGTGGGCGGCACCCACGCCGGCGATTGCGCCCGGCCGGCAGCGGCGCCAAGCCACTGTTCCAACGCGGCTTCCACTTCACCCCTGCGGTACAGGTCCCAGCCGTAGTTCCACTGCACCGAGTTGCGCAGCCATCCGCGGCCGAGGCTCTCCAGCAGCTGGTCGTACAGCGCCCGGCCGGTGTCCGCACGCCCGCTTGCCATGGCAATGTGCGCCAGCTGGGCCTGGGCGGCATTGGCGTTGCGCTCGCTGCGCTCGATCATCCGCAGCAGCCGCTGCTGCGCAGGCTCATCGCTGCCTTCAACCGCGGTCACCGCACGCGCGGTGCGTTCGTCTTCATCGAAATAGAACTCAGCCGGCCTGGGCAGCTGCTGGGCGTGGACAGAAAATGCCGCGAACAGCAGAACGAGGCCGGACACTACAGAAACACGCATGACTTGATGGCTCCCCCAATCCCGAGCCGATTGTAGCGGCGCCCCGGCGCCCTGTCCTCGCCGCCGCCGATACACCCCGGATGTCGCGGTCACTTTGCGGCTGAGCGATGGGCCCGACGCGGGAAGCGGCACGCGGCCGCGCACTGAAGCGTTCATCGCCCCAAACTGAAACCACCTCGGTTTTTTGAACAACAACGCCGCCGACATCTGCTACCTTTGCGCCATCTCGTATTCACACACGTGACGGGATGTTCAAACACGGTTCTTCCCCCGGCCGGATCCTCGTCGTTGACGACCAGCCTGGCAACGTCCGCGTTGTCGGTGCCCTGCTGTCACGCAATGGATTCGAGGTACTGTCCGCCGACAATGGACATGAGGCGCTGCGGCTTGCCGCCGATCAGCTGCCTGACCTGATCCTGCTCGACGTATTGATGCCGGACATGGACGGCTTCCAGGTGCTGGCCGAACTCAAACGCGACGAAGCCCTGCGCCGCCTGCCTGTGGTGTGCCTGACAGCTGCCCGCGATCGCGAGCAGCTGCTGCGCGCATTCGATGCCGGCGCCGTGGACTACGTGACCAAACCGTTCCTTCCGGAAGAGCTCCTGGCCCGGGTGAATGCCCATCTCGGCCTGAAGCTTGCCCGCGACCGCCTGGAGCGGGTGGCGCGGGAGCGTCAGGAGCTGGTGAACCTGGTGGCCCACGATCTGAAGAACCCGCTGAGCAGCGTGCTGTTTGCCATCGACATCCTGCGCGCGGATGGGGTTCCTGCGCACCGTATCCCGCGCTACCTGGAAACCATCCACGACAGCGCCAACGATGCCATTGGCTATATCCGCCTGTACCTGGAAACCCAGCGCGCGCAGCGCGAGACCCAGGCGGTGGAAGAGCCGGCGGTGGTGGCCGAAGTACTGAAAGTATTGTCCAGCCGCTACTCGCTCCAGTTCGAGGCCCGCGGCCGCCAGCTGCGCACGTCGGCCCCGCCCGGCATGCGGGCGGCGATCACGCCGATGGTGCTTCGCCAGGTGGTGGAGAACCTGGTCAGCAACGCGATCAAATATGCCCCGGACAGCGATCTGGAGATCGGTTGCCGCGCCGGAGCGCCCGGCTACCTGCAGCTGCTGGCCGAAGACCGGGGCCCGGGTATTCCCGCGGCGCGCCAGCGCCAACTGTTCCAACCGTTTACCCGGCTGCATGACGAACCCGCTGCGCCAGAGGACGTCTCCAGCGGCCTGGGCTTGAGCCTCGCACGGCAGATCATCACCGATGCGGGTGGCCAGCTCTGGTATGAGGATCGCGAAGGCGGCGGGGCGCGCTTCATCATCGAGCTGCCCGCCGCCAAGGACTGAGTCCGGCCCGCGCCTACCGGTCGGCGCCGGGCTCCTGCCCGACCTGCTCGCTGGTGCTGTGCCCATCAGCCGACCCATGGGCGGTCCGGCGCGCTTCAACACGTTTTGACTGCCCATCGATCGAACGGCCTTCCTGGGCTTTGCGGCGCCGGTACGCATATACCAGCAGGCCCGCTGCGGCGGCCATCGCCGTGGCGGCCGCGGTGGCCGTCATGACCGGGTGGCGGCGCGTGGTGCGGCTCAGCACCTTGCCACCGGTGCGGGCCGCGCCAACGGCAACGCCGGCCTTGAACCACTTCTGTGCGTGGTCGGGCACGTTGCGGATGCCATCGCCCAGCTGTCCTGCCAGCTGCATGGCCTTGTCCTGGATGAAATCTAGCTTGGTCATCGAAGTGTCCTGGATCTGGTTGATGCGGTATATCGCGAGGTGGGAAGTATCAACGCACTTCCGTCGCAGGGACGTGAGCGCTGGACCTTCCACTCAGGAATCATTTCATGTTTCCAGCTGGCCGGGCAGCCGCCTCAGCCCCGCGGCTTCGCGCGGTGGGTGGGCGCGGCGCGCAGCGGATCCTCCGGCCACGGATGCCTGGGGTAACGGCCCTTCATTTCCTTGCGCACCTCGGGCCAGGTCCGCTCCCAGAAACCGGCCAGATCGCGCGTCACCTGCAATGGCCGGCCGGCGGGCGACAGCAGGTGCAGGGTCAGCGGCACCCTGCCATCGGCGATGCTCGGGGTCCGGGCCAGGCCGAACAGCTCCTGCAGCCTGACCGCGAGTACCGGTTCCTGGCCCACTGCATACTGGATCTGGCGCTGCTGGCCCGAAGGCACCTGGATACGCACCGGCGCCAGCGCGTCCAGGCGCTGGCCCTGCGACCAGTCCAGCTGCAACTTCAGCACATCTGCCAGATCGCCGACGGCCAATGCATCCAGCCGGCTCTTGCCCGCAAAAGCCGGGCGCAGCCAGTCATCAAGGCCGGCCAGCAGGGCCTCGTCGGAAAAATCCGGCAGCTGCAGCTCGGGCATCCACTCGCGCAGGCAGCACACCCGCTCGCGCCACTGCTGCAGCGCCGGGGTCCATGGCAGCGCCTCCAGGCCCCGCGCGCGCACCGCCTCGGTCAGCGCAGCCGCGGCCAGTTCCGGGTCAACGCGCCCGCCGGGACGGCTATCCAGCACGATCGCGTCGAATGTTTGCACCCTCTCGGCCACCAGCGCGCCACGGGCCTCGTCCCAGCGGACCTGATCGCGCTCGTCAAACAGCCCGGCAAAGGACTGTCGCAGCCGCTCCTCATCCACCGGCGCGGCGCGCAGCACCAGCGCCAGGCGCGGATCGAAGCGCAGCTCGCTGGCCACCAGCCACGGCTCGCCGAACAGGCTGCTGTCATCGGCCAGACGCGCCATGCGCCCGTTGGCCAGCTGGTAGCGCAGCGGGTCGGATGGATGCTGGTGGGCGATGCGGTCGGGGAAGGCATGGGCCAGCAGGTCGCCAAGGGCATGGGCCGGCAGCTGCGCTGGCGGAGGCGAAGACACCCGCAGGCGCCGACGCCACTGCCTGGCCGCGGCATCAATGGCGGCCAGGGCACCGCGCGCCGCCCCGCCCTGGCCACGTCCGGAGCGGAACGCCGCCAGGGCCCGCCAGCGCAGTGCCAGCCCGTCGCCCTGGCTGGGCAACGGGTCGCGCGCTTCAATCAGGGCCACCAGGTCGCAGGCCAGCGCCCGCCCGGCATCCTCATTGGCCGCCAGCAGCATCGCCGCCATCCGCGGGTCGGTGCCCAGCCCCAGCATGCGCCGGCCCAGCGGGGTCATCGCATTGCCGGAGTCGAGCGCGCCCAGCCGGCGCAGCAGGTCACGCGCCGAGGCCAGCGCACCCGCGGGCGGCGGATCGACGAAGCGCAGCGCATCACTACCCCACCCGGCCAGCTCTAGTGCCAGTCCGGCCAACCCGGTCTGGGTGATTTCAGGTCGCCGCTGCGGTTCCAGCCGCTGCGATTGCGGCCATAGCCGGTAGGCCCAGCCTTCGGCCACCCGTCCCGCACGGCCCGCACGCTGGTCGGCCGATGCCTGGGAAATGGACACCACCTCCAGTCGCGAAAACCCGCTGCCCGGATCAAACCGCGGCTCCCGCGCCAGGCCGCTGTCGATGACCGTACGCACGCCGGGCAGGGTGACGCTGGATTCGGCCACGTTGGTAGCCAACACCACGCGGCGCAGGCCGTCATCACCGCGTCGGAGCACCTGCGCCTGGCGCTCCACCGGCAGGTCCCCGTGCAGGGCCAGGACCATGGCGTTGGCGCCGGTGGCCTCCAGTGCCGCCTGCACCCGGGCGATTTCCCGCCGCCCGGACAGGAATGCCAGCACGTCGCCGGGATGCTGAGCGAGGGCGTTCCCGATAGCCCGCACCATCTGCCGTTCCGGGGATTCATCGCGGCGGGCGGGAAAGTGGGAAACCGCCACCGGGAACGCGCGCCCGGCACTGGTCAGCCGCGGCGCGTCCAGCACGCCAGCCAGCCCCTCGCCGTCCAGGGTGGCCGACATCACCACGATCCGCAGTTCCTCGCGCAGTCCGGACTGCACGTCCAGCGCAAGCGCCAGGCCCAGGTCGGCGGCCAGATGGCGCTCGTGGAATTCGTCGAACAGCAGCGCGCCGATGCCTTCCAGCAGCGGATCGTCCTGGATCATGCGGGTGAGGATGCCTTCGGTGACCACCTCGATCCGGGTGCGGCTGGAGGTGCGGTTTTCAAACCGGATGCGGTAGCCGACCGTTCCACCGACATCTTCGCCCAGCTGGGCGGCCATATAGGTTGCGGCAGCCCGCGCGGCCACCCGGCGCGGTTCCAGCATCACGATCCGGCGGCACTCCAACCACGGTGCATCCAGCAGCGCCAGCGGCACGCGGGTGGTTTTGCCCGCCCCCGGGGGCGCTTCCAGCACCAGCCGCGGGTGGCGGGCGAGGGAAGCGCGGATCTCATCCAGCAGCTCGTCGATGGGCAGGCGTGCGGTCATCGGACTAGGATACGGCCGGTCCAGCCTGGGGGCCGGTACGGACACGTTGCGTATCCTGTACCGCCGGTTCCATTGCAGCGAGTCCATGCAGCTCATCGATATCGGCGTCAACCTGACCCACGAAAGTTTCGACCACGACCGCGAGGCGGTCATGCAGCGCGCGCGTGATGCGGGCGTTGCCCGGATGATCATCACCGGCGCCAGCCGCGCGGAGTCGCCGCGGGCGCTGGAGCTGGTCCAGGCCTGGCCGGGCGAACTGTTCGCCACCGCTGGCGTGCATCCGCACCATGCCAGCGAGTACACCGCCGAATGCGACGCCGAGATGCGCGCCCTGCACGCCCACCCGGAAGTGGTGGCGGTGGGCGAGACCGGGCTGGATTACTTCCGCGATTTCTCACCGCGCACGGCGCAGCGGCGGGCGTTCGAGCGCCAGCTGGAGATCGCCGTCGATACCGGCAAGCCGCTGTTCCTGCACCAGCGCGATGCGCACGATGACTTCATCGCGGTGATGAAGGAGTTCCAGGGACGGCTGGGCCCGGTGGTGGTGCACTGTTTCACCGGCACCCGCGAGGAGCTGTTCGACTACCTCGACCAGGACTGGCACATCGGCATTACCGGCTGGCTGTGCGACGAACGTCGCGGCCAGCACCTGCGCGAGATCGTGGGCAACATCCCGGGCAACCGGCTGATGGTGGAAACCGATTCGCCCTACCTGCTGCCGCGCACGCTCACGCCCAGACCGAAGGACCGGCGCAACGAGCCCATGCACCTGCCACACATCCTGGCCGAGCTGGCCCGTGACCGCGGGGAAACCATCGAAGTGACCGCCGCGGCAACCACCGCCACCGCGCAGGCCTTCTTCCGCCTGCCCGCGGGCTGACCGCACCGCAGGCGGGTCAGGAAGAAGGCAGCGACATATTGTTCATTGCCTCGCCCAGGCGCCTGGCTTCCTCTTCCATCTCGATCAGCCTGGCGCACCCGCTTTCCAGTTCGGCGGCGGGCTGCTCGGCGATCTTCAGCTCGGCGTGGCGCGCGGCCCAGTCCCACACGGCGTCAACGCGCGCAGCTTCCACGCCCGCGACTACCATCTGTTCGCGCTGATCGTCCCGGGCCTGCCGCAGCGTCGCCTCGTCGTGGTGATCGCAGGACGCAGACAGCGCCTGCATGGTGGCGCCGATCTGCACCGCCACCGCCCACGACGCGGTCCGGCCATCGGGCTCCAGCCCTTCGACCGGCATCTTCTCCGACAGCTCCGGGGCCGGTTCCGGCTGCGCGGGTGCTGACTGGAGCGGCGCCGGATCGGACAACGACGCCCCCCCCTCTTCCGGTCCCTCCCCGCTGCAGGCGGCCAGCGCCAGAACCAGGACCGTCACACCGGGCAGCAACCGCAGCGGCGACATACGCGAACGTGACATCGGGACTCCCCTCCCTGTACGAACGCCGCCGAGCATACCCCGGCCGCCGCCGTATCCGGTCGCCGCGATGCGCGAAATGCGACGCCGATCCGGTCAGCTGCGCAGGCCGACGCCCCGCTTCAGCAGCCACAGGCCCAGCGACCCCAGTGCCACCACGAAGCCCAGCATCAACGCGTAGGCCACCCACAGCGGCACGTCGCCGCGGCCCAGCAGGCCGTAGCGGAAGGCGTTGACCATGTAGAAGATGGGGTTGGCGTAGGTGAGCTTCTCGGCCCAGCCTGGCAGCAGCGAGACCGAATAGAACACGCCGCCCAGGTAGGTCAGCGGGGTGAGGATGAAGATCGGCACGATCGCCACGTCGTCGAATTTCTTGGCGAACACCGCGTTGACGAAGCCGGCCAGCGAAAAAATGGTCGCGCCCAGCAGCACCGTAGTCAGGGTCACCCATGGATGCGGGATGCGCACCGTGGTGAACAGCATCGCGATGCACAGCACGATCACGCCCACCATCAGCCCGCGGGCCACCGCGCCGGCCACGTAGCCGCCCAGGATCACCCACGGCGGCATCGGGCTGACCAGCAGTTCTTCCACATGACGGCCGAACTTGGCGCCGAAGAAGCTTGAGGAGATGTTGCCGTAGCTGTTCTGGATCACGCTCATCATCACCAGGCCGGGGACGATGAAATCCATGTAGCTGATCCCGTCCATGGTCCCGATGCGGCTGCCGATCAGGCCGCCGAAAATCAGGAAGTACAGGGTCATGGTGATGGCCGGTGGCACCAGGGTCTGGCTCCAGATCCTGAGGATGCGCATGATCTCGCGCCGGCTGACCGTGCCCAGGGCGACCATGTTGTTGCGCAGGTTGTTGCTCTCGCGTGCGCTCATGCCGCTCGCTCCGGGGTCTGCGGAGCGCTTGCGCCGGGACCCGGCGCGCCCTCGCCGGTCATGCGCACGAACAGTTCTTCGAGCCGGTTGGCCTTGGGCCGCATGGACCGGACCCGCAGGCCGGCTTCATCCAGCGCGGCAAAGATCCGGTTGAGGTCCATGGAGCGCGGCATCTCCACGTCCAGGGTATGCCCGTCATGGGCCGAGACCTGGACACCCTCGACCTGCGGCAGCGCTGCCGGCAGCTCGCCCTCCACGTCGAGCAGGAATCCTTCCACGTCGAGCTTGGAGAGCAGGCTGCGCATCGGCCCCTGCTCCACGATCCGGCCGTGGTCGATGATGGCCAGGTTGCGGCACAGGTTCTCGGCTTCTTCCAGGTAATGCGTGGTCAGGATGATGGTGGTTCCGGCGGCGTTGATCTCGCGCAGGGTGCGCCACATGCCGCGGCGGATCTCGATGTCCACGCCCGCGGTGGGCTCATCAAGGATCAGCAGCTGCGGCCGGGTCATCATCGCCCGGGCGATCATCAGCCGGCGCTTCATGCCGCCCGACAGGGTGCGGCTCATCACCTCGGCCTTGTCCCACAGCTGCGCCGCGCGCAGTTCAGCCTCGGCGCGCACGACCGCTTCGGCACGGGGGATGCCGTAGAAGCCGGCATAGTTGACCAGGATGTCGAGCGGCTTCTCGAACATGTTGAAGTTGATTTCCTGCGGCACCAGGCCGATCAGGCGCATGGCGGCGTCGCGATCACGCGCCAGGTCCACGCCGAACACCGACACGTCTCCGGACGTCTTGTTCACCAGCGAGGAGATGATGCCGATCAGGGTGCTCTTGCCCGCCCCGTTGGGGCCAAGCAGCGCATAGAAGTCGCCCGGGGTGACATCAAGCGAAATGCCCTTGAGCGCCTCGACCCCGCCCGGATAGGTCTTGCGCAGGTCGCGCACGGACAGGGCGGGCGCGTCGCCATGTGGAATCTGGGTCATCTGGATACCTTTCCGCCCGGTTTTTCAGGCAATCCCGTTAGTATAGGCGGCTGCGCACGGGTGCCCGTGCGACATTGCGTTGCATCACATTGGCCAAAAAGAACTTTCCCCTCCGACTCGTCTCGCGCCGCATGATTGCTCCGGCCGTCGCGCACCTGGATCTGGTACGCGACGACGGCGAACCGCTGGATTTCATCCCCGGCCAGTTCGTCCAGGTGCACTTTGAATACGCCGACGGCACCGCCACCAAACGCAGCTATTCGCTGGCCTCGGTTCGCGACCCGGTCGCCGCGGCCGATGCAGCGGTGCAGATCGCAGTCAGTTACGTGACCGGCGGCGCGGCAACGGCGCTGTTCGAAAGCCTGGACGTAGGCGGAGTGATCAATGCCAGCGGGCCGTTCGGCCGCTTCTGCCTGATGCCCAACGATGCCAACCGGCGTTACCTGCTGATCGGCACCGGCACCGGGGTCACGCCCTACCGGGCGATGCTGCCGCTGCTGGAACAGCAGATGGCCGAGCGCGGCATCGAAGTGGTGCTGCTGTTCGGCGCGCGCAGTCCGGCCGAGCTGCTGTACGGCGACGAATTCCGCGCATTCGCCGCACAGCATCCGCGCTTCCGTTTCGTGCCCTGCTTCTCGCGTGAACTGCCGGAACCGGGGTCCGTCCAGGACCATCCCGACGTGCGCCACGGCTACGTGCAGCAGTTCCTGGACGAATTCGCCCCCAGCGGCGACACCGACCTGGCCTACCTGTGCGGCAACCCGGACATGGTGGACGCCTGCTTCGCGGCCCTCAAGGACCACGGCCTGGCGGTGCCGCAGATCCGGCGCGAGAAATACGTCAGCAGCAAGTAACCCGGATCCGGCCTGTCCACGCCCAGTGTCAAGCCTGCTTGACATCGAAAAACCGCAAGCGCAACATCCATGTCAAGCCTCCTTGACAGGTTACCCCGATGCGCTCTGTCCACCGCCGTTACATGCGTGAATTCATCCCCGCCATGACCGCCTACGTGGTGGTACTGATGCTGTCGATGTGGGCCCTGCACCACGTGGAATCCACATTGGCGCGGGCGCTGCTGGCACTGGCGCCGGCGCTGCCGGTCGTGGCCGCCGCCCGCGCGGTCCTGCGCTTCGTCCGCGACAGCGATGAGCTGGATCAGAGGATCCTGCTGGAAGCGTTCTCGCTTGCTGCCCTGGTGCTGACCCTGGGCAGCTTCAGCCTGGGCCTGCTGGTGATGGCCGGGGTGGTGCCCATGCGCGCGGATCTGGCGCTGATCTGGATCCTGCCCACCTTTTGCGGTCTCTACGGCCTGTTCGCCTGCCTGGCCCGGCGCCGCTACGCGTGAACAACCGGGTGCGCGAACTGCGCGATGCCCGCGGCTGGTCGCAGGCGCGTCTGGGCGAGCAGCTGGATGTGTCACGCCAGACCATCAATGCCATCGAAACCGGCAAGTACGACCCCAGCCTGCCGCTGGCCTTCCGGATCGCCCGCGAGTTCGGCGCATCGATCGAATCCATCTTCCTGTTCGAGGACACTCCATGAACCCAAGGCTTCGACACCGCCTGCCCCCGGCCGTCACCGCCCTGCTGGCGCTGGCCCTGGCCGGCTGCGCACCCATGACCACCAGCCAGACCGATGCCGCGGAAGACACCGGCCACCGGTTTGGCGACATCCATTTCCAGCCCTGCACGCTCGACAGCGGCACGGCCCAGACCACCATCGAAGCCCGCTGCGGCACGCTTGAAGTCGCCGAGGATCCGGCCGCGGCGGACGGGCGCACCATCAGCCTCAACATTGCCTGGCTGCCCGCCACCGGCGCCTCCGGCAGCACCGAGGATCCGGTGTTCTTCTTTGCCGGCGGTCCCGGCCAGGCCGCCACCGCCCTGGCCTGGCAGATCAACCAGTCGCTGCGCCAGGTGCGCCGCCAGCGCGACCTGGTGCTCATCGACCAGCGCGGCACCGGCGGCTCCAATCCGCTCAGCTGCCTGGACGCGGATGGAGACCCGATGCCGCTGGATCCGGAATCCATGGCGTCGCAAGAGGCGATGCTGCCCTATGTCCAGGCCTGCCTGGCATCCATGGAAGGCCGCGCCGATCCGCGCATGTATACAACCGGCCATGCCATTGCCGACTTCGACGCGGTGCGGCAGGCGCTGGGGGTGGAACGGATCAACCTGGTGGGCGGTTCCTACGGCACCCGGGTGGCGCAGCAGTACGCGGCAGCCTATCCGCAGCACGTGCGCACCATGGTGATCGACGGCGTGGCCCCCAACGACCTGGTGATCGGCGGCGAATTCGACCGCACCTTTGATCGCGCCCTGCAGATCCAGTCCGGGTACTGCGAAGCGGACCCGCAGTGCCGCGAACGCTTTGGCGGCGATCTGCGCAGCAGCCTGCGCACGCTGCTGGATACGCTGCGCAGCGCGCCGGTGGAGGTCGACTTCCACCATCCGCGCACCCATGAGCCGCAGCGCGACACCGTCACCGCCGATACGGTGACCGGGCTGGCGTTCTTCTTCTCCTATGCCCCGCAGACCGTTTCCATGCTGCCGTTGCTGCTGGACGAGGCCGCCAACGGACGCTACGGCCCGCTGATGGCGCTCAGCGCGCTGGCCACCGACCAGATGCAGGACATGCTCAACCGCGGCATGCAGTGGTCGGTGGTGTGCGCCGAAGATTCCCCGCGCCACGTGGCCCATCCGGACGCGGACACCATCCTCGGTCCGGAAGCGGCCGACATGCTGTTCAACGCCTGCCAGGTCTGGCCGGCCGGCACGCCGCGCGCGGGATACACCGATCCGCTGGAGTCGGAAGTACCGGCCCTGCTGCTGTCCGGCGAGCTCGATCCGGTGACCCCGCCCGAGTACGCCGAACAGGTGCTGCCCGGCCTGCCCAATGGCCGCCACCTGGTGCTGGAAGGCCAGAGCCACGGCACCCTGGCGGTCGGCTGCATGCCCAGGCTGCTGGGCCAGTTCATCGAATCGGCCAACGCCCACGATCTGGACACCAGCTGTCTGGACGCCGTGCGCCCGGTGCCACCCTTCACCTCATTCAACGGCTGGGAGCCCTGATCCCATGATCGAAGCACAGCAGCTGCACAAGGCATTCAAGACCCGGACCGGCACGGTGAAGGCGGTGGACGGGGTTGATTTCCGCGCCCGCGACGGGCGCATCACCGGTCTACTTGGACCCAACGGCGCCGGCAAGACCACCACCCTGCGCATGCTCTACACCCTGATGAAGCCCGACAGCGGACAGGTGCGGGTGGACGGCATCGACGCCTCCGCCGATCCGGCCGCGGTACGGCGGGTGCTGGGCGTGCTGCCCGATGCCCGCGGCATCTACAAGCGCCTGACCGCGCGCGAGAACATCGCCTACTTCGGCCAGCTGCACGGCCTGCCGCGGGACGTGATCGCCGAGCGCACCCGTGCCCTGTCGGCACAGCTGGACATGGACGACTTCCTCGACCGGCGCACCGAAGGCTTCAGCCAGGGCCAGCGCACCAAGACCGCGATTGCCCGCGCCCTGGTGCACGACCCGCGCAACGTGATCCTGGACGAGCCCACCAACGGCCTGGACGTGATGAGCACCCGGGCGATGCGCGAATTCCTGCTGGAGCTCAGGTCGCAGGGGCGCTGCGTGATCTTTTCCAGCCACATCATGCAGGAGGTCGCCGCCCTGTGCGACGAGATCGTGATCATCGCAAAGGGCCGGGTGGTGGCCGCCGGCAGTGCCGACGAGCTGCGCGCACGGTTCAGTGAAAACAACCTGGAAGACGCCTTCGTCAAGGCGATCGGCTCCGAGGAGGGTCTGCTGGCATGAGCGCTGGATTCTTCAAATCAATGCTGGCGGTGATGCGCAAGGAGCTGCTGGATATCACCCGCGACCGCCGCACCCTGGCCATGGCCGTGCTGTTCACCCCGCTGATGTTCCCGCTAATGATGCTGGGGGTCAGCTCGCTGGGCGAGATGCGGATGAAGACCCAGCTCGAGGCGGAGCTGGAGCTGCCGGTGATCGGCGCCGAACGGGCCCCCAATCTGGTCGATTTCCTGGCCTCGCAGCGGATCCGGGCGGTCGAGCCGCCGGAGGACATCGTTGCGGCGATTGCCAGCCAGCAGGTCGACGTGGCGCTGGAGATCGGCGAATCATTCGACGCCGACTGGCGCGCGGGACGGCCGGCCCCGGTCGACATCATCCACGACGCCACCCGGCGCAACGCCGAGATCCCCGTGGCCAGGGTGCGTAGCGCGCTGAGCGCCTACGGGGAGCAGGTCGGTGCGCTGCGGCTGGTGGCACGCGGCATCGACCCCTCGATCACCCGGCCGCTGGGCATCGGTCATCGTGACCTGGCCAGCGAGGAGGCCAGCCGCGGAATGGTGTTGTCGCTGCTGCTGCCCTACCTGTTGATCCTCAGCAGTTTCCTGGGAGGTGCGTACCTGATCCTCGACGCCACCGCGGGCGAGCGCGAACGGCAATCGCTCGAGCCGCTGCTGGCCACCCCTGCCGCGCGCGGGGCCATCGTCAGCGGCAAGATGGTGGCCGCGTGCTCGCTGGGGCTGCTGTCACTGCTGCTGACCCTGCTCGCGCTGAAGGCCAGTGCCCAGCTGGGCGAATCGGCGAGCATGCTCGATGTCAGCTTTGGCGCCATGCTGCGCATGCTGCTGGTGCTGGTACCCATGCTGTTCATCGGTACCGCGCTGCTGAGCCTGCTGGCGGCCTCGGCCAAGAGCATGAAGGAAGCGCAAAGCCACATGACCTGGCTGATGCTGCTGCCGATGGTTCCGGCCTTCGTGCTGATGGTCAATCCGGTGAAAAGCGAGATGTGGCAGTACGCGGTGCCATTTTTGGCCCAGAACCAGCTGCTGCTGAAGATCATCCGCGCCGAAGCGATCGATCCGCTCACCTGGACGGTCTATCTGGCGGCGGGCTTCGGCCTGGCCACCGTACTGTGGCTGGGTGCGGTGGCGCGCTACCGGCAGGAGAAGCTGGCGGTCTCGGCCTGATCCTGCGGGAAAGCATGACGCCCGGCGATTGCCGGGCGTCTTCCATCAGGTCATTGAGCAACCGCAGTCAGTTGCCCGGATTGAATCCGATCGTACGCCGGGTGGTGACGGGCTCGGCCACCGGCTCGAAGCGCCAGCGGCGCACCGCCGCCACCGCTTCGCGGTCGAACACCCGGGCCGGGTCGGCGCGCACCACGCGCGCGTTCGCCACGGTGCCGTCCTGGTTGACGGTGAATTCCACCATCACCTCGCCGGACTGTCCGGCACGCAGCGCCTCGGGCGGATAGCGCGGTGCCGGCGTGCTGATCGGACGCACATCGGACACCGCGGGCGTCGCCGGCCGGGCGGCGGCCTGCGCTTGCGCCTCGCGCTGCTGCGCGGCCTGCTGCTCGGCCACCCGGGCGGCCTCGCGCTCACGTTCTTCCCGCTGCGCGGCTTCCAGCTCTTCCGCTTCTTCGCGCTCGGCCTGCTCCTGTGCCAGGCGAGCCGCTTCTTCCTGCTGCTCCTGCTGCTGGCGCTGCCGTTCGGCCTGCAGCTGGCTCTGGCGCTCGGCCTCCTGTTCGGACGTCAGCTGGCGCTGGGCAATCTGCTGCTGGCTGCGCTCCTCGGCCTCGTCAATGGAGACGCCCAGCCGGGCAAGCGCGGGATGCCCCGGGCTGGCCCGCTCGATCAGCGCACGCAAGCGGCGCGCCTCTTCGTAATCTTCACGGTCACGACTCTGCTCGGTGGCGATCACGGTCATCGGCAGCAGGTCGGTCAGGGCACTGGACACGGCGGCGTCCCCGGGCAGCCGTTCGCGCAGGGCCAGGTAATACTCCAGCGCGTTGTCGCCCGGGGGCGCGTACAAGCGGCTCTCGGCATAGGCCTTGCCTGCCGCCGCCCGCAGCTCGTCCACACTCATCTCCTGATGGGCATCCCCGCTGTCCTGCGGCGGAGCCGCTGCCGGTGCAGGGCTTTCCGATGCAGCATCGTCCCCGGTCGACGCCGCCTGTTCCGGTGCGGCCGGATCACCGCCGCATGCGGCCATCGTCGCCGCCAATGCGGCGGCCAGTGCAAATTTCAACCAACGCGGGCGCAATGGCCCGGATTCATTCCCCAACATCAGTGACTCCCCCTGCAGATGCGTTCATACGCGCGTGTAGGACGCGACAGCGGCGCCGGTTTGTCAACTCCGCGCCACCCCCCAGACTACTTGCCAATACAGAAAGTGGCGAAAATGTGACCCAGTAGATCATCCGGCGCCATCTTTCCGGTGATTTCCCCCAGCTCATCGTGCGCTTCGCGCAGCGCCTCGGCGGCCAGCTCCAAAACCTCCGCCTGCAGGTGCCCACGAGCGTTCTGCAGCGCCGCGGCAGCCGCGGTCAGTGACTGCACGTGGCGCGCGCGCGCAGTGAATTCGCCGCCGCCCTGTTCGCCGCCCACTCCGGCCAGGGCCTGCAGGCGTGCTTGAACCTGATCAAGACCTGCGCCGCTGCGCACCGAAATCCACAGCGTGTCGGCATCGTCCTGGTCATATTCGGGCAGCAGGTCGGACTTGTTGCAAAGCCACAGCACGGCCGGTACGCCTGCAATGGCATCGGCGACCGCGGCACGGCCGGTATCGGGGTCCCGCCCGTCCACGACCACGATCGCCAGATCGGCACGGCCCAGCTCGGTCCGCGCCCGGCGCATGCCTTCGCGCTCGATCGCATCCCCGCCCTCGCGCAGCCCGGCAGTATCGACCAGGGTCAGCTCCACGCCGGCCACGCGCACCGTCTCGGCCAGCAGGTCACGGGTGGTGCCGGCGATGTCGGTCACGATGGCCCGCTCACTGCCGGCCAGGGCATTGAGCAGAGAGCTCTTGCCGGCGTTGGGCGGGCCCACGATCACCGCGTGCAGGCCATCGAGCAGCCGCCGCCCGCGTTCGGCGGCGGCCAGGAGCTGGTCCAGCAGGACGGCGAGTTCGTCCAGATGGGCGGCCACTTCGTCGCCACCCAGGGTCTCCAGCGGCTCGTCGGAAAAATCGATCATCGCCTCCACGTGCACCCGCAGGGCCAGCATGCGCTCGGCGATCGATTCCACCCGCGTGGAGAACTCCCCATCCAGGGCGCGGCGGGCGGCGCGGGCGGCGCGCAGGTCGGCGGCGGCGATCAGGTCGGCAACCGCTTCGGCCTGGGCCAGGTCCAGGCGGCCGTTGAGGAAGGCGCGCTCGCTGAATTCTCCCGGTCGGGCGCGGCGGGCGCCACGGGACAGGCACAGCTCCACCAGCCTGTGCAGCACGGCCGGGCTGCCATGGGCCTGCAGCTCGACCACATCCTCGCCGGTGTAGCTGGCGGGCGCGGCGAACAACACGGCGATACCGTCATCCAGCACGGCGCCGTCATCTTCGTGCAGGCGCACGTGGTGGGCGTAGCGCGGGCGCAGCGGCCGGGCGCAGAGTGCTTCGCCAATGGCACGGGCGCCGGGACCGGACAGCCGCACCACCCCGATCCCGCCGGCACCGGCAGCAGTGGCAATGGCGACGATGGTGTCCTGCGTGGCGGTCACGGCGTGGCTGTGCATGGCGCTGCGGCGCAAGCGGGTGCCGGCCGCGTGGGCCGGCACCGCCGGGGTCAGGCCTTGGCCGGCTTGGGCGGCTGCGGCTTGGAAGGCTGGTCCGGCTTGCCGGGATCACCGCTGAAGCGGCGCAGGAACCACCACTGCTGGGCCAGGCCCAGCGCACCGTTGGTGACCCAGTACAGCACCAGGCCGGCCGGGAAGAAGATCATGATCGCGCCGAAGATCACCGGCATCAGCTGCATGATCTTCTGCTGGGTCGGATCCATGCCGGTCATCGGGCTGAGCTTCTGCGTGGCCCACATCACCGAGATGTTGATCACCGGCAGGATGAACCAGGGATCGGGCGCGGTCAGGTCCTGGATCCAGCCCATCCACGGCGCGTGGCGCAGCTCCACCGATTCCAGCAGCACCCAGTACAGGGCAAAGAAGATCGGCATCTGCAGCAGGATCGGCAGGCAGCCACCGACCGGATTGATCTTCTCCTTCTTGTACAGCTCCATCATCGCCATCTGGAACTTCTGCTTGTCGTCCCCGTAGCGTTCCTTGAGCTGGGCCATGCGCGGCTGGAAGCGGCGCATCTTGGCCATCGATTTGTACTGCGCCGCCGACAGCGGATACAGCGCGATCCGGATCAGGACCACCAGGCCCACGATCGCCCAGCCCCAGTTCTTGACCAGGCCGTGGACCTTGTCGAGCAGCCAGAAGAGCCACTCGCCGAGGAAGGCGAATGCGGAAAAGCGCGAATAGTCGACCGCACGGTCAAAGCCGCGCACGCCCTGGGCCTTGATCTGCTCGACCAGCTTGGGGCCAACCCACAGGCGCGCGTCAACGCTGGCTTCCTGCCCCGCCGCCACCGACAGGCCCGGACCCAGCTGGCGCACCAGGTGCCGCGGACCGTCCTGGTGCACCGAGATGACCGTGCGGTCCTCGGCGCGCGGGATCCAGGCAGTGAAGAAATGGTGCTGCAGGATCGCGGTCCAGCTCTCGGTCGCCTGCAGGTTGATCGCGCCGTCATTGAGGAACTTGGCAAACGGACGCCGGGTGTAGCCTTCCTCGTCGCTGTACCAGGTGGCGCCGTTGAAGCTGAAGGACTCCGGGTTGGTCATGCCGCGGCTGATATTCGGCGGCACCCGCGACAGCTGGCGGTAGACGTAGCCCTGCCACGGCGCATCGCCGGCATTGATGACGGTGTCACGCACGTCGATCGCATAGGAGCCGCGGCGCACGGTGATGGTGCGCCGGATGGTCACACCGTCCGGACCCTGCCAGACGAACGGGACCACGACCTCGTCCCCGGCCTCGTCCAGCCGGTACTCGCGCTGGCCGCTTTCGGCCACGAAGCCGGCCTCGTGGGTCGGCGCGGCCTGGGCCTGGCTGACCCAGCCGCTCTGCGCGGCGTACCAGCGCGAAGGATCGGTATCAAACAGCTTGACCGGGAGACTGTCCTCGTCGCGGGTCTGCGGGTAGGCCAGCAGCGCCGCGTCGACCACGTTGCCCTGGTCCAGGGTCAGGCGCAGCACGTCGGTGACCACGGTCACCGTGTTGCTGGCCGCCGGCGCCGGGGAAGCACTCGCTTCGGCCGTGGGCACCGCGCCGTCGGCAGCGGGCGGGGCAATGGGCACGTTCGACGCATCCGGCACCGCTGCGCCGGGGGAGGGCACCGATGAAGGCACCGCGTTGCCGCCGGCCACCTCGGCCGCGACCGGCAGTTGCGGAGCGGCCTGGACGTTGTCTTCCTTGCGCCATTCCATCCACAGCAGGATGGCCACCATCAGCCAGGCGAAGATCAGGAGGGTGCGGGTCTGGTTCATCGGACAGCCAAGCTTATTCGCCGGAACGAGCCGGCGCGGGTGATCGGGGGGATACGGATGCAGCAGAATCGCCGGGCATTGTGACGCCCATGGACGGGGCGGGCAACGCGCCGGCACGCTGCAGCACGGCCCGCAGGCCCTCGCGCAGCTCGGCACCAGTGGCGGTGGCGGCGGCCCGACGGGCTACGACAACGTAGCTGCCGGCGCGCAACAGGGGGCGCAGCAGGCGGAACTGTTCACGCAGCTGGCGCTTGATACGGTTGCGACCCACCGCGTTCGGATCAACCTTGCGCGACACGGCCAGGCCCAGCCGCGGCGCTTCGCCGTCACTGTGCCAGTGCAGGGCCATCAGGGGCGACGCGGTGCGTCGGCTGTCGGCGAACACGCGGTCAAAATGCGCTCGCGCACGGACGCGCGCCTGCCTCGGAAAGGCAGCGCTCATTGCAGACACGGTCTGGATCGGCGCGGGGACCGCTGGATGGCGGCCGCCCGCAACGCGCGGCCTCAGGCCGACAGGCGCCGACGGCCCTTGGCGCGGCGACGGGCCAGGATCTTGCGGCCGTCCGCAGTCTTCATGCGGGCACGGAAGCCGTGGTCGCGCTTGCGCTTGATGTTGCTGGGCTGGAAAGTGCGCTTGGTAGCCATTTCTAAGGTTTCTCGTGCGGGGGCGCGGCGTTACGCTGCGCTAAACGAACCAGCGATGATAGCGCCGGCCCAGGCAGGCAGTCAACTCGGGGGCGGGGACTGGATGCGCGACCCCGGGGGCGGTGGTAGGCTGCGGCTTCCGCGCCCATCCGGTTGCCCCTGGTCACCGACCCGGGGCAGTGCCGTGGACGGCGCCTGCCCAGCAAGACGCATCATACATTCACACATGGAAGCTTGGCCCCGCTGCCTTGAACGTCTGGAAGCCGAACTGCCGGCCGAAGACATCCACACCTGGCTCAGACCCCTGCAGGCGACGCGCCGTGACAACACCATGGTGTTGTACGCGCCCAACGCATTCGTGCGCGACGAGGTCCGCTCGCGCTACCTGGAACGCATCCGCGAATTGCTCGGCCATTTCGGCGGCAACGACGATGTGTCGCTGGAAATCGGGTCGATGCCGCGGCCCAGCGTCCCGGTGCAGCAGACGCTGGCTGTTTCTGCGCCGACGGGCCCGGTGTTTCACGGCAACCTGGACAGCCACTACTCGTTCGACAACTTCGTCGAGGGCCGCAGCAACCAGCTGGGCCGTGCCGCGGCCTGGCACGCGGCTGAAAACCCGGGCGACCGCGCCCACAACCCGCTGCTGCTCTATGGAAGCACCGGACTGGGCAAGACCCACCTGATGTTCGCCGCGGGCAACCGGATGCGCGAGATCAATCCTTCCGTCCGGGTGCTGTACCTGCGCTCGGACCAGTTTTTCAACGCCATGATGCGGGCCCTGCAAGAAAGGGCGATGGATGCATTCAAGCGGCAGTTCCATGAGGTGGACGCGCTGCTGATCGACGACATCCAGTTTTTCGCCGGCAAGGAACGCACCCAGGAAGAGTTCTTCCACACCTTCAATGCGCTGTTCGAGGGCCGCCAGCAGATCATCATGACCTGCGACCGGTTCCCGCGGGAGGTGGAGGGCCTTGAGCCACGGCTGAAGTCGCGCCTGGCCTCCGGGCTGTCGGTGGCGATCGATCCGCCGGACTTCGAGACCCGGGCCCAGATCGTGCTGTCCAAGGCGCAGGAGCGTGGAGCCCAGATCCCCGAGGACGTGGCCTTCCTTATTGCCAAGCGCATGCGCTCCAACGTGCGCGACCTGGAAGGGGCACTCAACACCCTGGCGGCAAGGGCAAACTTCACCGGCCGCGCCATCACCGCCGAGTTCGCCCAGGAAACCCTACGCGACCTGCTGCGCTCGCAGATGCAGAGCGTCAGCATCGGCAACATCCAGAAGACCGTGGCGGACTACTACGGCCTGCAGATGAAGGATCTGCTGTCCAAGCGGCGCACCCGGATGCTGGCCCGCCCCCGCCAGGTGGCGATGGCCCTGTCCAAGGAGCTGACCGAGCACAGCCTGCCCGAGATCGGCGATGCCTTTGCCGGTCGCGACCACACCACCGTGCTGCACGCCTGCCGCCAGATCCGCAAGCTGATGGAAACCGACGGCAAGCTGCGCGAGGACTGGGATAAATTGATCCGGAAACTAAGTGAATAAGTGCCTTTTTAGCGCCCCGGAACACGTGGATGACAAAGTCGGGGGCAAGCTGTGGACAAGTCTGGGATAATTTACCGGCGCCAAAGTTGTCCACAGGTTGCACTCACCATCCAGGGCAAGTTGTACACCTGGTTGTTACTGCAAGATTAACGTTACAAATCAACAACTTGAAGTAGTTATCAAGCGTTTTCGGCGACACCACCACCACCAGCTTTTGATTCTTATACAAAAACTGGTAGAGCCTAGGGGAACCCACCGGCATGCGTTTCAGCCTCCAGCGCGAAGTCTTTCTCAAGCCACTGACCCAGGTGGTCAACGTCGTCGAGCGTCGGCAGACCCTGCCGGTGCTGGCCAACCTCCTGGCCCAGGTCCAGGACGGGCAGCTGTCCTTGACCGGGACCGACTTGGAAGTGGAAATGGTTGCCCGTACCCAGGTCGACGATGCCGAGGACGGGGAAGTCACGATTCCGGCGCGCAAGCTGTTCGAAATCGTTCGAGCCCTGCCCGACGGCAGCAAGGTCACGGTCAGCCAGGCCGGCGACAAGATCACCGTGCAGGCGGGCCGCAGCCGGTTCAGCCTTGCCAGCCTGTCGGCCAATGATTTCCCGGCGATTGACGAAGTCGAGACCACCGAGCGGATCCGGGTGCCCGAAGCGGCGCTGAAGGAGCTGATCGAACGGACCTCGTTCGCCATGGCCCAGCAGGACGTGCGCTACTATCTCAACGGGCTGCTGTTCGATCTTGGTGAAGACCGGCTGCGCTGCGTGGCGACCGACGGTCACCGCCTGGCCCTCTGCGAAGCGCCGCTGGAGGCCAACATCTCCAGCAAGCGGCAGATCATCCTGCCGCGCAAGGGTGTGACCGAGCTGCAGCGGCTGCTGGAGGGCGGCGACCGGGAGCTGGAGCTGGAACTGGACCGCAGTCATCTGCGGGTCAAACGCGACGATGTGACCTTCACCAGCAAGCTGATCGACGGCCGCTTCCCCGATTACGCGGCGGTGATTCCGATTGGTGCCGACCGCGAAGTGCGCGTGAACCGCGAAGTCCTGCGCGCCGCGCTGCAGCGTGCTGCCATCCTGTCGAACGAGAAGTACCGCGGCGTGCGGGTGGAAGTATCCCCGGGGCAGCTCAAGATCAGCGCGCACAACCCCGAGCAGGAAGAAGCCCAGGAAGAGATCGAGGCGCAGACCACGGTCGACGATCTGGCAGTGGGTTTCAACGTGAACTACCTGCTGGACGCGCTGGGCGCCTTGCGTGACGAGGAGGTGGTGCTGCAGCTTCGCGACGCGAACTCATCCGCACTGGTGCGGGAGGCGAGCAGTGAGAAATGCCGGCATGTGGTGATGCCGCTGCGTTTGTGACAGGCACCATGTTCCACGTGAAACAACAACGCCCGGCCCAGTCCGGGCGTTTTTATCCCTGGACATTGCGCAGCCGGGGGATCCGATGCGGGTGAGCCGGCTGCGGATCAGCGATCTGCGACGCCTGGAGCAGGTGGAACTCGAACCGGCCCCCGGGCTCAATCTGTTGCTGGGGGACAACGGCGCTGGCAAGACCAGCGTGCTGGAAGCGCTGCACCTGATGGCGTACGGCCGCAGCTTCCGCGGGCGAGTGCGTGATGGGTTGATCCGGACCGGCGCAGAGGCTCTGGAAATCTACGTCGAATGGTCACAGGACAGCGCGCAGCGCGACCGTCGGGCAGGGTTGCGCCATTCCGGTAGCAGCTGGGAGGGCCGTCTGGACGGGCAGGGGGTTGTCCAGCTTGGGGAACTCTGTGCCGCGCTGCAGGTGGTGACCTTCGAGCCCGGCAGCCATGCCCTGGTCGGCGGCAGCGGAGATCCGCGGCGCCGGTTCATGGATTGGGGATTGTTCCACGTGGAACCCGGGTTCCTTCCGCTGTGGCGGCGCTATGCCCGGGCCTTGAGGCAGCGCAATGCGCTGCTGAAGCAAGGGGCGCCGTCTGACCAGCTGGACGTCTGGGATCTGGAGCTGGTGACGGCCGGAGAGGGGCTGACGGACTTTCGCGAGGCCTACCTGCAGAGCCTGCAGGACGTGCTGGCGGCCACCTCTGCGCAGATTGCACCGATGCTCGGGCACGCCGGGCTGCAATTTCTCCCCGGATGGAAGAGGGAAAGCATGTCCCTGGCCGACGCGCTGCTGCTGGCCCGGGACAGGGATCGGATGTTGGGACATACCAGCACCGGACCTCATCGTGCGGATTGGCGGGTGGCTTTCGCGTCGATGCCGCATGACGAGGCCCTGTCGCGCGGTCAGGCCAAGCTCGCCGCGCTGTCCTGTCTTTTGTCCCAGGCCCGGCATCTGGCGGATCAGCTGGGCGAGTGGCCGGTAGTGGCGCTGGACGACATGGCGTCCGAACTTGATGCGGGTCACCGCGCCCGGGTGCTGGCAACTCTGGCGGAAAGCGGCGCGCAGGTCTTCGTGACGGGGACTGACGCGCCCGAAGCGCCTGTCGGGCAGCCGGTGCGTGTGTTCCACGTGGAACACGGCAGGATCAGCGGGGCCTGATCGCTGCACCGACCCGCTCAGGGGGCAGGGCGGGGCAAATGCTATAATTCATCGGTTGAGCCCCTTGTGAGTGCTGGGCGGGCTCTCGTGCGTTGCAAACGCGCTGGAGCTTCCAGCCAACCCGGATACATGAATGACTGACACCACTCCCGATACGCCGGAAGTCGATAACGCTTCCTACGATTCCAGCCGGATCACCGTGCTGCGCGGCCTTGAAGCCGTGCGCAAGCGGCCCGGCATGTATATCGGCGATGTGCATGACGGCACCGGCCTGCACCACATGGTGTTCGAGGTGGTCGACAACGCTGTCGACGAGGCGTTGGCCGGGCATGCCGACGAAATCGTGGCCACGATCCACCAGGACGGCTCGGTTTCGGTGTCGGACAACGGCCGCGGCATTCCCGTTGACGTGCACAAGGAAGAAGGGGTTTCCGCCGCCGAGGTCATCATGACCGTGCTGCACGCGGGCGGTAAGTTCGACGACAACAGCTACAAAGTGTCTGGCGGCCTGCACGGCGTCGGCGTTTCGGTGGTCAATGCGCTGTCCGAGCATCTGTCGCTCGACATCTGGCGCGATGGTGAGCATTACCGCCAGGAATACCGGCACGGCGAACCCCAGTATCCGCTCAAGGCGGTAGGGCCGGCCGATGGCCGACGCGGCACGGTGCTGCGCTTCAAGCCGTCCACCGACATGTTCACCAACACCGAGTTCCAGTACGAAATCCTCGCCCGGCGCCTGCGCGAGCTGTCATTCCTGAACTCGGGCGTACGCATCACCCTGGTGGACGAGCGCGGAGATGACGACGGCAACGAGCGCCGGGATACGTTCGAATACGAAGGCGGCATCCGCTCTTTCGTCGAGCACCTGGCCCAGCTCAAGACCCCGCTGCATCCGAACGTGATTGCGGTGTCCGGCGAGCAGAACGGGATCGTGGTGGAAGTGGCCCTGCAGTGGACCGATTCCTATCAGGAAACGATGTACTGCTTCACCAACAACATTCCGCAGAAGGACGGCGGTACCCACCTGCAGGGCTTCCGTGCCGCGCTGACGCGCACGCTGACCAACTACATCGAGCAGAACGGCGTCGCCAGGCAGGCCAAGGTGCAGCTGTCCGGCGACGACATGCGCGAGGGCATGATCGCGGTGCTGTCGGTGAAGGTCCCCGACCCCAGCTTCTCGTCGCAGACCAAGGAAAAGCTGGTCTCATCGGACGTGAGACCGGCGGTGGAGCAGACCTTTGGCGCCCGCCTCGAAGAATTCCTCCAGGAAAACCCCAACGAAGCCAAGGCCATCACCGAGAAGGCGGTGGACGCTGCCCGCGCCCGCGAGGCCGCACGCAAGGCCCGTGATCTGACCCGACGCAAGGGCGCGCTGGATATCGCCGGCCTGCCGGGCAAGCTGGCCGACTGCCAGGAGAAGGATCCGGCCCTGTCCGAATTGTTCATCGTCGAGGGTGACTCCGCTGGCGGTTCGGCCAAGCAGGGCCGCAACCGCAAGAACCAGGCGGTGCTGCCGCTGCGCGGCAAGATCCTCAACGTCGAGCGCGCCCGCTTCGACCGCATGCTGTCTTCCGACCAGGTTGGCACGCTGATCACGGCGCTGGGCACCGGCATCGGCAAGGACGACTACGATCCGGACAAGCTGCGCTACCACAAGATCATCATCATGACCGACGCGGACGTGGACGGCGCCCACATCCGCACCCTGCTGCTGACCTTCTTCTACCGGCAGATGCCGGAGCTGATCGAGCGCGGCCACGTCTACATCGGCCTGCCGCCGCTGTACAAGGTCAAGCAGGGCAAGAACGAGCTCTACATGAAGGACGACGCGGCGCTCAACGCCTATCTGGCGTCCAATGCGGTCGAGGGCGCTTCGCTGGTGCCGGCCGAGGGCGAGCCGCCGATCGAAGGCCAGGCGCTGGAAAACCTGCTGCTGGTCTACGCCCGGGCCCAGGAAGCGATCGCCCGCAACGCGCACCGCCACGATCCGGCACTGATCGAGGCGCTGATCGACTTCACCCCGCTGGATCCGGAAATTGTCATCGAGAACATCGACGAGCGCCATGAGCTCGATGCCCTTGCTGCACGCCTGAACCAGAGCGGTGCGGGCAGACCGGTGTATACGCTGGACCTGCAGACCGATGCCGACGGCCGGCCCGTGGCCCTGGTGGGCACGCGCCGCCACATGGGCATGGAGCAGCGCCATGTGTTGCCGCTGGCAGTGCTGGAAAGCGGCGAACTGAAGCCGGTGCGTGACGCGGCCGAGTTGCTGCACGGGTTGATCCGCGAAGGGGCCATGATCCTGCGCGGCAACCGGACCCAATCAGTGACCAACTTCGCCCAGGCCCATGCCTGGCTGATGGACGAGGCCAAGCGCGGTCGGCAGATCCAGCGCTTCAAGGGCCTGGGTGAGATGAATCCCGAGCAGCTGTGGGACACCACGGTCAATCCCGACACCCGCCGCCTGCTGCAGGTGCGGATCGAGGACGCAGTGGGCGCCGACCAGATCTTCAGCATCCTGATGGGCGATGTGGTGGAGCCGCGCCGCGAATTCATCGAAGACAACGCGCTGAAGGTTTCGAACCTGGACGTCTGACCGGACTTTGCCCGGCCGGCCTTCCCTGGCCGGTCGCGGGCACTGTTTACATATTCTTCAGCCCGAGCCGACTACAACGGCTTCAAAGCACTCCGGTACAAGGACAGGGAACACACCCATGAAGAAGCTTCTCCTGGCGCTGGCCGTCGCCCTGGTGGCCGTCGCTTGCGCCACCACCACCTCGCCTACCGGCCGCACCCAGTACGTCGGCGCGGTATCGCAGGACCAGCTCAACCAGCTTGGCGCCCAGGCTTTCACCCAGATGAAGAGCGAACAGCGCGTGGCCGGCGGCCAGCAGAGCAGCTATCTCACCTGCGTGGTCAACGCGCTGGTGCGGGAACTGCCGGCCGACCAGCGCCAGATTGCCTGGGAGGCTGCGGTGTTCGTCGATGACAGCCCCAATGCCTTCGCTTTGCCCGGCGGCAAAGTCGGCGTGAACACCGGTCTGTTCACCGTGGCCCGTGACCAGCACCAGCTGGCGGCGGTGGTTGCCCATGAGATCGGCCACGTCACTGCCCGCCATCACGACGAGCGCATCACCCGCCAGTACGGCGCCGCCGGTGCGCTGCAGGTGGTCGGCGGGCTGCTGGGTGCACGCTATGGCGAGGGCATTGGCAATGCCGCGATGCAGGGCGGCAGTATTGCGGCCCAGGCAGGCTTCCTGCTGCCGGGCTCGCGTGCCCAGGAAACCGAAGCCGACGTGGTCGGACAGGACCTGATGGCCCGCGCCGGCTTTGATCCGCGCAAGGCCGTCGACCTGTGGCAGAACATGATTGCCGCCGGTGGCAGCCGGCCTCCGGAGTGGCTGTCCACCCACCCCAACCCCGAGGCGCGCATCGGCGAACTGCAGGCCCGTGCTTCCGGCCTGGTGCCGGTGTACGAACAGGCTCGTGCCTCTGGCCGCAGGCCCGCCTGCGGCTGATTGCCCGCCATTTTCCCACTGGCTGCTGTCTCCGGGCCGGTCCTGTGCCAAAATCCTGTTTTCCGGTGCGCTCCTGCGCCCGGACGTCGTCCAGAGATGAAAGGTGACTCCATGAAATCCACCCCCCATGCTCCCGCGCTGATCGCACTTGCCGTCGCGGCTATCCTTGCTGGCGGCACTGCCGCAGAAGCCACCGCCGCCACCTCGCCTGCGGTTGCCGCGGCCGCCGACGAATGCCAGCGCAGCCGGCGTGGCTCCAGTGCCAAGGAGGAAGTTGAAGAGCGTTACCCCAACGCAACCCGCGAATCACCGGAAGAAGGTGCCTCTTCGCGGATGGCGCAGCGACTCAACCGCCTCAATGCCGCGATGCAGGATGAGGAGTACGCCAAGGTCATCGAGCAGGCTGAGGACATCATCGCGCAGGAGCGCGCCAACAACTACGACAAGGCCTATGCCTCCAACATGGCCGGCCACGCGTCCTACAACGCCGACGACGTCGAGGCGGCCAAGCGCTATATCGCCCAGGCCATCGAGTACGACGCGCTCGACAACAACAACCACTTCCAGGCCATGCTGATGGTGGCCCAGTTGCACGCCCAGGATGAAGAGACCGAGCAGAGCCTGACCCTGCTGGATCGCTACTTCGCCGAGTCGGGCAGCAGCGAAGCGAGCGACCTCGCCCTGCGTGGGCAGCTGCTGTACCAGGCCGAGCGCTATGACGAGGCGATTCCTGCCCTGCGAGAGGCAATCGACGCGGCGGAAGAACCCCACGCCAGCTGGACCCAGGCCCTCATGGCGGCCTATGCGGAGACAGGTCGCGACGCGGAGGCTACCGCCATGGCGGAGCAGATCGCTTCCAACTCACCTGACGACAAGCGTTCGCAGATGAACCTCGCCGCCATGTACATGCAGGTCGACCAGAACGACAAGGCGATCGAGGTCATGGAGCGACTGCGTGCCGCCGGTGAGCTCACCGAGGACCGCGAGTACCGCAACCTGATGGCTCTGCATCTGAATACCGACGGTGGCGAGGCTGCCGCCATCGCAGTGATCAACGAAGGTCTGGAGAAGGGCGTACTGGAAAGCAATCACCAGACCTTCCTCGCGCTCGCCCAGGCCCATTACTTCTCCGATCAGGTGGAGCCGGCGATTGACGCCTACCGCAAGGCCGCCCCGCTGGACAGCAGTGGCGAGACCTACCTCAACCTGGCACGCGTACTCTACGGAGAAGGTCGGGAAGCGGAAGCTGCCGACGCCGCCAGACAGGCGCTCGAGAAGGGCGTGAGGCGTCCGGAAGAGGCGCGCCGCATCATCGGAAACTGATCCTGCAGTGCTTTCGCATGTGCCAATCGTTGCCCCATTTCGGTTGGTAACGCGTAACAGGATTGGTATAGACTTGGAATTTCCCGTTGGCAAAACGCAACGGGATTTCCGAACCACCAGAACCGGGCCGCACGTCCGGATAGACTCGAGTTTTTCCGCATGACGCAACGCTTGCCGAACAACGAGACGGGCCAGGACCCAGGCCTGGATTGGGCGCGCATCGCCGGCTTCACCATGGTGATCACCTTCCACGTGGCAGCCGTGCTGCTGCTCCTGGCTCCTGTCAATCCTCCCGCCGCCGACGCGGAAAGGGATGACGTGACCCAGGTCGTGATCATCGAACCGCCGCCGCCGCCGCCACCCCCGCCGCCGCCGCCGCCGGAGCCGGAACGGCCGCCGGAGATCAAGGAGCTGTCGCCGCCGCAGCCTTCGCCGCTGCCGCCACCGCCGGATGATCCGCCGGTAGTCTTCGACACCCCTTCGCCGATGGACACGCCTGCGCCACCGCCGGCGCCACCAGCGCCGCCCGCACCGCCGCAAAGTATCGAGGCCAGCGTCGACGTTTCCTCGCGCGCCATGAATCCGCCGCGTTACCCGCCGGCAGCGCTGCGCTCGGGCATCACCGGTACAGTGATCCTGATCATCAGCGTCGATGCCCAGGGCAACGTGACCGATGTGCAGGTCGAACGGTCCAGTCGCAACCGCGATCTTGACCGTGCAGCCATCCAGGCGGCACGCAAGTGGCGCTTCAATGCGGCCAAGATCGATGGGGTTTCTTCTGCCGGGCGCGTGCGCGTTCCGGTCGACTTCAACCTCGACTGACCGCGTGCTCCACTGCTTCCACAAGATTCATCAGTTCCAATCCCGATTCACCAACTCCACCTTCAACATTCAAAGGTAAGCGTCATGCTGCAGGAAACTACCAACGCCCCTACCGGAGCCGCCGACAGCGCCGCAGCGCTGCAGCAGATGGGCTTCGGCGACATGATCCACCACCTGGACATCGTCGGCTGGTCGGCTCTGATCACCCTTCTCGTCATGTCTGCGCTTTCGATCTACTGGATCATCTTCAACCTCATCAAGAACCAGCGCCTCAAAGGCAGTACCGACCGCGTGGTCCGCACGTTCTGGGAAACCCCGAACGCGCAGGACGCAATCCGCTACATGGAAGAACAGCGTCCGAGCGAGCCGTTCTCCAAGATTGCCCTTGATGCTGCCCAGGCGGCTGCCCACCACCAGCGCCACGAAGGTTCGCGCCTGGTCGAGTCGCTGACCCGCTCCGAGTATGTCGACCGCGCCCTGCGTCAGGCCGTGGTGCGCGAATCGCTGCGTCTCGAGTCCGGTCTGACCCTGCTGGCCACCGTGGGTTCGATCGCTCCGTTCGTCGGTCTGCTCGGTACCGTGTGGGGCATCTACCGCGCCCTGATCCGCATCGGCGCCAGCGGCCAGGCCGACATCGGCGCGGTGGCCGGTCCGGTGGGTGAGGCGCTGATCATGACCGCGATCGGTCTGGGCGTGGCAATTCCGGCGGTGCTTGGCTACAACTTCTTCAACCGTGCCAACCGGATGCTCAACAACAAGCTCGATACCTTCGCCCATGACCTGCACGACTTCTTTGCGATCGGTTCGCGCGTGGGTGATGTTTCCGCCCCGGCACCTGCAAAGAAGGCTTGATCCGGACAGACTGAGGGAGGCCGCATATGTCCTACAGTGCCAACCAAGGTGGCGGCGAGCCGATGGCGGCGATGAACGTCGTGCCGCTGGTCGACGTGATGCTGGTGCTGCTCATCATCTTCATGGTGACAGCACCCCTGATGGCACATCGGGTTGAAGTCGAGTTGCCCCGTGCCGATCTGGAAGACCGCCCCGACCAGGCACCGCCTGCGCCGCCGATCACCATCGCAGTGAAGGAAAACGGCGATATCTTCCTCAATGACCAGCCGGTCACACGCGAGTTGCTGGAAAGCGCGCTTTCGGTGGAGGCGCAGAAGACGCCGCAGCCACCGGTCAACGTGCGCGGCGACCGCACCACCCCGTATCGCACGATCAACGAGGTGGTGACCATTGCGCAGGCCCAGGGCATGCGCAAGGTCGGCTTTGTCGCCACACGCGAGTAACAACGGAGATCCACGATGGCGTTCAGTTCCAACTCCAGCGACGGCCCAATGGCTGAAATCAACATCATTCCGCTTGCGGACGTGATGCTGGTTCTGCTGATCATCTTCATGGTGACCGCGCCGCAGCTGTCTTACCCCATCGATATCGACCTGCCGCAGCGCTCCGAGACGCCACCGGAGCAGCGGCTTGACCCGCCGGAGCCAATCCGGCTGCGGATCGATGGTGCGGGTCAGGTGTTCTGGAATGACAGTCCAACGCCGGTGACCGCCCTGCGCAACATGATGGAAGCCGAGGTCCAGCGCGATCCGGGCAATCAGCCGACGTTGGAGATCGACGCCGCAGAGGATTCGGAATATGGAATCCTGGCCAAGGTCCTGGCTGAAGCCAAGAACGCGCAGATGCTGAAGATCGGCTTCGTCAAGAAGTAAGGCCAAGAAACAGGGCCAAGAAGCAGAGGTGTTCCCGGTACGCCGTTGCCTGCAGCGCGGCGTACCGGACAACAGCCGCAAAGTTGAACGCCGCCCAATGGGCGGCGTTTTTTTGTCGTGCCTTCAATGTCTGTACCGTCAGTCCTCAGACCGCGACTATTTTCCGATAGTTTGACACCGTGGTGGCCAAGCCCTGGTAGAGGGCTTCGCTGATCAGCGCATGACCGATCGAGACCTCAAGCACGCCGGGTACCGCGGCCAGGAATTCAGCCAGGTTGTCCTGGCTCAGGTCATGGCCGGCGTTGACGCCCAGCCCGGCGTCCTGCGCACGACTGGCTGCAGCAATGAACATCGGCAGCGCCGTGGAGGCCTCCCCGCGTGCGTGGGCTTCGGCAAAGGGACCGGTGTAGAGCTCGATCCGGTCGGCGCCAATCGCCGCCGCGCGGGTCAGGCTCAGGCCGGTGTCGGCATCTGCAAACAGGCTGACCCGGCAGCCCATGTCCCTGAGGGCCGTAATCGGCTGGCGAAGCCGTTCGGCATCGGCGGCCAGATCGAAACCATGATCGGAGGTGAGCTGCTCATCTCCATCCGGAACCAGGGTCGCCTGATGGGGTTGGGCCCGTTCGCACAGCGGCAGGAAACCCGGATAGCCCGCCCGCGCAGGGGCGAAGGGATTGCCTTCCAGGTTGAACTCCACGCCGCGGTCCCGGCACAGGCGGGCCAGCTTCAGCACATCGTCGGTGCGGGCGTGGCGCGCATCGGGGCGGGCATGCAGGGTCAGGCCATGCGCACCGGCATCCAGGCAGGTCACCGCCGCGCGCAGGATGTCGGGTTCGCCCCCCCCGCGTGAATTGCGCAGCAGGGCTACCTTGTTGAGGTTCACACTGAGTCTGGTCATGAAAAGCGGCTTCCCGGCCAAGGTGTTCGGTCAGCGGTCAGCGGCCGATGTGCGATCGGCCACGGACCCAGACGCACGGCGGGCCTCGGCCTGTTCGCGCAGTCGGCGCAGCTCCTGCGGGTCGATCATCATCGTCTCGTCCCTTGAGCGCGTACCGACCCTTTGTGCAACCAGGCCCATCACCCAGATCACCATCAGCACCAGCGCCACCAGGATGCAAATGACGGCGAGCGCCATCGAGGTAGTGGTCATTGCAATTGCAAATGCGGCGATTGCCAGCAGCAGGAACAGCCAGGGCATGGGGTGTTTTCCTCCTTGAACGGGAACAGTCTAACGCCTTGGCCGCGCCCGGGAAGCCGCCCGGTCCATGGAACCAGCCGTCCGTCCCGGATCCTAGAGCAGCGGTGACAGCAGTCTGGCCAGTGCCTCGGGCAGGAGTTCACGAAACAGCGGTCGTTCCTCGGCACGCTGGACCACGGGCGCATTCTCGAATTCCCCCTGCAGGTGCCGCTCAAGCTTGGCGGCCAGGTCGGTGTCATCAAGCAGTGCCGAGACCTCGAAGTTGAGGCGGAAGCTGCGGTGATCGAAGTTGGCGCTGCCAAGCACTACCAGGTGGTCGTCCACCAGCAGGGCCTTGGTATGCAGCATGCGCGGGCCGTACTCGTGCACCTTCACCCCGGCCTTGATCAGGGTGTCGAAATACGAGCGCGCGGCCAGGGTGACCAGGCGGCTGTCGGAGCGCTTGGGAACCAGCAGTCGCACGTCCAGTCCGGCCAGGGCGGCGGAGGTCAGCGCCATCATTGCCGCCTCGCCTGGCACGAAGTAGGGGGTGGCCAGCCATACCCGCCGCTGCGCGCCGTGGATCGCGCCCACGTGCAGGCGGTGAATGGCTTCCCAGGAAGAATCAGGTCCTGAGGTGAGGATCTGGGTGCGGATGGTCCCGAGCTCATCTGGGCGGGGAGTCTGCCGATGGATTTCATCAACACAGGCGTCTTCGCCGGTGGCGTAGATCCAGTCCTCCACGAACACACGCTGCAGGCGCAGCACCGCTTCGCCCTCCAGCCGCAGGTGCAGGTCGCGGAACGCGTCATCATTATGGCGCTCATCATGATCGTCGCTGATGTTGACGCTGCCGGTGTAGCCGATCCGACCGTCGATGACCACGATCTTGCGGTGCGAGCGCATGTTCAGCCACGGGCGCTGCCAGACGCGGCCGAACTTGGGCGGATGGAACCACGCCAGCTCGCCCCCGGCTTCGACAAAATCGGTGAAGAAGCGCCGCGACCGGCTGCCGCCGACCGCGTCGATCAGCAGCCGCACCTTGACCCCGGCGCGCACCCGATCGGTGAGCGCATCACGCAGCGCGGTGCCCGCATGGTCCGGGTGGTAGATGTAGTACTCAAGATGGATGTGGGTGGTGGCCGCGCGCACGTCGTCCAGCAGCGCGTCGTAGGTGGCACAGCCATCAACCAGCAGGCGCACGCTGTGGGCAAGGCTGCGGGACAGCCCGGTGCTGGCTTCGGCCAGGCGGGTCAGCTCCGCGGCATCGCTGGATTCTCCGGTGTAATCGGCATCTCCGGTCATCCGTGCCCGGCTGGTTTCCCGCCGCAGCTGATGGCGGCGGATCCGCTGCGGGCCGAACACGTGGTAGATCAGGAACCCGAGATAGGGCAGCAGGGCCAGGCCCAGCAGCCAGCTCAGCGTCGCTACCGGCTCGCGCTTCTGCAGGATGATCCACCCACCCAGCAGCAGCAGATAGGCCAGCCAGCCGAATACCAGCACCAGGACCAGGCCACTGCCGGAGGCGAGCAGCTCCCAGCCACGCTGCAGCAGTTCGGGCATGTCCCACATCCTTCGACAGGCGCCGAGCCGGCGCTTTTACAGGCTAACCCGAGCGCGGCGGTTGCCGAACCCACGGGTGTCCACGGCACTGTAACGCCCGAGGTCGCGGGTGTAACACCGGTGTTACACCCCGCTGGAGGGTGAAATCCGCGCCGTTGCGGGAGATTGCACCGGCAACGCGCCCGCAGCTGCCAAGCAGCTGTTACACCCTGGCAGGCAAAGCTGATTGGCCATGAATGCAAGTCATTGAATTGATTGGGTAAAAACAGTTGGCACGGGGCCTGCGTAGTCACTGTCCGCTACCACTGCGAGCGTGTGCCCCATGACCAGACAATCTTCTTTCCTCCTGCTCACAGCACTGACCGCGCTGATGCTGGCGCCTGTCACTGCGCAGGCGGCCGGGTCACGTACAGGCGTCCATCCCCAACACGGGGAAATGGTGCTGCTGCGGAACGTCAATGCGCGCCCTGCGTACCGTCCGGCCCCGCCCAGCGTGGCCCTGATCGTTGATCCCAGGCCCAGCCGTGAGCTGCACGCCGGCCTGGGCACCGGGGAAATGAGCGATGCGGATTTCGCGGCGATTTCCTCCGGCCACAGCCTCGGCCCGGCGCGTCCGGCGTCGGGCATCGACGGCACGGTGAACAATGCAATCAGCGTCGGCCTGGGCACCGGTCAGGTGCAGCACTCCGGCGCCGTGGGCGGAAGTGTCGGCGGTGCGCTTTCGGGCCCGCTGGGGACAGTAGGCACGACCACCCGGGGCATTGGCAGCCACGTGACCGGGGCCATGTCGCAGTTCCCGCTCGGCAAAAGCGGCCCGGGCGGACCATGACCATGGGCCGTGTCTTGGGGATCGCAGTGCTTGTGATCGGCTTGCCGCTGCTCGCGGCGACACCCGCGCACGCACAGCAAGCGGACGACTACGCGGACATGCTCCAGTACCTGGCGCAGACGCGCCTTGAGGACAACGCGCTGGCGGGTGCCAGCGGCGCGATCGCGGTCAACATCGCCGCCGGCGACCTCAACCAGCAGGCGAACCTGCGCAGCATCGCGATCGGCGAGCTTGCCCAGGCGTCCGCCACCGCGCTCCAGCGCAGCCAGGGCGACGTGGGAACCGCCCCCGACCATGCCATCGCCGTCATTACCGGCAACGTCCTCCAGGGCGCCGGCGGCCTGGCATCAATCAATCAGGCCAGCGGCACCGGCAATGCGGAACTTAACGCAGTGACGGTGGCGCTGGCGCAACGAGGCATACGTGAAACCCCCGACGCGATGTTGGCGTCGGCGGACTTCGCGTCGGCAGGAGTGCAAGCCATCCCCGAACCAGGGGCCGCAAGAACGCATACCCGTGAGGTGGGCGTCGAGGGGTCCGCCTTGCAGGGGTTCGATGGGGTTCTGCAGCTCAACCAGGCCGCGGGTGTCGCCAATTTCACGGAGAACAGGCTTCTGATCTCCGTACAAGGCGCCGGCCCCGGCATTTGATCCAGAGAGAGTTCAACAGGAGACAACCATGAAAGGCAATCTGAAGATGACTGCACTTGCAGTCGCCGTCGCGACCTTCGCGATGGGCACCGCTGCGGCGCAGGTCGCGCCGCCAGAGGTCATTACCACGGTGGACACCGACATCGCCATCTTCGGCGACATTGAAGCCGTGGGTGAAGTGGCCGTTGGCGGTGAATTGCTCGTCGGTGGCGACGTCACCCTCGACTACGATTACGACTACAACGACAACCTCAACCGCAATGTCGTCGTCAACGACACCACCAACTCGACCGTCAACGAGACCGTCACCTCCGACGTCAGCGAGTTCTTCACTTCCGACGTCAGCGAATTCGTCAGCAGCGACATCAGCGAGACCGTCATCTCAAACGTGGAGACCAACGAGGTCACCTCCAACATCGTGCGCAACGAGTTCGGCCGTACCGACATCCGCGGCGAGCGCGACGAGCACGGCGTGAGCGTCAACATCGACAAGTCGATCTCGCTCAACTCGGACATCTCCTTCACCGGCGAGCCGACCATCACCGGCGAGATCGACCTGGATTCGGCCGCCATCGCGCTGGTCGACAATCGCCAATCCAACACCGAAAACGTTGGCCTGAACGACATGCTGACCAACGACGCATCGATCGGTGACGATGTAGGTACCGCGGCTTCGGGCAACCTGCAGTTCAACGTCGCCGCCGGCGACAACAACGTGCAGGACAACGCCGCCGCGCTGGCCGCCGCCGACGCGGGCTTCTCGTTCGGCCTGGCCGACGCCGAAATCTTCGTCAACCAGTACGGCGCCGGCAACGCCACCGTCAACATGGGCGTGACCAACAGCGCCAGCCTGGGCAACAACGCCTTCAGCGACGCGTCGGGCAACATCGGCGCCAACATCGCGTCGGGCAACAACAACATGCAGAAGAACGCGATGGCATCCTCGGTTGCCACCGCCGCCTATGCGCAGGCTTCGGTCAGCTCCAACCAGATCTCCACCGGCAACGTCGTATCCAACACCGGCGTGATGGAAGAGCTGACCGACACGATTGACATCACCCTGAGCGGCACGGTGAGCGGCGAGACCAGCGGTTCGGTCACCGGCACCTACGAGGGTTCCGCATTGGGCGGCTACGCAGGCACCGGAAATTCCTACCAGAGCAGCAACTTCTACGCTGACATGTGGGAAGGCGAGGAGCATCCGGCAGGCGACGCGATCGGCCATGCCGACTTCGACTCCGAAAGCCAGGGTGCAGTGGCCAATCCGTTCCGGGACGGTGTCGGCGGCCTGGGCTTCGACAACGTCGAGGAAGGCGAGTACGCAGGCACCGAGTCCGGCACGCTGTCGTTCGATGAGCTGTCCTTCAGCGACCTGCAGGCCAGCCTGGCCGGCACCGTGACGACGACCCAGTGGATCGTGCGCGATGCGACCAACACGGCGACGCTGTCCGACAACGCGTTTGCCAACGCCTCGGGCAACATCGGCGTCAACCTGGCCGCCGGCAGCGGCAACATGCAGGCCAACAGCCTGTCCATGGCCGTTGCCCAGCCGGGTGCCAACGGTGGTCCGCCGCCGGTCAATGGTGGCGGCGAGTAAACAACGCCTGACGGCGTAAAGAGGTTTCCCGGTCCTTCCCCTGTGACCGGGATGCAACGGAAGCCCCGCTCCGCCTCCCCCGCGGAGCGGGGCCTCCTTCTCGGAAAGGGAAGACCAGGATGACGAACAGCTTGCCGCACTGGACCACGACCTGGCGCCGGACGGCGCAACGGGCCGCGGCGACCCTGGCCCTGGCCGGACTTGCAGCCACTGCGGGCGCACATGCGGCGGACATCCAGTTCGCCGGCGTGCTGCCCAACGGGGCGCTGTTCACCAAGCCGGTCGAAAGCATGACCGAGGGCCGGTTCCGGCATGTGGTACGCCAGTACACCGACTACAGCTGCGGAGCCGCAGCGTTGGCCACCATCCTGCGCTACGCCTACCGGCTCGACGCCGACGAGGCAACCGTGATCGAAGGGATGATGATGGTGTCCGACCCGGAAATCGTCCGCGAGCGTGGTTTTTCGCTGCTGGACATCAAACAGTACGTCGAATCCCTGGGCATGCGCGGACGCGGCTACCGGGTGGATGAGGAGCGGCTGCGCAGCCTGCGGGTGCCTGCGATCGTGCTGATGGACGTGGCCGGGTTCCGGCATTTCGTGGTCCTCAAGCAGGTCCAGGGCGAGACCGTGGAGATCGGCGACCCGATGCTGGGCAACCGCAGCGTCCCGCTCGATGAATTCATGGCCGGGTGGCCGTCACGGGCCGTGTTTGTCGTGATAGGCAGTGACTTTGACCGCAATACCGTGCTGCTGGACCCGCCTTCGCGCGCTAGCGCCAAGGCCCTGTATGCACGTCAGGGACCGTTGACCGATGCCGAATTGCTTGATTTCGGCTTCACCCATGCGGACCTGTTCTGACGGAGCTGTGAAATGAACACAATCCATTCGCTGGGCCGTGCGCTGCTGCTGGGAGCGATGCTGTGCAGCGCGCCGGCGCTGGCCGAGCAGGCCCCGGCCCCCACGGCCCGAGGGCTGACCGAGATTCCCGATCCGGAACTGGACCTGATGCGCGGCCGCTTCATCGCCGGCGACAACAAGGTGCTGTGGTTCGGGGTGTCGATGATTTCCAGCTGGCAGACGGGTTCCGGGCAGATGCTGCAGGGACGGCTCGACATCGGCTTTGATTTCAGCGACGGCCAGCCGGTGGTGAGCTTCAGCCCCAACGTGGTGCTGACCGACGAACACGCGCCGATGCCCGTGCCTTCCGGCCAGCGCAGCGTGGACAGCGCCGGTCTGGCCAACGTGTCCGGCCTGGTCCAGGGCGTGCAGGTTGCCGGCGACGGCAACGCCGCCAGTAACCTGACCTCACTGACGCTGCGTGACGGCGAGGTGCCCGTGGCCACTGCCGGCGGCGCAACCCGGGGCGGCATCAGCCAGAGCGCCGGCGCGGCTTCGGCCAGTGTCCAGTTCGACGGCAACACTGCTGGCGTGCTGCTCGAAGTCCAGGGTCACGGCGCGGTCGAACAATGGATCCGCGCGGGCAGCATGGGCCAGAGCATTCGCCTGACCAGCGATGGCCAGTCGGTCAGCAATCGGCTGCATCTGGATATGGTGCGCGAAGCGCTGCCAACGACCGCGATGCTCAACCAGAACGTCGCCCAGGCGCTGGTGACCACGCGCGGGATCGGCGGTCTCTGATGCGACTCGGGGGAGAGCATCAGGGACAGGGACGTCGGGTTGTGCGCAGGGGCAGCGGCCCGCGTCCAACGCCGTTGGCATGGGCGCTGGCCGCCGTCCTGGCATGCGTGGCAACGCCCGTCGTCGCCCAGGTCGAGCAGCCGCCGGGGCAAGCACAGCCGGCCGGAATGGCCCTCAGCGCCGAAGAGCGCGACGAAGTGGCGCGCATGATGCAGGAGCTGGCGGCGCTCAAAGCCGCCTATTCCCAGGAAGTACGGCGATTGCGCGAGCTGGACATGCAGATGCAGGCGCTGCAGGCGCGCATCACCGGTCGCGCACCGGCCACCCAGGCGGCCCCGCCGGCGCAGGCGGCAGCGGTCGCCCCGGTCGCGCCCCCGGCCACCGCGCAGGCGCCGGCCGCAGCGCCGCCGCCGGACGCCGGCTATGCGAGCACCGCCGAGGACGCCGAGCGCGCCCGTGAAGAAGAGGCCCGCAGCGTCTCCGACGTGCGCCAGCAGCAGCAGGCGCTGTTCAACCAGCGCCTGGTGATCGACCAGGGCATCAGCTACAACCGCTACGACCGCAAGCAGCTGACCCTCAACGGCTTCCTGGCCCTGGACGCCATCTTCCTGGGCAATATCGCGATCGAGAATGTCGAATCCGACACCGCCACCTACAACCTGGGTGCGCGCTGGGGTGTATCGCCGCGGCTGACGTTGAACCTGGACGTGCCGTGGATCTGGCGGCGCACCGTCTACCAGAAGGGCGGTGCAGGCGGCGCTGCGGCGGTCATCGCGCAGGCGCACACCAGCGGATCGGGCCTGGGCGACATCACCGCCAGCGCCAACTACAAGCTGTTCTCCGAACGCGGGCTGGTGCCCGAGACCGTGCTCACCATGGGGGTCACCGCCCCCACCGGGCGCGAGCCGTACGGGATTCCGTGGCGGGTGCTGGAGCGTGACGAGGACGACTTCATCCGTTTCGCGGTCCCCGAGGAGCAGCCGACCGGCAACGGCGTGTGGCAGGCGTCGGCCAATCTGTCGGCGGTCAAGGCCACCGAACCGGCGATCCTGTTCGGCAGCATCGGCTACACGCACGCGTTCGCCGCCAGCTTCGACGACCTGGACAACAATCCGGCCACGGTCAACCCGGGCGACGTCAGGCTCGGCCGGGCGTTCACCCTGGGTGCCGGCGTGGCGTTCGCCTTCAACGAGCGCACCAGCCTGAGCATTGCCTACAACAACCGGTTCAACGCGCGCGCGCGCACCCGCTACGAGGGCGGTGAGTGGGTGAAGCTGATCGGCTCCGATGGCAATGCCGCCACCCTGAGCCTGGGCGTGACCCACGCGCTCAGCCCGCAGGCCACGTTCGTGGGCATGCTCGGCATCGGCCTGACTCCGGACGCGCCGGACTTCAGTCTCAACTTCAAGATCCCCTACACCCTGTAGATCGCCGTTGCGTTGCGGCGCGCCCGGCGTCGGCTGCCCAGCGCCAGCCTCTCAGCGCAGCTCGGCCAGCGACAGCTGGTGCTTCTTGCACAGCCGGTAGACCGTGACCCGGGAGACCCGCAGGCGGCGGGCGCAGGCACTGACGTTGAAGCCGGTCTCGCGCAGGGTCGACAGCACCGCCTCGCGTTCGGCGCTGTGGCGGGCGCTGTCCAGGCAGTCTTCCCCGTTGCGGGCTGCGTCGTGCTCCAGCTGCAGGTCGGCCACGCTGATCAGCGGCCGCCGGGTGATCACCGCGGCACGGCGCACGCGGTTGAGCAGCTCGCGCACGTTGCCCGGCCATGGATGGGCAAGCAGGGCGCGCCGGGCCGAGGGGTCGAACCCGCGCGCGCTGACCGGGTGCAGGCTGCGGAACTCTTCCAAAAAACACCGGGCGAGGATCTCGATGTCGCCGGCGCGCTCACGCAGCGGCGGCATCTGCAGATGCAGTACGTCCAGGCGGAAGTAGAGGTCGCGGCGGAACCGGCCGCGTTCCACGGCTTCGGTCAGGTCCACGTGGGTGGCCGCCAGCACGCGCACGTCCACTTTGGTGGAATGGCTGTTGCCGACCCGTTCCAGGGTGCCCTCCTGCAGCACGCGCAGCAGGTTGGCCTGCGCGTCCATCGGCAGATCGCCAATCTCGTCCAGGAAGATGGTGCCGGTGTTGGCCGATTCGAACAGGCCGATACGCCGGCTGGCGGCGCCGGTGAAGGCCCCGCGCTCATGGCCGAACAGCTCGGCCTGGATCAGCCCGGGCGGCAGCGCGCCGCAGTTGACCGCGATGAACGGGCTGCGGCGGCGATCGGAAAGATCGTGCAGGGCGCGCGCCGCGAGCTCCTTGCCGGTGCCGGTTTCCCCGGTCACCAGCACCGGCAGGTCCACGCGCGCGTAGCGGTGCAGCGTGGCGCGCACCTCCAGCATCGGCGCGCTCTGGCCGATCATGCCGCCGATGTCGCCGCTGCCCGGCGAGCGTTCGTCGAAGTTCGCCAAAGCCTGGGACAGCTGCTGGGTGTTGAACGGGCAGACGATGCGCTCGCCGCAGGCCCGCAGGATCGGTTGCAGCGCCGGATCATCAGCCCCATCGTCGGGAATCATCGCGATCAATGGCAGATCGGCGTGATCGACCACGGTGCGCTTGAGCGCTTCAATCACCTGTGGGGCGCCGTTGCGCAGGTCCACCAGCGCTACCACCTGGTCACCGCCGCGCATGCCCACGTGGCCGTCGGCGCACGGATCAACCACGCGCAGGTTCCAGCCCGCCGCGGCCAACATCTTCCGTTCGTGCGCGGAGGGCTTTCCGAACCAGATCACGCAGCGTCGATGAGGAGAAGGACTGTCCATGGATAGTCAGGTCTGAAAGAAGGGAGTCACGGGGGCGAGTGGGAACCGCCAGGAGCGTCCGGGGCGGGGTTACGCGGAATTCGCGGAATGGGCGCCGACGGCAGGTTGAATGGCCCCAGTCACGACCTGTCCCCGCCGCATGGGCGGGAAGCCGGGACCAGGTCTCCGGCTGCACATGACAGGCGGGCATTGACGAGTGGAATTCCATTCAGCGTCGCGCAATGGCGGCGCGTGCCAGGGAGACTGCCTGGCATGCAGGAACTGCAGGAATTGATGATGGAATGGACGGACTGCCAGCATGATGTTTCCCCCGGTAAATGTGCGCTGGTCCTCGTATTTCGTCAGTGCATGAGTAATTAACGAAAGGACCGCGGGTGACCGGACACCCACGTATTCAGCTGACTCCTTCAGCTTCCGTCTCGGGCCCTGCGACGGCGGCGTGCCAGCATGGTGCCATGCGAACCCGCGCCAGACCCCACGGCCCCGCCACCGAACCCGTCCGCGGTCGCGGCGCTGCGTCCTTTGTCGACGGGCGCTTCCAGCGGCAGGCCGTGCGCCTGGAAGACGACGGCTGGGACAGCCTCCAGGTGCTTGCCGAAGAGGCGGGGCAGTCGCGTCTGGAAACCGTGGTCACGGAAGAAAAGGCGCGACGGGTCATCAGCCGAAACCAGTCGCCGGACGTGGGTTTCACCCAGTCGGTCAATCCCTACCGGGGCTGCGAGCACGGGTGTGTGTACTGCTTCGCCCGGCCCTCGCATGCCTATCTGGACCTGTCGCCGGGTCTGGATTTCGAAACCCGGCTGTACGCCAAGACCAACGCCGCGGATCGTCTGCGCGAGGAACTGGCCAAACCCTCCTACCGCTGCTCACCGATCGCGCTGGGCATCAACACCGACGGCTACCAGCCGATCGAGCGCAAGTGGGGCGTCACCCGGCAGCTGCTGGAAGTGCTGGCCGAGTGCCGCCACCCGTGCAGCATCGTGACCAAGGGCGCGCTGGTTGCCCGTGACCTTGACCTGCTGGCACCGATGGCCCACCAGGGCCTGGTCACCGTGTACCTGTCCATCACCACGCTGGACAATCGCCTGTCGGCAAACATGGAGCCGCGGGCGGCCGCGCCCCATGCGCGCCTGGCCACGGTCAGGCGCCTGTCCGATGCCGGGATTCCCGTGGGCGTGCTGGTCGCCCCGGTAGTGCCGGCGATCACCGACATGGAGCTGGAAGCGATCCTCGAGGCGGCGCGCGAGCACGGTGCCGGTGCCGCCAGCTACGTGCTGCTGCGCCTGCCGCATGAGCTCAAGGAGATCTGGCGCGAGTGGCTGGCCCTGCACTATCCCGATCGCGCTGCGCACGTGATGAGCCTGATCCAGCAGATGCGCGGCGGCAAGGATTACGACAGCAGCTTCGGCCGGCGCATGCGCGGCGAAGGCCCGTTCGCCGACCTGATCGCCGCCCGCTTCGCCCGCGCCCAGCGGCGCCTGGGCTATGGCCGGCTGCCTGCGCTGGATTGCGGCCTGTTCGTTCCGCCCCGACCCCCCTCGCCCCAGGGCGAACTGTTCTGAGGGCGCGCGCAGCCCGGAAATTCGACGTGACCATCATCGCCACGCCGGTACACTGCGATCGTTTCACAGGGGCTTTGCGCGATGCTTTCCGATCCAGATTCCGCGCCGACGTCGCTCACCCCCGACGAGCGGCTGGTAAAAACTGAACAGGCGTTGCAGGCGCTGCGCACGCAACAGGAGGTGCTGGCAGCCGGCATTTCACACGATCTGCGCGCCCCGCTGCGCGCCATCAGCAGCTACGCCGGCCTGATCGACCAGCATCATTCCGCCGCGCTGGGGGAGGAGGGCCGCGGCTACGTGCAGCGCATCCGCGAAGCGGCCGCGCGCATGGATGGCCTGATCGACGGGCTGTTGCAGCTTTCCCACGTGGCCCGCGCGTCGCTGCGCATGCAGCGTGTGGATGTGGGCATGCTGGTGGAATGGAGCCTGGCCGAACTGCAGGACGCCGAGCCCGGACGGGTCCTGGAAGCCACCGTACAACCCGACTTGTTCGTCCGCGGCGACGAGCGCCAGCTCAAGCAGCTGTTCGAGCGCCTGCTACACAACGCCTGGAAGTTTTCCAGCCAGCAGGAGACGGTCCGGATCCGGGTCAGTGGCAAGATCGTCGATGGGCGCATGCAGATCGAGGTGGGTGATGAAGGGCGCGGCTTTGACATGCGTTATGCCGGGCGTCTGTTCGAGCCGTTCCAGCGCCTGCACCCCACCGAACAGGGCGGTGGCGACGGCCTGGGCCTGGCGATTGCCCACGCCATCGTCGAGCGTCACGGCAGCCGCCTGTGGGCAGACTCGGAGCCGGGTCGGGGCAGCGTATTCCAGGTGCAACTGCCCCTCGACATCGACGCGGAATCCGCGGATTGAAGGTCGGTCTGAGAGCCGCGCTGCTTTCCTGATGAAAAAAAGGGCCGCAGCGATGCGGCCCTTTTCTTTCCCGGTACCAAGCTCGAGGGCCTCGGACCGGCGGTCAGCGAAGTCAGCCGCGGCTGACCCTGGAGACCGCTTCGGCCACGTAGTCGATGTTGTCCATGTTCAGCCCGGCCACGCAGATGCGGCCGGTGCCGACCGCATAGATGCCGAACTCCTCGCGCAGGCGGTCCACCTGGGCGCGGCTGAGGCCGGAGTACGAGAACATGCCTGCCTGGTGGCGGATGAACTCGAAATCCGCCGCGCCGTGCGCCGCCAGCCGCTCCACCAGGCCGTCGCGCAGGGCGTGGATGCGGGTACGCATCTGGCCGAGCTCTTCTTCCCACTGCGTGCGCAGTGCCGGGTCGTTGAGTACGCCGGCCACCAGCGCCGCGCCGTGGTTGGACGGGCTGGAGTAGTTGGTGCGCACCAGGCGCTTGACCTGCGACTGCACGCGCTCGCATTCCTCGGCGCTGTCGCTGACCACGGTCAGCGCGCCGATGCGCTCGCCGTAGAGCGAGAACGACTTGGAGAAGGAACTCGCCACCAGGAAGTTGCGGATCGGCGACTCAGCCAGCAGGCGGATGGCATGCGCGTCTTCGGCGATGCCCTGGTCAAAGCCCTGGTAGGCCATGTCCAGGAACGGCCCCAGCTTGCGCTCGTGCAGCAGGTCGATCACCTGGGCCCACTGCTCGCGGGTCAGGTCGGCGCCGGTCGGGTTGTGGCAGCAGGCGTGCAGCAGCACCACGGTGCCGGCTTCCAGCTTGCCCAGGTCGACCAGCATGCCGTCGAAATCCAGGCCGTGGCTGGCGTCATCGAAATAGGTGTAGTCCACCACTTCAAAACCGGCTGCCGGGAACAGGGCGCGGTGGTTTTCCCAGCTCGGCGTGCTGATCGCCACGCGCGCGAACGGCAGCGCGTGTTTGAGCAGATCGGCACCGACCCGCAGCGCGCCGCTGCCGCCAATGGTCTGGGTGGTGCTGGCGCGACCCTCGCGAATCAGCGGCGAGTCGGCGCCAAACAGCAGCTCGCGGGTGGCGCTGCGGTAATCGGGCATGCCGTCGATCGGCAGGTAGCCGCGCGGCGGGCTGCGTTCGGCCAGCTCGCGCTCGACCTGCTGCACCGCGCCCATGACCGGGATCCGGCCTTCCTCGTCGTAGTAGATCCCGACCCCAAGGTTGACCTTGGTGGGACGTGGATCAGCGCGAAAGGCATCGGTCAGGCCGAGGATCGGATCCCCGGGCACGAGTTCCAGGTTCGAAAAAATGGACACGGCATCACTTTGTCAGCGGAAGGAAAGGGCCGGGAAAACCGCGGCCGATATCCCGTCAAACATAACATTTCCGGCGCTGGCCCACTGGCGCCCGCGGCTCAGGGACGGCCGGTCCAGTGCAGCCCCACCAGCCAGCTGCGGTCGCGGCCCGGCTCGTAGAAGCGGCCGTTGCCTTCGTTCACGATCACCGAGCCGATGTGGTCGCGGTCGAGCAGGTTGTCGATGCGTGCGAACGCCCGCCAGGTGCCGCCCGGCCCGCGCCAGCTGCGCGAGGCCTCCAGGTTCAGCAGGCCATAACCTGCTGCCGATTCCGTGCCCAGGTCGTTCACCGGAACGGAAGACACCGCTTCACCTTCCAGGGCCGCTGTCCACGGCCCCTCGCGCCATTCCAGCCGGGCCGACAGCTGCTGTTCCGGCACGCCGGGGATCCGGGTCCCGGCCGGCACCAGGGTCGATGGCACGGTGCAGCCAGCGCCCTGGCAGATCAGGTAGTCGCTGCGGAACGTGGCATCCAGCTGGGTCGCGGCCACGGCCAGGTCGAACGCTTCGCCCAGCGGCATGCCCCAGGCCAGTTCCAGACCCTGGCGGCGGGCGCTGCCCACGTTGCGGAAGCTGCTGCGGCCGCCGGCATTGCGGGCCACGGCCAGCTCATCGGCGGTATCAGCGCGGAACAGGGCGGCTTCCAGCCGCATCCCGGCGTCGCCGCGCCACTTCATGCCCAGCTCGTAGTTGTCGCTCACCGCCGGCTGCAGGTCGAATGCCAGCCCGGCGCCGCCATCGGCGCGATAGGAGATCTCGTTGAAGGTCGGGGTCTCGAAGCCGCGGCCCGCCGAGGCGTACACGCGCAGGTTCCGGTCCGGCGCGTAGCTGATGCCGGCCACCGGGGCGGTATGGCGGTGGCGCACCTGGCCGCTGTCGTCGGGGTTGACCCCGGTCACGAAGCTGTCGCGGGAATCGAACTCCACCTCGCTGTGGCGCGCGCCCAGCAGCAGCGACCAGCGATCCGCCAGGCGCCACCAGGCCTGGGCATAGACGTCGGCGTTTTCCAGCCGGTTGCGCTCGTCGCGGCGCAGCCCGCCGCGCACGCCGAGCTGATCGCCGACGAAGTTCTCCCAGCCACGCCGATCCTGGCGCTGGCGGTCCACGTTGGTACCCACGGTGACTTCCAGCGGGCGCCCGGCCAGCTCCGACTGCAGCGACCAGCGCGCATCGAAGCCGTGGTAGCGGTTGTCCAGGTCGATCACCCCGCCGGCATGCAGTGGGCCGCCCTGCGGCGCGGGCGGGATCGGCAGATACTGCAGCACCTCGCGCTCGCCGCCGTAGGCCATCACCCGGATCACCTGGTTGGCGCCGATGTCGTGCTCGTACACCGCGCCGGTCTGGCTCTGGCGCACGCTCTTGCGGGTGTTGTAGATGTGGGCATTGGCCACGGCCTGGCGTGGATCCTCGCGCACCTGGTCTGCAGTCAGGCCCAGCGGATCCTGCGCCTCGGGGATATCGACGTGGTTGGCCACCAGCTGCAGGCGTCCAGCGGTGCCGATATCAAAGCCGAGCTTGAGGTTGGCTACGTCACGCCGCGCGGCGCTGTGGTCGCGCCAGCCGTCGGTGTCCAGGCGCGAGAGCGCCAGGTTGTAGCCCATGCGCTCGGTCCCGCCCAGCAGCTGCGCTGCGGCGGTCCAGGTGCTGTCGGCGCCCCAGGTGGCGCGGGCCTGCCAGGGATCACCCGGCTCGCCATCGGCGCTCCAGATCTGCACCACGCCGCCGGACGAGTTGCCGTGCAGGGCCGAGAACGGCCCGCGCAGCACTTCCATGCGGTCGGCGCCGATCAGGCTGAAATGCGACAGCTGGCCCTGGCCGTCCGGCATCGAGGCGGGGATGCCGTCGGCGTACAGGCGCAAGCCGCGCACGCCAAAGGTGGCGCGCGAACCGAAACCGCGGATCGAGAGCTGGGTGTCCTGGGCCAGGTTGTGGCGGTTGCGCGCCAGCAGGCCGGGGATCCCGCGCAGGGATTCGGACACGTCGGCGTCCGCGCCGCTGGTCTCCCCACGCATGGGGATGACAGTGGCCGAAGCCGGCATGTCGAACGCGTCCACGCCGCGCAGGCGCGAAGCCTGCACCACGACGCGGTCCAGAGTGACTGCGTCGCTCGGGGCGTCGGCAGTGTCCACGGTCTGGGCCGAAGCGAGGAAGGGGGCAGCGGCCATCAGGCCGGCCACGGTCAGGGACAATCGGGGGAAGGAATGCATGCCCGCAATGATCTCCGATCTTCCGTGTGCAAAAGATCACGGCGGCGGAACAGAGCGGAGTGCCGATGCTCTCTCAGATGTCGCCGTCGGCGGCCCAGCCTTCCCCGGTGCCGCGCTGGAACAGCCTGTCGCCTGTAAGCACTTCGCCCGCCGGCACGGACTCCTGCGCATCCACCCGCGCATAGATCGGGGTGAAGTCCGGCTCGGTGCCGCGCATCAGCTGCTCGAAGCTGTCGATCACGAAGTAGGTCTTCTGGTAGGTGTCGATGCGGTAGCGGGTACGCATGATCCGCTCCACGTCAAAGCCCACCCGGTTCGGCGCCGCGCTCTCCAGGCTGTAGATCGATTCGCCCTTGGACGAGACGATCCCTGCGCCATAGATGCGCAGGCCTTCCGGGGTGTTGATCAGCCCGAACTCCACCGTGTACCAGTACAGCCGGGTCAGCGCCTGCAGCGCATCCGGGCCGATGCCATGGGCCTTCAGCCCGCCCTCGCCGTAGGCCTGCATGTAGTTGGAGAACAGCGGGTTCATCAGCAGCGGCACGTGGCCGAACAGATCGTGGAACAGGTCGGGCTCTTCGATGTAGTCGATCTGGTCCGGGCGCCGGATCCACCAGGTCACCGGGAAACGGCGGTTGGCCAGGTGGTCGAAGAAATCCAGCTCCGGCAACAGCCCTTCCACGCCAATCAGCTCCCATCCGGTGGCCTTGCGCAGCTCAATGTTGAGCTCGGAAAACTTCGGAATGCGCTCGGCGGTCATGCCCATGGCGTCCTGGGCATCGAGGAATTCGTTGCAGGCAAGGCCCGGCAGGATCTCCCGCTGGCGCGCGTACAGCGTGGCCCAGGTGTCGTGGTCGTCGGCGCTGTAGTCGTCCCAGGGCTGCTCCACCACGCCGGTGGCATACACAGGCACCTTGCCCTTGTCGGTGTGCAGGTTTTCAACGCGGCGTGGCTGGCTCATGGCAGTTTCCTGGCGGGCGGTCATTCCAGCGTAGCGCGCGGGCGGCGCAACGGGTTTGCGTTGTTGCGTAAGATCCGGTTAAGCGCGCACATTTGTTGCGCCATATGCCTCAAAGGCGACAGATCAATGCAGTCAATCCAGATGGATCGCACGGACCTGCAGCTGCTGGCCGAGCTGCAGCGCCACGGCCGCCAGACCAACGCGGAGCTGGCGGAACGGGTGCACCTGTCGGCGTCGGCCTGCCTGCGCCGGGTGCAGCGGCTCGAGCGCAGCGGGGTGATCGCCGGCTACCGGGTGGAGCTGGATGCCGAGCGCCTGGGACTGGGCCTGCAGGCGTTCGTGCGCGTGCAGCTGGAAAAGCATGACGCCAGCTACGTGCAGCGCTTCAGTACCGCCGTCCAGGGCTGGAATGAAGTTGTCGCCTGCCACGCCCTGAGCGGCGACATGGACTATCTGCTGCAGGTGGTGGTGCAGGACCTGGACCATTTTTCGCGCTTCCTGCTCGACCGCCTGCTCAATGCCACCGGCGTGGCCGATGTGAATTCCAACTTCGTGCTGCGCACGGTCAAGGAATTCCGCGGGCTGCCACTGCCGGGCTGAGCGGCAGGAGGATCAGCGCAGCCCGGAAGCCCCCGCCGCTTTCTGGCAGCTGTCCGGACCGCGGAACGGGCTGAGCGCCTGCACCCAGCCGCGGCTGCACTCGGCCGGTTCCGGCTCGGGCGGCATGCGCGGAGCCAGCGCCATCGTGCGCTGGTCCTGTACCCGGGCGATGGCTGCGCGGATCTGCGGCATCGCTGCCAGCGCCGCGCGCTCGCCATCGGCAATCGCCCGCGCGCGCTGGCTGAAATCGGCCGGGCCGATGTCGTCCACCTCGGGGCGAATCACCACGTCGGCGCGGCCGCGCTCCTCGGCGCCCAGGCGCTGGCCCATGATCGCGATCGACTGGTTGACGATGCCCAGCAAGTGGTCGGGCGTCGTGCCGCTGGCCTGGGTGGAAATGTCCACCGCGATCACCACGTCGGCGCCCAGCTGGCGCGCCGCGTCCACCGGCACCGGGCTGCTGACCCCGCCGTCCACGTAGCTGTAATCGCCGATTTTCGCCGGTTCGAACACGCCGGGCACCGCGCTGGAGGCGCGCACGGCCTGGCCGGTGTTGCCGCGCGTGAACACCGTGCGTGCGCCGTTGTCGAGCCGGGTCGAGACCGCGGCGAACGGTTTGCCCAGCCGCTCGATCGGGCGCCCGTCCACCTGGGCATTCACATAGTCCTGCAGCTTCTGGCCCTGCAGCAATCCGCCGCTGAACAGCCGCATGTCGCGGATCGAGGCCTCGTCCAATGCCACCGCGCGCTCCTGCAGCGCGAATGCGTCCATGCCGCCGGCATACATCGCGCCCACCACGCTGCCGGCGCTGGTGCCGGCCACCACGTCAATGGTGATGCCGTTCGCCTCCAGCATCTTGATCACGCCGATGTGGGCGAAGCCCTTGGCCGCGCCGCCGCCCAGCGCCAGGCCCACCCGCACGGGAGGCGGCTCCGGCAGCGGTGCCGGGGTCGGGTCGATGGTCACTGGGGCCACCGGCCGCACTTCGTTGTGCCCACAGGCGACCAGCAGCACCAGGGTGCACAGCAGGGCCAGCGGGAAGCGGAAGAGGGAAGGTCGGGCGGTCATCATCGGCGGGGTCCGGAACATCCGCATGAGCATATCGGTCCGCGCCCTGTCGGCAGCTGAAGGCCGCCGTGGTTCAGGGCAGGCCGGCCAGCCGCAGCAGGGCAGCGGCCAGCGCGCCCACCGCCACCACCCCGAGGAACGGCACCCGCAGGGCCAGCGCCGCCGCGGCCGCCAGCAGTGCACCGGCACGGGCATCCAGCATCAGTGCGCCACCGCCGGCGAAGGCGTTCATCACCGTCAACGACGCCAGCAGGCCGATGGTCAGCGCCGCGGTCACCCGGGTCATGCGCGCGCCGGCCAGCCACGTTTCCGGCACCAGATGACCGGCCAGCTTGGTCGCAAACGCCAGCAGCGATGCCAGCAGGATCCAGGCCCAAATGGTCATCGCTTGGCCTCCCGCCATGCACGCGGCAATACCGGACCGCGCCAACCCAGCGCGCCTGCCACCAGCGCCGCGATCAGGATCGGCACGCCCGGCGGCGTCAGCGGCAGCGCCACGGCGGTGACCAGCGCGCACACCAGTGCGATCGCCACCGGCTCGCGTCCGCGCAGGCGCGGCCACAGCAGGCCCAGAAACGCCGCCACCGCAGCGCCGTCCAACCCCCACTGGCGTGGATCGCCCAGGGCATCGCCCAGCGCCGCGCCAAGCGCGGTGAACAGGTTCCACAGCAGATAGACGCCGAGCCCCGCAGCCCAGAACCCGCGCCGCTGCTCGGCCGGATCGCGCTGCGAAGCCGCAGTGGCGGTGGACTCATCGATCGTCACCTGCGCTGCCAGCAGCCGCTTCCATCCGCGCGGCCGCAGCCACTGGTTGATCTGCATGCCGTACACCGCATTGCGCACCCCGAGCAGGCTGGCCGCGCCGAGTGCCGCCGCTCCCGTACCACCACCGCCGAGCACGCCGATGAAGGCGAACTGCGAGCCGCCGGTAAACATCAGCGCGCTCAGCGCCACCGTCTGCCAGAACGACAGCCCGGCGGCCACCGACAGCGCGCCAAACGAAATGCCGTACAGACCCGTGGCCACGGCAATGGACAGGCCGACTTTCTCGGCCGGAGTAGGGGAGCGAAGCATCACGCCAGTGTGCCGGGCAAGCGTTGCACGCGGGCTGACCGGTGCATCATCCCTCCCGTAGGAGCGCGCCATGCGCGCGAAACCGCGTGAATCATGGTGATGCGATGGGGCTTCGGATCCTGCGTCGCAGCCGAAGCCGCGGTGTGCTGATCGCCGTCACGCGGCTTCGCGCGCATGGCGCGCTCCTACAGACGGGGGGCGAAGCGCTCGCCGAAGAAGTCGCCGGGGTTCCACTCGGGGCGCGCGCTGTCGTTGCCGATGCGGGTGGCCAGCGCCGCGCTGAGGCGGGCCAGGCGGGCGGCATCGTCGTACTGGATGGGCTGGGTCGCGTCGTCGCAGGGCTGGTGATAGCAGTTGCGCAGGAAGTAGGTGAGCGCCAGGCGCGGATCGCGTTCGCCATCGGCCGACTCCACCCCGCCGTCCAGGTACACCGCGGGAATCCCGCCGTGCACGAACGCGTACTGGTCGCTGCGCACGAACGCGACTTCTTCGGGGAAAGGATCGGGCGACAGCTTCACTCCCACGTCTTCGGCCGCCGCCTCCACCGCCGCCTGCAGGGTGGAATGCTCCGCGCCGATCACTACTGCGTCGGTGCTCGGGGCCAGCAGCACCGGCATGTCGATGTTGATGTTGGCCACCAGCCCTTCGCGCGGCACCGTCGGCCGGGCCACGAAGTGCTGGGCGCCGAGCAGGCCCTGTTCCTCGCCGGTGAGCGCGCCGAACAGTTGCGAGCGGCGCGGCGCCGTTTCGGCAGTGGCCATGATGTTCGCGGTCTCGAGCATGATCGCCACGCCCAGGGCGTTGTCGATGGCACCGTGGTGGACCGCATCGCCATCGCGCAGCTGGATGATGCCCACGTGGTCCAGGTGGGCGGTGTGCACCACGTGCTCGTCCACCAGCGACGGATCGCTGCCCGGCAGGCGGCCGATCACGTTGTGCGAATCCAGCGCCTCGATGCGGGTGCCACCTTCAATCACCACCGTGGCGTCCAGCGCGAACGCGCGTCCCTTCCCGGTGCGGGCGGTCTCGAATACCTGCGCCGCGGTGCGGCCGGGCGCCATCAGCAGCTTGTCCGCCTTGGCCACGCTCACCGCCGCCACCGCCTGCAGCTGCGGGAACCCATCAACCGCGAATCCTTCGGCATCACGCAGGCGCATGGCCGGCTTGTCCCAGGCGGCCTGCATCCGCGCCCACGGCAGGCGCGCTTCGAACTGCGGCGAGGACACGATCACCGCACCCACGGCGCCGCGATCCACCAGCGCCTGCATCTTCTCCCGGGTGGCCGAATGCAACGCGCGTGCGTAGTGGTCGAAGCTGTCCGGCGCGCCCGGCAGGATCACCGCGATGCGGCCGCGCAGGTCCACGCCGGCAAAGTCATCGTGGTCCAGCTCCGGTGCCTGGATCGCGTGGCCGACGAACACCGCCGGCGCGCGCACCGAATGGCGTGCCACGTTGAAGTTCGACCACGGCAGGAAGTCGTCGCTGAAGCGCAGCTCTTCCACCCCGTCATCGCGCTCCACCGCCAGCCGCGCGCCCTCGCGCAGCGGTACGCCGGTCAGCAGCGGTACGCGCTGGAACCAGGTGCCGTCATCACCCGCCGGCTCCAGCCCGGCCTCGGCCATGCGCGCTGCCACCAGGGCTGCCGCACGCTCGAAGCCGGGGGTGCCGGTCTCGCGGCCTTCCAGGGAGGCATCAGCCAGTCGCCGCAGGTCGGCCTCGATCCGCTGCGCGGCCGGATCGCTGGACTGGGGCACTGCGTCGGCCACCGGTGTCGCCACCGGTTCGGGTGCAGCAGGTTCCGGTGGCGTCTGCACGCAGCGCCAGCCAAGCACGGCCAATGCCGCGAGCACGATCAATACCAGGGCAATGCGCAGCGTTCGGGACATGGCAGTTCGGGAAGTCCGTCGGTCGTGGAAGATCGCCAGGCCGGGACGGGCCCGGCCTGGCGATCAAGGGATCAGCGGCTGAACTCGTCCATGATCCGCCGCGCCAGCGGGTACGGGCGCGGGGCGTTGCGATTGGTCAGCACCAGCACCGTCAGCCGCTGCTCCGGGTCGCGGATGATCACGTTGCGAAAGCCCATGGTCTCGCCCGAGTGCCACATGCGCTCGCCGTCCAGGCGCCAGCCGTAGCCGTAGGCGCCCACGTTGTCCTCGCCCACCGGCACGCCGGTCCTGTCGGAGAACGCCAGCGCGCGGGTGGCGTCGGACAGCAGGCGGTCGTCGGACAGCGCGGCGTCCCATTTCGCCATGTCTTCCAGCGAGCTGTAGATGCCGCCGTCGCCCAGCACCGCGCTGGTCGGGCTCTGGTCGGTCCGGGCCCACGACCCGTCGACCAGGCTGTGGCCGAAGGCGCGGTTGGCCACGGTGGAAATGCCGTCCTCGAACGCCACGCTGTTGTCCATGCCGAGCGGAGCAAAGATCCGCTCGCGCAGGAAGTCGGCATAGCGCCCGCCGGTGGCGGCCTCAACGATCAGGGTCAGCAGGGCATAGGCACTGTTGCTGTAGCGGTACTGCGTGCCAGGCTCGAAATACAGCCGGTCCTGGCCTGCCAGGATGCTGAGCACGTCGGCATCGCGCACCTGGCGGTCCAGGCCTTCCGGCATCACGTCTTCGTAGTCGACCAGGCCCGAGGTATGAGCCAGCAGGTGGTGGATGGTGACCCCGTCGGTTGCCTCCGGTAAAGATGGCAGCCACTTGCGCACCGGGTCGTCCAGCTGCAACCGGCCGTCTTCGGCCAGCATCAGCACCGTGGCCGCGGTGAACGCCTTGCTCACTGAAGCCAGGCGGAAATTGGTCTCCGGGGTGATCGCGGTGCCGGCTTCCACATCGGCCAGGCCGTAGCCGCGGCGAACCACCGCCTCGCCATCGCGAAGTACCAGCACCGCCGCGCCGGGCACGTTGCCGTTGTAGTCGGACATGATCGCGTCGATCGGATCGGCCTCGGTGGCGGCGGGTTCGGCGGAGCCGCCGTCGGCGCAGCCGGACAGGGCCGCGAACAGCGTTGCAAGCAGGAGTGTGCGCATGCCCCGAGTCTAGCGACCCGGGTAGGAGCGCGCCATGCGCGCGAAGCCGCGTGACATTGATCCTCGCGGCGAGGATCCGGATGGGATCACCGTGACCGAAGCTCCCCCATGAAACGGAATTCACGCGGCTTCGCGCGCGTGGCGCGCTCCTACAGGGGAGGGTCGTCTGCGCTTTTAGGGCGGGGGCGGAACTGGAGCACCTGGCCGTGGCGCGGTTCGTCGCGCTGCCACAGCACCGGCACGTCGTCGGGGGCCGCGGGTTCGAACTGGTCGCGCTCGCGCGCTGCATCCTGTTCGGCCTCTTCTTCTTCCAGCTCCCAGCTGTACTGCTTGCGCGGCGGGCGCGGATCGCTGGCCCGGAACAGCCAGGCAGCCACCACGCCGCCCACCGCCCCGCCCAGATGCGACTGCCAGGACACGCCGGGCTCTTGCGGCAGCACGGTCAGCAGCATGCCGCCGTAAAAGAAGAACGCGATCATCCCGGCTGCGACCGAGGGCCGGTCGCGGCGCAGGATGCCGAGCACGAACAGCAGGAACATCAGCCCGTGGGTCACGCCGCTGGCGCCCAGGTGCCGCGACCCGGGATCGCCCAGCCACCACGCGCACAGCCCCGCGCCCAGCCACATCAGCGGCAGGGCCCGCGGCGTGGCCCGCGGATACAGGGTGAAGGCGAGGGTGCCCAGCATCAGCAGGGCGGTGGCGTTGGCGAACAGGTGCTCGGGCGAGCCGTGCAGCAGCGGCGCGGTCAGCACGCCCAGCAGGCCGATTGCTTCCCGTGGAGACACCGCGAGCGGGCGCCAGTCGATCATGTGCTGCACGCCGAACATCACCGCCAGCAGGGCGACGAAACCGACGGCCAGCCTCAGCGCCTTGCCAAGCCGACGGCGGTCGGCCGCGTGCTGGGCTTTGGGGTCGGCTGGCGGTTCAGGTATCTCCAGGTGCATGCCCAACACAATGGCGCCGGAATTCCGCGATGCAACCTGCCTTAGAATCGCGGCATGGATTCCCCACTGCCCACGGTCAGGCTCAAGAACGCCTGGCGCTCGTCCCATCCCTGGATCTTCCAGCGGCTGGTCGAAAAACCCGCCCAGCGGATCAGCCCCGGCACCATCGTCGACGCGGTCGGCGTGGACGGGGCCTGGATCGGCCGCGGTTTCTACAACGGCCGCTCGCGCATCGCGCTGCGGATCCTGGAAACCGACCCGGACGTAGGGGTCGATGCCGCCTGGTTCCAGCGCCGGATCGGCGAGGCCATGCGCCTGCGGCGCGAGGTGCTGCGGCTGGATGAGGTGAGCGACGCCTGGCGCGCGGTGCACAGCGAGGGCGATGGGCTCTCCGGCCTGGTGGTGGATCGTTACGCCGACCTGCTGGTCATCGAGTTCTTCTCGGCCGGCATGTTCCGCCACCGCGAATGGATCTACGAGGCGCTGCGGGAACACTTCCCCGGATGCCGCATCCACGCCTCCGCCGACGAGCACGTGCAGAAGCAGGAGAGCTTCGATTTCCGTGGCAGCGTGCCGGCCGATCCGGCGGTGATCACCGAGCATGGGGTGAAGTTCCGCGCCGATCCCGCCGGCGCGCACAAGACCGGTTTCTTCGCCGACCAGCGCGAGAACCGCGAATGGCTCTCGCGCCAGTGCGAGGGCAAGCGGGTGCTGGACCTGTGCTGCAACACCGGCGGTTTCGGCATCTACGCTGCCGCGCGCGGCGCGCTGGACGTGACCGGCGTAGACATCGACGGCGCGGTGCTGGAGATCGCCGCCGCCAATGCGCGGCTCAACGATGTGCGCGTGCGCTTCGTGCAGGCCGACATCTTCCCGTGGCTGCGTGACGTGGCCTCGCGCGATGCCGATGGCTGGGACGTGGTGGTGCTGGATCCGGCCAAGATGACCCGCGACCGCGAACAGGTGATCCCGGCGCTGAAGAAGTACCTGGACATGAACAAGCTGGCGCTCGGCGCGGTGAAGCCGGGCGGCCTGTTCGCCACCTTCTCCTGTACCGGGCTGGTGAGTGAGGAACAGTTCCTCGACATGCTGCGCCGCGCCGCGTTCTACGCAGGTCGTACCGTGCAGGTGCTGAAGGTGTCCGGCGCCGGCGCCGACCATCCCTTCCTGGCCCACGTGCCCGAGTCGCGCTACCTGAAGGCGGCCTTCTGCCGCGTACTGGATTGAACCGGCGGCACCGGGCGCCGCGGCCCGGAACGCGCCGCGCGCTGCTGGGCGTGGTGCTGCTGGTGTTGGCTGGACTGGCCGCCACCCTGCTGTGGCCGTCGCGGGATGACGACACTCCGGCCGCCCCGCCGGAGACCTCGTTCGAGTGGCAGGCGCGGATCGCCCTGCTGGCCGGTGACGGCCATCGCGGCGTGCGCGACGGCGCGCTGGTACGGGCACGCTTTGATGAACCCTGGGGTCTGGTACGCGGCCCGGATGGCAGCCTGTTCGTGGCCGATGGCGGCGAAGCCAATCGCATCCGCCGGATCACGCCGGATGGCCATGTGCACACCTTTGCCGGTGGCGAAGAAGGCTTTGCCGATGGGGTGGGCGCGCAGGCCCGCTTCCACACCCCTTCCGCGCTGGCGGTGGATGCCCACGGCAATCTCTATGTAGCCGACACCGGCAACCACGCGGTGCGCCGGATCACCCCCGACGGCACCGTGACCACCCTGGCCGGGGACGGCAGCCCCGGCTTCCGCGACGGCCCCGGCGCGCAGGCGCGCTTCCACGGGCCGATGGGCGTGGCGGTGGATGCGTCAGGTCGGGTCTTCGTGGCCGATACCTGGAACGACCGGATCCGGGTGATCGAAACCGACGGCCGCGTGCGCACGCTGGCCGGTGGTGATCGGCCCGGGTTCCGCAATTCCATGGGTCTTGAGGCCCGGTTCGATACGCCCACCGCACTGACCCTGGATGACGACGGCCGGCTATGGGTGGCCGATACCGGCAACCGGGCGCTGCGGCGGATCGATCCGGACGGTCTGGCGGATACCTGGCGTCCTTCGCCGTGGGAAGACTTTGATACCGGCCTGGGCCGGCCGCTGGCGGTGGCCGCCAGCCATGATGGGCATCTGTACGTGGCCGAATTGTCGCCGGGCCGGGTGCTGCAGCTGTCGCCGGATGGCCGGATCCGGGTGTTGACCGGTGAGCACGCGCAGCAGTGGTTCGCGCGTCCCTCGGCGCTGTGGCTCGAACCGGATGGCAGCCTGCTGCTCGCCGATGCCGCTGGCCATCGCCTGCACCGCGTGGCGCCGCGCACCGATGACAGCGCCGACAGCGCAACCGGCCCCAATCCCGAACGCCTGCTGCCCGCCACCGCTGGCCGCTGGCCTCTCGCGCCGCAGGACGGCTGGCATGAACTCGTCGGCACGCTCGGCGAAGTGCGCGGCAATTTCCGCGGGGAAAGCCGTAGCCACCTGCACAACGGCCTGGACATCCGCGGCGATGTGGGCGCGCAGGTGCTGTCGATCGCCGACGCCAAGGTCAGCTCGCCGCTGGCCGCGTGGAGCTTTGGCGGCCAGGCGGAAGGCATCGCTACCGATGAGCTCACCTACCTGCACCTGCGGGTCGGCCGCACGCCGCAGGGCCGCAACGTGGATCCGTCGCGGTTCCAGATCCTGCAAGACGAGGACGGGCGTCCGGAGCGGGTGCGCATTGCCCGCGGCACCCGCTTTGCCGCCGGTGATCCGCTGGGCACCATCAACGCCCAGGCCCACGTGCACCTGATCGTCGGCCCCTTCGGGCACCAGCTCAACGCCATCCGCCTGGGTCTGGTGAACTATGACGACACCGTGGCCCCGCGCATCGACGGGGTGCTGCTGCTGGATGAGTACGACGAGCCACTTGAGCACCGCGCGGAAGGGCGGCTGCTGGTGCCGCAGGACAGGGGCGGAATGCAGGTGGTGGTGGATGCCTGGGACCAGGTGGATGGCAACCTTGCCCGTCGCCGACTGGGCCTGCATCGGGTGGGCTGGCAGATCCTTGCCGCTGACGGAACCATGCTTCCGGGCCATACCCGGCCGGCGATGAACATCGACTTCTCGCGCATGCCAGCACACACCGGCGCGGTGAAGGTCGCCTACGCTGCCAACAGCGGCATCACCGTGCATGGCGCCGCCCGCACCCGCTTCCTCTACGTGGCCAGCAACCGCGTGCGCGCCAGTGAAATGGCCGTCAGCCACTGGCAGCCGTCGCAGCTGCCGTCCGGCGACTACATCATCCGCGCCTTCGCCGAGGACGCCAGCGGCAACCAGGCCAGAGGCGCCCGCGACCTGCCCATCACCATCGTCCCCACGCTCGCCGCCCCGCCGGCCTGCCCGTAATTCACGCGGCTTCGCGCGCATGGCGCGCTCCTACGAGGTGAGGTATTCCACCAGTGCTACGGCATTGTTGTGTTCGGTGTCGGCCGCACCAAACAGCAGCGTGACCCGCTTCGCCCCGCGCATCTCCTTGCGCAGCGCCTCAAGCCCGTCCGGGTTGTCGACCAGCTCCTTGAAGTAGCGCTCGCGGAATCCATCCCAGCGCTCCGGATCGTGGCCGAACCACTTGCGCAGCGCTTCGCTCGGCGCGATGTCTTTGACCCACGCATCCGCGGCCAGCTTCTCCTTCGATACACCGCGTGGCCACAGCCGGTCCACCAGGATCCGGCGGCCATCGCTTTCAGCGGCCGGTTCGCGCGCGCTCCGGGTGCGAAGCTCCCTCTTGTGGCTGGCCTGCGTCATGCCGCCAATATCGCGCGTCGTCCCGAAGGGCCGTGTGTACGGCCAAGGCCTGGGACCGAACTTGTCGCCGCCACACCAACCGCATCCGCCGTACAGGCGCAGCTGCTGAGACTGTGCTGGCTACACTGGGCGGATGGATATCCAGTCGCTGTCGTTGATCCTCATCCTGGTCCTGCTGGCGGCGGTGGTTGCGCTGCTGCTGGCGCTGTTGGCACGACGCCCCGGCGATGCGGCGGAACAGTTGGGGAGCACGCTGGAAGCCGCGCTGCGGGACGAGCAACGCGCCGGGCGCAGCGAGCTGCGCGAGCAGCTGGACAGCTTTTCGGCCAGCCAGGCCCAGCGGATGGACGGATTTGCCGAGCGCCTGACCGGATTCAGTGTCCGCACCGACCAGCGCCTGGACACCCTGCGCGAGTCGCTCACCGAGGATGCACGCAAGGCGCGCAGCGAGCTCACCGCCCAGCAGCAGCGCTTTGAACAGGCTTTCGGCCAGCGCCTGAGTGAGCTGACCCAACGCAACGAGCAGCGCATCGGCGAGATGCGCGACACCCTGGAAAAGCAGCTGCAGGCGCTGCAGGCGGACAATGCGCAGAAGCTGGATAAAATGCGCGAGACGGTGGACGAGAAACTGCAGTCCACCCTCAACACCCGCCTGGATTCTTCCTTCAAGCTGGTGTCCGAGCGGCTGGAGCAGGTGCAGCGCGGGCTGGGCGAGATGCAGCAGCTGGCCACCGGCGTGGGTGACCTGAAGCGGGTGCTGAGCAACGTCAAGAATCGTGGCGGCTGGGGCGAGGTGCAGCTGGAGAACATCCTCGAACAGGTGCTGATCGCCGAGCAGTACGAGCGCGAGGTGCGGGTGCGCCCGGGGTCCACTGAAGCGGTTGATTTCGCCATCCGCCTGCCCGGCCGCCGCGACGACGACACGCCGGTGTGGCTGCCGGTGGACTGCAAGTTCCCGAGCGAGGATTACGAGCGCCTGCTCGACGCCCAGGAGCAGGGTGACGTGGAGGCTGTGCGCACCAGCGGCAACCAGCTTGAGCGTGCGATCCGGGTGCAGGCGAAGTCGATCAGCGAAAAATACGTGGTGCCTCCGCACACCACCGACTTCGCGGTGATGTTCCTGCCCACCGAGGGGCTGTACGCCGAAACGATCCGGCGTCCGGGCCTGGTTGACCTTCTGCAGCGCGAGTTCCGCATCGTGGTGGCCGGTCCGACCACCTTTACCGCCCTGCTCAACAGCCTGCAGATGGGCTTTCGCACCCTGGCCATCGAACAGCGTTCAAGCGAGGTGTGGAAGCTGCTGGGCGCGGTCAAGAGCGAGTTCGGCAAGTTCGCCGGCGTGCTGGAAAAGACCCATGGCCAGCTTAATACCGTGCAGAACAGCATCAAGCAGGCCGGCGTGCGCACCCGCGCCATCGAACGCCAGCTCAAGGACGTGGAGTCACTGCCCGGGGTGGAAGCCGAGCAGCTGCTGGCCGAGGACGAAGAAGAGTAGGAGCGCGCCACGCGCGCGAAGCCGCGTGACGATAGGTATTCCGGTGGGGCTACGGATGCCTCGCCGTGGCCGAAGCCCCGCCCCAATGCCACGATTCACGCGGTTTCGCGCGTATGACGCGCTCCTACAGGTCGGGGATCTGGACGGGGATGGCGTCGGCGGGGACGGTGGGGTTGGCCTCGTCGTCCAGCAGATAATCCGGCAGCAGGTAATCCTCGTCCGCACTCCGGCGGTCGCCGTGGATCTGGTAGTTGCGCCGCTGCAGCCAGGCATCGCGCACCAGCGCGTATTCGTCCGCTGCGCCTTCGCGCATCCGGTCCACCGCCATCAGCTGGGTACGGATATCCACCAGCTGCAGGCCCTGCAGGCCGATGCGCACCGCGTCGTCGTCGATCTGCCGGGTCGGGGAAAGCGGCGCATCGCCAGCCAGTCCGAACACGTCACGCACCGTGCGCGGCCCGAACAGCGGCAGCTCCAGATAGCGCGAGCTCTCCCAGCCCCACAAGCCCAGCGTCTGACCGAAATCTTCGCTGCGGTTGGGGATGCTGGCGTCGGTGGCCGGATCGAAGATCCCGCCGATACCCAGCGTGGTGTTGATCACGAACCGGCCCAGCGACTGTCCGGCCTGCTTCGGCTTGCCCTGCAGCAGCGCGTTGACTGCGCTCACCGGCTGGCCGAGGTTGGAGAAGAAGTTGCTCACGCCCAGCCGCACCGGCCGCGGCACCGCACGCACATAGGCGCGCGCCAGCGGCAGCGCCACCGTGCGGTCCACGGCGTTGTTGAAGCGGTGCATGCGCCGGTTGAACGGCTCCCACGGGTCGTAGCTGACCGGCATCTGCGCCGAAGGGGGCAGGGTGGGGTCGGCGATCGGGTCGTAGACCTCTTCGCCGTAGATCGCGGCGAAGTCCAGCTCTTCCTGGGTCGGTGCGAGGGTGGCATCTTCCGGAACGGCCGGGGCAGTGGCCTCGACCGGCTCTGCGGTATCCACGGTCGCTACAGCAGTGGCGGCCTCGGCAGCGATGGCGTCGGTCGCAATAGCCGTTTCCACAGCTGTCGGATGACTGGTTTCCAGCATCGGATCGGTGATGACAACCGTCGCTTCGGCCGGCGCGGCTGGCGGCGCATCGCTGCGCACCTGGCTGCCGCCCGCGCACGCGGACAGCGCGAGCGCCATGGCCAGCGTCGCCGTGGGGGCCAGCGTGCGATACAGGGGGAAGGGTTGGGTGGTCACAAAGCGGTGCCGTTGGGGGAAGTGGGGGCCGATCTATTGCGGCAGCTGGCCGCCGCCGAATTCCAGCGAAGGCGACAGCCGGTAGGCAGCGCGCAGTTCATCCAGCCCCGCTGGGCTGCCGCTCAGGGCCAGTCCGCCGCCGCGTGCGGACAGGGCCGACAGCAGGGCCAGGCCGGCGCTGTCGATGCGCGGCACCGCCGCCAGATCCAGGCTGCGGGCGCCTTCCAGCGCGGCCACGGCCTGGGGCCACAGGCCGCCGATACGGTCGCGTACCAGGGCGCCGGTGAACACCACCGCGTCGTCCTGGCGACGGACCGAAACGGACTCAGAGCCCGGCATCAACCTGGACCCGGCCGCCGCGCAGCTCATCGGCCACCTGGCGGATCGACTTGTTCTGCAGCTGGTTGTCGAACTGGCGGCGGAAGGTGCTGACGAAGCTCACGCCTTCCACCTGCACGTCGAACACCTTCCACGTGCCGCCGCCCTGGCGCATCAGGAAGGTGACCGGGATCGGCTCGCCGCCCTGGCGCAGCAGCTCGCTGGCCACACGCACGCCGAGCCCGCGCGGCAGCGCCGTTTCGGTCACGATCCGCGCCTGCAGGCGGGTGTTGAAGTCCAGCAGCGAGGCACCGTAGCGGCGCAGCAGGCTGTCGGCCAGCGCATCGGCGAAATAGGCGATCTCGGCGTCATCGGCGCCGCGGCCGTGGCGGCCCAGCACCTGGCGGGCGGCGTAGTCGCGGTCAAACATGGTCTCGAACTCGGACCGCACGAAGGCTTCCAGCGCGCTCGGGTCGCGCTGGAACTCGTCGCGACGGCTTTCAAGCGTCGTCAGCACGCGCTGGGTGTTGTCCAGCACCAGCTGGCTGGGCGTGCCCTGGGTCTGGGCCGCGCCGGCCGGGTTGGCCTGGGCGAACACCAGCGAAGGGGCCGCGGCCAGCAGGGCCGAGCCCAGGATCAGGGGAAAAATGTGCTTTTTCATCAGTTCTGCTCCTCGGGGGAGGGAAGCGGTTCGGGGGCAAAGATGTCGTTGCTGTCGGGCGCAGTTTGCCCGCTGTCACCTTCGGGGCCGCTGAACATGTAGCGGCCGACCATCTGGATCAGGTCCACTGCGGGCGTGGTGTAGGCGATTTCCTCGCCCGGCTGCAGCGATTCCAGGTCGCCGCCCGGCTGCAGGTCCACGTAGCTTTCGCCCAGCAGCCCGCCGGTGAGGATGGTGGCCGAGGTGTCGATTGGCAGCTCGTCGTAGCGGCTGTCGATGTCCAAGGTGACGATGGAATCGAACCGCACCGGATCCAGGGCAATGCTGCCGACCCGGCCGATGGTTACCCCGCCCACCTTCACCGGCGCCTGCGGCCGCAGCTGGCCCAGGTCGGTGAAGCGTGCGTTGAGCTCATAGGTATCAATGCCAAAGCCCAGGCTGAAGCGGTTGTTGGTGGACGCGATCGCCAGCACCAGCAGCGTGGCCAGGGCCAGCAGCAGGAAGGCGCCGACGGCGAATTCGAGGCGGGGGCCACGGGAGCGGCTCATGCGGTTGTCTCCATATGGGACATAAGAATTTGGGACATCAGAACAGGAAGGCGGACAGGGCGAAGTTGAACATCAGCACCAGCAGCGAGGCGTTCACCACCGCGCGGGTGGTGGCCACCGAGGTGCCCTCGATGGTCGGCTCGGCGTGGTAGCCCACGTAGGAGGCCACCAGCGCCGCAGTGCCGCCGAACACGGCGGACTTGATGAAGGCGTTGACGAAATCGTTGCGGAAATCCACCGCGTCCTGCATCTGCTGCCAGAACATGCCCGAGTCGATGCCCAGCACCTGCACGCCCTGGAACCAGCTGGTGGCAATCGCAAAGCTGCAGAAGAACCCGGTCAGCAGCGGCACCGTGATCACCGCCGCCCAGAAGCGCGGGGCGACCGTCTTGGCCACCGGGTCGATCGCCATCAGCCCCAGCGCGGTGATCTGGTCGGTGGCGCGCATCAGCCCCAGCTCGGCGGCAATCGACGAGCCCGCCCGGCCCACGAACAGCAGCGCGGTCAGCACCGGCGCCAGCTCGCGGTACAGGCCCAGGCCAATCAGGATGCTGACCTGGTTGGTGGCGCCGAAGGTCTCCAGCCCGCGGAAGGCGAGCAGGGTCAGCGACAGGCCGACGAAGGCGCCGCCCACGGCGATGATCGGCAGCGAGCGGCCGCCGATCTTGTAGATCTCGCGCACCAGCTCGGCGAAGAAATCCGCGGTCGGCTTCGACGCGCGCAGCACCGACAGCGAGAACAGGCCCGCGCGGCCGACGGAACGTGTGGCTTCTGCGAACGGCATCAGGCGGCCCTTTCCCGCGGCGCGGAGTCGAAGGCGATGGGTCCGTCCGGCCGGCCGTCCAGGAACTGGCGCACCAGCGGATCGGCAGTTTCGTGCAGCTCGGTCGGCGTGCCGTTGAACACGATGCGGCCATTGGCCAGCACCACCGCGCGGTCGGCGATCGCCAGGCTTTCGCGCACGTGGTGGGTCACCACGATGCTGGTCAGGCCCAGGGTGCTGTTCAAGCGCGCGATCAGCCCGATGATCACCCCAATCGCGATCGGGTCCAGCCCGGTCAGCGGCTCGTCGTACAGCATCAGCGGCGGATCCAGCGCCAGCGCCCGGGCCAGCGCCACGCGCCGGGCCATGCCGCCGGACAGCTCACGCGGATACAGGTGCCCCGCCGTGCGCAGGCCCACCGCGTGCAGCTTCATTTCCACCAGCCGTTCCAGCACCGGGCCGGCCAGCTTCGTGTGGGTCTGCAGCGGCAGGGCGATGTTCTCGGCCGCGGTCAGGTCGGTCAGCAGGCCATTGTTCTGCAGCAGCATGCCAATGCCCTTGCGCAGCTCCAGCAGCGGGCGCTGCTTGTGCGGCACCTGCTGGCCCAGCACCTCAATGCTGCCCGCGGAAATCGGCAGTTCACCGGTCATCGCCGCCAGCAGGGTCGACTTGCCGCAGCCTGACGGCCCCAGCACCGCGGTGATGCTGCCGCGCGGCACGGCCAGGTCGATATCGGACAGGATCGTGCGCGGCCCGCGGTCAAGGCGGACACCGGAGAGGCGCACGGCGATGTCGGAGTTCTCGGGCATTTGGCAGGCCGGTGTGTGCAGCGCGGTTGACCGCGCAGGATTGCAGATGGTTACTGAACGCAGGGCCCGTATTGTACCGGCCAGTACAGCAACCTCCGTCCCGCCGGGCGGGACGGAGCGTCGCGCCGCGACTGCGCTACAGCAACGCTTCGGGCGATTCCGGCAGGATCTGCCCGCCGTCGACGATGATCGTCTGTCCGGTGATGAACGCCGCCTCGCGCGATGCCAGGAACGCCACCGCGTGGCCGATGTCCTCCGGCGTGCCCAGCGTGTGGGTGGGAATGATCGCGCGCTGCTGGTCCAGGTAGGCCTCGCCCTGTGCCGCCAGGCCGTCGGTGAGGATGTTGCCGGGCTGCACCGCGTTCACCGTGATGCCGCGGTTGGCGTATTCCAGCGCCGCGCTGCGCATGAAGCCCAGCTGCGCCGCCTTGCTCGCGCCGTAGTGGCTCCAGCCGGGGAAGCCTGTGATCGGCCCGGTGATCGACGAGGTGATCACCACCCGCCCGTAGCCGCGCGGCGCCATCGCCTTCAGCGCCGCCTGCACCACGAAGAACATGCTTTTGACGTTGACCGCCTGCATGTGGTCCCAGTCGGCCTCGGTCATCTCCTCGAGCGTGGCCTGGGGGAAGATGCCGGCGTTGGAGGCGAGGATGTCGAGCTGGCCGGACTCCTCCACAATCTCCGCCACCACCGCCTGCACCCGCGCCTGGTCGGTCACGTCCAGCGGCTTGAACACGCCGCCGATGTCATTCGCCGTGGTCGCGCCGGCGTCCGCGTCGATGTCGGCCACCACCACCTTCGCCCCGGCCTTGGCCAATACCGTGGCAATGCCCTGGCCGATGCCCGCAGCGCCGCCGGTGACCAGCGCCACCTGTCCTGACAGATCGAACATGCTTCTGCTCCTGTTGCGCCAAGTACGCCCGGGACCATCCTAACCCTCGCGTAGGAGCGCGCCATGCGCGCGAAACCGCGTGACACCTGGCCATGCCGCGGGGGCGTCGGTCATGGCGAACCGCCCGACTCCTCCCCGCGAAACATGATCCACGCGGCTTCGCGCGCATGGCGCGCTCCTACATAAAACCGCTGTCTCCGGAATTGCGATTGGCGTCCGGCACAATGGCCGCATCCATGACCACGCCTCCTGCGCCCGACTTCCGCCTCTACCACTCCAATTCGCTGGAGGTGCTGGCGGGAGTGCTGGCCGACATCCTGCGCACGCCCGCTCCCGGCGCGTCGCCGCTGGCGCCGGATATCGTGCTGATCCCGCAGGTGGCCATGCGCCGCTGGCTGCAGGCCACCCTGGCCGCGCGCCACGGCGTGGCGGCCAACATCGAGTTCCTCACCCCGGGTGAGTTCCTCGGCAATGCGCTGAAGGCCAACCTCGGCCCCAGCGAGGATGAGCTGGATCCCGAAACCCTGCACTGGCCGCTGTACGCCGCGCTGACCGATCCCGCGCTGCTGGCCAAGCCGGCGATGGCTGCGATCGCCGCCCACGTGCAGGGCAACGATCCGCTGCGCGCCTGGTCACTGGCCGGGGAGCTGGCGCAGGTGTTCGGCAAGTACCAGGCCTGGCGCCGCGACTGGCTGCTGCGCTGGGAAGGCGGCGCCGATCCGGATGATCCGCAGTCCATCCTGTGGCGCCGGATCGCGCGCGGGCACAACCATCGCGCGCGCCGCATCCAGCAGTACCTCGACCGCTTCGAAGGCGCGGAGCGGCCCCTGCCCAAGGGCCTGCCCACGCGGCTGCTGGCCTTCGCCACCCTCAACGTCTCGCCCGACGTGCTGCGGGTGATCGCCACCCAGGCCCGCGCCGGCACCCTGCACTGCTTCGTGCCCACGCCGGTAAAGGACTACTGGGGCGACCTGCAGCGGGTGCGCGCGCTGCCGGAAGCGGCCTGGCTGGAAGCGGGCAGCGGGCTGCTGGCCGAAGATGAAACCCCGCTGCTGCGCGCCTGGGGCGCGGCGGGCGTCGACTTCATGCGCCTGGTCGGCAACTACGAGGTGATCCACGCCTCGGCGGAAATCCACGCCCATGCCGACCCGGGCCAGGGCGGTGGCGCGCTGCACGGCAGCCTGCTGCGGCGGCTGCAGTCGGACCTGTATCACCGTCGTGGCGCGCCCGGCTGGCCGCTGCGCGAGGCGGTGGACCGCACCGACCCCAGCCTGCAGCTGCACGCCTGCCACACCCGCCTGCGCGAACTGCAGGTGCTGCGCGACCAGCTGCGCGCGCTGTTCGATGACGAGCGCTTCGACCCGCCGTTGCAGCCGCGCGAAGTCGCGGTGCTGGCGCCGGATATCGATCCCTACCTTCCGTACCTGGAAGCGGTGTTCGGTGGTCGTGGGGAAGCGGCTTCAGGACAAGCCATCCCCTATGCACTGGCCGACGCCAGCCCGCTGGCCAACGAACCGCTGGCCGAAGTGTTCGTGCGCCTGCTGGCGCTGCCGGTGTCGCGCTTTGGCCTGCACGAAACGCTGGACCTGCTGGCCAGCCCCGCGCTGGCCGAGGCCAACGGCCTGGACGCGCCCGCGATCGAGCGGCTGCAGGCCTGGCTGGAGGCAGCCGGCGCGCGCTGGGGCCTGGATGGCGCCCACCGCGCCCGCTTCGACGCGCCCGAGGATGACGCCTATACCTGGGCCTTCGCCCTCGATCGCCTGCTGCTCGGCCACGCCAGCGGCAGCGATGCGCTGATTCGCGCGAACGACGGCCGCCTCGTGGCCCCGCTGCCGGACCTTGAAGGCAGCGCGCTGGACGCGCTGGATACCCTGGTCCGCCTGCTGCGCGTGCTCGCCCGCTACGCCAGGGTGCTGGGCGAGGCGATGCCGCCGGCGCAGTGGCGCGAACGCCTGCTGGAATTGCTCGAAGCGCTGCTGCCCAAGCCGCCCACCAGCCCGGCCAGCCAGCGTGCGCTGGACCGGCTGCGCACGCTGGTGGACGAGTTCGCCAAGACCGCGGAGCGCGCCGACTTCGATGCGCCGGTGCCTGCCGAAGCCGTGCGCGCCCACTTCGGCGCCGTGCTGGGCGAGGCCGACGTGCGCGCGCCGCTGCTCACCGGCGGGGTCAGCATCGCGCGCATGGTGCCGATGCGGTTGCTGCCGTTCCGGGTGATCTGCGTGCTGGGCATGAACGACGCCGAATTCCCGCGCCGTGATGCTGCCCCCGGCCTCAACCGCCTCACCGCGGAACTCGGCACCGACAAGCGCCGCGCCGGCGACCGCTCCACCCGCGATGACGACCGCTTCCTGTTCCTGCAGCTGTTCACTGCCGCCCAGGATGTGTTCTACGTGAGCTGGCAGGGCGCCGACCCGCGCGACGGCAGCCGGCGCGAGCCGTCGGTGCTGGTATCGGAGCTGATCGACGCCGCCGTCGGCCAGCACGCATCGGATACGGAAGAAAAGGTGGCCGATGCGCTGGTGGTGCAGCATCCGCTGCAGCCGTTCTCGCCGGAAGCCTTTGGCTCGGCCAACGAGCCGCGCCGCTTTTCCTATCACGCCCGCTGGCAGCAGGCCGCCGCCGGTGCCGTCGACCGGCGGGTGGCGCTGCCACCGTGGTTCGTGGGCGATCCGTTCGCGCCGGGCGAGGCCGAGCCGGAGCTGTCGATCAGTGCGCTGCGGCGCTTCCTGCTGCACCCGGCCGAAGAGCTGCTCGCCCGCATGGGCATGCGACTCATCGAGATCGAAGAGCACGGCGACGACCTGGAGCCGCTGGCCGCGCCCGGCGGCGGGCTGGAGCGCAGCGTGCTGCAGCGCGAGCTGTTCGACGAACTGCTGCGCGGTCGCGACGATGCCGCCATCCACGCCTCGCTGCGGGCTCGCGGCCTGCTGCCGTCGGGGGCGTCCGGGCGCCGGGTGCTGGCCGACCAGCGCGAGCTGCTGGCGCCGTGGCTGGACGCGTTCTCGCAGTGGCGTGGGGATTCGGAACCGGGATCGGTGTTGGCTGAAGTGGAGATCGACGGCGTGCGTGTGCACGGGCGCATCCAGGATGCATACCCGCACGGCATCGCGCGCATGCGCTTCGGCAAACTCAACGGGCCGAGCGTGATTCGCAGCGGCCTGGACTGGCTGCTGGCGCGCGCGGCCGGTATCAACCTGCCGCTGGTGGAATTCTTCGACGGCGGCCGCGCGGGTCCTGGCCCGTTCGAGCGTCCGGAGCTGTCGACGGTCGATGCACGTAACGCACTGCGCGAACTGCTCGCGCTGCGCGCCCAGGGCCTGCGCGAACCGCTGCCGTACGCGCCCTACAGCGGCTGGGCGTTATACAACGGCGCCGAGAATCTGGAGCGCGGGGTAAAAGCCGCGCGCAGCCAGTGGCACGGCAGCGGCGGCGGCTTTGCCGAAGGGCACGGCGACGCACTGCGCCAGGCCCTGCGCGGCTGCGATCCCTTTGCCGATCAGGACACCCTGCAGCGCTTCGTCGATTCCGCCCTGCTGGTGTTCCTGGCCCTGCGCGACGGCAAGGTCCATGGCGGCCTCGACCCCGACGCGCTCCACGGCCTGGCCGAACGCTTCGAACCGGAGGACAGCGAGTGAGCGCGCCGCAGGACCCGTATCTGACCCAGCCGCTTGAGGGCGTCTACGCCATCGAGGCCTCGGCCGGCACCGGCAAGACCTTCACCCTGGCCACCCTGCTGGCGCGGCTGGTGCTGGAGCGCGGCCTCGGGGTAGGGCAGATCCTTGCCGTGACCTTCACCGAAGCCGCCACCCAGGAGCTGCGCGCGCGGGTGCGTCAGCGCCTGGTGCTGGCCGCCGAAGTGGCCGCAGGCCTGTCCATGGAGGCCTCGCCCGAGGCCGACCTGATGCGCACCCTGATCGAAGCGCATAGAGAGCGTAGCGGCGAATCCAGCACCGCCGTCCGTCGCCGCCTGCGTACGGCGGCGAACGACATCGACATGGCCGCCATCTTCACCATCCACGGCTTCTGCGCCCGGGTGCTGCGCGAGCACGCGCTGGAAAGCGGGCAGGGCTTTGATCCGCCCGAACTGCTGGCCAGCGATGCGGAGCTGCGGGCCGGCATTGCCGCCGACCTGTGGCGCTCGCACGCGGTGGATGCCGCCAGCGTCGACGACCTGTACGCACTGTGGCCGCAGGGTCCCGACGCGCTGGCCAAGGATCTTTCCCCGCTGGTGCGCGAACCGGTGCTGCTGCCCCCGCCGCCGGCCTCGCTGCCCGATCCGGGCCCGATGCTGCAGGCCGCCGCGCAGGTCTTCGCCGAAGCCGCGCGCAGCCATGGCGACGGCTTCCGTGATGAACTGCTGCGCGCGGTGGAAGGCAAGGTGCTGCATGGCGGCAGCTACAAGGCCGAATGGATCCAGGAGCTGTTCACCCAGCTTGCCCGCTGGTGCGACCGTGGTGACCACGGCTCCCGCTTCCATCACGACAAGCTGGAGCAGCTGCACCGCGACACCCTGCTCAAGCGCACCAGCAAGGCCGGCGCCGGGCGCACCCCGGATTCGCCGCTGTGCGATGCGGTGGCGGAGTACGCCGCCGCATTGGCCGAGGTCGACCGCCTGCGCGAAGCGCGCCAGGTGGCCCTGCTGCACCGCCTGCGCGATGACGCCCGCCGCCGCATGCTTCGTCACAAGCAGCAGGCGCGGGTGCTGACCTATGACGACCTGATTGACCGCGTGGCCGATGCGCTCGAAGGCGAACACGGCGACGCCCTCGCCGAGCGCCTGCGCGGGCAGTACCGCATCGCCCTGGTGGACGAGTTCCAGGACACCGACCCGCGCCAGTGGCTGATCTTCAACCGCGTGTTTGGTGCCGACAGCCCGGAGCCGGCGCTGTTCCTGATCGGCGATCCCAAGCAGGCCATCTACGGCTTTCGCGGTGGCGATGTGGAGACCTACCTGGCCGCCCGCGAGACCGCTTACATGGCGCCGCCGCTGTCGCACAACTTCCGCTCGCGTCCCGCCGTGCTCGGCAGCATAGAAGCGCTCTACAGCCAGGCCCAGGCCGCGCACGAAGCCGACCGGGACAACATCGCCCCGCCTTTCATCGACCCGCGCATCCAGTTCCATCCGGTGCAGCCCGGCGGCGCGCGCGATGACGTCGAATACCAGCGCAATGGCGCACCCGCCCCGGCGCTGACCCTGTGGCAGGCGCCGCAGCCGACGGAGACAGACCGCAGCGGCAACCTGAAACCCCACAGCTCGCCCCAATCGCGCGAACTCGCCACCCAGGCCTGCGTGGCCGCGATCCACTGCGTGCTCACCGATGCCCGCGAAGGGCGCGCCACCATCAACGGCGAGCCGGTGCGGCCCGGCGACATCGCCGTGCTGGTGCGCAAGCACAGCGAAGCCATCCTGATCCGCGACGCGCTGGCCGCGGTCGGCATCCCGGCGGTGGCCGCAGGCAAGCAGAGCCTGTTCGCCACCCCGGAAGCGCGCGAGCTGCACACCCTGCTGCAGGCGCTGGTGCACGGCGCCGACGACCGCCGCCTGCGCGCTGCGCTGGCCACCGTGCTGGTGGGCGAGGACGCGCACGCCATCGCTGTGCTCGATGCCGAAGGCGCCACCCTGCAGCAAAAGCAGCTGGAAGCCCTGGCTTGGCGCGAGCGCCTGCAGCGCGGCGGCCCGCTGGCGCTGATTGGCGAGCTGTGCGCCCACAGCGCCCCGCGCCTGCTCGGCCTGATGGACGGCGAGCGCCGTCTCACCAACTACCTGCAGCTGGCCGAGCAATTGCAGGAAGCCCAGCGCAACGCCCTGGGCCTGCACGGCCTGCTCGACTGGCTGGCCCGCGCCATCGCCGAGGCCAGCGCCGACGACGAAGCCCAGCAGCTGCGGCTGGAATCCGACGCCCGCCGCGTGCAGGTGGTCACCCTGCACAAGAGCAAGGGCCTGGAATACCCGTTGGTGTTCCTGCCCTACGTCGGCATTGGCGGCATGCCCCGCAGCCCCGGCCGCAAGGTAACCGTGCACGGCGATGACGGCCGCGTGCTGCACTGGAAACTGCAGGAAGAGCACAGCGGCTGGAAGGAAGCCGCTGAAGCCTGGAAGCGCAGCGAGCGCGCCGAAGACGCGCGCCTGCTCTACGTCGGCCTCACCCGCACCCGCGACGCCCTGTGGCTGGCGACGGGCATGTTCTATTGCCACCAGCAGTCGCCGCTGTGGACCATGGTGTCCGACCCCGAAGCGCTGGCCGCGCGCGCGCCGGATGCCATTGCCATCGACGCCGCGCTGCCGCCTGTGCAGCTGCCATGGCTTGGCGCCGAAACCGTGGAAGAGGTCCCAGCCGCCCGCACCACGAAGCGCACGCTCGCCAGCGACTGGTGGGTCTACAGCTTCACCCAGCTGGCCAACGCCGACGCTGGCCACGATCTCTCCACCGCCGCCACCCAGCCTGCCGCCGGGGGCCGCGACGAGCCGGAAGACAACCCGGAAGCCGCACCCGCCGATGCCGCCGATTTCGACCCGCGCTTCGGCGGCGCCCGCTTCGGCGTGGTGCTGCACGACTCGTTCGAAAACGCCGACTTCGCCGCCTGGCACGCCTGGCGCCCCGGCGACGACGCCCCGGAAGGCGAGCGCAAGAAGATCACCGATGCCCTGGGCAAGGGTGGCTATGCCGAGGCCGACATGGACGACGGCGTGGCCGCGATCGTGCCCATGATCGGCCACACCCTCACCGTCCCTCTGCCAGAAGGAATCACGCTCGCGGCCGTGCCCGAGGAGAACCGCCGCCCGGAGATCGAGTTCCAGTTCGCCCTCGCGCCCACCCGCGTCGATGCGCTGCTCTCCCTGCTGCATCGCCACGGCCTGCTCACCGCGCGGCAGGGCTTTGGCATGCGCCGCAGGCTGGAAGGCCTGATGACCGGCCTCATCGATCTCACCTACGTGCATGAGGGCCGCTGGTACGTGCTCGACTACAAATCCAACCGCCTGCCCGGCTACGCCCCCGCGCAGCTGGAGGAGGCCATGGCGCACAGCGAATACCACCTGCAAGCGCTGATTTACACCCTCGCCCTGCACCGCTGGCTGCGCTTCCGTTTGGGCGACGGGTACGAGTACGCCCGTGATTTTGGCGGTGCCCGCTATGTGTTTTGTCGCGGGGTGGAGGGGTCTCGCGAAGACGCGAAGGGCGCGAAGGGTGGGCAGGAAGGGGGAGGGCAGTCCGTGCAGGGCGCGCAGGCAGCGAAGGGCATCCAGGCTTGGCGCTTCGATCCCGACCTCGTCCACGCGCTCGATGCCCTGTTCGCCGGCGAAACCAGCGAGGCGGTGGCATGAGCCTGTTGAACGCACTCGTGAAATCCGGCGCGCTGCGCCCATTGGACCAGGCGCTGGCGCACAGCCTGCGCCGGCTGGATCCGGACACGCCGGATGCCGTGCTGGCCGCGGCCGCCCTGGCCTCGCTGGCCGTCGCCGCCGGCCATGCCGGCTTCGACCCGGCCGACCCGCAGCGCCGGGTGGACGAGCCCATCGACTGGCCCACGCCCGACGCCTGGCGCCAGGCGCTGGAATCCTCGCGCTGGGTCGCCTGTCCAGAGGCCGGCGACGCCGAATCCGCCGCCGACGCCCCGCTCGTGTTCGAGCACGGCCTGGTCTACCTGCGCCGCTACCGCGAGTACGAGCGCCGCCTGGCCGAAGGCCTGCGCCGGATCGGCAGCGCCGTGCCGCATTCGCATGCAGAAGACGATGGCGACGACGCACAGGTTCCCGCACACCTTGCCGACCTCTTTGCCCAGCTCTTCCCCGACGCCGCCACCGGCGACGATCTGCAATCCCGCGCCGCCGCCGCCGCCCTCCACCACAGCCTGCTGCTGGTCACCGGCGGCCCCGGCACCGGCAAGACCACCACCATCACCCGCATGCTGGTGCTGCTCGTGGCGCAGGCACTGCAAGCCGGCACCGCGCCGCCGCGCATCGCCCTGGCCGCACCCACCGGCCGCGCCGCCGAGCGCATGGCCGAGAGCGTGCGCAACGCCATGCAGGCGCTGACCGCCCTTGGCGTCGACCCCGTCCTGTGCGCCCACCTGCCCACCGCCGGCACCACCCTGCACCGCCTGCTCGGCACCATCCCCGACAGCCCCACCTTCCGCCACCACGCCGACAACCCGCTGCCGCTCGACGTGGTGGTGGTGGACGAAGCCTCCATGATCGACCTGCCGCTGATGGCCAAGCTGGTCGAAGCCGTGCCCGACGGCGCCCGCCTGGTTCTGCTCGGCGACCCCGACCAGCTCCCCTCAGTCGAAGCCGGCGACGTCCTAACCGGCATCCTCGCCGCCGCCAACGCCTTCCCCGTAGGAGCGCGCCATGCGCGCGAAGCCCCCGCCCCATCGGCCACCAACGCCACCTTCCCCGCCCACCACATCCACCTCACCCGCGGTTACCGCCAAAGCTCCACCCTCGACCTGGCCCCCCTGGCCACCGCCGTGCGCGAAGGCGACAGCGACACCGCCCTCTCACTCCTCCGCAGCGGCACCCTCTCCGGCGTCCACTTCCACGAAGGCAACGCCGACCCGCTGCAAACCCACCGCGACCACCTCCTCGCCCACTGGACCTCGCTCGCCGAAGCCGGCAACCCCGCCGAAGCCCTCGCCAACGCCAACCGCCTGCGCATCCTCACCGCCGTACGCGAAGGCCCGCAGGGCGCCCGCGGCCTCAACGCCCGCATCGAGGAGCTGCTCGCCGGCACCCGCCGCGGCGCCGGCCCGGCGTCAGCCGGCAGCCGCTACTTCCACGGCCGCCTGCTGCTGATCACCGAAAACAGCTATCGCCATCGTCTGTTCAATGGCGACATCGGCATCTGCCTGCGCGATGACAGCGGCACGTTGATGGCGTGGTTTCCTGGCGATGACCCGAGCAATCCACGGCCGTTCCACCCCGCCGCGCTGCCGGCGCATGACAGCGCGTTCGCGATGACGGTGCACAAAGCGCAGGGGAGTGAGTTTGATGAGGTGTGGCTGGTGCTACCAGAGCGCTTCAACCGCGTGCTGTCGCGGGAGCTGGTGTACACAGGTGTGACCCGCGCGCGGAGTGCCTTACATCTGACGGGGAGGACAGACGTCATTAGGAATGCATTGAAACAGCATGCAGGTCGTTGGTCGGGCTTGGAGCCAAGACTGTGTCCATAGTCAAACGAGGGCTATATTGGTACGTGGATGCAGACGGGAGTACTTGAGATTTTTCAAACCGAATACCGCACGTGCCAAATTTAAAGCCTCGGGAATGTGGCTCACCCCGAAACGGCCACAACATTGTTCGCGATTAAGGATGATGAGCTAGCAGAAAAGTTAATATGCCTTGGCGCTGCCAACGGTTGAAGCAACGTAGATCGACCAGTCTTGAGGGGGCAAGATGTCTAGTCATACAGTTCACAATCCGGATCATTATATGTCTGCTTTGCGGACGATTATTTCGGGAGGACGGAAGAGGATCGGGCTCCTCATTGGAGCGGGAGCCTCTGCGGGGATGAAGAAAAGCGACGGCAGCTACCCGCTAATCCCAGCGGTTGCGGAGCTGACTGCCCAAGTCCTCGATTCACTCAAGGCAACTTACGAAGATCAGCTTCAAGCCCTCCTGGAAGAGATTGCTCCTAGGCAAGACATCGAAGCCATCCTTTCTCGAGTTCGAACTCTCTCGAAGGTGATTGGCAAGGCCGAAGTTCACGGCCTCGATGGAGATGGCTATCGAACTCTAGGCGAGAAAATCTGCGAAAAAATCGCTGACGTCGTCAACGTAGGGCTTCCTCAGGAGATCTCTGCTTATAGTGAAATCGCAACCTGGATCACAGGCGCCGCTAGAGAGCATCCGATAGAAATTTTCACGACAAACTATGATCTATTACTAGAAGAAGCGCTGGAAAGGATACGAGCACCTTATTTCGACGGGTTTACCGGAGGGCGAAACCCATTCTTCGACGCCGTTTCCGTATCGAGCAATGATCTTCCGCCGCGCTGGACTCGTCTTTGGAAATTGCATGGTTCACTCGGTTGGCGATCGAACAGCAGAGGGGAGGTCGTACGTTCGGGAACTTCTAGTTCGAGTCACCTAATATTCCCCGAACATCTGAAGTACGAACAGACTCAAAAGGCTCCTTACACATCTCTTTTGGATAGGCTGCGATCGTTCTTGTCCGTCCCAGACACCTTGCTAATCTCAACCGGTTTCTCATTCGCCGATGCGCATATTTCGACGCGGGTTGCGGAAGGACTTTCGGCAAATCCGTCATCTGCAGTTTTCGCTTTTCAATTTAAAACGTTGCAGGAGGAAGTGTGCGCTGCGGAACTCGGTTCTAGGCTGCCAAACTTTAGTGTTTATGCGCGTGACGCGGCAATCATCAATGGAGCGCCAGGAGCCTGGCGCGTGCCTACGGAGCTTCCTTCTAAGGATTGGGGTGCGATTCGCTCCTCCTATTGGAGTCAGCCATCACCTGACAAATCGGCAGAGTTCACGCTTGGCGCGATAGAGCCGTTGGCCCGCTTCTTTGCCGCCTCCAGATCAACGCAGGCTTTCTTAGTAAAAGAGCCGCTCTCTGAAACGGCCTCCGATGATACGGATGAAGGCTTGTGAACGCGCCGACGTTACTAGGGCATGTCGGTGCAGTTGCGGGTGCAACAATAAGCGTCCGGCTTTACGAGGGCATCGCGTCTGGTATCGCCGTCATTGGCGGCCGAAGTTACCGTGTTGGTCAAGTTGGTAGCTTCGTACGAGTTCCGCAGGGTTATCACGACCTTTATGGGATCATTTCAGACGTTGGTGCATCAGCTACGCCTGAGACAGTTGTCGATCCCGGCGCTAAAGGTGATCGGTGGATGAAGGTGCAGTTGGTCGGAGAAGTGGTCGAGACCACATTCGAAAGGGGGATAGGTCAATACCCGTCGATCAACGACCAAGTGCACCTCGTGACAGAGGATGATTTAACGCGCATCTACGGAGGTAGCAACTTCGGGCAAGTCGCGGTCGGTCGGCTTTCGGGCGCGGAGAGTATTCCCGTGCGGATTGATCTCGACAAGCTTGTTACGCGGCACTCCGCAGTGCTCGGGTCAACTGGATCAGGTAAGTCTACAACCGTAACCAGCCTTTTGCGCTCGTTATCTATTGTCCAAGATCAAAGCCCCGGTTTTCCGAGTGCTCGAATTCTATTAATCGACATTCATGGTGAATACGGAAATGCGTTAAGTGACGCCGCAAAGGTGTTTCGGATTAGCCCGCTGAAGGGAGAGTTTCCGCTCTATATCCCCTACTGGGCATTGGGTCTTTCCGATCTTCTTCACTTTATTCTTGGAAAAACTGAGGAAAAGGCGTTAGCTGCAATTCATGACCACATATTAGCTATGAAGGCCGCAGCGGTGGGGGTCAAGCCGACCCCCGGTGTGGAGTTGAATTCACTTACTGTAGACAGTCCCCTGCCTTTCAGCTTGAAGGCGCTTTGGTCTGAGCTTATTGATCCAGAGTTGAAGACTTGGAACGAAAACACCCAGCGAACGTCCGCCCAGACTGCGCCCGGCGATGCTGGAACGCTAGAGGCCCCTACATATCCCTTGCCAGGCCCTGGGGGAGCTCCACCTTTCGCAAACAAAACAGGCGTACTGTCGATCCGTCGCCAGCTCGACCAAATGCGGTCACGACTGCTGGATAGGAAGTATGACTTCATGCTTCACCCTGGCCCTTGGGAGCCGGATTTGAAGGGCTCAGTCGAGAAAGATCTGGCAGATCTTTTGGAAAGTTGGTTGGGGCATGACAAGCCGATCACAGTGTTGGACTTGAGCGGTGTGCCGAGTGCAGTGCTCATGAGGCTGATCGGCGGAATTCTTAACATTATCTACGAGAGCCTATTTTGGGCCCGCCTCCGACCAGAAGGTGGCAGGCAGCGCCCGCTACTGATGGTTATGGAGGAGGCGCACCGTTACCTTGGTCATGACAACGAGAACCCAGCCAGAGACGCAGTGCAGCGAATAGTCAAAGAAGGACGCAAGTTTGGCCTTGGGGCCATGATCGTTAGTCAAAGACCGTCCGAGATTGATGACACGATTCTTTCGCAATGTGGCACCTTCTTTGCCCTGAGGCTTTCCAACGCCATGGACAGGTCGAAGGTTCAGGCGGCACTTCCTGATAGTTTGTCAGGAATCGTTGATAGTCTGCCAGTTCTTCGGACTGGCGAGGCAGTTATCACAGGAGAGGCAGCAAAGTTGCCAGTCCGGTGTCGTATCACCCTTCCCGACGAGCGATTTCGCCCCGCGAGCGGGGATCCACTTGTGGCAGAGTGCTGGGCCAAAAAAAGAACCGCAGAGGACTATTCGGCCATGGCGGCGGCATGGCGTTCGCAGAACCCTTGGTGGAAGGACTGAATATGGAACGGCAAAGTGTGAGTTCATCAAACATTGCGTCAGTAGGTTACGATCCCGCCTCGGAAACGTTGGAAGTGGAATTTGTAAAGACTGGGAAGGTTTACGAGTACTATAACGTGCCGGCTTTTATGCACGAGAGATTAATGGAGGCCTCCTCAATAGGGCAGTTCTTTAATGCCGAAATTCGCAACGCGTATGCATATAATCCCGTGTGAGGCAAGTTTGCGGGTCGCTGAATAGGCGTCGTGAGCCATCTGGGTCATTACCTAGATCCACACGTGAGCTCGCCCTCACGCTGGTAGGCCTGCAGCGCCGTTTCCATCGATGTGGCGTCGTGCAGCGCAGCGGTAAGGGCTTCGGCATCGAGCAGCGTCATGTTCACGCCCTGGCCGAGCTGCGGGCTCATGGCGTCTGCGCAGTCGCCCAGCAGCACGACGGGGCTACGGCGCCAGTGCTTCATGCCGGTGTCGCGGTAGCGGGCGCAGGCAAGCGGGGCGGGGTCGATGATGCCGGCGAAGATGTCGCGCGTGTCGGGCCAAAGCCGGTGTAGTACGTCCATCCATCCGGCCAGGCCGTCGGTCTCCCTCTGGGCGAAGGCGTCGGTGCGCAGGCTCCAGAAGAAGCTAAGCCGGCCGGTGGGATCATCTCGGCGGCCTTCACCGGCAGCAGTGCGACGCGTGCGACCGGTGGCGCAGTCCAGTAGCAGGTCCCACAGCGTCGGCGAGCAGTAGACAATGGTCGCTTTCAGCAAGCCGCGCCAATCTTTCCGGCGCGACATGGAAGAACGCCACACATGAACCACGCAGCACACAACAAACTCGTTTCCTTCATCTGGTCCATTGCCGACGACTGCCTGCGCGACGTGTACGTACGCGGCAAATACCGCGACGTCATCCTGCCGATGGTCGTCCTGCGCCGGCTCGACACTCTGCTGGAGCCGACCAAGGCCGCCGTGCTGGAAGAAGTCCGCTTCCAGCGCGAAGAGATGAAGGCGATGGAACTTGACGATGCGCCCCTGAGTGCGGCATCGGGCTACGTGTTCTACAACACCAGCAAGTGGACGCTGAAGCAGCTGTATTCCACCGCGACGAACAACCAGCAGATCCTGCTGGCCAACGTCGAGGAGTACCTGGGCGGGTTCAGTGACAACGTCAAGGAGATCATCTCCCGCTTCAAGCTGCTTGAGCAGATGCGGCACATGGCGGGCAAGCAGGTGCTGCTCGATGTGCTGGAGAAGTTCATTTCGCCCTGGATCAACGTAGCGCCGCACGATGCCGAGGACCCGGAAGGCAACACCATGCCCGGCCTGTCGAACCTGGGCATGGGCTATGTCTTCGAAGAGCTGATCCGCAAGTTCAACGAGGAAAACAACGAGGAGGCCGGCGAGCACTTCACGCCGCGTGAGGTGATCCAGCTGATGACCCACCTCATCTTTGACCCGATCAAGGACCGGCTGCCGCCGGTGATGACCATCTATGACCCGGCCTGCGGCAGCGGCGGGATGCTGACCGAAGCCCAGAACCACATCAAGGATCCAGAAGGCCCGATCGCCGCGACGGGCGACGTGTATCTCTATGGCAAGGAGATCAACGACGAGACCTATGCCATCTGCAAGTCCGACATGATGATCAAGGGCAACAACCCCGAGAACATCAGGGTCGGTTCAACGCTTGCCACCGACGAGTTCTCGGGCCACCGCTTCGATTTCATGCTCTCCAACCCGCCCTACGGCAAGAGCTGGAAGAGCGACCATAAGTACATCAAGGACGGCAACGAGGTCATCGACCCTCGCTTCCAGGTGGAACTGGCCAATTACTGGGGCGAAACGGAGACCGTCGATGCCACCCCGCGCTCCAGCGACGGACAGCTGTTGTTCCTGATGGAGATGGTGAGCAAGATGAAGCCCACCGCCGATAGCCCCATCGGCTCGCGCATCGCCAGCGTCCACAACGGCTCGAGCCTGTTCACCGGCGACGCGGGCAGCGGCGAATCCAACATCCGCCGCTACATCATCGAAAACGACATGCTGGACACCATCATCCAGCTGCCCAACAACCTGTTCTACAACACCGACATCACCACCTATATCTGGCTGCTGAGCAATGCCAAGCCCAAGGCCCGCCGCGGCAAGGTGCAGCTGATTGATGCCAACCTGATGTTCCGCAAGCTGCGCAAGAACCTGGGCGACAAGAACTGCGAATTCGCACCGGAGCATATCGACGAGATCGTCGCTGCCTGCCTGGCCTTCGAGCCGGTCGAACGCCAGCTGGACGCGAACGGAGACCCGACCGGCATCGCCGTGCAGATCTTCGACAACGCAGATTTCGGCTACTGCAAGGTCACCGTCGAGCGACCCGACCGTAGGCGCGCGCAGTTCAGCGCCCAACGGCTGGAGCCCCTTCGCTTTGACCGAGCCCTCCGCGAACCCATGGAACACCTGTGGGCCGAGCATGGTGAGAGGGTCTATGAACCCAGCTTCCTGAAATCCCAGGCCAAGGTGATCCGGGCATGGTGCGAGGAGCAGGCCATCGCCCTGAACGCCAGGCAGCGCACCAGGCTGGTCGACACCGGGCTGTGGCTGCGCCAGCGCGAACTGCTCCAGGCCGGCCATCAGCTGATGGACGCCATCGGCACTGGGGAGACGGCGGATTTCAACGCCTTCCGCGACCACGTGGCCAAGGTGCTGAAGGACCACAAGATCAGGCTGTCAGCGGCCGAGCGCAACGCCATCCTCAACGCGGTCAGCTGGTATGCGGAAGATGCCGAGAAGGTCATCAGCAAGATCCTGCGCTTCACGAAGTCCGAGCTGGCGGAGCTCGCGGCGCGGCTGGGCTGCGATATCGACGACCTGGCGGACTTCGGCTTCTACGTCCAACCGGATGGCCGCTACGTGACCTATGAATCCAGCACCGAGCTGCGCGACAGCGAGTCGGTGCCGCTGAAGGACAGCATCCACCGCTACTACAAGTCCGAGGTGCAGCCGCATGTGCCCGAGGCCTGGATCAACCTGGACACGGTGAAGATCGGCTACGAGATCAGCTTCAACAAGTATTTCTACCGCCACAAGCCGCTGCGCAGCCTGGAGGAGGTGACGCAGGATATTCTGGCGCTGGAGCAAAAGGCCGATGGCCTGATCGCCGATATCTTAGGGGTGAAGACGGCCAAGTTGGCGGAGGCGGTGTGATGACGCTTGCCTCGTTGCCAACCTATGACAGCTTCAAAGATAGTGGTGTCGAGTGGATCGGGGACGTGCCATCCGACTGGCGTGTCGAGCCGGGCCGCCAGTGTCTGTATGAGAGCAAGGACAAAAACACTGGGATGAAGGAAGACACTGTGCTTTCCCTCAGCTATGGCCGAGTGATTGTGAAAGACGAGGACAAGCTGACTGGACTGGTACCGGAAAGCTTTGAGACATATCAGATCGTCGAACCCGGCGACATCATCATTCGCGGCACGGACCTCCAGAACGACAAGAGAAGCCTGCGTACCGGGCTGGCACGGGACAAGGGCATCATTACATCGGCCTACATCAATTTGCGCCCGAAGGCCGAAATTGATCCTGTGTTCCTCCATTACCTTCTCCATTCCTACGACGTGAAGAAGGTGTTCTACGCGCTCGGTTCGGGGTTGCGGCAGAACCTTTCCTATGACGACTTCAAATATTTGCGCCTGCCAATCCCATTGCTCGAGGAACAGCACGCCATCGCAGCGTTTCTGGAGGAGAAATGCGCCAAGGTGGACGAGGCGGTGCGGATCAAGGAAGAGCAGATCGCGCTTCTGCGCGAGCGGCGGCAGATCCTGATCCAGCAGGCCGTCACCCGCGGCCTGAACCCCGATGTCCCCAAGAAAGACAGCGGCATCGACTGGGTGGGTCCGGTACCGGAGCATTGGGACGTAAAGCCGCTGTTTACCGAGGCTGAAATTAAGTCTGTAACAAATAAGCCGGATCTTCCGCTGCTGTCGGTCTACCTCGGCCTTGGTGTAGTCAAGTTTGAAGACGTCGAAGAAAAAAGAACGAATGCGACAAGTTTGAATTTGTCCAATTATCAGGTTGCAGAGCCTGGCGATCTGGTTCTAAACAATCAACAAGCGTGGCGCGGATCCGTCGGAGTTTCGTTTGAGACAGGGATTGTCAGCCCCGCCTACATCGTGCTGGAACTGTCGGACCGCTTCGACTCTGAGTTTGCCAACCTCTACTTCCGCTCTGGCACTACTGTTGCGCACTACCTGATTAATTCAAAAGGTGTCGGCACCATCCAGCGCAACCTGTATTGGCCTAGGCTGAAGCGAGCGCTAGTAACGATACCTCCTCTTGATGAGCAGCGAAGTATCGTCAAGCACGTCAAACGGCAGTGCAAAAAAATTGACAACGGCGTCGCAATTAAGGAAAGCCAGATCGCTGCGCTCAAGGAATACAAGACCAGCCTGATCAACGCCGCAGTCACAGGTAAGATCAAGGTGGCATAAGGGGGGGAGGTGATGGTCAGCAACACCAAGGAAGTCGCGCTGGAACAGGCGATCCAGCGGCATCTGACGGGCCAGACCACGGAGAGCCTGGCCGACGCGTCAGCAACCTATGACCGATCCCTCTACCGACTGGGCCTGCCCGCCGATTTCGGCGCCGAATACGCGCTCGATACCCGGCTGTTCTGGGAGTTCCTGGAAACCACGCAGGACAAGGAGCTGGCCAAGCTGAAGGCCCGCAACCCCGCCGACTGGCAGCGCAAGATCCTCGAGCGCTTCGACCGGCTGATCAAAAAGCACGGGGTGCTGCACCTGCTGAAGAAGGGCCTGGCCGTCGATGACGCCTTCTTTGTGCTGATGTATCCCGCGCCGCTGGCGAGTTCCGCCACCAGGGTGCACGAGAACTTCGCCGCCAACATCTTCAGCGTCACCCGGCAGGTCCGCTATTCGCAGGCCAACCCGGCCGAAGAGATCGACATGGTCCTCTTCATCAACGGGCTGCCGCTGGTCACGATTGAGCTGAAGAACGCCTGGACGGGCCAGACGGCGCGCTATCACGGCAAGAAGCAGTACCGCGAAGGGCGCGATGCCAGCCAGCCGCTGCTGCAGTTCGGCCGCGCCCTGGTGCATATGGCCGTGGACACCGACGAGGTGTTCATGACCACCAGGCTGGCCGGGCCCGCCACCTTCTTCCTGCCCTTCAACAAGGGCCACAACGAGGGCGAAGGCAACCCGCCCAACCCGCACGGCCACAAGACCGCCTATCTGTGGGAAGAGGTGTTCACGAAGGAAAGCCTGGCGGGCATCATCCAGCACTTCGTGCTGCTGGAAGGCAAGGCGACCGATCCGCTGGCGAAGAAAGCGCTGATCTTCCCGCGCTATCACCAGCTCGATGTGGTGCGCCGCCTGCTTGACCATGCCGCCAGCAATGGCGTGGGACACAGCTATCTGATCCAGCATTCAGCAGGCTCGGGCAAGTCCAACTCGATTACCTGGGCAGCGTTCCAGCTGATCGAAAGCTATCCGGAAAAGCCGGATCTCCCAGGGGCCAAGGGTCTGGACCAGCCGCTGTTCGACAGCGTCATCGTGGTGACCGACCGCCGCCTCCTGGACAGGCAGCTGCGCGACAACATCAAGGATTTTTCCGAGGTCAAGAACATCGTCGCCCCGGCGCACAGCTCCGCGGATCTGAGGTCCGCGCTGGAGCACGGCAAGAAGATCATCATCACCACGATCCAGAAATTCCCGTTCATCATCGACGGCATCGCCGACCTCAGCGACAAGCGCTTCGGGGTGATCATCGACGAGGCGCACAGCGGCCAGAGCGGCATTGCGCACGACAACATGAACCGCGCGATGGGCGCCGGCGAAGAAGATCCGGACGAGGACGACCCGCAGGAGCGGATCCTGGCGGCCATGCGCTCACGCAAGATGCGCGGCAACGCCTCGTACTTCGCCTTCACCGCAACGCCCAAGAACACCACGCTGGAGAAGTTCGGCGAGGCCCAGCCGGATGGCAGCTTCAAGCCGTTCCACTTGTACAGCATGAAGCAGGCCATCGAGGAAGGCTTCATCCTGGACGTGCTGGCGAACTACACCACCTACAAGAGCTACTACGAGATCCAGAAGTCGATCGCCGACAACCCCCTGTTCGACACCGCCAAGGCGCAGAAGAAGCTGCGGGCCTACGTGGAGCGCAGCCAGCAGACGATCAACACCAAGGCCGAGATCATGCTCGACCACTTCATCGGCCAGGTGGTGACGCCCAAGAAGCTCAAGGGCAAGGCCAAGGGCATGGTCGTCACCCAGAACATCGAGGCCGCCATCCGCTACTACAACGCGGTGAACCGGTTGCTGGGCGAACGGGGCCACCCGTTCAAGGCGCTGGTTGCGTTTTCGGGCGAGAAGCTCGTGGATGGCGTGACCTATACCGAGGCCGGGGTTAACGGTTTTTCCGAGTCCGAAACTCGCGACCGGTTCGATGACGACGAATACCGGCTGTTGGTGGTTGCCAACAAGTACCTGACGGGCTTCGACCAGCCCAAGCTGACCACGATGTACGTGGACAAGAAGCTGCAGCATGTCCTTGCCGTGCAGGCGCTGTCCCGCCTCAACCGTTCGGCGCCCAGGCTCGGCAAGCGGACCGAGGACCTGTTCATCCTCGACTTCTTCAACGATGTCGATGACATCAAGACGGCCTTCGATCCCTTCTACACAGTCACGACCCTGTCATCGGCCACGGACGTGAACGTCCTGCACGAGCTGAAGGACGTGCTTGACCAGGTGGGCGTGTACGAATGGCAGGAGGTCGAGGACTTCGTGGCGCGGTACTTCGCCGGCGAGGATGCCCAGACCCTGAGCCCGCTCATCGATACGGCTGCGGACCGCTTCAACGATCAGCTGGAGCTGGACGAAAAGGACAAGATTGATTTCAAGATCAAGGCGCGCCAGTTCGTGAAGGTTTATGGCCAGATGGCGTCGATCCTGCCGTTCGAAGTCGTTGATTGGGAGAAGCTCTTCTGGTTCCTCAAGTTCCTGGTCCCGAAGCTGAAGATCAAGGACCCCAATCAGGACACGCTGGACGAGTTGCTGGAAGCCGTGGACCTGTCGTCCTACGGCCTGGAGCGGACCAAGCTCAACCACACCATCAGCCTTGATCCGTCTGACGCCGAGCTCGATCCGCAGAATCCCAATCCACGCGGTCACCACGGCGGTGAGCCGGACAAGGATCCGCTCGACGAGATCATCCGCAGCTTCAACGAACGCTGGTTCCAGGGCTGGAGCGCGACGCCGGAAGAGCAGCGGGTGAAGTTCGTCAACGTGGTGAACAGCATCCGCGCGCACCCGGATTACGTCGAGAAGTACGAATCAAACGCCGATCCCTTCAACAAGGGTCTGGCCCTCGACAGGATCCTGCACGAGGTGATGCTAAAACGCCGGAAGGAAGAGTTGGAGCTTTACAAACTGTTTGCTTCCGACCCTGGTTTCAAATCCGCCTGGAGTCAAAGCATCAAGGAAACGCTCAACCGGAATCTGGACGACCGGCCCAAGGCTTGAGCTCCTCGACTCCATTAACCAGCTGCCGGCCTGGTCCGGATGAGCGGCGGCTGCGGCGCGCTGAACGCCTGCCTGGGGACGAACAGGACAGCCTGGACAGTGGGGGGCTAAGATGTTCGGGACCTCCCTTGCGAGAGACATTCCCATGGCTGCCGTGTTCAAACAGCAGGCCCACCAGCTGGTAGACGACCTGCCCGACGATGCCAGTTGGGAGGACCTGATCTATCAGGCCGCCTTGCACCGGGCGATCGAGAAGGGCATCGACCAGGCCGATGCAGGGCAGCTCATTGCCGCCGAGGACGTGCTTCGGCAGCTTGAATTGGCCGCGTGAGGGTTTACTGGACGCCGGGCGCGCAAGCCCGGCTGCTGGAGATCCAGACCTACCTGAAAGAACACGCGCCAGACGTGGCGTCGTCGGTGGCGCTCCAGCTGGCGCGTCGCGCGCTGGAACTGGGTGAGTTGCCGGCGATGGGCAAGCGGTTGGAGCGCTATCGGCCCGTCGAAGTGCGGGAGTTACTTGAACGCCCCTATCGCTTGATCTACCGCGTGACGCATACACAGGTGGAAATCCTGACGGTGCTGCACTACCGGCAGCTGATGCCGACCGATCTGGCCGACGTGCATGAGTGATCGCGGCATGGCTTCCTAGCCATGCGTCAGCACCCGCCGGCAGCAGCCCCGTGCGCCACGGCACCTGCAGGCCGCTGGGCTGCAGGAGAAAGTCGGAGCGGACCGGGTCGGGCGGTGGGGACCCGTTCGGACGCGGAAACGTCGCATCCTGCCTCCTGAAGGCATCAAGGAGCTGCCCGACGCGGGGCGCTGAGTCGCGGGCGCCACTGGCCGCTCTTTCCCTCGGAATCCGTTCAATTGGCTGTATGGATGGACGGGGGGGGAGCGGTCGGATGATCACGGGTGACGCGAAAGGCTACTGGGAGTCGGCATTGTCCGGAGCGACCCAGTCGATCGGCCTGGCGGTGGGCGATATGCGCGCCGCCGGAGCGGACGGGTGCGGGTCCGCGGGCCGGCTGCTGGAGCCGCCGCTTGTCATGCGGTTGCGTGCCTTCGCAGCGGCGCATGGCGTCGCTCCGGGCCAGGTGCTGCTGGCGTCGTTCCTGGTGTTGCTGCACCGGCTCTCGTCGCAGGCGGACCTCGTCATCCAGCATCGCCATGACGACGGTCCGGCGCTGCCGCTGCGCTTCGGGCTGACCGAAGGGACCGACGTGGCCGCGTGCCTGCGGCTGGTGGCGACGCGTGTGGACGAAGCCGCGCGGCATGCCCCGGCGTTCGCGGCCTCGGATGCGGCCGCGATCCGGTGGCAGGCGCTGTTTACCGAAGGGGCGATCGATGCTCCGTTCGAGGACGGCACGCTGCTGGCCATGCGGCTCGGCGAGGCCGACTCTTCCGGCCGCCTGCCGGTTCGGTTCGAGTTCGTTGATGCGCTGCTCGATGCGCGCCAGGCCGACCACTGGCTTGGCTGCTGGGAAACCCTGCTGTGCGCGATGCTCGACGACGCCCGTGGCCTCGTGGCCGACCTGCCGCTGCTGGACGAGGCGCAGCGCAGCGCCGCCGTGGAGCGCTGGAACGGCACCACTGCCGCGTTCCCGGAGGTCGCGGGCGTGCATCGCCTGTTCGAGGCCCAGGTGGCCCGCACTCCCGACGCGATCGCGCTGGTGCACGGCGATGAGCGGCTGACCTACGCTGAACTGAACGCGCGGGCCAACCGCCTGGCGCGCCATTTGCGCAGTTGCGGCGTGGGCCGGGACGGGCGCGTGGCGATCCATGTCGAGCGCGGCGTGGGGGTGGTGCTGGGCCTGCTGGCCACGCTCAAGGCCGGGGGCGCGTATGTGCCGCTGGACCCCACCTATCCGGCCGACCGGCTGGCCTACACGCTCTCCGACTCACAGCCGCGCGTGCTGTTGACGATGTCCGGCATGGAGCCCGTTGCAGACGGCGCACCGGGCGGGAAGGCGGGAGGGAAGCCGGGCGGGCTGGTCGTGATCGACCTGCTGGCCACGGACGCACCCTGGGCGAAACAGCCCGCGCACGACCTCGGCCCGGACGAATGCGACGTGCGCGCGGACGACCTGGCCTACGTGCTCTACACCTCGGGCTCGACCGGCCAGCCCAAGGGCGTGGCGATGCCCCATGGGCCGCTGGCCAACCTGATCCAGTGGCAGGTGCGCGAGCCGGGCCACGATGCGCCGCTGCGCACGCTGCAGTACGCGGCGCTGGGCTTTGACGTGGCCTTCCAGGAAACCTTCGCCACGCTTGCCACCGGCGGCGAGCTGCACCTGATCGACCAGGACGCGCGGCTGGCTGCGGGCAGGCTGTTCGACTTCATCGTCGAACACCGCATCGAACGCATATTCCTTCCGTATTTCGCGCTGCAGATGCTGGCCGAGGGACTCGAAGGCCATATCGCCTCGCTGCCGGCCGGCGAGCCGGTGCGCTGCGACCTGCGCGAGGTGATCACCGCCGGCGAACAGCTGCGCATCGAACCGAAGATCGTGCGCTTTTTCGAGCGCCTGCCCGGCTGCCGCCTGCACAACCACTACGGCCCGACCGAGACGCACGTGGTTACCGCGCTGACCCTGCCCGCGGATCCCGCGACCTGGCCGCGGCTGCCGAGCATCGGCCGGCCGATCGCCAATGCGCGGGTGTACGTACTGGACGAGGGCGGGCGAGTGCTTCCTGAAGGGGCGGCCGGCGAGCTGTACCTGGCCGGGCCGGTACTGGCGCGCGGTTACCTCGGACGCGACGCGTTGAGCGCGGAGCGCTTCGTGCCCGATCCCTTCGTCGGGGGCGGGGCGCGCATGTATCGCAGCGGCGACCTGGGCCGCTGGCTGCCCGACGGCAACCTTGAATGCCTCGGCCGCCAGGACTTCCAGGTGAAGATCCGCGGGTTCCGGGTTGAGCCGGGCGAAATCGAGGCGCAAGTGATGGCGTTCCCCGGCGTGCGCCAGGCCGGCGTGCTCGCACGCGAGGACGTACCGGGCATGACGCGGCTGGTCGCCTACGTGTCTGCGCAGGACGCGGCGGCGCCGGTCGATCTGGAGCGGCTGCGCGGCCACCTGGTGGCGCAGCTGCCGGACTACATGGTGCCGGTGGCCTTCGTGCAGATGGACGCGCTGCCGCTCTCGCCCAACGGCAAGCTCGATCGCGCGCAGCTGCCCAGGCCCGGCCGCGGACGCCCGGATTGGGCCGGGCCGTACGCCGCCCCGCGGACGCCGGTCGAAGCCGCGCTGTGCCGGATCTTCGCCGAGGTCCTCGACCTGGAGGGGCTGGGTCGTGACGACAGTTTCTTCGACCTCGGGGGCAGCTCGCTGCTGGTGATCCGGGTGCTGGAGGCCGCGCGCCGCGAAGGCATCGGCGACGTGCCGGCGACGGCGCTGTTCAATTCGCCCACGCCGGCGACGCTGGCGACGGAAATCACGTCCGGTGACGCTCCGCGCGCCCTCGATACCACGCGCATGTCGCGCGGCCGCGGCGGCAGCGACGGTGAGCCGATCGCGATCATCGCCATGGCCGGGCGCTTCCCGGGATCGGCCTCGGTCGAAGTGCTGTGGGAAAGCCTGTGCGCTGGCCGCGACGGCGTGGCCCGCTTTTCCGCGGACGAGCTGGACGCCGCCATCCCCGAAGCGCTGCGCGCTGACCCGGCCTATGTGCCCGCGCGTGGCGTGTTCGACGACTTTGACGGCTTCGACGCGGCGTTCTTCGGCATTTCGCACAAGGAAGCCGAGCTGATGGACCCCCAGCAGCGCGTGTTCCTGGAGCTGTGCTGGGAGTGCATCGAGCGCGCCGGCCGCGTGCCGGACGCAACCGGCGCGCCGGTGGGCGTGTTTGCCGGCATGTACAACGCCAGCTACTACCAGAACCATGTTCTGGCGCACCCGGACCTGATTGAGAACCTCGGTGCCTTCCAGGTCATGCTGGGCAACGAGAAGGACTACATCGCCACCCGCATCGCGCACAAGCTGGACCTCACCGGCCCGGCTGTGAGCGTGCATACCGCGTGCTCCACCTCGCTGGTGGCGATCGTGCAGGCCGTCGACAGCCTGCGCGCGGGGCGCTGCACCATGGCCCTGGCCGGCGGCGTGGCGGTGACCTGCCCGGTGCGCAGCGGCCATCTGTACCAGGAAGGCGGCATGCTCTCCGCGGACGGGGCCACGCGCAGCTTCGACGCCGGGGCGACCGGGACGGTGTTCAGCGACGGGGCCGCGGTGGTGCTGCTCAAGCGCCTGTCCGAGGCCATCGCGGACGGTGATCCCATCCACGCGGTGATCCGCGGGGCTGCGATCAACAACGATGGTGGCGGCAAGGCGAGCTTCACCGCGCCGAGCAGCGATGGGCAGGCGGCGGTGATCGCGATGGCGCATGCCGATGCCGGGGTCGAGCCACGCAGCATCGGTTACGTCGAGGCGCACGGCACCGCCACGCCCATGGGAGACCCGATCGAGATCGAGGGCCTGACCCGGGCCTTCCGGCAGGGCACCCGGGACACGGGCTTCTGCGTGGTCGGTTCGGTCAAGAGCAACATCGGGCACACGCTGATGGCCGCGGGCGCGGCCGGTGTCATCAAGACCGCACTGGCGCTGGAAAACGGCTGCATTCCGCCCACGGCGCATTTCCGCGAAGGAAATCCATCCATCGATTTCGGGTCCACGCCGTTCCGTGCGAGTGGCGAGCTGCTGCCCTGGCCGGCTTCCCCGGACGGCCCGCGCCGCGCCGGCGTGAGTTCGTTCGGCGTGGGCGGCACCAATGCGCACGTGGTGATGGAGCAGGCTCCGCCGGTGGCTCCTTCCGACGCTGCGGAAGGCGCCCAGTTGCTGGTGCTGTCGGCGCGGACGCCGGCGGCGCTGCAGGCATCCATTACCCGCCTCGCCGACCACCTGGAGGCCAACCCTGCGCAGAACTTCGCCGACGTGGCGTGGACGCTCGCGGTCGGGCGCAAGGCCATGGGGCACCGGGTCGCCGTTGCCGCCGTGGACAGCGCCGGGGCGGTCACGCGGCTGCGCGATGCCAGCCTCGCTGCCGCAGCCGCGAAGACCGTGCCGGCGAAGGACGGCGGGGTGGTCTTCCTGTTCCCTGGACAGGGCTGCCAGTACGCGGGCATGGGGCGGGAGCTGTACGAACGCGAGCCTGCGTTCCGCGAGGCCTTCGATGCCTGCGCCGCGGTGCTCGATGTGGAGCTGCTCGACACGAAGCTGGGCCAGGGCCTGCGCGCCCTGGTGTTCGGCGATGACGCCGAAGCGCTGCTGCCGACAGCGATCATGCAGCCGGCGATCTTCAGCATCGAATATTCCCTGGCGCGCTGGTGGATGGCGCAGGGACTCACGCCGGCGGCGATGGTGGGCCACAGCATCGGCGAGTTCGTTGCCGCGACCCTGGCCGGCGTGTTCGAGCTGGCTGATGCGCTGCGCCTGGTCGCGCGCCGTGGCCGCCTGATGCAGGCCCAGCCCACGGGCGCGATGCTGTCGGTGCGGCAGCCGGGCGCGGCGCTATTGGCGCGCCTGCCGGACGGCCTGTCGCTGGCCGCCGAGAACGCGCCGGGAGCCAGCGTGGTTTCGGGTCCGCACGACCTCATTTCCAGCTTCCAGCAGCAGTTGGAGGCCGAGGGCGTGGCCTGCCGTGCGCTCAGGACCTCGCACGCATTCCATTCCTCGATGATGGAGCCTGCGGTGGCGCCGTTCCGCGCCGAAGTCGAGGCGCTGCCGCGGCAGGCGCCGTCGATCCCGATCTTCTCGACCGCCACCGGCGAACTGCTGGACGCCGCACAAGCGGTGTCGGCCGATTACTGGGCACGCCATCTGCGCGGCACGGTGCGCTTCTCCGGGGCGCTCGCCAGCGCACTGGAGGTGGTGCAGCCGCGCGCGCTGCTGGAGATCGGCCCGCGCAACACGCTTACCGCGCTCTCGCGCCAGCAGCCGCTGCTGCGGGAGCAGGGCGTTGCCGCGATCGCTTCGCTGGGCGACAACCCGGCCGGGGAAGCGACAGCGCTGCTGGACGCGTTCGGACAGGCCTGGAGCCGGGGTCTGGCCCTGCGCCCGGAACTCCTGGACCGGCGCGCGCGCCGACGCCGCGTCCTCCTTCCGGCGTATCCCTTTGAACGAAAACGCTGCTGGCTGGATGCCCATTCCGTGGCCCCGGCGGTCGCTGAGGCCGTGGCGCAGGACGTCGCCGATGCGGCGGTTCCAGGCGCTGCGGCGGTGACCGGCCCGGTCCCGGCTGGACTCGCAGAGGTCTTCGACGAACAGCTCCGGCTCATGTCCGGGCACCTGGACGCGCTGGAGCACAGCGGGGTCGCCGACAGGGAGTGGCTGCTCTCGGTCGTGCGCGACCAGCAGGCGCTGATGGCCCGGCAGATGGTGCTGGCGCAGGCACTGCAGCCCCACCAGGAGCCCGATCAGCAGCCCGGTCGCGTGGACCCGGCTGCACCGCCCACGACCGTGCTGGTTGCACCCGCACCCGGCGCCGCGGAGAGCACCGTGGCCGGCCCCGCAGATGGCGCCCTGGTGCCGACGACGGAACCGCAGCGGGAAATCTGGCTCGCGGCGCGGATCGATCCGTCGGTGGCCCTGGCCTTCAACCAGTCGATCTCGCTCTCCCTGCAGGGCAGGCTCGACGTCGCTGCGCTGCTGTCCGCACTGCGCGCAACGGTCGACCGCCACGATGCGCTGCGTTCGACGATCTCCGCCGACGGTGAATGGCTGCACGTCCAGCCGACGATGACGTTGGACATGCCGGTCACCGACCTCGGCGCGCTGGCCGCGGACGGGCAGCCCGAGGCCCTGGCGGGGCGCAAGCGTGCCGGTGTGGAAACGCCGTTCGACCTGGAGCGCGGCCCGCTGCTGCGGGCGGAACTGGTCCGCCTCTCCAACGAAGGCCACGTGCTGCTGCTGCACGCCCACCACATGGTCTGTGACGGCTGGTCGTGGAACGTGATCGTGCACGAGCTGGGCGCGCTTTACTCCCGCGAGTGCGGCGGCCAGGGCCCGGGCCTGCCCGCAGCGCGCTCGTTCCGCGAGTACGCCCGCCTACTGGCGCTGCAGCCGGAGCTGTCGGTGTCGCCCGACGACGAAGCCTGGTGGTTGGCACGGCTTGCCGACGGCGGACCGGTGCTTGACCTGCCCGTGGACCGGCCCCGGTCGCCGGAGCGGGATCCGGCCGCGGGGTTCGCGGTGCGCACGCTCGACGCGGAGCTGATGGATGCGGTGCGGCGCACGGGGTCGGCACACGGTACGAGCTTCTATGTGAGCCTGCTGTCAGCCTTTGGCCTCCTGCTATCGCGGCTCAGCGCCCAGGATGACCTGGTGGTGGGAATTCCGGTCGCCGGCCAGGCGGACGAAGGCTCGGGCGGACCGCTGGTCGGGCACTGCGTCAACCTGCTGCCGCTGCGGCTGGCGATCGACCATGCGCAGTCGTTCGCGGCGCTGCTCGAAGCGACCCGGACAACCGTGCTCGATGCGATGGAGCACCAGCGCTGCACCTTCGGCTCCCTGCTGAAGAAGCTGCGGATCGAACGCGACGCCAGCCGGCCGCCGCTGGTGTCCGCCGTGTTCAACGTCGACCAGGTCGCCGACCGGGAGCGCGATGCGTTCGCCGGCCTGGTGTTGGACCTGTCCGTCACACCGATGGTCTGCGACAACTTCGATTTCTCGATCAACGCGGTGCCGTCGCAGGACGGCCTGCGCCTGGAATGCCTGTACAGCAGCGCGCTGTTCGATGCCGCCACTGTCGATGCGTGGCTGGAAGCGTATGAGAGCGTGCTTCGCGGGCTGGTGCGGGATTCCGCGCAGCGGCTGTCAGGTCTTCCACTGGTGGAAGGCGAAGCGAGGGAACGGTTGCGCGATCTGCAGCCGGCTCCGGTGGCGTTCGACGCGGAGTGCCGGATGCACGAGCACTTCGAACGCCAGTGCGACGTCGACGGCGGGCGCATCGCGCTCTGGCAGGACGGCGACACGACGAGCTACGCGGCGCTGGAGGCGCAGGGCAATCGCATCGCACACCTCCTGCGCTCCAGGGGCATTGCGCGCGGCGCCCTGGTCGGAATCATGCTCGAGCGCACGCCACGGATGCCGGCGGCGGTCCTGGGGACGTTGAAGGCCGGCGCGGGCTATGTGCCGTTGGATCCGGAGCAGCCACCGGCGCGCCTGGCCGCGATCGCCAGGGACGCGCGGTTGTCCGTCATCCTCACCGAGACCGTCCACGCCCGGCGGGTTGCCGTCGAGGGCGTGACGCTGCTCGCGCTGGACGTTCCCGGCGACCTTCCGCCGGACCTGCCCACGACGCGCATCGGGCGCGATGCGGGTGCGGCGATGCCGGATTCGGTGGCCTATGTGGCCTACACGTCGGGCTCGACCGGCACCCCCAAGGGCGTCCGCGTGCCGCATCGTGCGGTCGCGAATCTCATCGCCTGCATGCAGCGCTGGCTGCGGCTCGGCGCGGAAGACGCGGTTGCCGCGGTCACGCCCCTGTCCTTCGATCCCTCGGTCGTGGACCTGTGCCTGCCGCTGTCAGTGGGCGCACGGGTGGTGCTCGTCGACCGGGACACGGCCGTGCACGGCGCGGCGTTCCGGCAGATGATGGAGCGCAGCGGGGCGACCTACCTCGATGCCACGCCTTCGGGCTGGCGCGTGCTGCTCGACGCCGGATGGCGCGGGTCGCCTGGATTCAAGGCCATCTGCGGCGGTGAAGCGATGCCGCCCGATGTCGCGACGGCGCTGCTGGAGCGCGGTGCCGAACTCTGGAACATGTACGGCCCAACCGAGACCACGGTCACCGCCACCGGCGCGCGGATCGCGACGTCGGCGGACGGGCTGCCCGACATCCACATCGGCAGGCCGGTGGACAATTCGAGCGTCTGGATCGTCGACCGCTTCGGCCATCTGTGCCCGCGCGGCACTGCGGGTGAAATCTGTATCGGCGGCGAGGGCCTGAGTCTCGGCTACCTGGACCGGCCCGAGCTGATGGCGAAGCAGTTCGTACCCGGCGTGTTCTCCGCAGCCATGGAGACTGGGTCGGGTGCGCCGCGGCTGTACCGGACCGGGGATCGCGGCCGCTGGCGCGCCGACGGCAACCTCATGCATCTGGGGCGGCGGGACCGCCAGGTGAAGCTGCGCGGCTACCGGATCGAACCGGGCGACATCGAAGCCGCGCTGCGCGCCGACGCGTCGGTGGCCGAGGCTGCCGTGGTGGTGCGCGAAGACGGGCAGGGTGCAGCGGGACTGGTCGCCTATGTGGTGGCGCGCAGTGGCGCCTCCGTCGACGAGACGGCGCTGGCCGAAGGGCTCCGGGACCAGCTGCCGCCATACATGCTGCCGGAACGCGTGGTGGTGCTCGACGCCATGCCGGTCTCGACGACGGGAAAGCTCGCCCCGTCGAAACTGCCCGTGGTACCGCATGACGAAGTGGCCGAGGCTGCGGTGCGTCGGGACGACGGTACGGCGGCGTCGCGGATCGCAGCGAAGATGGCCGAGCTGCTGGACCTGCCGGATTTCGACCCGGAGCAGGACTTCTTCGCCGCAGGTGGCCATTCGCTGCTTGCCGCACGGCTGGCGAGCTGGTTGGAACAGGCCTTCGGGACCCAGGTCAAGCTGCGCCTGTTGTTCGACACGCCCACGCCGGCCGCGCTGGCTGAGGTCCTGCTCGCGCGTCCCGAAGTGGAGGCTAGCGGAGCAGGCGTGCTCGACATCCCGCGCCAGCCGGACCAGTCCATCGGTCCGCTGTCGCTGATGCAGCAGCGGCTGTGGGTGCAGGAACAGATCCAGCCCGATTCGACCAACCACATGATCCCGTCGGCCCTCCGCCTGCGCGGGCCGCTGGACCTGCAGGCGCTGGATCGTGCGCTCGCCGATGTGGTCCACCGCCAGCCCGCCCTGCGCACCGTCCTGGAAGCGTATGACGGCGGTGCGGTGCAGCGGGTGCTGGACGACCTGCCGGTGACGCTGCTGCCGGAGAAGGACCTCACGGCTTTCCCGGCCGGGGAGCGCCATGCCGAGTTCCTGCGTCGGGTCGACCCTCTGATCCGCGCCCCGATCCGGACCGACGACGCGCCCCTGTTCCGGGTCCGCCTGTTCCGGCTGTCCGACCAGGACCACATCCTCTACCTGCAGGTCCATCACGCCGTCTGGGATGGCACTTCGTTCCGCCTGTTCTGCAAGGAAATGGCGACGCTCTACGCGTGCCACACCTCGGGCGTGAGTCCGATGCTGCGCCCGCTCGAGCGCAGCTACATCGACTTCGCGGCCTGGCATTCGGTCGCGGCGGACAGCGAGGACGTGCGCGCGCAGATCGCCCATTGGCGCGAGCGGCTGTCCGGAGGCGTCGAGCCGCTGCGCCTGCCCGCGGATTTCCCGCGTCCGGCCATGCCCAGCGGGCGCGGTGGAAGCGAATTCGTCCGCGTCGAGGCGGCCCTGGCGCAGCGGCTGCGCGAACTCGGCCAGGCCCACCACGCCACCCTGTTCATGACCCTTCTCGCCGCCTATTTCGCGTTCCTGCACCGGACCAGCGGACAGCGCGACCTGGTGGTCGGGCTGCCGGTCCGCAGCCATCTCACCGAACAACTGCAGGAGGTGATGGGCTTTTTTTCCAACGTGCTGCCGATGCGCCTCGAACTGGATCCGGAATGGACCTTTGCCGAGCTGCTGGGGCACGTGCGCGATGAAATGATGGCCTGCTTCGCGCACCCGGACGTGCCGGTCGAGCGCCTCTTGCAGGAGTTGGAGATCCCTCGCGACATGAGCCGGTCGCCGCTGTATCAGGCCCTGTTCTCCATGGACGACTCGCGCGGGCAGGCCCGCCAATGGGGCGAGCTGCGCTGCGACGATCTCACCCTGCCGAACTACAGCGCGTTGACCGACCTCTCGCTGTGGGTGGACGAGGATGACGAGCGGCTGTTGATCGACTTCAACTACAACGCCGACGTCATCGCCGCACCCTCGGCCAAGTTCATGGCGCACCGGTTCGTCGGCCTGCTGGCGCGATTGGTTGCCGAGGCCGATGTCGCGATCGGCAACATCGAGACCCGCGGCGACGAAGACTGCGAGGCGCTGGCGACCTGGAACGACACATCCACCAACCTGCCGCAGGCCACGAGCCTGCCCGGGCTGCTTGCGCCGCAGGTGGAGCGCGCGCCGGAGCGGATCGCCCTGCGCTTCGGCGCACGCACGCTGACATACCGTGAGCTCGACGCACGCAGCAGCCGGCTTGCAGACGCCCTGGCGGCGCGCGGAGTGGGAGCGGGCGACCTGGTGGGTGTCTGCCTCGAGCGCGACCCGGACCTGGTTGCGACCCTGCTGGCGGTCCTGAAGCTGGGCGCCGCGTATGTGCCACTCGACCCGGCGTATCCCGCCGACCGGCTGCGCTTCATGGTCGCCGATGCCGGGCTGGCGCTGCTGGTGTCCGTGGGTGAGCTCGCAGACGGCTTCGCGCTGCAGCCCTCGCAGCAGCTGCTCCTGGATCGGGATGCCGGCGAGATCGAGTCGGCCCCGGTGCTGGCGCGCGAAGTCGACCCGGCCGGCCGGGACGCGCCGGCCTATGTGATCTACACCTCGGGTTCGACCGGAACGCCGAAGGGCGTGGCCGTGCCGAACGGAGCGGTTATCAACTTCCTGCAGGCCATGCGCGAGACGCCCGGGCTGGGCCCGGAAGACATCCTGCTCGGCGTCACCACGACCTCGTTCGACATCTCGGTGCTGGAGATCTTCCTGCCGCTCTGGGTCGGGGCCACCCTGGTGCTGGCGACGCGCGAGCAGGCTGTGGATGGCGGGAAGCTCGTCGCGCTGCTCGAGGACGAGCGCGCCACCGTGCTGCAGGCGACGCCCATCACTTGGCACCTGCTGCTCGAGGCCGGATGGAAGCCGCAGCGCGGATTCCGGGCCCTGTGCGGAGGCGAGCCGCTGTCGGCGGAGCTGGCGGGACTGCTCATCGACCGCGGGGTGGAACTCTGGAACATGTACGGGCCGACCGAGACCACGGTGTGGTCGACCTGCGCCAGGATCGAACGCACGGGCGACGCAGATACGCTCGACATCCACGTCGGTCGCCCGATCGGCAACACCACGGTCTGGGTGATGGACCCGCATGGCCAGGTGTGCCCGGTCGGCGTGCCGGGCGAGATCTGCATCGGCGGCGCGGGTGTCGCCCTGGGCTACCTGGGTCGCGAAGCACTGACGGCAGAACTGTTCGTTGCCGATCGGGTCGCGCCCCGGGACCATGGCACCGGCCTGGCGCCCAGGCTGTATCGCACCGGTGACCGCGGCCGCTGGCGGCACGACGGCATGATCGAACACCAGGGACGTCTGGATTTCCAGCTGAAGCTGCGCGGCCACCGCATCGAGCCGGGTGAGATCGAGGCCTCGCTCGACGCCGACCCCGGCATCGTGCGCTCGGTGGTGACCGTTCGCGAGGACGCGCCGGGCGACCAGCGGCTGGTGGCGTACGTGATCGCCGCCGACAGGGAGCGGTTCGACGACAGGGCGCAGCTCGCGCGGCTGCGCGGGATCCTCCCAACTTACATGGTGCCGCAGCACATTCTGGTGCTTGATGCGCTGCCGCTCCTGCCCAACGGCAAGGTCGACCGCGCCGCGCTGCCACGGCCGCAGCCGCGCAAGCCCGCGGAGGCCGTCGCCGGCGGGCCCGGCGCGGCGCGGGAGGAGCCGCCACGCCACGGCACTGCCGCCGCTGTCGGCTATGTGACCGCGCTCTGCTCCGAGCTGGTGGGCGCCCCGGTCGCCGCCGACTACAACTTCTTCGATGCCGGTGGCCACTCGCTCCTGGCGGTGCGCTTCATCAACCGGATCCACAGGGAGACCGGCGTCCGTCTCAACGTGCTCGCCCTGGCGACATCCACGTTGGAACAGTTGGGGGAGCAGATCGCCGGGTCGGAGCGCTTCGCTCCCATGAAGGCCAAGGCGGCACTGCGCGGCGGCCCCATCAGCCAGTTCAGGAAATGGCTGTTCCCCACCCGTCGCCGCGTGCCTTCGGAGCTGCAGGAATGACGCATACGGATCGGCAGGCAATGGAGCCCGGTGGCCGCCACGCGCGCCTCTCGGCACGGGTCAGGGAGCTGTTCGCGGACGTCACTGGCTTCGACATCTCCATGGAGGATGGCGATACCCCCTTCGTGGAGCTGGGGATGGACAGCCTCACGCTGACCCAGGTCTCGGTGCAGCTGGGGAAGGTGTTCCCCGTGGGCATTACCTTCCGCCAGCTGATGGAGGACTGCGCCAGCGTGGACCGTCTGGTGTTGGAGCTGGACGCCCGGCTGCCGCCCGATCCACCGCTCAAAGAGGCTGAGCCGTTGCCATTGCCCGATGCAGGGAGCGCTGCCATTCCTGCGGCCCCGTCCGTCGATGCGGACGCCGTGCGCCACCTGGTCGCGCGGCAGATGCAGCTGATGACACGGCAGCTGGCCCTGTTGTCGCGATGCACCGGTGGGGCGGCGCCTGCGGCCACGACGTCGAGCCTGACCAGCCCCGCCTCCGCCCATTTGCAATAGTGCGCTGCCTGCCGTGGAACCGTTGTTTCTTTGCGGGCATGCTGGCGTGGACGGATGCCCGACATCCGTACCTGGACATGCCGACGAGGACGCACCTGATGGCAACACCCGAAACCCAGCCCCGGATCGTGATCGTCGGCGGTGGCGTGGCCGGCCTGGAAGTCGCCAGCACGCTTGGCCGTCGCTGGCGGGGGCGGGCCGGGACGCCATCGATCACCCTGGTTGACCGCGAGTCGGCGCACGTGTGGAAGCCGATGTTGCACACCATCGCCGCCGGCACGCGGGATATCTCCCAGCAGCAGACCGCTTACCTTGCCCAGGCGCGCGATGCCGGGTTTGCCTATCGCCCGGGTGAGCTGTGTGGCCTGGACCGCAACGCCCGCGAAATCGAGCTGGCGGCGCAGCACGCGCCGGATGGGCGCCTGCTGGTGCCGGCAAGCCGGCTGGGATACGAGGTGCTGGTGCTGGCCACCGGCAGCCAGGCCAATGATTTCGGTACGCCCGGGGTGGCGGAGCACTGCTGGAACATTGATTCGCGGCGCGAGGCCGATGCGTTCAATCGGGAAATGCGCATCCGGCTGCTGCAGTGCCTGACCCAGGATATACCGCTGCATGTCGCCATCGTTGGCGGTGGCGCTACCGGCGTGGAGCTGGCGGCGGAGCTGGTGCAGCTGGTGGAGGCGGCGACCGCCTACGGCGCGCCGGGGCTTGCCGGGCGCATCACCATCACCCTGATCGAGGCCGGGCCGCGCCTGCTGGCGGCCTTCCCGGAGGATATTTCCAGCGCCACGCGCACGCGGCTGGAGGCGATCGGCATCCGCGTGCTGACGGGTACCCAGGTGAGTGCGGCCACCGCCGATGCCTTCGTGCTCGCCGACGGCAGTACGCTGCCCGCCGCGCTCAAGGTGTGGGCCGCCGGGGTCAAGGGCCCCGACTTTCTCGCCGACCTGGATGGGCTGGAGGCGAACCGCAACAATCAGCTGGTGGTGCGCCCGACCCTGCAGAGCACGCGCGACCCCGCCATCTACGTGCTGGGCGATTGCGCAGCGCTGACGCTGCCCGGTGCCGAGCGCGCCCTGCCGCCCACGGCGCAGGTGGCGCACCAGCAGGCGAAATACCTGGTCCGGTCGTTGCCCCGCGTCCTGCAGGGCAGGCCGGTGCCCGATTTCCGCTACCGCGATATGGGCGCCCTGGTGTCACTGGCCGACTACGACGCGTTCGGCTCGCTGGGCCAGTTCGGCCTGTTCAACGGGCTCACCATCCGCGGCAAGCTGGCGCAGCTCAGCCACGTGATGCTCTATCGCAGCCACCAGGCCCGCATCCACGGGTTCTGGCGGGGCGGGCTGCTGTGGCTGGTGGACCGGCTGAACTCCCGCGTGCGCGCCTCGATCCGTCTGGATTGAGCGCGCCACCTGCAGGGCAGCAGCCGTGAGTGACGTTGAATGCCGGTAGGAGCGCGCCATGCGCGCGAAGCCGCGTGAATTCAATCAGCGCGACAAGACGTCGACGGCATCGTCGTGGCCGACGCCACGCGGCATGTCAGCAGTCACGCGGTTTCGCGCGCATGACGCGCGGCACAAAAAAGCCCCGGCTGAAAGCCGGGGCCGGTCCTTTGCAGCTTCTTGTCGCTGCGATCAGTTTGCGTCCTTCAGCGCCATCTTCCGGTTGCGCATGATGTCGTGGCACTGGACCACCTGTGGCATGTACTTCTGTGCGGCGGCCTTGGCGGCGGGCGGGGTGTCGGTGTCGTTGACGGTGTCCTTGAACGCCTCGAGCAGCTTGTCTTCCACTTCCTCAAGCTCGGCCACATAGGCGTAGTCCTTGTTGCCGAGGGCAGCGCGGACGTTGGCGTACATCTGGCGCATCGAGCCGGCCATGGTGCCCTTCTCGGCCGGTTCGCGACCGATGGCGGCCACGTCGGCGGTCAGGCCGCTGACGATCTCGCGCTTGTGGCCGGCCATCTGCGTGAACAGGGTGGAGAGTTCCGGGTTGTCCACCTTGGACGCGGCCTCGGTGTAGAACTCGCTGCCGTCGCGAGCGATCTCGATCAGGTCATTGAGGGAGTGCTGGATCTTCTTCTGGTTGTCCATTCGCGGTTCCTTTCTGGGGAGAGAGTGGAATCCACTTTGGGCCAGCGGGGATGAAAGCGATGTGGACCGGCCGGGTGCTGCGTTCAGGTGGCAGGGGCTCGCCCGGCAGAACAAAACGCTCAGCGATAGGCACGCGGTCCGCGCCACACCAGTTCGCCGCGGCGGTAGACGCGATGCATGTTGATGACTTCGCGCGCGTCGCCGATGTCGGCCATTTCCGGGTCATCCGGATCCAGCAGGCGGCAGGCGCCGGATTCGCGCCTGATCGCAACTTCCAGCGGGCACACCATGTAGTCGCGGGTGCCGGGCAGCGGTATGAAGAGCTCGGTGATGCCGGCATCGCGCCAGTCGCGCAGGCGCTGCTCGCTGCGCACGTCGTAGAGGACCTGGTAGCCGCCGACCTCCATGCTCGGTTCGGAAGAGGAGCTGGTGTGGCGACGGCCCTGGCTCACGGCCGGGCTGGGCGCGCGGCCGGCGTTCACAGGGGCGTGGTCCTCGGGCAGCATCCCGGGCGGCTGGCCCCAGACGTGGGCGCGGCGGTTGGTGCTGGGCGTGGGCGGCGGGCTGGCAGCGGCCGGTCGGGCCTGGCGACGCTGCATGGCTTCATCGGCCTGCACCACGGGCGTGGGCTGCACCCGCGGCGGAGCAGGAGTGGGTTCGGCCGGGTCTGGGTGGGGCGGTTGCGGGGTCTGCACCGCCGGTGCGCTGACCGGCGGAACCTCGGTGGGCGGGGCGGTCTCGGGGGTTTCGCCGATCATCACCACTTCCACCCGGCTGCCGCCGGCGGTGGAGCCCTGCGGCGTCGGCATTTCCATCGGTTCAACCAGCAATGCCAGCAGCAGGATGGCCAGATGCAGCGATCCGCTCAGCAGTCCTGCGGTCCACGACGTCAGGCGCTCATCCCCGGGCCTGGCGCCGGCATCCGCCTGGTGCAACGGCTGGTTCATGCTGCCGGCGGTGTCCGGGTGGTGCTGACCTTCATGGAGGAATATGGGGTGCGCGGGGTAGGTTCGGCATCGTAACGCGAGCCGGTGCACCTAGGGTCAGCCCCGGCTGGCGCATGCATGGGTGCGTGGCAGGATCGGTGGATCCAGCAGGAAGCCCGGAGCGATCCATGAACACGCTGCAATCCACCCAAAGCCTCCCGATGCATCTCGATCCGCGGCTTGAAGCCAGGGCAGAGCTGGAGCAGACCGCCAGCCAGGCGCCCGCCAGCGCAGCTGGGGAAGGTGAGCAGCCCGCCGCCGAGCCGGGACTGTTCGATGCACCGGAATACGCCGCGCTGTCCGCCGATGCGCAGGCGCTGGTGGCCGATGCGGCGCGTGAGGGAGAGGCCGATCCTGCGGTGCTGGTGGATCTGCACACGCTGATCCGCGACCTGTCATTCCAGCTGCTGCCGTCACCGCAACAGCTGTCTTCGCTGTCCGCCGTCGCCCTGCAGCAGTCGCCGGAATTCCAGGATCTGACGCCCGCCGACCAGCGCCTGATCACCGATGCGCTGGCGGCGCGCCAGCCTGAAGACACCGCGCTGCCGGGCGCCATCCGCTCGCTGATTTCCAGCCCGCAGTTCCAGGACGGTACCGATGTCAGCGCCGCTGAACGCACTGCCGTGCTGAGCCAGGTGCGCAACTATCCCGACACCCGAGCGGTTGAAAACCTGGAAGCGATGCTGGGCAAGGGCTGGGTGCGCGATTTCGACCTGGGTGATACCCAGCGGGCGGCGAAGACGGTGGCGTTTCTGTCCCAGTACGATGCCGGCGACCAGGAAATCATCTCCAGCACCCTGGCCCTGTTCCTGGGCGAATCAGCGCCCTACCGGTTCGAGTTCAGCGAGCACGGGGCCTACGGATCGGTGCCTTTCAGCCCCGAGGATCTGTTCCGGATCAATCCCTATTACATCGGCGCTGACAACAATCCCGTCGATACCTCGGCCCGTTCATGGGAATCCGGTGAGCTCCGGGTGATCGGCCACACGTTCGTGCATGAGGTCAACCACATGCAGAACTGGGACCGCAGCCTGTCGCTCAATTCCTCCTACGGGTTCCATGAGGAATACCGGGCGTACTGGGTGGGGGTGAAGGCGCAGCATGGCGAAGATCCCAGCGTGGCGGACGTGATCGACCGGGTGGCGGTGTTCGTCAATCCGGGTCCGGGCTATTCGCACCTGGCCGAGCTGCTGGCTGCGGGCGGGAAGGATGCCGAGGATATCGCCGGCTACCTCAACACCATGCTGGGCCGCGATGACATCACCATCGACAACGCCGTGGATGAAGTGAACGCGCTGGTGCAGGCGAAGAAGGATGCTGAAGACAGCGGCGCGCCGCTGCCGCCCGAACTGTCACGCCCGGCCGCAGTTACCATCGGCCCACCGGGTACCAACAACGTGACCAATGGCTAAGCTGTTTTCCACGATCGGCTGCTGCCTGCTGCTTGCAGTCCCTGTCGCCGGCTGCCAGCAGCGGCCCGTGGCCACCAGCGGAGTAACCGAAAGCGTGAGTACGCAGATGCACGATGAGTTCAACCGGCAGGTGGGCATGGCCGCGGCCCAGGCCTGGGGCTGGAATCCTGATGACGTGATGATCGAGTCCCTGGCTGGCACCGAAGCGCTGGACTGCCGCCTGCTGGGCCTGACCTCGCCCAATGCCCTGCCCAATCTGCGGCGGACGGTGGCGGTGGTGGATGGCGAGGTGGTGTTGCCCGGATCGGCAGGCGCCCTGGACCGGGTGATCACGGCCTGCGGTGCAGACGCTTCCGCCGAGGCCTGGGCCGAGGCGGTGGCCGCATTCGGCGTACCGCGGCCGGGCTACGTGGTGCGGCGGGAGCAGGAGGTATCGAGCCTTGCCCATCGCCGCGCGATGGACAACGGCGGCTACGCGCTCCACGCCCCGCGCTTCAGCCGGGACGAGCCCGGCGCGCGCGCTGTGGAATTCTTCATGACCGACGTGGAAGGCGCCGAGCTGTTCCGGGTCACCGCCATCCGCGAGGGCAACGGCCCGGTGCAGGTCTCCGCCGGGCCAGCCGGCGGATCCTGAAAGCCGGGACGCCGCGGGGCGGCGTCCGGTTCCGTTCCGTCAGTTTGTCCGTCAGTCTGCCCGTCAATCCTTGAGGTCGGCCGGCACCTTGCCGCCGTTTTCCTCAAGCTTGCGCATCACTGCCTTGTGCAGGGCGATGTTCTGCTCGGCACTGCCGTGCGCGCCGGCGTTGACGTTGAGCTCGGCCGCCAGTTCCTTGCGCGCGCTGAGGCTGGAATCCAGGTCGAGGAGCTTGAGCAGGTCGACGATGGAGTTGCGCCAGTCGCTCGGGCCACCCTTTTCCCCGGCCATCGCGGTCAGCACGGCTTCCACGTCCACCGGCTCGGCGGCAGCGGCTTCCGGCAGGCGCGCCGGTGGTGACACGTCGGGATCGTCCTTGCTGCCGTCGAAAATGACCGGCGCCGGCTTGGCGGGCGCGGGTGCTGGTTCGGACGCCTTGGCCTTGCGGCCAAAAATGCTGTCTTTGATCTTGGAAAACAGGCTCATTGCGAAAGCTCCGGAAAGTGGAGGGCCCATTCTGCGCCCTCCACTGTGATCATCCGAGCAACAGCCGGTTGATCCGCTGCACGAACGCTGCCGGATCGGGCAGCGGCGCGCCGGCGGCGATCTCGGCCTGCTCCAGCAGCAGGGTGGCCAGATCCGCGGCGCGGGCCTCGTCGGCCTCGCCGTCGATCTTCTGCACCAGGGGGTGGCCCGGGTTGATCTCCAGCGTCGGCTTGCTGTCCGGCACGTCCTGGCCGGCCTCGCGCAGCAGGCGCGCCAGGTGCGGGGCCATTTCGTGATCGGCCAGGGCAAGGCAGGAGGGGGAATCGGTCAGCCGCGCCGAGACGCGCACGTCGGCAACCCGGTCGCCCAGCAGCTTCTTCACCTTCTCCACCAGCGGGGCGGCGGCCTCGGCGGCCTGCTCCTGCTTCGCCTTGTCGGCCTCGTCCAGCGGCAGCTCGCCCTTGGCCACGTTCTTCAGCGGCTTGCCGGCGTACTCGTTGAACTGTCCGAGCATCCATTCGTCGATGCGGTCGAACATCAGCAGCACTTCGATGCCCTTGGCCCGGAACGCCTCCAGCTGCGGGCTGCCCGCAGCGGCCTTGTAGCCGTCGGCGGTGATGTACCAGATCGCGTCCTGCTCACCGGCCATGCGGCCGATGTAGTCATCCAGCGACACGGTCTGGGCCTCGCCCTCGCCCTTGGTGGAGGCAAAGCGCAGCAGCTTGGCGATCCGCTCGCGGTTGGCGTGATCTTCCACGATGCCTTCCTTGAGGGTGTTGCCGAAGGCCTTGAGGAAGGCGGCGAACTTCTCCGGTTCGTCGCGCGAGAGCTTTTCGATCAGGTCCAGCACGCGCTTCACGCACGCGCCCTTGATGCGGTCGAGCTGGCGGTTCTGCTGCAGGATCTCGCGGCTGACGTTGAGCGGCAGGTCGTCCGAATCCACCACCCCGCGCACGAAGCGCAGGTAGTTGGGCAGCAGCTCCTCGGCCGCGTCCATCACGAACACGCGCTTGATGTACAGCTTCAGCCCCTTGCGCTCATCGCGCCCGCCCATCATCAGGTCGAACGGCGGCTGCGACGGCAGATACAGCAGGGTGGTGAAGCTCTGGTTGCCTTCGACCCGGTTGTGGCTCCAGGCGGCGGCGTCGTTGAAGTCGTGGCCAAGCGACTTGTAGAAATTCTGGTAGTCCTCGTCGCTGATCTCCGACCTGGGCTTGGTCCACAGGGCCGAGGCGTCGTTGACGGTTTCCCATTCCGGCGCGGCGTCAGGCTTGGTTTCCTCGCCTTCGGCCGGCTCCATCGCGGCCTTGGGCATGCGGATCGGAAAGGCCACGTGGTCGGAATACTTGCGCACCAGCGAGCGCAGCTTCCAGTCTTCCAGGAACTCGTCCTCGCTTTCCTTCAGGTGCAGCACCACGGCGGTGCCGCGCTCGGGCAGGGTGGCGGCTTCCAGCGAGTACTCGCCGCGGCCATCACTTTCCCACTTCACCCCTTCTTCGGCCGCCGCGCCGGCGCGGCGGGTCAGCACGGTGACCCTGTCGGCGACCACGAAGCCGGAATAGAAGCCCACGCCGAACTGGCCGATCAGGCGCGCGTCGGCCTTCTTCTCGCCGTCCAGGGCTTCCAGGAAACGGCGGGTGCCGGAACTGGCGATGCTGCCGATATTGGCCACCACCTCATCGCGGGTCATGCCGATGCCGTTGTCGCGGATGGTGATGGTGCGTGCGTCCTTGTCCCAGTCCACGTCGATCCTGAGCTCGCCTTCACCGGCCAGCAGGTCGGGTTCGGCGATCGCTTCGAAGCGCAGCTTGTCGCAGGCGTCCGAGGCGTTGGAGATCAGCTCGCGCAGGAAGATTTCCTTGTGCGAGTACAGGGAGTGGGTGACCAGGTGCAGGACCTGGGCGACTTCAGCTTCGAACTTGCGGGTTTCTGTGGTCATGGATACGGGCCAATGTTGTTGCTCCAACCGCCCGATATGCGCCCCCGCGCCCCGTTTTCAAGGTGGGGCTGCGCCACGCGCGCAGGTGACTTTCGTCCGGTGCGGCGCGTGGCGGCGGCCGGTATGTTGGCGGGAATCACTTTTCCGGAAGTCCTGCATGACCCGCAACGTCCTTGCCCTCGCACTTGCCGGTGCGCTTTTCGCCCTCCCCGCCCATGCCCAGGACGCACCGCCGCCGCCGGAGGAGCAGCAGGAACAGCAGGAAGACCGCAGCGACAACATCGAGCTGGAACAGGACGCGCTGGACGCGGCCGGCATGGATCCGGCCGAGGCGCCGCTGGAAAGCGCCCGCGGGCTGCGTGAAGACCCCGACGCCGCCGAGGACAACGGCAAGTGGAGCGTCGAATCCACCCAGGGCCAGGCCAAGACCGTCCGCTTCGAGACCAGCGAAGGCACCTGGATGGACGTGGACGTCTCGCCCGACGGCCGCAGCATCGTGTTCACGCTGCTGGGTGACCTGTACCGCATGCCGATCGGCGGCGGCGCCGCCACCCGCATCACCACCGGCCGGGCCTGGGACATCCAGCCGCGCTGGTCGCCCGATGGCAGCCGCATCGCCTTCACCTCCGACCGCAGCGGCGGCAACAACATCTGGACCATTGCCGCCGACGGCAGCGATGCGCGCCAGGTGACCGACGAGAGCTTCCGCCTGCTCAACAACCCCACCTGGACCCCGGACGGCGAGTACATCGTGGCCCGCAAGCACTTCACCTCGCGCCGCTCGCTGGGCGCGGGCGAGCTGTGGCTGTATCACGCCGGCGGCACCAGCGCCGGTATCCAGCTGGTGGAAAAGCCCAACGACCAGCAGGACATCGGCGAGCCCAGCGTGTCGCCGGATGGCCGCTACGTGTACTACTCGCAGGACGTGAGCTCCGGCGGCGCGTTCGACTACAACCGCGATCCGCACGGCGTGATCTACGCGATCAAGCGCTTCGACCGCCACACCGGCAAGAACGAGAACGTGGTCTACAGCCCGGGTGGCGCGGTGCGCCCGCAGGTGTCTCCGGACGGCCGCTCGCTGGCCTTCGTCAAGCGCGTACGTGACAAGAGCGTGCTGCATCACCTGGATCTGGCCAGCGGCGAGGTGCGTCCGGTGTGGGATGGCCTCAGCCATGACCAGCAGGAAGCGTGGGCGATCTTCGGGCCGTACACCGGTTTCAACTGGATGCCGGATTCGAACGCGGTGGTGCTGTGGGCCCAGGGCGGTCTGTGGCGGGTGGACATGGGCAACGGCCAGGCCAGCCAAGTGCCGTTCACCGCACAGGTAGAGCAGGTGGTGTCAGAGGCGCTGCACTTCGCCCAGCAGCTGCCGGAAGACAGCTTCAACCCGCGCATGATCCGTGACGTGGCTACTTCCGCTGACGGCGGCACCCTCGTGTTCCACGCGCTCGGCCAGCTGTGGCGCAAGTCCTTGCCCAACGGCACGCCGCAGCGCCTGACCAACAGCCGGGGCGTGTACGAATACCAGCCCGGCTTCAGCGCCGATGGCCGGCAGATGGTCTACACCACCTGGACCGATGAGGGGCTGGGTGCGATCCACGTGCGCGGTGCCAGCGGCACCGGCGTGGGCCGCAAGATCACCAGCGAGCCCGGCTTCTACTACCAGCCCGGTTTCTCGCCCGATGGCCGCCACGTGGTCTACAGCCGCACGGGCGGCGGCGGACTGACCGGCAGCCTGTGGTCGGGTGATCGCGGCATCTACGTGATCCCCGCAGCGGGCGGCGAGCCGGTGCGGGTGGCCGATTCCGGCCAGTCGCCGCAGTTCAACCATGACGGCACCCGGGTGCTGTACCTGGCCGGCGGCGGCATGGAGAAGAAGCTGATGTCGGTGGGCCTGCACGGCGAGGATCCGCGCGAGGTGTTCGACCTCAAGTACGTGGACTCGGTGCAGATCAGCCCGGACGGCAAGTGGGTGGCGTTCACCGAGCTGTTCCACGCCTACGTGGCGCCGATGCCCGAGGCCGGTCGCGTGATCACCCTCAACCGCGAGACCCGCGCGCTGCCGGTGCGCCAGGTCAGCGCCGACGTCGGCAGCTACCTGCACTGGGCGGCGGACTCCAATTCCGTGCACTGGATGGTGGGCGACCGTTACCACTCACGGCGCCTGGACCAGACGTTTGCCTTCCTGCCGGGCGCGCCGGAGGAGATCGCCGAGCCCGCGCCGGGCGGCGGCATTCCGGTTGGCCTGCAGGCGCCGGTGTACCAGCCAGGCGAAGTGGTGGTGTTCACCAACGCGCGCATCGTGACCATGCGCGATGCCGAGAACGGCCAGGAAGTGATCGAGAACGGCACCATCGTGCTCAACGGCAACACCATTGCCGCGGTGGGCGCGGCCGGTGAGGTGCAGGTGCCGGCGGGTGCCAACGTGATCGACGCGGCCGGCAAGACCATCGTGCCGGGCATGATCGACGTGCATGCGCACGCCTCCAACTTCGGCCAGGGCGTGGTGCCGCAGCAGAACTGGGCGTACTACGCCAACCTCGCCTTCGGCATCACCACCCTGCACGACCCTTCAGCGACGACCGAGTTCGTGTTCTCGCAGGCCGAGCTGCTGCAGGCCGGGCGCATGGTGGGTCCGCGCATGTTCTCCACCGGCACCATCCTTTACGGCGCCGACGGCGGCTTCAAGGCGGAGATCGACTCGCTCGACGACGCCCGCAGCCACCTGCGCCGGATGCAGGCCAACGGCGCGTTCTCGGTCAAGAGCTACAACCAGCCGCGCCGCGACCAGCGCCAGCAGGTCAACCAGGCCGCGCGCGAGCTGGGCATGCTGGTGGTGGAAGAGGGCGGCTCCACCTTCCACCACAACATGACCATGATCCTGGACGGGGCGACCGGCATCGAGCACAACCTGCCGATCGCGCCGCTTTACGACGACGTGGTGAACCTGTGGAAGGAAACCGACGTGCGCAACACGCCCACCCTGGTGGTGAGCTACGGCGGCCTGTCCGGTGAGTACTGGTGGTACGCCCGCGACAACGTGTGGGAAGACGCCAAGCTCAACCGCTTCTTCCCGCGCGAGACCCTGGATGCGCGCTCGATCCGCCGCGAGATCGCGCCGGACTGGGACTACAACCACATCCGCGTGGCCGAGGCGCTGAAGAAGGTGCGGGACGAGGGAGTGAAGGTGCAGGTGGGCGGGCATGGCCAGCTGCAGGGCCTGGCCACGCACTGGGAGATCTGGATGCTGACCCAGGGCGGCTTCAGCAACTTCGAGGCGCTGCGCGCGGCGACGATTGATGGGGCGGATTACATCGGCTTCGGTGCGCAGCTGGGATCGCTGGAAGTCGGCAAGCGCGCCGACCTGGTGGTGCTGGACGGCAACCCGCTGGACAACATCCGCCACACCGCCGACACCCGCTACGTGATGGTTGATGGGCGCCTGTTCGACGTCGAAGCCGACATGGCCGAGATCGGCAACCAGGCCGTGCCGGCACCGACGTTTTACTGGCAGCACCACCGCCAGGGCCAGACGTTTGGCGAGACTTTCGGCCCGACCTCGATGTGCTTCGGCGTGCACTGAGGTCTCGCTGCCGCGGCGCACGTTGAGGCTCACCGCCTCACGTGCGCTGGCCCTTGTAGGAGCGCGCCATGCGCGCGAAGCCGCGTCACATTGATCATTGCGGCGAGGCGTCGGTGGTCACGTCGTGGCCGACGCCCCGGGGCAGGGCCGCAGTTCACGCGGCTTCGCGCGCATGGCGCGCTCCTACGGGGATTCCGGACCGCCGGGCCATCTGGGGCCACCGGAATGCCGCGTTCCATAAATGGCGGCGGGCCGCGGCCTGACTGTCACCCGACCCGCTTATCTGTCGGCTAGACTGAGGGTCTGCCGACGTGACAGGTGCTGTCCGTTTCCCGGCCGCGCGAGTGCCCGATGCACCGTGCCGCCGGCCTCCCCGCCAGCCATTGCCTCGCATGGCGCCGGGAAACCCGGCCGCCCGCGCCTTCTTCGCGTGGCGTGATCCGTCCCCTGGTCTTTCCGCGTGCCGTCGCCGGCGGTTGCTGCTGCGTGCGCGCCTCACAACGTCATTGGCAGGAGCTTATGTCCGAAATCATCCGCATGGGGGCTGTGTCCTACGCCCCGAAGGTCGTCACCATCTGGGAAGGCTTCAAGGTTTACCTGAAGGAGCGCGGCTTCAACTTCGATTACGTGCTGTATTCAAACTACGAGTCGCTGGTTGAAGCGCTGATGCGCGGCGACCTGCAGTTTGCCTGGAACTCGCCGCTGGCCTTCGTGCGCGCCCAGCGCATGGCCCGCGCCCGCGGCCAGGATGTGCAGGCGATCGTGATGCGCGATACCGACATGGACCTGCAGTCGGTGCTGGTGGTGCCCACCGACAGCAAGGTCCAGAGCGTCGCGGACCTGCGCGGGGCAAAGGTCGGCTTTGGCGCGATCGACTCGCCGCAGGCCACCCTGATCCCGCTCGATCACATGCGCCAGCACGGCCTGGTGCAGGGCACCGACTACACCGCGCAGCTGTTCGATGTGCTCGGCGGCAAGCACGGCGACCACATCGGCGGCGAGCGAGACGCGGCCGAAGCGATGATCAAGGGCGAAATCGACGCTGCCTGGATGATCGCGGGCAACTACCAGGCCTTCGCTCAAGAGGGCACCCTGGCTGCGGGCACCACCCGCATCGTCGCCACCACCGGCGCCTTCGACCACTGCAATATGACCACCGCGCCCGACCTGGATCCCGCGCTGGCCAAGCGCTTCGCCGACCTGCTGCTGGCGATGTCGTGGGACGACCCGGAAGTGCGGCCCCTGCTCGAGCTGGAAGGCCTGAAGGTCTGGCACCCCGGCCGTACCAGCGGCTACGCACTGCTCGAGCGCGCGGTGGATGACGAGAAGTTCTACGACGCCGAAGGCCGCATCACGGAGCAGAACTATGACTACTGAGTCCTGGCGGGATGTGCTGGAGCCGATCGTCACCGACGTGATCCTGCCGCGTGCGGCTGAGATCGATCGTGAGGCGCGCTTCCCGCGCGAAGCGATCACCGCGCTGGGCCAGTCCGGCCTGCTGGGCCTGATCAGCACGAAGGACGTCGGCGGCATGGGCCTGGGCCTGGACGAGGCCACCCAGGTAGTCGAACGCATTGCCCGCGACTGCCCGGCCACCGCCATGGTGGTGACCATGCACTACGCCGGCACCACCCTGGTTGAAAAGCACGGCGCCGAAGACGTTCGTCGCGAGATCGCCGCTGGCCGCCACCTGACCACCCTGGCCTGGTCCGAGTCCGGCTCGCGCAGCCACTTCTGGGCCCCGGTCAGCACCGCCACCGCCGATGGCGACCACGTGCTGCTCAACGCCAGCAAGAGCATGGTGACCTCGGCCGGCGAGGCCGACTCCTATGTCTGGTCATCAAAGCCGGTTGACGGCGATGCCGCCAGCACCATCTGGCTGGTTGAGACCAAGCTTGACGGCCTGCAGTCGCCCAATCCCTTTGATGGCCTGGGCCTGCGTGCCAACGCGTCGGCGCCGGTGAAGGCGACGGACGTGCGCGTGCCGATCTCCAACCGCCTGGGCGAGGACGGCCAAGGCCAGGAGCTGATGTTCAGCGATGAGCTGCCGTCCTTCGTCAACCTGATCGCCTCGGTGTCCATTGGCCTCATGGAAGGCGCACTGCAGCGGGCGGTGGCGCACGTGACCAGGACCGGCTTTACCGCCGGCGGCAAGCTGGCCGACCTGCCCACCCTGCGTGCACAGCTGGCCCAGGCGCGCAACGGCATCGACCAGGCGCGCGGCGTGCGCGCCCTGGCGCTGGCGTCCATCGCCAACGGTGACGAAGACATGTTCATGCGCGTGCTGCAGTCCAAGGCCGTGGCTGCCGAGGCCGCCCTGTCGGTGACCGACACCGCCATGCGCGTGTGCGGCGGGGCTGCATTCCGCAAGGATGTGGGCATCGAGCGTCTGTTCCGCGACTCGCGCGCGGCGGCGGTCATGGCGCCGACCACCGACGTGATCAATGATCTGGTAGCCAGGATGATGTGCGGCATGCCGCTGATGGAATGAATACTTCAATCAATACCGACAACGTGGTGGACCTGGGTGCGCTCGGCTTCGACAGCGGCGCGCACCTGCTGGTCAAGCACGCGCTGAACGCCGTGGCGGTGGGCGAAAGCGTCGCCGTGCACGGTACTGCTCCAGGCTGGCAGGCGCAGCTTGCCGCCTGGTGCCGGGCCCAGGGGCATGGGATGGAAGCCGGAACCGGGGGGGAAGATGCGGTGCATGTGCGCCGTGGATCGGCCCAGGCCGGACGCTGGCGCGATGCCCTGCCCACCGGTCACAGCGACCCGACCGCAGACGGCGCCATCGCTGCCAGCGCAGACCCGCGCTGGGGCCTGGCCGCGCGCGGCGCGGTGGTGGAGGCGGGCGCCCCGGAGATCCACTTCCGCCTGTCTGAGCGCGACGAGCTGTGGAACGAGTCCGCCGGCAACCTGTACCGGCAAGCGGTCGCTGCGCAGTGGAGCCCGGAAGAGATCGACTGGGACAACGCCCCGGTGCTGGCCGACGAGATCGAGGACGCCGTGGTGCAGGTGATGACCTTCATGGTCGAGAACGAGAACGCCGCGCTGGTGATCCCGGCGCGCTTCCTCGGCCAGCTGCACCCGCACTACCGCGAACTGCAGGCCGCGCTGGCGATCCAGATTGCCGACGAGGCCCGCCACATCGATGTGTTCACCCGGCGCATCCGCCGCCACGGCCGAGAGCCTGCGCTGTCCACCGCGGGTGGGCAGGAGTCGCTCAAGAGCCTGCTGGACGAACCCGATTACTCGGTCGCCAGCTTCCTGCTGTCAGTGCTGGGCGAAGGCACCTTCGTTTCACTGCTGAAGTTCATCCAGGCCGAGGCGCCGGATCCGCTCACCCGCCAGATCGCCCGCTACGCCGCGATCGACGAGGCCCGTCACGTGGCCCTGGGCATGTCGCACCTGCTGTACCGGCTGCAGCGTGAGCCCGACTTCCGCAACCGCCTGGCGCGTGCGGTGGAAGACCGCCACGAGGCGCTGCGCCATACCGGCGGGCTGAACGAGGAAGTGTTCGATTCGCTGGTGGTGATGGCGGCCGGCGCGATCACCCCGGAGGCCATCGCGCTCGGCTCGCGCAAGGTACAGGTGCTGATCAAGGACATGGCCGACAGCCGCTACGCCAAGCTGGTGCGGCTGGGCTTTGAGCCGGACCGCGCGCGTCACCTCTCCAGCCTGCACACCCGCAACTTCATGTAGCCGGCGTCGGTGCAACCGTGATTCATGGCGGCCGGCCCGAAGTGCGGCGCATCCCGGTAGGGGCGAGCGGGATCGCGAGGCGTCGGGGGCGTAGCCCGGACCTGCATGCGGGCGAGGGTTGCGCCTGGTTACATCACTTCGACGCGCGGGTCGCCGGCGCGGATCTCGCCGATGATGGCCGCGTCGGCGAAGCCTTCGCGGTGGAACATCTCCAGTACCTCGCCCAGCGCCTGCGGCGCGCAGGACACCAGCAGGCCGCCGGAGGTCTGCGGATCGGTGAGCAGGTCGCGGGCGGTCTGGTCGATGCCGGCGCCCAGCTCCACGCCCTCGCCATAGGCCGCCCAGTTGCGGCCGGAAGCGCCGGTAACCACGCCGTCGGCCGCCAGCTGCTGCACGCCGGGCAGCCACGGCAGGTCGTCATGGCGCAGGCGCACGGTGAGGCCGGCGCCGCGGGCCAGTTCCAGCGCATGGCCGAGCAGGCCGAAGCCGGTCACGTCGGTCATCGCGTGCACGCCGGGCAGCGCGGCCAGGGCCACGCCGGGACGGTTGAGGAGGGTGGTGGCGTCGATCATTGCCTGGTAGCCGGCGTCGCCCAGCACGCCGCGCTTGAACGCGGCCGACATCACGCCCACGCCCAGCGGCTTGCCCAGCACCAGCAGGTCGCCCGGGCGGGCATCGGAGTTGCGGCGGATGCGGTCGGGGTGGGCAATGCCCATGGCGGCCAGGCCGTAGATCGGTTCGACCGAATCGATGCTGTGGCCGCCGGCCACGGGAATCCCGGCCTCGGCGCAGACGTCTTCGCCGCCGCGCAGGATGGCGGCAATGTCTTCGTGCGGCAGCACGTTGATCGGCATGCCGACGATGGCCAGCGCCATGATCGGGCTGCCGCCCATGGCGTAGACATCCGACAGCGCATTGGTGGCGGCGATGCGGCCGAAATCGTAGGGGTCATCCACGATCGGCATGAAGAAATCGGTGGTCGCGATCAGCGCCTGTTCGTCGTTGAGGCGGTACACGGCGGCGTCATCGGCGGTGTCGTTGCCGATCATCAGCTGCGGCCATACCGGCGCAGGCGCGGCGCGCTTGAGCAGGTCGGCCAGCACGCCCGGCGCAATCTTGCAGCCGCAGCCGCCGCCGTGCGACAGCGAGGTGAGACGGGGAATGGAGGTATCGGGGGAGTCGGTCATGGCAGCAGTATCGCCCGCCCCGGTAGGAGCGCGCCATGTGCGCGAAGCCGCGTGACGTCGATCATCGCGGCGGGGCGCCGGCAGCAGCGCCATGACCGAAGCCACGCCGCCGTACCAGACGTCACGCGGCTTCGCGCGCGTGGCGCGCTCCTACGCAGGAGGTGGCGGAAGGCAACAGGAGTCGAACCTGCCTGGGAGCGGCTGACGCCCCCAACCGGGTTTGAAGCCCGGCCGCGCCACCGGGCGCGCTTGCCTTCCATCTAGCGGCTGAAGTTATCACAGGCCCGGCGCGGGCCATCTCAGCGGGGTGCGCGCAGGTCCTGCAGCCAGGCGCTGTCGGGGCGCAGGAAGTGGGTGTCGCGGACGCGGCGGGTCAGACCGGTGCGGTCGAAGAATTCCAGGATCTGGATCGCGCGCTTGCGACCCAGGCCGGTGGCGTCGCGGTAGCGGGCAGCCTCCACGCCTTCGTCGCCGGCGCCAAGCTCGACCACCAGTTCGGCCAGTTCCCGCGTGCGCTCGCGGTGATAGAACAGGTCGCGCACCACCTGGAACGCATCGCCACGCAGTGCGAGCGTGCGCAGCAGGCGGCGGATGCGTTCTTCCGGCTCGGCTTCGATCCGCGCCAGGTCGCGCACCCATGGCGGGTTGTATCCCCCCGCGTGCAGATGCTCGAGCAAGCGCCCTGCCAATGCGGCCTCGTCTTCGTCCAGGGTGACGCTGTGGCCCGGCAGGTGCAGCCAGGGACCGTTGCGGCGCAGGCGACCGGCTTCGGCCAGTTCGTCCAGCAGCGCGTGCCACAGAGCCGCCGGGGCGGTGGGCAGGGCGATGCGGCGCAGGCGCGTGGCTTCCGGGCCGGGCTCGTCCGGCGTGTCGCGGTGGTAATCCGCCAGGGCCTGTTCGATGAGCGCGTGCAGGGCCTGGCGGTTGGCATCGGTGATGGCGATGGGTGCGCCGGTGCGCGGGGTCAGCCAGCGGACACCTTCCGACAGCTGCAGTCGTTCCGGCGGCAGTCCGGTGATCCGCGCCAGCGCGGTCTCATCCACGCCATAGGGGGCGTGGGCGAGCAGCGGCTCCAGTCCATCGCCGTCGAGCAGAGCGGTCATGCCGTCCAGCCAGGCCATGCGCTCCGGCGAGCGGCGCCGGCGCTTGGGCCCCTGTGGGTCCAGCACCCGACCGCCGCCAATGGTGCGGCTGGCCTGGGCGTCGCGGACGATGAAGCGATCGCCCGGCGCGGCGCACAGCGGTTCGTCAAACACCAGCTGCACGCGGCCGCGGGTGCCGGGGGCAATGCTGCTATCCGATAGCGGCACCGCGTGCGCCAGGCGCCTCGCGGTGCCCAGGTGCACGTGCAGCGGCGCCCAGTTGCCCACCGCGGTGTCGGCACCTTCCAGCAGCTCCAGCTCCACGTCGATATTGCGGCTGGCCACGAAGGCGCGGGCATCGGCGATCCAGTCGCCGCGGCTGATGGCGTCCTTGGCAATGCCGCCCAGGTTGAGCGCGCAGCGCTGGCCAGCACGGCCGTCGGCGCTGGGCTGGTTCTGGGCGTGCACGGTGCGCACGCGCACCGGCTTGCCGGCCGGGGCCAGCACCAGCCGCGCGCTGTCGTCACCGGCCACCACCCTGCCGCCGACCACGGTGCCGGTGACCACGGTGCCATGGCCGGCCAGGGTGAACACACGGTCGATGGCGAGGCGGAACAGTCCGCCGTCATCCCGTGCGTTCCAGCCGGCGGCGGCTTCATGCAGGTGGGCGCGCAGCGCGGCCACGCCCGGGTCTCCTGGGTTGGTGGCGCTGACCGCGAACACCGGTGCGCCTTCAAGGGCGCCGCCCTGCAGCAGGGCTTCAATGTCGGCGCGCACCTGGTCCAGGCGCTCGGCATCCACGCGATCGGCCTTGCTCAGCGCCACCGCGCCGCGCTCCACGCCCAGCAGGCCGAGGATGGCCAGGTGCTCGCGGGTCTGCGGCATCACCCCGTCGTCGGCGGCCACCACCAGCAGGCCGAAATCGATGCCGCTGGCCCCCGCGGCCATGGTGTGGATCAGCTTCTCGTGGCCGGGTACGTCGACAAAGCCGAGCACCTCGCCGTTGGGCATCGGCGCGTAGGCATAGCCCAGCTCGATCGAAATGCCGCGGGCCTGCTCTTCCTTCAGCCGGTCGGTCTCAACGCCGGTGAGCGCACCTACCAGCGTGGTCTTGCCGTGATCGATGTGCCCGGCGGTGCCGACGATCATGCGCGCAGTCCTTCAAGCTGCTGCAGGAAGGCGGCTTCGTCGCGTTCCTCCAGGCAGCGCAGGTCCAGCCACAGCGCATCGTCGTTGACACGGCCGATGACGGGGCGCGGCAGGTCGCGCAGGGTCTTCGCCAGGCGGCTGAGCGCGCGACCGCTGCTGCCCTTGCCCTGGTGGCGCAGCGCCAGGCCGAAGCTCGGCAGGGCTTCGACCGGCATGGCGCCGCTGCCGATCTGGCTGTCCATGGGTTCGGCGCGGATGGCCCAGCCTTCGCCCAGCGCGTGCTGAAGTGCCGGCCGCAGGCGCCCGGCCTGCTCGCGCAGGGCGGCCGGGCGGCGCAGCATCAGGCGCAGGGTGGTCAGCCGTTCGGGCAGCAGCTCCGGCGAGCGGTACAGGGCCAGCACCGGCTCCAGCGCGGCCAGGGTCAGCTTGCCCACCCGCAGCGCGCGCTTGAGCTGGTTGCGGCGGATTTTGTTGATCAGGTCGGCGCGACCCACGATCAGCCCCGCTTGCGGCCCGCCCAGCAGCTTGTCGCCGCTGAAGGTGACCACGTCGGCGCCGGCTTCAAGGGTCGCGCGCACAGTGGGCTCGGCGGGCAGGCCCCACTGCGCCGGGTCGATCAGCGAGCCGCTGCCCAGGTCCACGCCCAGCGGCAGGCCGTGTTCGCGCGCGATCGCGGCCAGCTGCGGGGTGCCGACGCTGGCGGTAAAGCCTTCGATCGCGTAGTTGCTGCAGTGCACCTTCATCAGCATGGCGGTGCGCTCGCCGATGTTGCCCGCGTAATCGGCCGGGTGGGTGCGGTTGGTGGTGCCTACTTCCACCAGCTTCGAACCGGCGCGCTTCATGATGTCGGGGATGCGGAAGGCGCCGCCGATCTCCACCAGCTCGCCGCGCGAGACGATCACCTCGCGCCGGTTGGCCAGCGAGTTCAGCATCAGCAGCACCGCGGCGGCGTTGTTGTTGACCACGGTGGCGGCCTCGGCGCCGGTGAGTTCGCACAGCAGGCCTTCAACCAGATCGTCGCGGTCGCCGCGGGCGCCGCGCTCCAGGTCGAATTCCAGCGCCATCGGCGCGGTTATCGCCTCCACTACCGACTGCACCGATTCGTCGGGCAGCACCGCGCGGCCGAGGTTGGTGTGCAGCACGGTGCCGGTCAGGTTCCACACCGTGCGCAGGCGCGGGCGGGACTGTTCTTCCAATGCCTGCTGCGCTGCGACGGCGATGGTTTCAGGCGCCAGGGCGGCGGGATGCAGGCTGCCGGCCAGGGCGGCCTGGCGCAGTTCGCCCAGCTGGTCGCGCAGGGTGGCTGCCACCCGGGTATGGCCGTGCGCCGCCAGCAGCGGGTCCAGCGCAGGATCACGCAGCAGCCGATCCAGCGAGGGGATGGCGTTGGCGGCCACGGGGGCGTCTGGGGCCGGTGTGCGCGGCACGGCTTCTCCGGGGGAAGTGGGGTCTTCGCAGCGTACTGCACGGCAGCGAAACAGGTTAGGCCAAAGCCTGGCGTTGCAGCCAGCAATGCAACAAAGGCCGTCCAAAATTGCCGAATGGTAGAATGGATGGCCTATTCATCCGTATGGTCAGGTGCAGCAAGTTGCATTTCCGCGAACTGTCTTTCGAAGAGCAGCTCGAAGAGCTCAACGTCCATCTCGATGTGCCGTACGTGCCATCGGAAGAGCGGGTGGTGAAGGCCATCCTCGAACTGGGCGGGGTGGATGCCGATGACGTGCTGTACGACCTGGGCTCGGGGGATGGCCGCATCGTGGTCGCCGCCGCGCACCTTCGCGGGGCCCAGGCGGTGGGCGTTGAAATTGACCAGGCGCGGGTGCGCGAGGCCGAGGAATACGCGGCCCAGATGGGCGTCGAGCACATGGTCAGCTTCATTGAGTACGACCTGTTCCACGCCGATTTCAGCCCGGCCACCGTGGTCACCATGTACCTGCTGCACAGCGTGAACGTGGACCTGCGCCCCCGCCTGCTGGACGAGCTGCGGCCCGGCACCCGGGTGGTATCGCATGCCTTCGACATGGGCGACTGGAAGCCCGACCGCCGCGTGTCCTCGGGCGGGGTGAGCCTGTTCCTGTGGATCATCCCGGCCAAGGTGGCCGGCACCTGGGACTGGCTGGCCGGTGAGCGCCACTTCCGGGTCAACCTGCGCCAGACCTACCAGCGGGTCACGGGCGAGGCCTGGGTGGATGGACGCCCGGCCACGCTGGAAAAGGCGGTGCTGTGGGGCGACTGGCTGGAGCTGGTGATCCGCCCGGCGGGCCAGGAAGAAGCCGAAACCCTGTTCATGCGCTGCGGCCGCAACCGCTGGACCGGTCATGGTGGAGAGCATCAGGGCGTGATTGCCGCCCGCCTGGATGCATGACCCCCGACCCGGGCACGTAGGCTCTGCGTGGGCCTAGAATGACCCGCTTGTGGATCGGGGACCCAGCTGCATGCAGACCTTGAAGAAACAGGACGTCGTCGCCCTTGGCTTCATGACCTTCGCGCTGTTCCTGGGCGCGGGCAACATCATTTTCCCGCCCATGGTGGGGCTCGAATCAGGTCCGCACCTGTGGTGGGCGGTGCTCGGTTTCCTGCTGACCGGCGTGGGCCTGCCGCTGCTGACCATCGTGGCCCTGGCCCGCGTGGGCGGCGGCATGATCGCGCTGACCTCGCCGATCGGGAAAGCGGCCGGCACCATCCTCGGCGTGGCGGTGTACCTGGCCATCGGCCCGCTGTTTGCCACGCCGCGCACCGCCACGGTCTCGTTCGAGATAGGTATCGCGCCGTTCATCGGTGATGGCTCGGCCACGCTGTTCGGCTATTCGGTGGTGTATTTCGGGCTGGCGATCCTGATCGCGCTGTTCCCGGGCCGGCTGATCGACAACGTGGGCAAGGTGCTGACCCCGGCGCTGCTGGCAGCGCTGGCAGTCCTTGGCGCAGCGGCCTTCTTCAACCCGGCCGGAGGCGCTGGCGTGCTGACCGCGGCGTATGAATCCGCGCCGCTCTCGCAGGGCTTCGTCCAGGGTTACCTGACCATGGACGCGCTGGGCGCGCTGGTGTTCGGCGTTGTGATCGTCTCCGCCATCCGTGGCCGCGGGGTGGACAACGATTCGCTGGTGACCCGCTACGCGATCATCGCCGCGCTGATCGCGGCCGTGTGCCTGAGCCTGGTGTACATCGCGCTGGCCTACCTCGGGTCGGGCAGCGGCAGCGTGGCGCCGGCTGCCGAAACCGGCGTGCCGCTGCTGACCGGCTTTGCCCGCCACGCCTTCGGTGCGCCGGGCGGCGTGCTGCTGGCTGCGGTGATCATCCTGGCCTGCCTGACCACGGCCGTTGGGCTGATCAGCGCCTGCGGGGTGTATTTCAGCCGCCTGCTGCCGATGTCGTACCGCACGGTGGTGATCGTGGTGGGCCTGCTCTCGATGGCCCTGGCCAACCAGGGACTCGCGCAGATCATCGCGGTCTCGGTGCCGGTGCTGGTGGGCATCTATCCGATCGCCATCACCCTGGTGGCCCTCAGCCTGGCCATGCCGCTGTGGCGTTCGCCGCCGCGGGTGTTCGTGCCGGCGATGGCGGTGGCCACGGTGTTCGGTGTGATTGATGCCCTGATCGCCGCCGGCTTTGACGGCTGGGTTCCGGAGTGGCTGTATCTGCTGCCGGGCTCGTCGATCGGGTTGGGCTGGTCGGTGCCGGTCGTTGTGATGGTCGTACTGGCCGTCGTGGCAGACCGTGCGCGGGCGGCGCCCGCTCCGCAGGCCGGCTGAGCCGACGCCAATTCAACCCCGGGGATCGCCCATGTCCGCACTGCCCGCTTTCCTGCGCCGACCTAGCCTGGTCACCCAGATTGTCATTGCCCTGATCCTGGGCACCCTGGTCGGGGTGGTCTGGCCGAGCGTTGGCGCCGCCACCGAGCTGCTGGGCACCGCTTTCGTCAGCGCGCTCAAGGCCGTGGCGCCGGTGTTGGTGCTGGTGCTGGTGGCGGCGGCGATCGCCGGCCATCAGGGCGGTGGCGGCACCCACATGCGCCCGATCCTGGCGCTGTATCTGATCGGCACGGTGGGTGCGGCGCTCATCGGCGTGAGCGCCTCGTTCCTGTTTCCCACCAGCCTGGTGCTGAAAGTGGATCCCAACATGGCCATGTCGCCGCCGGGCGGGATCGGTGAAGTGCTGCGCAGCGTGGCGCTGCAGATCTTTGAAAACCCGGCCAAGGCCATGGCCGAGGCCAACTACATCGGCCTGCTGGCCTGGGGCATCGCCCTGGGGCTCGCCCTGCGCAAAGCTGGTGAAGGCATCCGCACCGGCCTGGCGGACCTGGCCGAGGCGGTGGCCACGGTGGTGCGCTGGGTGATCCGGCTGGCGCCGCTGGGCGTGTTCGGCATCGTGGCTTCCACGTTGGCCGATTCGGGCCTGGGCGTGCTGGTCGACTACGCGCACCTGCTGGCGGTGCTGCTGGGCGCGATGCTGACCGTGGCATTGGTGCTCAATCCGCTGATCGTGTTCGCAGTGACCCGGCGCAATCCGTATCCGCTGGTGCTCACGTGCCTGCGTGAGAGCGGGATCACCGCATTCTTCATCCGCTCTTCGGCGGCCAACATCCCGGTGAACCTGGCCTTGGCCAAGCGCCTGGGGCTGCATGAGGCGACCGCATCGGTGGCCATCCCGCTGGGCGCGGCGATCAACATGGCCGGCGCGGCGGTGACCATTTCCGTGCTGACCCTGGCCGCGGTGCATACGCTGGGGATTCCTGTGGACCTGCCCACTGCGCTGCTGCTGAGCGTGGTGGCGGCGATCGGCGCCTGCGGAGCTTCCGGCGTACCGGGCGGCTCGCTGCTGCTGATCCCGCTGGCCTGCGGGCTGTTCGGCATTGATGCCGACATCGCCATGCAGGTGGTGGCGATCGGCTTCGTGGTCGGCGTGGTGCAGGACTCGGCCGAGACGGCGCTGAACTCCTCCACCGACGTGGTGTTCACCGCCGCGGTGTGCCAGGCGCGCGAATCGTCCTGAACCGGAGCTCTCGCGAGGTCAGGACTTCTGCGCGGCGATCCAGGCGTCTACGCGGCGTTCCAGCAGGTCCAGCGGCATGGCACCGCCGCCGAGGATGGTGTCGTGGAAGCCGCGGATGTCGAAGGCTTCGCCCAGCTCGGCCTCGGCCTTGCGGCGCAGCGCCTGCATTTTGATCATGCCGACCTTATAGGCGGTCGCCTGGCCCGGCATGATCAGGTAGCGGCGGATCTCCGAGCGCACGGCGGCTTCGGGGATCGAGCTGTTGGCGGAGAAATATTCCACCGCTTCCTCCTCGGTCCAGCCCTTGGCGTGCATGCCGGTATCCACCACCAGGCGGATCGCGCGCCACATCTCCGACATCAGCCGGCCGTATTCCGAATAGGGGTCCTGGTAGGTGTCCGGCATTTCCTTGGCCAGCCACTCCGAATACAGGCCCCAGCCCTCGGTGTAGGCGGTGGTGAACTGCTGGGTGCGGAAGGTGGGGACATCCTCCAGCTCCTGGGCGATCGAGATCTGCATGTGATGGCCGGGCAGGCCCTCGTGGTAGGCGATCACTTCCAGTTCGGTCTTCGGCATCGCGTCCATGTCAGACAGGTGCGCGTAGTAGATGCCCGGGCGTGAGCCGTCCGGCGTGGCCGGATAGTAGTGCTGGGCGGCGCCGTCCTGTTCGCGGAACGACTCAACCCGGCGCACCACCAGGTCCGCCTTGGGCAGCAGGCCGAAGTACTCGGGCAGGTACTGCTCGATGTTGTCGATGGCCGCGGTGGCGTCGTCGATATAGGCCTGGCGGCCCTCGTCGGTATTCGGATAGCGGAACTGCGGATCGGTGTTGAGGAACTCGAAGAACGCCTGCAGGTCGCCCTCGAACCCCACCTGCTCCATCAGCGCCTCCATCTCCCCGCGCAGCCTGGCTACCTCGTCCAGGCCGAGCTGGTGGATCTCTTCCGCGCTCATGTCGGTGGTGGTGTTCTCGCGCAGCTGCCAGGCGTAGTACGCCGCGCCGTCGGGATGGGTGGTGCCCACGCCGGCCGGGTTTTCCAGCGTGTTGGGCAGCTCCTCCTCGCTCCAGGCGATGATCTGCTGGTAGATGGGCTGCACCTGCTCGACCAGCGCTTGGCGCGCCTGCTCCTTCAGCGTATCGGCGCGCTCCGCGGTGATGTCACCGGACTCCACCAGTGCGTCGACCTTGGCCTGCAGGTCGGCCCACAGCGGGCTGTCGACGCCATCGCCAAAAGGCGCGCCGGTGATGATGTTGCGCGACTGCTCGATCACGCCCTCGTAGGCGAAACGGGGCGGGCGGATGCCCTGTTCGGCATTGGCACGGGCGCGGTCGAGCAGCTCGCCAAGCAGGGTCGGCACCGCCTGCAGGCGGGAAATATAGGCCAGGTAGTCCTGCTCGTTGTCCACCTTGTGGAAGTTGATCAGGAACATCGGGAGCACGCTGTTCATCCCGTTCATCTGGTCGAACGAATAGGCGTGGGAGAGGTATTGCATCTGCCCGCGCGCGCTGTCGTACTGGCGCTTCCAGATGTCCCAGGAGAGCTGGGCGTCATCGTCCAGGCGGTCGTAATCAAACGCCGATTCCATTTCCGCAACCGAAGCCGCCATCCAGTCCAGGCGCGCGCGCTGGCCCGCTTCGGAGACGTCATCGAGCTGGTCGTAGAGATCCTTGCGCCCTTGGAAAGTCATCATGGTCGGGCTGAACTGCAGGAACTGCTCGTACTGCTCCTCGAACCACGCATTCAGGCGCGCCGATTCGTCCTCGGCCTGTTGGGTGGGGATGGCGGTGCTGGTCTGGTCGGCCGCGGGCTGCGGGGAGCAGGCGGCCAGGGCCAGGGCGATGGCAAGGGTGCTGCAGGCAAGGGCGGATCGCACGGTATCTACTCCCGGATTGAAGAAGGGCCGCCGGGCTCGGCCGACTTTCACCGCACGGCGACCGGGGACGCTATAGCGTGCGAAACATAACAGGGAAACTGGCGTACCCGCGCCCAGGAGGCAGGATGAGCACTCTGGAAAGGCGACATATTCCGCGTACTACCGTGAGTGCCCTGGTCGGCGGTGCCGTGTTGGGCGCGCTGGGCTACCTGATGGCCGGCCCATCGGGGCTGGTGGTCGGGGTGGTGATCGGCGTGGCCGGCGGCGCGCTGGTGGGCAACCGCATGGCCGTTTCGACCGATCCCAGCGACAACGTGGGCCATTTCGAGGAGATCTACTCGAAGATGGCCTACTACGCGCATGGCATGGAATGGCATGACTACGAGCCCGCGTACCGCTTTGGCGTGGAAACCTGGCGCACGCACGGCGGCCAGGAATTTGCCGGCGTTGAACCGGCCCTCGGCGCACGCTGGCTGAAGGTCCGCGGCCGCTCGCGCCTGTCCTGGGACCAGGCCCGGCACGCCGTGGAGCATGTCTGGCGCGACATGGACGCGACCTTGCAAAACCAGGGCCGGCCCAGCTGAGCAGCGGCGCGTTAACATGGGCGACTCCCCAAACGCGTGATTTCCGTCCATGGCCGAGCTTCCCCAAGACCCCCACGGCGTGACCCGTGATCAGGCCGAAGAGGCCGTGCGCACGCTGCTGCGCTGGGCCGGCGACGACCCTGCGCGCGAAGGCCTGCTCGATACCCCGAAGCGCGTGGTCAAGGCCTATCGGGAGTGGTTCAGCGGCTACGCGCTGGATCCGGACGAGTACCTGGCCCGGACCTTCGAGGAAGTCGGCGGCTACGACGAGATGATCGTGCTGCGCGACATCGAATACGAAAGCCACTGCGAACACCACATGGCGCCGATCATCGGCCGCGTGCACGTGGGCTATCTGCCGGCCGGCAAGGTGGTGGGCATCAGCAAGCTGGCGCGCGTGGTGGAAGCCTATGCCAAGCGCCTGCAGGTGCAGGAAAAGATGACCGCGCAGATCGCCGGCTGCATCCAGCGCGCGCTGCAGCCGCTGGGCGTGGGCGTGGTGGTTGAAGGCGTGCACGAGTGCATGACCACCCGCGGCGTGCACAAGCGCGGCGTCAGCATGATCACCTCCAGCATGCTCGGCGCGTTCCGCGACGATGCCCGCACCCGCTCCGAGTTTCTGCAGTTCATCGAAACCGGCAGTGGCCGCCGCGGCTGACCTGCGCGGCCCCTGCCCCTGCGGTGCCGGCAGGGACTATCTGCGCTGCTGCGCACCCCTGCACCAGGGCCAGCCGGCAGCCGATGCAGCGGCGCTGATGCGCTCCCGCTACAGCGCCTACGTGCTGCTGCTGGAAGACTACCTGCGGCAGAGCTGGCATCCCGACACCTGCCCGGATCCGCTGGATCTGGAAGCGCCAGCCGAAGGGGGCCCCACCTGGCTCGGCCTCACGGTGAAGTCGCATCGGCTCACCGGTGAGGACAGCGCGATCGTGGAATTCATCGCCCGCTATCGCGAGGGCGGCGCCAGCGCAGTGCGGATGCAGGAAGCCAGCCGCTTCCTGCGCGTTGACGGCCGCTGGCTGTACCTGGACGCGGGAGGCTGACTGCGCCAGTTAACGCTCCTGTAACTGGAGCGCCGCAATCATGTGCCCATGGAAACCGCCCCCACGGCCCTTCCCACCTCCACGTCGGCCTACGCACAGTCGCTCGCGGCGCGTTTTGCCCAGGTGCGCGCCCGCACCCTCTGCCTGGCAGCGCCGCTCTCTGCCGAAGATGCGATGGTGCAGAGCATGCCCGACGCCAGTCCGGCCAAGTGGCACCTCGCCCATACCACCTGGTTTTTCGAGCGCTTCATCCTCGCTGGGCTGCCCGGCTACCAGCCGGTAAACCCCGCCTGGGATTACCTGTTCAACAGCTACTACCAGAGCATCGGTCCGATGCATGCACGGCCGCGGCGCGGCCTGCTCACCCGACCCTCGCTGGCTGAAGTGATCGACTACCGCCACCAGGTGGACGCGCGCCTGACCTGGCAGACGGAAGCCGGGAGCCTGGATGCGGAGGCGCGGCAACGCCTGCTGTTGGGTCTGCACCATGAGCAGCAGCACCAGGAACTGCTGTTGACCGACATCAAGCACGCCTTCTGGAGCAATCCGCTGCATCCGACCTATTGCGAAGACGCCCCGTCCAAAGATGGCGGAGCGGGCGCCCTGCAGTGGATCCGCATGCCCGGTGGTACCGCAGACATTGGTGCGGCGGCGTGGCCGGCGGATTCGGAAGCCTTCGCCTATGACAACGAATCGCCGCGCCACCCGGTGTTGCTGCAGCCGTATGCGCTGGCCAACCGTCCGGTGACGCACGGTGAATACCTCGAGTTCATCCGCGACGGCGGTTATCGCGATCCGGCCCTGTGGCTGAGCGACGGCTGGGCGTGGATCCAGGCCGAAGGTGTCCAGCGCCCACTGTATTGGCACGAGGACCTGGACCAGGTGTTCACCCTGTACGGCTGGCGCGAGGCGGAGCCCGATGCACCCGCTTGCCACCTGAGCTATTACGAAGCCGACGCCTACGCGCGCTGGGCCGGCGCGCGCCTGCCGCGTGAGGCCGAGTGGGAACATGCCGCCGCAGGTGTCGATCCTGTCGCGGCCGGAGACGATGCGGCGCTGCATCCTCGTGCGGCAGGGGCCGAGGGTGTCAGCGGATTCGCCCGGCTGTTCGGCGGGGTGTGGGAGTGGACTTCGAGCGCCTACACCGCCTATCCCGGCTACCGGCCCTGGCCGGGCCCGGAGGGGGAGTACAACGGCAAATTCATGAATTCCCAGTGGGTCCTGCGCGGCGGCAGCTGCCTCACCCCGGCCGGCCATATCCGTGCCAGCTACCGCAATTTCTTCCCCTCCCACGCACGCTGGCAGTTTGCCGGCGTGCGCCTGGCCCGCGACGAATGAGCCTGTCCATGCCTGCCGTCCCCGACGCCGACCTGATCGACCTGCAGCCCACCCCGGAGCGGATTACCGCGGAAGTCGTGGCCGGCCTGTCGGCCCATCCCAAGCGGCTGCCGTCCAAGTATTTCTACGATGCGCGCGGCTCCGAACTGTTCGAACGCATCACCCGGCAGCCGGAGTACTACCTGACCCGGATGGAGATCGCCCTGCTCGAATCACGGCTGGCCGATATCGCCGCCGCAGTCGGACCGCATCTGCACGTGGTGGAATACGGCAGTGGCAGCGGGCGCAAGACGGAGCTGCTGCTCGCGGGCCTGGAAGATCCGGTGGCCTACACGCCGATCGAGATTTCCCGTGCGGCCCTGCTCGACAGCGTGTCGCGGCTGGAAGGGCGTTTTGGGCTGATCGAGATGCTGCCGGTGGGCGCGGACTTCACCCGTCAGGTGGACCTGCCGCAGCCGGCCCGCGCACCGCGCCGACGGCTGGTTTTCTTCCCCGGATCGACCCTGGGCAATTTCGACCGCGAGGAGTCCATCCACCTGCTGCGCGCCATGCGCAACACCGTGGGACCCGACGGGCTGGCACTGATCGGCATCGATCTGCACAAGGATCCGGCGCTGATCGAGGCCGCCTACAACGATGCCGCCGGGGTCACCGCCGAGTTCACCCTGAACCTGCTGGCGCGCCTGAACCGCGAGATCGGCAGCGATTTCGACCTCGACAAGTTCCGTCACCAAGCGCGCTATTCGGTGGAGCGCAGCCGGATCGAGACGGCTCTAGTGAGCCAACGCGAGCAGCAGGTGCGAGTGGACGGCCGGACGTTCCATTTCGAGGAAGGCGAAGCCATGCAGGTCGAGACCAGCCACAAATACACCGACGCGGACTTCGCCGCGATCGCCGCCGCCGCCGGCTGGAAGGTCGCCGAATCCTGGAACGACCCCGACAACCGCCTCGGCCTGCGCCTCCTCCACCCCCTGTAGGAGCGCGCCACGCGCGCGAAGCCGCGTGACGTTTATAGTGGCTCCACTGCATCGTCCGGGGGATTGTTCCGCGAGCCTCGCGGGTGCGCCGGCGGGGCCATCCCGGTCAGGACCCGCTGTGAATACGTCCATGTACGCTTGCCGGCGCCGTCCATGGCGCCGACAGTCCTGACCGGGATGGCCCCACCGACCCTTCACGTTGGCGGCGATTCGGGGGAGGCAGGGGTCACGCGGTTTCGCGCGCATGGCGCGCTCCTACAATGGGGGTCTTGCCGTCCTGTGACCGTGCCCATGAAACGACTTGCCTGCCTGTTGCTGTTGCTGCCCGCCTTTGCCGCCCAAGCCGATCCGGCGTTCCAGCGCTGCATGGCCGGGGTGAAATCCACCGCGGCCCAGCAGGGCGTGAGTGCGGCCACGTTCGAGCGCTACACCGCGGATCTGGAGCCTGATCGCTCCGTGCTGGAGCTGCTCAACTTCCAGCCCGAGTTCAGCACCGACATCTGGGATTACCTGGCCGGACTGGTGGATGAGGAGCGGGTGGCTGACGGCAAGGCAAGGCTTGAGGAGCACGGCGAGCTGCTGGCCCGCGTCTCCGCCCAGTACGGCGTGGATCCGGCCACGGTGGTCGCCATCTGGGGCGTGGAAAGTGATTACGGCCGGATTTTCGGCAAGCGCCCGATCCTGACCTCGCTGTCCACCCTGTCCTGCGAAGGCCGGCGGCAGTCATTCTTCCGCGGTGAATTCATCGCCACGCTCAAGCTGCTGCAGGCGGGCGACATCAAGGCTGAAGGCCTCACCGGCTCCTGGGCCGGCGCGTTCGGCCACACCCAGTTCATCCCCAGCACCTATGCACGCATCGCGGTCGATTTCGACGGCGACGGCCGCCGCGACCTGGTCGGCAGCATTCCCGACGCGCTGGCCTCCACCGCCAACTACCTGAAGCGGTCCAACTGGCAGACAGGTCGGCCCTGGGGCTACGAAGTGAAGCTGCCCGCCGGCTTCAACGCTTCGCTGGCCGGACGGACCAACCGCCGGCCGCTGTCCGACTGGCTGGGCCGCGGCGTTGCGCGTATCAATGGCGAGGGCATCGACCTGCCCGGCGACACCCGTTCGGCCATCCTGCTGCCAGCCGGAGCGCAGGGGCCCGCGTTTCTGGTGTTCCGCAACTTCGACGCGATCTATTCCTACAACGCCGCCGAAAGCTACGCCCTGGCCATCGCCCTGCTGTCGGACCGCCTGCGCGGCGGCAGCGGCCTGGTGGCCACGTGGCCGACCAGCGATCCCGGCTTGTCCCGGGCCGAACGCCGCCAGCTGCAGACCCTGCTGCTCGAGCGCGGCCATGACATCGGCGAAGTCGACGGCCTGATCGGCACCAACACCCGCCGCGCCATCCGCGCCGAGCAACAGCGCCTCGGCATCACCCCCGCCGACGGCCGCGCCGGCCAGAACATCCTCACCGTCCTGCGCACCACGCCGCTCTCCCCGTAGGAGCGCGCCACGCGCGCGAAGCCGCGTGACACCAGCCAAGAGGGTTCTGTCCCTTTCGTAGGAGCGCGCCATGCGCGCGAAGCCGCGTGACATCGATCATCAGACGTGGCTTCGGATCCTGCATCGGGTCCGAAGCCACGCTGGCCGCCATGATTCACGCGGCTTCGCGCCTGCGAGGCGCTCCTACAGCAGCGGTCGGCGTTATTCCGGCTTTACGAAGCGCAGGGTCATGCGGTCGCTTTCGCCGATTTGGGCGTACTTTTCCGCGTCGGCTTCGTCGTGGCGGTTGGTGGGCGGCAGGGTCCACACGCCGTTCGCATGGTCCTTGGTGTCCGCCGGGTTGGCGTTGATCTCGCTGCTGGCATCGAACTGGAAACCGGCCGCTTCGGCCAACGCAACCATGCGGTCTTCGCGCACATAGCCGGTGCCGTCGTAATCGGGCGCATCGGCCGCAGCGCGATGATCCGTCACGCCAAGCACGCCGCCCGGCTTCAGCACTTCGAAGAAGCCTTTGAACATGCCCTCGGCCTGGTCGTTGCCCAGCCAGTTGTGCACGTTGCGGAAGGTCACCACCATGTCGGCGCTGCCGGGCTGGCCGAACTGCGGGCTGTCCGGGTTGTAACGCACCACCTGGGCGCGATCGAACTGGTCCGGCCCCTGTCCGAAGCGTTCCTCCAGGCCCGCCAGGGTGCGGGTGGGGTAATCGCGGCGGTCTTCCGGCAGCGCATCCGGATCCACCACGGCGGCAATGTACTGGCCGCGCTCGCGCAGGTACGGCGCTAGGATCTCGGCATACCAGCCGCCACCCGGGGTGATTTCGATCAGGGTGTGATCAGGCTGCAGGCCGAAGAAGGCCAAGGTTTCAGCCGGGTTGCGGTAACGGTCGCGCTCGACGAAGTCGGGAGAGCGCCACGTGCCGGAAACCGTTCCTTCCAGCGATGCCTCGGCCCCGGCGTCGGCCGGAACAGGCATGGCCATTTCGGCCGCCGGCTCTGCGGTAGCCGGCGTGTCGCCGCCGGATGGAGCACAGGCGGCCAGGGCGAGCGGAAGCAGGGCGGTGAGCAGGACAGGTCTCATCGGCGGTTCTCCGTAAATGGGTCGACAGCCTAGCGCAAAGCCGGTGGCGGTTTCGCGGCGGCGAAACGCCTAGGGCGCTACCTTGCAACTCCCAAGTGCATGTTGCGAAATCCGCGGGCACGCCTTATGGAGACCCCATGAACACCCAGTCCCCCGCTGAAAACACCCGCATCGTGCTGGCCTCGCGGCCCAACGGCGTGCCAACGGCAGACAACTTCCGCCTCGAGCAAGCGCCGCTGCCCACGCCCGCCGAAGGCCAGGTGCTGCTGCGCAACCGGTGGCTGTCGCTGGATCCCTACATGCGCGGGCGCATGAATGAGGGACGCTCGTATGCGGCCCCGCTGGATATCGACGGCACGATGGAAGGCGGCACGGTGTCCGAAGTGGTGGAATCCCGCCATCCCGATCTGACCCCGGGCGGTAATCCCCCCATTTGTAGGAGCGCGTCATACGCGCGAAACCGCGCGAATTGCGGCAACGGAGCGTGGCTTCGGACATAACGCCGGGACCGAAGCCGCGGTTTGCGTCCAAGTGTCACGCGGCTTCGCGCGTATGACGCGCTCCTACAGCGGAGCCCCTCGGAGCCCATCGGGGGCCGCGGGTGCGGCCCCCGTGGCGGGTCAGGTGGCCAGGTTGGCCAGGGCTGCGTTGAAGGTCGCGCTCGGGCGCATCGCCGCGCCAGTCTTCTCGATGCTGGGGCGGAAGTATCCACCGATGTCCACCTGCTTGCCCTGCACATCGATCAGCTCGGTCACGATCTTCTCTTCATCGCGGGCCAGGGCAGCGGCGAGCGGGGCGAAGATCGCCTTCAGTGCCGGGTCCTCGTCCTGCGCCGCCAGTTCCTCGGCCCAGTACATGGCCAGATAGAAGTGGCTGCCACGGTTGTCGATCCCGCCCAGGCGGCGGGTGGGTGATTTGTCGTTGTCCAGGAACCGGCCGGTGGCCGCATCCAGGGCCTTGGCCAGCACCTGCGCACGCGCGTTGTCGTTGCGCTGGCCCAGGTGCTCCAGCGAAGCCGCCAGCGCGAGGAACTCGCCCAGCGAATCCCAGCGCAGGTAGTTCTCCTGCACGAACTGCTGCACATGCTTGGGGGCCGAACCGCCGGCGCCGGTCTCGAACAGCCCGCCACCGGCCATCAGCGGCACGATCGAGAGCATCTTGGCGCTGGTGCCCAGCTCCAGGATCGGGAACAGGTCGGTCAGGTAGTCGCGCAGCACGTTGCCGGTCACCGAGATGGTGTCCTCGCCCTTGCGCATGCGCGCCAGCGACAGCTTCGTGGCTTCCACCGGCGCCAGCACCTGGATGTCCAGGCCGGCCAGGTCGTGGTCCTTCAGGTAGCGCTCCACCTTGGTGATCAGCTGCGCGTCGTGTGCGCGCTGTGGATCCAGCCAGAACACGGCCGGGGTGCCGCTCAGGCGCGCGCGCTCAACCGCCAGTCGCACCCAGTCGCGGATCGGCGCGTCCTTGGCCTGGCACATGCGCCAGATGTCGCCGGCTTCCACCGTGTGCTCGAACACCAGGTTGCCGTCCTGGTCGGTGACCCGGATGGTGCCTTCGCCCGGCGCCTGGAAGGTCTTGTCGTGGCTGCCGTATTCCTCGGCCTTCTGCGCCATCAGGCCCACGTTGGGCACGCTGCCCATGGTGGCCGGATCCAGCGCGCCATTGGCCTTGCAGTCCTCGATCGTGGCCTGGTACACGCCGGCGTAGCTGCGATCAGGGATCACCGCCTTGGCGGCCTGCAGCTCGCCGGCCGCGTTCCACATCTGCCCGGAGTCGCGGATCATCGCGGGCATCGACGCGTCAACGATCACGTCGGACGGCACGTGCAGGTTGGTGATGCCCTTGTCGGAATTCACCATCGCCACGCCCGGGCGGTCCTTGTACAGCACCTCGATATCGGCCTTGATGGCGGCCTGGGTATCGGCCGGCATGCTGTCCAGGCGCGAGTACAGGTCGCCGATGCCGTTGTTGCGGTCAAAGCCCGACTGCTTCAGTGCTTCAGCGTGCTTCTCCAGCACCGGGCGGTAGAACTCCTGCACCGCCACGCCGAACATGAGCGGGTCGGAGACCTTCATCATGGTCGCCTTCAGGTGCAGCGAGAACAGCACGTCCTGGGCCTTGGCGTCTTCGATCTGCTCGGCCATGAACGCGGCCAGCGCCTTGCGCGACATGCGCGCGGCATCAACGATCTCGCCTTCCTGCACCTTCACCGGATCGCGCAGCGCGCGCGCGCTGCCGTCGGCGCCGACGAACTCGATCTTCAGCTCGCCCGCCGCGGCCATCGTGGCCGAGCGCTCGCTGGAGTAGAAGTCGCCGTCGCTCATGTGGGCCACGTGCGCCTTGGAGTCCGCACTCCACTTGCCCATGCGGTGCGGATGCTTGCGTGCGTATTCCTTCACGGATTTGGGCGCGCGACGGTCGGAGTTGCCCTCGCGCAGCACCGGGTTCACCGCGCTGCCCATCACCCGGCCGTAGCGGGCGCGGATCTCGCGCTCGGCATCGTCCTTCGGATCGGCGGGGTAATCCGGCACATCAAAGCCCTTGTCCTGCAGCTCGCGGATCGCCGCGCGCAGCTGCGGCTCGGAAGCGCTGATGTTGGGCAGCTTGATGATGTTGGCTTCAGGCGTCTTGGCCAGCTCGCCCAGTTCGGTCAGGTGGTCGGCCACCTGCTGCTCCGGCTTCAGCCGGTCGGGGAACTGCGCCAGGATGCGGCCCGACAGCGAGATATCGCGTGTTTCCACAGCGATGCCGGCGGTCCTGGTGAAGGCCTGCACGATCGGCAGCAGCGACTGCGTGGCCAGGTACGGCGCTTCGTCGGTCATGGTGTAGATGATCTTGGGGGCGTTGGGCATGGGGCTGGCAATCCTCGATACGGACGGGAGGGCGCGCCGCGGGCAACGGGCCGGGCGGCACGCAGGGCCGGCCCGGAGGGGACGGCCGCGTAACCCCCCTATTGTCGCGGTTTGGGCCGGGGCGGGCAAAGAAACACAGCCTTCCACGCCAGCCCGGGGCATGTTTGCGTCGCGGAGCGCTGCCAATCAGCCCGCGCTGAGCCGCACCGCCAGCGCCGTCAGGGTGACCAGCAGCACCGGCAGCGTCAGCACGATGCCCACCTTCCTGCGGGTGGAGATCACGTGCCCGCGGGCGGCAACGGCCAGCAGCACCAGCGCCCCGGCCCCAGGATATTCCGCCCATGCGCCTCCCCCTCGATCAGTCCCGCCGCCGTGAGCTCCTTGAGATGGAACGACAGCGTCGCGCCCGGCAGCGACAGGGTTTCGGCGATCTCGCCAGGGGTGCGTGCTTCAGGGCCGGCCTCGACCAGCAAGCGGAACACCGACAGCCGCTTGGGGTGGCCCAGGGCGGCCAGCGCGGTGGTTGCATCATTCAATTCCATGCCATGATGGACCACCCGATCCTTATCAACCGGCCGTTCGTGGACACTGCGCAGGGCACGCGGCTGTGCCGGCCGTCGGAGGTGGTGCTGGAGATCCTGCCGCCGCTGACGAAGCCGTTCACCAAGGAGCACGGCGAAGTGATCCCGGCCAGCAGATGACGATGGGCCTGACGCCTGCCGGCTCCCGGAGGGCCGACCGCCATGCCGCACGCTGACTCCGACAGGGCCGGGCGCCCGGAAGGGACCGCGGGCGAAGTCTTCCGTGCGTTCTTCAAGGTCGGGCTGACCGCGTTCGGCGGGCCGGTCGCGCACCTGGGCTACCTGCGCACCGAGTTCGTGCAGCGCCGCGGCTGGCTGGACGACGCCCATTTCGCCCAGCTGCTGGCGCTCTGCCAGTTTTTGCCGGGGCCGGCCAGCAGCCAGGTCGGGTTCGCCATCGGCCTGTTCCGCGGCGGCTGGCGCGGTGCGCTGGCCGCCTTCCTTGCCTTCACCCTGCCCTCGGCGCTGCTGATGTTCGGCTTCGCGGCCTTGGCGCCGCACCTGGGCCAGGGCGTTGGTGCGGCCGCGCTGCAGGGCCTGAAGCTGGTGGCCGTGGCGGTGGTGGCGCACAGCCTGCTTGGCATGATGCGGCAGCTCACCCCGGACCTGCCGCGCGTCGCGATCGCCGCCGGCGCGGCGGCGCTGGTCCTGCTGGCCGGGGCGGCCTGGATCCAGCTGGTGGCCATCGCCCTCGGCGCCCTGCTGGGGCTGGGGCTGTGCCGGCATGTGCGCGCGCCGGCCGCAGCGGGCCTTCCCGTGCGCCATGGCCGCCGCGCCGGCGCCGTCTTCCTCGCCCTGTTCCTGGCCGGCCTGGCCGCGGCCCTGCTGCTGCCTACCCCAGCCACGCCGACCGCGGCCGGGGTGGCGGGTGCCTTCTACCAGGCCGGTGCGCTGGTCTTCGGCGGCGGCCACGTGGTGCTGCCGCTGCTGCAGCACTCGGTGGTCGACCCGGGCTGGATTGAAGCGGATACCTTCCTTGCCGGCTACGGCGCCGCCCAGGCCGTGCCCGGCCCGATGTTCTCCCTCGCCGCCTTCCTCGGTGCAGGAATCCCGCTTGGCATGCCGGCCGCGCTGGGCGCGTCGGTTGCACTCATTGCGGTGTTCCTGCCCGGGTTCCTGCTGCTGTTGGCGGTGCTGCCGGCCTGGGCGGGGCTGACCCGGCACCGCCTGGCTGCCAGTGCCGTGGCCGGCACCAATGCCGCCGTCGTCGGCCTGCTGGCGGCGGCGCTCTACGATCCGGTCTGGACCGGCGCTATCCGCGCGCCGGCGGATTTCATCATCGCGGCCATCGGCTTCGGCCTGCTGTTCTTCGCGCGCGCGTCCGCCCTGTGGGTGGTGCTGTGGTGCGTGGGCGCCACGCTCGCGGTGCACCTGTGACCTTTGCGTTTCCGGCGCGCAGCAACCAGAGTCGGCACCATGAAGCTTCTTGTCCTGGGTGCGACCGGCCTGGTCGGCAGCCACGTCCTTGACCTCGCCATCGCCGACGAACGTGTCCACGAAGTCATTGCCCCGGTCCGCCGCCCGCTGCCTACGCGCGCCGGCCTGACCGCCCCGCGGGTCGACTACGAGCACCTGCCCGAAGACGCCTTCTGGTGGGGCGCCGAAGCGGTCATCTGCGCCCTGGGCACCACCATGAAAAAGGCCGGCTCACGCGAGGCCTTCCGCCGCGTCGACCACCGCTACCCGCTGCAGGCCGCGCGCATCGCCCACCGCCACGGCACCCCCACCTTCGTGCTCAATTCCGCCATGGGCGCCGACCCGGGCTCGCGGTTCTTCTACAACCGGGTGAAGGGCGAGTTGGAGCGCGACCTGCAGGAAGTCGGCTTTCCCTCGCTCACGTTCGTGCGGCCGGGCCTGATCAGCGGCGAACGCAATGAGTTCCGCCTCGGCGAGCGGGTAGCCGAGGCGGTGCTGGGAACAGTCGGTCCGGTATTGCCGCGGAGGTGGCGCATCAACCCCGCCCAGAACATCGCCTGGGCGATGCTGGAAGCGGCGGTGAAGGGCCAGGCGGGGGAGCAAACGGTGGAATCGGGCGAGCTCGCGTGACCGGCTGCTGATCCTGGATCAGCCTCCCGGAACCTCCACCTCCGCCTCGGCGGCCGAGCGCTCGATCGCATCCACCAGCTCATGCAGCACCACGGCGTCATCGAAACTTGGCGCCCGATTGGTTCCCTCCCGGATGTCCTGCGCGAGCAGCGCATAGATGCGTGCCACGTTGCGCGCCACCGCGCTGTCCGGCAGGCCCGCGTAGGCGCTGGCGGGCGGCATCAGCGGCGCGAGCCCGGTGGCTTCGCCGGTGCCGCCGCGCACCTCCAGGTCCACGAGCTGGGCGTGGCCGCTGGCACCCGTCACCTGGATGTCGCCCTTGGTGCCGTTGATCTCCCACAGCAGGTTGGTCCCGCGCGAGCTGCCGCCGCGATAGTGGACCGAGAAGGCCGCGCCGCTCTCCAGCGTGCCGTGCACCAGCACCTGCTCCGGGCTGTTGTTCGAAATGTCCTCCCGGGTGTCCTCCACCTGCACCGTGTCCCGGTGGCGGACCATGCGCGCCGACAGGTTGCGCACGCCACCGAGCACCTCGCACAGCCCAGCCAGCGTATGCGCCAGCGGGATGGTCAACAGCGTCGCGCCGTTGGCAGCGTCGTAGAGATAGGCATGCGCGGCATCGGTCAGCCCGCCCCACTGCCCGCCGCTGCCGACCAGCGTGGTCGACAGCACCTCGCCGATGTGGCCGCCGGCAATGAGCTCGCGCAGGTGCTCCACCTCAGGAGCCACCCGCATCTGCGTGCCGATCGCCGTCACCACGCCCCGCGCCCGTGCCAGCGCGGCCAGCTCGCGCGCCTCGGCCAGCCCGTTGCCCAGCGGCCACTCGCAGTACACGTGCTTGCCGGCCTCCAGGGCCGCCGTCACCAGCTCGCGGTGGTGCGGCACCTTCACCGTCACCACCACCAGGTCCACCTCCGGTGATTCCACCAGCGCCTGGGCACCGGGGAATGCATGTTTCAACCCGAACGCCTTGGCTGCGCGTTCGGCGCTGGCAAGGCTGGTGTTGGCCACGCCGACCAGTTCGTAATCGTTGGGCAGGGAGGCGAGGGCCGGCACGTGGGCCGTGGCGCCCCAGTGGATGCCGGGGTTGAGGCCGATGATGCCGACGCGGATGGGGTTGAGTTTGGTCATTACGTGCTCCTGATTGGGCCGTGCCGCCGTTGCGGGCTGTTGATCCAGAGATGGCCACGATGGCGGTGGATTTAAGCCGCGGACGGCGTGGCCTTAAGCGGAGCCACGGCAAGATCCGGCCAAGGGAATGGTCTTGCAAACGGCGTGAAGTCGGCGATGGTACTCAGCATCTCGCCGAATGAGACCGAGCAATGGAATACTTGGTTCTGGGGAACCGGGGGAAACAATGCAAGAATTCTCACCGTCTGATCTGAAGACGATCCTGCACTCAAAGCGGGCGAACCTCTACTATCTGGAACATTGCCGCGTCCTGGTGAAGGGTGGCCGGGTCGAATACGTCACTGACGCCGGCAAGCGATCGCTGTACTGGAACATTCCAATCGCCAACACCACGACGGTGTTGCTCGGCAACGGAACGTCGGTCACCCAGGCAGCGATGCGTGAGCTGGCAAAGGCGGGTGTGCTGGTCGGTTTCTGTGGTGGCGGCGGAACGCCGCTGTTCTCGGCGAACGAAATGGACGTCGAAGTGGCCTGGTTCTCGCCGCAGAGCGAATATCGGCCGACTGAATATCTGCAGGCGTGGGTACGGTTCTGGTTCGATGACGACCTGCGACTGTATGCCGCCAAGGCGTTCCAGCGGATGCGCGCCGACCGGATTGCGCGGCAGTGGCAGCAACGTGCCCTGAAGGAGGCGGGATTCGCCCCTGACGCTGCGCGTTTGCAGGGGCTGTTGGCGCGCACCGTGCGCAATATCGAGCTTGCACAGGACAACGTCGCCCTGTTGACCGAAGAAGCGCGCTTGACCAAAGCCCTGTTCAAGCTGGCGGTCGATACGGTCGGCTATGGCGAGTTCACCCGCGCCAAGCGCGGCAGCGGCAGCGATCCGGCCAACCGCTTTCTCGATCACGGGAATTATCTGGCCTACGGTCTGGGAGCGACGGCTACCTGGGTGCTCGGGCTACCGCACGGCTTGGCGGTCCTGCACGGCAAGACCCGTCCTGGTGGCCTGGTGTTCGATGTAGCGGATCTGGTCAAGGACGCCACCATCCTGCCGCAGGCGTTCGTGTCGGCGATGCGCGGCGACGACGAGCAGACGTTCCGCCGTGGCTGCATCGAGGCGCTGACGCGCAGCGAGTCGCTGGACTTCATGATCGACTCGGTCAAGTCGGTGGCGCTGGAGACGGCGGCCAAGGTCGCATGAACATCCTGCTGATCTCCCAATGTGAAAAGCGGGCCCTGACTGAAACACGCCGCATCCTTGATCAATTTGCTGAGCGTCGCGGTGACCGGACCTGGCAGACCCCGATCACCCAGGCCGGCCTGGTCACCCTGCGCAAGCTGCTGCGCAAGACCGCACGCAAGAACACCGCGGTGGCCTGCCACTGGATCCGTGGGCTGGATCACAGCGAGTTGCTATGGGTCGTCGGTGATGCGCGCCGCTTCAATGTCGAAGGCGCGGTGCCCACCGCCACGACGGTACGCAATGTATTGCGGCGCGGGGACGAGAATGACTGGCACAGCGCCGAGGACATCCGCCTGCTCGCGCAGTTGGCGGCATTGCTGCACGACCTGGGCAAGGCCAGCACGGCATTCCAGGCTCGCCTGAGCGGCAAGCTGCTGGAAAAGAACCTGTATCGCCATGAATGGGTTTCACTGCGCCTGTTCCTCGCCTTCGTCGGCCAGGATGATGACGAAGGCTGGCTGCGCCGCCTTGCCGATCCCGGTGCAGCTGACGAGCAGGCCTGGATCGGGAGCGACCGGTACCGGCGCGATGGACTGGACCCCGGAATCGACAGGTATCCGTTCCGTGACCTGCCGCCCTTGGCGTCCGCCGTGGCGTGGCTGGTCGCGACCCACCACCGCCTGCCGGTGGTTCCGGTGGAAAAGAAGGACGGCACGCAGGACTGGCTGGGCAGGCGGTCGTTGCGCTTCAGTCTGGCGTGGCTGGAGACGCCATTGGCGCAGGTCGCGCACGACTGGAACGAGATCCGTCAGGCGGCCGATCCCGCCCGGACAGCGCAGTACTGGAAGCTTGCCGGGCCGCTGCCGGTGATGGAACCGAAATGGCGGGCGCAAGCCGCGCGCCTGGCGAAGCATCTGCTGGAGCTGCGGCAACATCGCGATGGCGACTGGCTCGGCAACCCCTATGTCATGCACCTGGCCCGCCTCAGTCTGATGTTGGCCGACCATCACTATTCCGGATTGGCGCCTGATTCGCGCCTGCGCGTTCACGGCGATGGCGCCACGCAGCTGTACGCCAACACCGATCGTGACGGTCGTCTCAAGCAGCCGCTGGACGAACACCTGCTGGGCGTGGCGCGTGATGCCGGGCTGATTGCCCATGCCCTGCCCGGATTCGAGCGCCACCTGCCTCGGCTTGCCAACCACCGGGGCCTGCGCAAGCGCAGCGCAGATCCGAGGTTTTCCTGGCAGGACAAGGCTGCCGACGCCGCCACGGCATTGCGCGAAGCCGCCCACGAGCACGGCGCATTCGTCGTCAACATGGCGTCCACCGGCTGCGGAAAGACCCTCGCCAACGCCCGCATCCTCTATGCCCTGGCGCACCCCCAGCAGGGAATGCGGGCCACCTATGCGCTGGGGCTGCGCACGCTCACCCTGCAGACCGGCCGTAGCTACCGCACCGATCTGCACCTGGGTGAGGACGAGCTGGCAATCCGCGTGGGTGGCTCGGCCAGCCGCGCGCTGTTCGAGTACTACGAACAGAAGGCAGAAGCGTACGGCTCGGCCTCGGTGCAGGACCTGATCGAGGAGGACAGCCACGTCCTCTACGAAGGCGTGGTCGCTGACCACCCCCTGCTGTCGCGCGCGCTGCAGGACAACGACATCCGCAGCCTGTTGTCGGCGCCGATGCTGGTCTGCACCGTGGATCATCTCGTCCCGGCGACCGAATCGCTGCGCGCCGGCCGGCAAATAGCACCGATGCTGCGGCTGATGAGTTCGGACTTGGTGTTGGACGAACTGGACGACTACGACCTCAACGATCTGCCCGCGCTGACCCGGCTGGTGCACTGGGCCGGCATGCTGGGCACGCGCGTGGTGCTGTCGTCGGCCACGCTTCCCCCGGCCCTGGTCGAAGGCATGTTCCTCGCCTATCGCGCCGGCCGCATCCAGTACCGGCGCAATCGTGGAAGCGACGGTGGACGACACAGGGAGCAGATCGACGTTCCGTGCCTGTGGGCCGACGAGTTCGGTGCCAAGACGGCGAGCTGCGTGGACGCCTCCGCCTTTGCCGACCAGCACATGCAGTTCGTTGGCAAGCGTGCCGCCCGGTTGGAGAAGGCCAAGCCATTGCGGCGTGCCGAGCTGGCTCCGCTGGAGATCGCCAAAGGACTGCCGCAGGCAGACCAACGCGCCGGCTTCGCCGAGCATGTGCGCGCTGCTTGCCTGCGCCTGCATGCCGACCACGCGGAGATCGACCCCGGCAGCGGCAAGCGCGTCAGCTTCGGCCTGGTACGCATGGCCAACATTGATCCGTTGTTCGACGTGGCACAGGCGCTGCTCGCGCGCGGCGCACCGGAGAGCGCCCGCATCCACCTGTGCGTCTATCACGCCCGCTTTCCGCTGCTGCAGCGCTCGGCCATCGAGCATCAGCTCGATAACGCATTCAACCGGCGCGGCGATGGGCAGGCGGTCTATCGCTTGTCGGCCATCCGCGCGGCCATCGATGCGCATCCGGAGAGCGACCACCTGTTCGTCGTACTGGCGTCGCCCGTTTGCGAGGTCGGGCGCGACTGGGACGCCGACTGGGCCGTGGCCGAACCCTCATCGATGCGCTCGCTGATACAGCTTGCCGGACGGGTGCAGCGGCATCGCGGCAAGGTCGGCGATCGCCCCAATGTCCTGGTATTCGAGCGCAACCTCAAGGCGCTGGAGGGACGGACGCTTTCTGACGGTACACCGGCGCCGGTCTTCATCCGGCCAGGCTTCGAGCGCCGCGATGACAGCCACCGCTTCCGTCTTCGTTCCCCGCGCCTTGACCGGCTCCTCGCACCCGACGAGTACGAGGTGCTGACCGCCGTGCCGCGCATCCAGCCCCGCCCCGAAGCCGAATGGGCCAGTCGGGAACGGCTTGTGGACCTGGAGCACGCCCGCATGGCCGCCGGCATGCTGCCGCGCGAACGCATGCCCGGCGCATTGGTGCCGGCACCGGGTGCAGCCATGGAGCGCGACGAGTCCGCATGGTCGTGGCAGTACCCGCAGGCCAGCCTGACCGGCGTGCTGCCGCAGCAGCAGCCCTTCCGCGACGACACCATGACCACTGTTCCGGTGGCGTTCCTTCCGGATGAGGACGAAGCGCAGCTTGTCCTGCATCGCGTCGAGAAGGACCGGTCCCGCCGTGGCCGCAGCCTGTATGTGGCCATCGACCGCAGCCAGCGTCATGACTTGGAGCTGGAGTGCGGACCGGGGATCAGCGCCTGGGGCGCCTTCGACCTCCTGGACCTGCTTGTCGAGCAGGCGGAACACCTGGATCTGCCGTTGCAGGTCTGCGCGGAGAAGTTCGCAACGGTGGAACTGCCGGAGAGCCAGCAGGGATGGCGCTGGCACCCGCACCTTGGGTTTGCGTCGAAAAGGTAGTCAGGGCAGTCAGTCGGTGCCGGTCTCGTCCCAGGGATCGATCAGCACAAGGCCGCAATCATCGAAGTCTTTGAGATTGCGAGTCGCCAGACGGGCACCGCGCGAGCGGGCGATGCCGGCAATCATCGCGTCGAATGGGCAGGTTGGCCGACCGATGGCGCGAGGTGCGGCTGCAATGTCCGCGTGTGCATCTGCGGCATCGCTGTCGTAGTCCAGCACCCGCCCATCCAGCGTCAAGTCGAACAGCGCCCTCAGGCCCCTGAGCAGGGCGTCCTTGCGTCTCCCGGCAGGTAGGCGCTGGGCGCCGTAGAACAGCTCGCTACGCGTGATGGTCGAAGTGAAGAGCGCCGCCACTGGCTGCCCGGCGATCCAATCGACCACATGTGCACTGGGCGCCGGCTTGAACAATTCCGTGATGACGCTGGTGTCCAGCAGGATCATTTGCCGAAGTCCGGTGGCTTGCGCATGGACTCACGTGGGGGCAGTTCCAGCTCTATTCCGCCGAGCGGGTCGACGATGGCGCGGATTGCGTCATACAGCGATTCCCCACTCTCCGGCTTCGTGGACAAGGCGGTGCGAAGGATGCTTCTTGCCTCGCCCTCCATCGAGCGTCCGTGCTTGGCGGCTTGCACCCGCAGCCGGGCTTTGAGGTGGTCGTCAATGTTCCGGATGGTCACGGTTGCCATGCCCCGGCTCCTGTGCAGTCAACGACTGCTGTCTGTCCGTTGATCCTATGGACGTCGCAGCGCTGCCTGTTCGGCAGAAAATCGTGGATGCGAACTCAATGGACAGGAGATTTCCCTGAGCTGCCTTTCGGCAGGAGAGAGTGACTATAGTCCAGAAAGCACTATGGAAGGAAAAAATTAAAGTTATATCAATTGATAGTAGATTGGTCATAGCGATACGCTGCTGCTTGTGTGATCCGCCCCGGTAGGTGGTGGAAGCCAAGACCCAGCTGTCTTGGCTGGTGAGACGCGAGATTGATATCAAGGATGTTGCTGACTGACAGGGGAAAGCAGATGACTGATCCGAACGAGAGGCGCGAAGTCTTCCGCTCGGCGATTGCCGCGTTCATTTGGGAGCGGCGAGAGGCCAAGCTGAAGGGCAAGGAAGAGGATGCTGCTGCAGCATCAAAGTACGACTATGGAACGTGGTTGGCTGATGCAGCCCGCCGGGTAAGCCAGATCCAGGCGGTCACCCACGTGCTCAAGGCCACCCATCCCGATGCGCGCGGCAGCAGCCTGCGCGTTACGCCGGACAGTCTGCCCAGGCGCGCCGAGGTCGGGACGCACCTCTTGGGTGATGACTACGCCGAGGATGTGGTCGGCAACGCGGCCGCATTGGATGTATTCAAGTTCCTCAAGGTCGAGATAGACGGCCGTCGATTGCTGGACTGGATGCGGGACGATGACACCGACCTGCGCAACGCCCTGCATCCCGACCCTGATATCGCCAGAAGCTGGATGGAGGCGTTCGGAAGCCTGGTGCGTGGTGACACTTCTCCCAGTTCGCATGAGGCCGCCAAGCAGGTCTATTGGCTCGACAGTGGCGATGCGTCCAGCGATGGCAACTACCATCTGCTGCAGCCAATGTTCTCCAGCAGCCTCGCCCATGCAGTACACGCAGAGATCCAGGAGGCCCGCTTCGGCGAGGGCAACAAGCTGGCACGACGCGCGTTCCGGGCAAAGGAAGCGCATGAGACGCCCTATCGTGACTATCGGAACCTGGTTGCCCGCAAGCTCGGAGGTACAAAACCGCAGAATGTAAGTCAGCTCAACAGTGAGCGACGCGGCGTCAACTACCTGCTTGCCTCGCTGCCGCCGACATGGACCCGTGAGTCGCCAGGGAACCTGCTCCGCATGGAGTCGGTCCTGGACAGGTTTACGCACTTCGACGGCGTCCGCCCGCTGGTGAAGGCGTTGGCAGACTTCCTTCTCGCCGATCCGCCCCCGACGATGGAGACGCGGGAGAAGCGCGAGATCATCGAGCAGGCGATTGGTTTCCAACTGCCGGTATTCGCTGCCGGTATCCAGGCGCGTCTTGAGCCGGGCTGGACCCGCGATCCCGATTGCCAGCTTCCGCTCTGCGAACAGGTGTGGCTGGATCCGGAGCGCGTTGAATTGCCCAACCGGGAGGACCCGGCCCATCCGGAGTGGACGGAGAGGGATGTAGAGTTCCGCGCTGTCTATGAGTTCGGCGATTGGCCGGACGAAGTCGCCGGGCGTTTTGCCAACTGGCTCAACGCAAAGCTGCGTGATGCCGGGCTGACGACCGTGGGCGATGCGGAGTACAGGCACTGGGCCAAGCAGGCGATCATCGACGCAGCGTGGCCGGTGCCGATGCAGCGGCGGGCGCCGGCAGGAGAGACGGCATGAGCGCCTGTCCCGATTTCGAGAACCTGCTGGTGCTGCCTCGGCTGCGGGTCCAGAACGCCAATGCGGTTTCCAGCCCGCTGACCCACGGCTTCCCGTCGATGACCGCGTTCCTTGGCCTGATGTGGGCGCTGGAGCGCAAGGCCCGCGGCGCCGGGTTGGATCTTGGGTTCAAGGCCGTTGGCACGGTCTGCCACGACTACCAGGAGCAGGTCACCGAAGGCGGATTCGTCAAAGCCTTCCGCCTGACCCGCAACCCGGTCGGCAAGGACGGAAGGACCGCCGCCATCGTCGAGGAGGGCCGGATCCATCTGGAGCTGAGCCTTGTCTTTGCGATACGTAGCGAGCGTTGGAGCCGGGAGCCGGATGCACGGGTCGCCGACATTGCCGTCATTGTCGATCTGCTGGCAGGCATGCGGATTGCAGGAGGCAGCGTGCTGCCGCCGGCACACCCGGGGCGGTTCCGTTACCAGCCCTGGAGCATCGATCTCAGCGGTACCGAAGATGACCAGCAGGCCGAGTTCCGCAAGGCGCGTATGCGGCTGTTGCCGGGTTTTGTCCTGGTGTCGCGTGACGACCGGTTGGAGAGTCGGCTGATTGAGCTTCAGGCCGGGCAGCCGGCCGCCACCCGACTGGACGTCTGGCTATCGCTGTCGCGCATCAACTGGCGCCATCAGCCGGCGAACAAGGATGAAAAGGCGGGGTGGGTCAACGACCGCAAGGACCAGGGCTGGATCGTGCCCATCCCGGTTGGTTATGGCGCACTGGGTGAGTTGCATGCGGCGGGCACGGTCGCCAACGCACGCGATGCGTCCACGCCTTTCCGCTTCGTCGAAAGCCTGTACTCCATCGGCGAATGGGTCAGCCCGCACCGTCTGCAGTCGGCCCATCAGATGCTCTGGTACGCCGACAGCCAGCCCGGCGCCGGGCTCTACCGTTGTCGCAATGACTACCAGCCGGCTGCCACTGCGCTTGAGCAGCTTTACGACTTCGACTGACTGTCCACCACGATAAGGAATCCAATCATGGCCAAAGACCTCAAGACTGCTTCCGTCCTCGCCTTCGAGCGCAAGCTCGACCCGTCCGATGCGCTGTTTTATTCCGGAAGCTGGTCCACGCGTGATGCATCCGTCGACTGGGCGCCGGTGACCATCCGTCCCAAGTCCGTGCGCGGTACCATTTCCAACCGCCTCAAGACCAAGGACCAGGACCCGGCCAAGCTCGACGCCGCCATTGAGAACCCGAACCTGCAGACGGTCGACGTTGCCACCCTGCCTGCGGATGCCGACACCCTGAAAGTGCAGTTCACCCTGCGCGTGCTGGGCGGTACCGGTGAGCCGTCGGCCTGTAACGATGCCGGTTACCGGGACAAGCTTGTAGGTACCGTCAGCGGTTACGTCGAGGAGCATGGCTTCGGCGAACTTGCCCGCCGCTATGCCGCCAACCTGGCCAACGGACGCTTCCTGTGGCGCAACCGTGTCGGGGCCGAGCAGGTCGAGGTTCAGGTGGCCCACCTGAGGGATGGCAACCCCGCTGCCCAATGGTCCTTCGATGCGCTGGACCACTCGTTGCGTGAACTGGCGGCGCCTGCGGACGAGGCATCGTCGTTTGAGAAGCTTGCCTCGCTTCTTGAGTCCGGCCTGGCCGGTACTTCACACGTCCTGGTCCAGGTCACCGCCTTCATCCGTGCCGGCGCAGGACAGGAGGTATTTCCCTCGCAGGAGCTCATCCTCGACCGTGAACGGGGGGACAAGAGCAGGACGCTTTACGATGTTGCGGGAGTGGCTGCGATGCACTCCCAGAAAATTGGAAACGCATTGCGCACCATTGACACTTGGTATTCCGGCGCTGACGGAAACGGGCCAATTGCGGTAGAGCCCTATGGTTCGGTCACCACTCAGGGCAAGGCCTGGAGGCAGCCGAAGGAGAAGCAGGACTTCTATAACCTGCTCGATGGCTGGATCATCAAGGACAAGGCCCCGGAGCTGGAGCAACAGCACTTTGTTGTTGCCACGCTGATCCGTGGTGGCGTTTTCGGTGATGCGGGCTGATGCCATGGGTCATTACCTGGACATTCGCCTCCGCCCTGATCCTGAGCTGGCGCCGCCGCACATCCTCAGCGCCCTGTATGCGCGATTCCATCGCGCCTTGGTGGAACTGGGGAGCCAGGACATCGGGGTAAGTTTCCCCGCCCACGACGATCGCCGGCCAACTCTGGGCAACCATGTGCGTGTGCATGGAGTGGAATTGTCCTTGCAGGCGCTCATGGCGACCCCCTGGCTCCGGGGGATTGAAGATCATCTCGAGGTTGCCGGGATTGCTGTCGTGCCAGATGGCGCCCGCCATCGCGTCGTCAGCCGTGTCCAGCCGAGCAGCAGCCCCGCTCGCATGCGGAGACGCGCAATGCGTCGACATGGCCTGGACATGGATGCGGCTGAACGCCGCATTCCGGATAGCGCAGCGGAGCGGCTGTGTTTGCCCTTTGTCCAGCTCGGCAGCCGCAGTACCGGCCAGGCACGGTTTCCGTTGTTCATCCGGCATGGACCCGTGGCCGAGCAACCGATCCCGGGGACTTTCAGCAGCTATGGATTGAGTGGCGATGCTACTGTTCCCTGGTTCGGACCTTAAATTTACAAGCGGATCCTAAGCTAATAAAATCAAACGTTTACGGGCCGGTCTCCAGGAATGGTAGCCGGCCTTTTTTTGCTGGAATGTAAGATCAATCAAGGGCATGGCGAGATAAGGCTCTAGTTCACTGCCGCATAGGCAGCTCAGAGAACCTGCTCGATGGCGGCATACGTAGAGGGCACGTTCACTGCCGCATAGGCAGCTCAGAGATCATCCCGGTACAGGAACCCGATCTGGTCGGCGTTCACTGCCGCATAGGCAGCTCAGAGAAGAGAGATCAGCCACAGCCCGAACGCGATCCAGTTCACTGCCGCATAGGCAGCTCAGAGACCAGGCAGCGGGACCACCACCGCGACGATTGAGTTCACTGCCGCATAGGCAGCTCAGAGAATATCCACCACCTGGCCAACTGTGCTGGAAGTGTTCACTGCCGCATAGGCAGCTCAGAGAACTGGGGGATGGAGATCAGCTTCACTTCTACCGTTCACTGCCGCATAGGCAGCTCAGAGATCGACGCTCACGCTGATGGGAGCAACCAATGCGTTCACTGCCGCATAGGCAGCTCAGAGACGGACGGCGCGCAGGTAGTCGGTGGGCGTTTCGTTCACTGCCGCATAGGCAGCTCAGAGAACGAGGTGATCGAGAACTTCACCCGCCGCCCTGTTCACTGCCGCATAGGCAGCTCAGAGAGTGCGCACAGGCCGGCCTCGAGGTTGGTGCCCGTTCACTGCCGCATAGGCAGCTCAGAGAATAGCGGATGAGGCGCTGGCGCGAGCCAAGGAGTTCACTGCCGCATAGGCAGCTCAGAGAAGATAGATCGGGCGGCGGGCGCGTTTGGCGCGAGTTCACTGCCGCATAGGCAGCTCAGAGAGCCAAGGCTCAACCCCCGAGCGCGCCCGTGGGGTTCACTGCCGCATAGGCAGCTCAGAGAAATCGGGAGGGAGGCGAGAGCCGGAAGGCGAAGTTCACTGCCGCATAGGCAGCTCAGAGATGTTCGCGGATCCGGCGCCAGGTGGTGCTGTTGTTCACTGCCGCATAGGCAGCTCAGAGAACCAGAGCACCACGGACACGGAAGGCACCAGGGTTCACTGCCGCATAGGCAGCTCAGAGATAAGCGTGGAAGAGACCTGGAAGCCCACCGAGGTTCACTGCCGCATAGGCAGCTCAGAGATGCGCGGCGAACGCGCCGGCGTTCTCTAGGGCGTTCACTGCCGCATAGGCAGCTCAGAGATGGTGGAACGGGCAGCACGCCTTGAACTCCGAGTTCACTGCCGCATAGGCAGCTCAGAGACAGCAGCTCATGGCGCGCAGCTGGTTCCGCGACTTCACTGCCGCATAGGCAGCTCAGAGAGGGTATGGCCACGTTCTCGGCCAGCCACTTCAGTTCACTGCCGCATAGGCAGCTCAGAGACGGAACGCTCGGCAGACTTCCTCGATCCCGAAGTTCACTGCCGCATAGGCAGCTCAGAGATAGCGCGATCCACTTGACGTCGACAGTCGACCGTTCACTGCCGCATAGGCAGCTCAGAGAGTAGACGTGCGCTGGATTGCCCTCGGCGATACGTTCACTGCCGCATAGGCAGCTCAGAGAGGCGAGAACCTGCTGGGCATCCTGCCGCAGTCGTTCACTGCCGCATAGGCAGCTCAGAGACCTACGGCAACCCCAACGCCACGCCCATCCCCGTTCACTGCCGCATAGGCAGCTCAGAGATGCAGGTGGTAGGGAAATCCGCGCAGCTGCACGTTCACTGCCGCATAGGCAGCTCAGAGATCAGTGGCCAGGCGCTGCGGGAGATCCTCAAGGTTCACTGCCGCATAGGCAGCTCAGAGAAATCGCGATTTGCATTCGTAGCGTCTCGCCCGGTTCACTGCCGCATAGGCAGCTCAGAGATGGCAGTGCCAGGGTGTAGGTGTCGGCACCAGGTTCACTGCCGCATAGGCAGCTCAGAGAAGTCTCGCGGGCGAGGATGGCTTCGGCGGCTTGTTCACTGCCGCATAGGCAGCTCAGAGAACCACGCCCACGTGCCGGCCTTCCGGGGTGTTGTTCACTGCCGCATAGGCAGCTCAGAGATTGGCATCAAACGGTGCCGTTGTAGGCGCTGGGTTCACTGCCGCATAGGCAGCTCAGAGAACCCGGCATGAGCCGGAGGACATCATCGTATGGTTCACTGCCGCATAGGCAGCTCAGAGAATGCAGGAGCTCGAGCGGCTCTACATCAGCAAGTTCACTGCCGCATAGGCAGCTCAGAGAACCTGGTGGCGCGGCGGGACGTGAACTTGAACGTTCACTGCCGCATAGGCAGCTCAGAGAATCATGTCCGCCTCCAGCAGCGCATCGCACTCGTTCACTGCCGCATAGGCAGCTCAGAGAATCAGGACTTTGGAGGCGTGCGAGACCTTGGCCGTTCACTGCCGCATAGGCAGCTCAGAGAGCGAACGTGGCCGCACAGCACGGCAGCGACGAGTTCACTGCCGCATAGGCAGCTCAGAGAAGATTCAAGTGGTTCCGCGGCCCGCTGTTCACGTTCACTGCCGCATAGGCAGCTCAGAGATACGAGCTGGCGCTGGACATGGGCCACAGCAGGTTCACTGCCGCATAGGCAGCTCAGAGACTGCTCGGCCGGGCTGGAGCCATCGGCTTTGAGTTCACTGCCGCATAGGCAGCTCAGAGAAGATCCGGCACATGGCGCGGATCTCGCGCGCCGTTCACTGCCGCATAGGCAGCTCAGAGACTTGGGCATGCGGAACATGCAGCCGTCCAGGCGTTCACTGCCGCATAGGCAGCTCAGAGATACAGCGTGTACCGCGGTCGGCGATCGCTCGCGTTCACTGCCGCATAGGCAGCTCAGAGAGCAAATGACCCGGCGCCCGGTGGCCGCCCACGGTTCACTGCCGCATAGGCAGCTCAGAGATCATCCACGGCTGCGGGCTGCTGGGCGAGGGCGTTCACTGCCGCATAGGCAGCTCAGAGATGAACGAACCTTTCGGAAACTCCGAACAGTTGGTTCACTGCCGCATAGGAAGTTCAGGAGCCGGGTCAGTCGGCGTTGGTAATTAAGCCCGCGTGGCTGGTAGCAGGTGATGAACCCGAACAGCCGCACGTGGTTGATCGGTGACCGCGCACGGCCTTTGGGTGTGGGCGCGGGTGAGGTCCTTGCCGCGTGACTTGTGCTCGATCAGCAGCACGCCCTTCCACAGCAGGTCGATGTAGCCGTCGCGTCCGTCCAGCTTCTTCACCCGGCGCTCGAAGTTGGCTACCCGCCGGCGCGAGACTCCGAAGATATTGAAGAAATCGTCCCAGAAGCTCTTGGCCTCGGCGTGCTCGTTGGCTTCATCCGCCCATTCGCGCGAGAAGCGCAGGGCGCGATCCTTGATCTCGTTCCAGCTCAGCGGCATGTGGTCCCTCCCCCTATGCCGCCATGATGCCGAAACCAGCGGTCGCTTGCCGACATCCCTCCGGTTACCACAAGGCCGGTTCTGGCTGCGCTTCGTGATCGCACATCTTCACAGCCCATCCACGTACTTCAACCTCAGCTGAAGGCGGGTCATGAGGCCCCCATAAACCCCGCTATATTCGAATACCCCACACGAAGGAGGATTGCCATGTTCCCGACCAAGAAGCATCTGGCGATGGCGCGTACGCTCGGCGTGGCGATCGTCGCCGCCGTCGGCCTATCCGCTTGCGCTACCTATAGTGACGAGTTTGCAGGCATCAACTCGCGCCTCGATCAACTCGACACGAGGGTGCAGGGCGCGGCCCAGAGCGCCGAGTCCGCCAACCAGTCCGCGCAGCAGGCCAACCAGCGGCTGGATCAAATGGAAAGCCGCGTCCAGCAGCTCGAAACGGCCCCGCGCCGCGTGCCGCGCGGTTAGTCGCTCCTGAACCGGGACCGGTGGCCTTTGCTGGCCATCGGTCTCCTTGGTCTTCCACCAGTCTTCGTTCCAGGGAGCCGTCCCATCCGTACGTCCTTACCCCCTGCGATCCGGGCCGTTGTTGTTGCGCTGGCGCTGGCGTTCGCAAGCTTCGGCGTGGCAAACGCCGAGGATGCCGTCGCGCAACCTGTCGCCGCCGTCGACCAGCTTCCACGAGGCCAGGATGTGTCCGACACGGTGATCGAGCTCGCGGGCTGGGTTGTCGCAGCCGAGGACAACCAAGGCTATCCATTCGCGGTCATCGACAAGGCGGCCGCACAGATCCTGGTGTTTGGCGGTGACGGCCGGCTTCGCGGCGCGGCACCCGGGCTGTTTGGCTCGGCGAGTGGCGATCATACGGCCCCAGGTATCGCCGGTCTTGCGCTTCGCGAGATTCCGGGCCGGGATCGCACGACGCCTGCTGGTCGCTTCGTGGGCGGTTACGGTCCGTCGATCGACGCCGGGCGCGTGCTGTGGGTGGACTACGATTCGGCGGTCTCCATCCACCCGACCGCGACTGGCGTCCCGGCCGAGAGACGCGCCGAACGCCTTGCATCGCCTTCGCCCGACGACAACCGCGTCACTCATGGCTGCATCAACGTCTCGCCGGAGTTTTACGAGGGCGTCATCCGTCCGACGTTCGAGCGGGGCGGGGTGTTCTATGTCTTGCCGGATGAGGCGTCGATGGCGGAGCTCTTCCCGGAGTTCGCGCAAGGTCGCGCGACGACGCAACGCAACGATTGAAGACGCGCACGGCCCGCCCGCCAGTGAAGGGCGCGTCGGAATCTATAAGGGCGTAATTCGCGCTCGCTTCATCGCCCCGGAAAGCTCAACGGGGTGGTCGCGGCTGTCGGATATCCGGGGGAGAATAGCCGCCCATGAATATCAGGTCTTCCTCCCCCTTCCTGCCGCTGCGCAATTTCATCCTGTCTGCCGGAGAGCGGCGCTGATGGATCGCAGGGCTTTTCTTGCGTTGGCGGCCGCCGCTGGCGCGCCACTGGCATTGCCCATCCCGGCATTCGCCCTTTCACCCCCGCCGGCGCCAAGCCCGCTGGATCTTGGCCCGCTGGAAGCCCGTCATGGCGGGCGCCTTGGCGTCTGCGCGATGGGGCCAGGCCGGGTGGGTTGGCGCATGGATGAGCGCTTCGCCTACGCCTCCACTTTCAAGCTGTTCCTGGCCGCCTGCGTGTTGGATCGCGTGCAGCAGGGAGCGGAGCGGCTGGATCGTGCCATTTCCATCCGCGAGCGCGACATGGTGCCCCACGCCCCGGTCACCGGCCCGGCGGTGGGATCCAGCCTGACGATCGAAGCGCTGTGCAAGGCCGCCGTGGAAATCAGCGACAACCCCGCGGCAAATATCCTGCTGCGCGAGCTCGGCGGGCTGGAAACCTTCCAGGCCTGGTATCACGGCATCGGCGATGAGGTGACCCGCGTCGATCGCTACGAGACCCAGCTCAACAGCGCGCTGCCCGGTGACCCGCGCGATACCACCACCCCGGCGCAAGCGGTGGCCAACCTCGACCGGGTGCTGCTGCGCGGCCTGCTGGCACCGGAGCTGCTGGCGAAGCTGCAAACCTGGTTGGTGGAGACCACGACGGGTCCGGGCCGGATCAAGGCCGGCGTGCCGAACGGATGGCGCGTGGCGCACAAGACCGGCACCGGGGCGCGCAACAGCTGCAACAACATCGGCGTGGCTTTTCCGCCGACCGGCGCACCGGTGGTGATCGCTGTGTACTACACCGGCGCCGAGGCCAGTCCCGAAGCACTGGACGCCGTGATCGCCGAAGCCACCCGCGCTGCATTCGTGGCGCTGCGGCGTGTCTGACCCATCCATGAGGCCGGTGCCGGGGGCGCCGAGGCTGCGGGCGCCGGAGTGGTTCGTGTTCGGCCTGATGGCCAGCGTCACCTTCGTGGGGCTGCTGTCGGAGCTGATCCCTTCGGGGATCCTGCCGCAGATGACCGAAGACCTGGGCGTGTCCGAATCCCACATCGGCATGCTGGTGGGGGTGTACGCGCTGGCGTCCGCGGTGTGCACCATCCCGCTGGTCACGGCCACCCTGACGGTCAACCGCAAGCACCTGCTGCTGGTGCTGCTGGCCGGCTTTGCCGTCTCCAACATCGTGGTGGGGCTGGCTTCTTCCTATGCGGTGATGGTGGGCGCGCGCATCGTGGGTGGCGTATGCGCCGGGGTGATGTGGCCGATGATCGCGGCCTATGGCACGCGTCTCGTTCCCCCCGAGCGGCAGGGCTGGGCCATCACCGTGATCCTGGCCGGCAGTACCCTGGGTATCAGTGTCGGCCTGCCTGTCATGACCCTGGTAGGGCTGCAGTTCGGCTGGCGCACGGAGTTCCTGGTGTTCGGGCTGGGCGTGGTGCTGATCGCGGCGCTGTGCCACCTGTACCTGCCGGCCGTGCCAGGGGAACAGCGCACCCGCAGCAACTCCCCGCTGACCCTGCTGAAGAACCGGGCCATCCTGATGGTGATCCTGCTGACCTTCCTGTCGGTGACCGGGCACTACGCCGTGTACACCTACATCGCGCTGCTGGTGGAGACGGTGCAACTGGCCGGCGGCACCGGCATGGCGCTGCTGGTGTTCGGCATTGGTTCGGTGATTTCAGTGGTGGCTTCCGCCCGGGTCATCGACCAATGGCTGCGGCCATTGGTGGTGTCCATGCTGGTGCTCAGCGCGGTATCGATGCTGCTGTTCCTGGCCTTTGCCCGCACGCCCGGCATTGCCCACTTCACCTTCTTCCTGTGGGGCGTTTCCTTCGGTCCGCTGGGCGCCATGTACCAGACCGCCATTGCCCGGCAGGTGGACCGCGGCAGGGACGTGGCCACTTCGCTGCAGTCCAGCGTGTTCAATTTCTCCATCATGCTCGCCGCCGGGATGGGCGGCGTGCTGTTGGTACGGCTGGCGGGTGCCGGAGTAAAGGGGATCGTGTGGATGGCGCTGGGGTGCTTCGTACTGGCGGCATTAGTGGCACTGCTGGCGAAGCAGACGCTGCGCCGGGCATAGCTTCGCCGGCCTTGCCCGCGGCGGTACCGCTGGCGTGACCGGCGAGGCCTGCTGTCACGAAGGCTGCTGTCAGCGACCGCGCCAGCAGCGTTGTTCGATCACGCGCTCGCCCTGGGCTTCCTGGCGGTTGCCCTGCACATGGCGGCCGATGGCTCCGCCGGCAACAGCGCCGCCGACCGTGGCGGCCTTGCGTCCGCTGCCGCTGCCCACCTGATTGCCGACCAGGCCGCCAATCACCGCGCCTGCGGCGGTGCCTACAATGCGGTTGGGATCGGACGTGTCGCGGGCAACTTCAACGTTCTCGCAGATCACCCGGGTGCCGTCGTTGAAGGTGCGGCCTTCGTCCCGGGGGCCATAGGTCTGCCCCTGGGTCGGCGCATAGCCCTGCGTTCGGACCGGGGCCTGGGAGTGGGCGCACCCGGCTGCGGCGATCGAAAGCGCGGACGCGATGGCAATGTGATGTAAACGCATCATGACGTCGTCCTCTGTTTGTGGTGTGGACGATCGTCGCGCGCTGGGCGGCCACGCGCCGTGAATCACGGCGCGCGGTGATGGGTTGGGTTCAGATGCGTCCCTAACCCAGTACCACGATCAGCAGAAGCGCATAGCCAAGCACCGCCAGTACCGCGTGGGCGAGTACCAGCCAGGCCGGCAGGAGGCGCTGTTTCCACTTGTAGGCCAGGCTCAGCACCGAACCGCCGCCGGCGGCGAGCAGAAACAGCAGCAGGGCAGCGAGGGCCAGGGCCGGGGCCCCTCCCACATAGGCGGTGTACGCCAACAGGGTGATGCCGGCAGCGGCAAGCAGGCCGTGGAGCATTGCGAGCCATGCAGGCGGGTTGCGCTTTCCCGCGAACCGGATTCCGGCCATGGCCAGGCCGCCGAGCGCGGCTAAGGTGAACAGCACGACTGCAGCTTGCAGCATGTCCATCGGATCGATCGGATTCATTGCATGGCTCCTTGGTGGTGGGTCCAGCTGGTCACGGATCACGTACTGTTGCCGGGTAGAACGTATTCAGCAGGCGAAACCGGGCACGACGCATCCCAGGCTCCAAAAATGAGCGTGGCTCCGCGAGGTCATCGCGGAGCCACGTTGGACTCACCTGTAACAGCAGTTGGTTGCAGCTGGGCTGCGCACTGGGTCAGTCAGCGGCGGCTTCTTCCTGCTCCGGCTGCTGGTCTTCGGCTTCGACCTCGGTCCCGGTCTCGGGACCTTTCAAGGGGTTACTGAATGGCTCAGAAGAGAGCTCATTCAGCAGGGATCAGAGCACCACGATCCCGGGATCGCGCACGTCGATCCAGACGCTGCGGGTATCGCCCGGGCTGATCAGGTGCAGGCTGTGATGCGGCACGGCTTTCGGGATCGTCCTGGTGTAGGTGCGGTCGCCGTAGCGGTATTGGATGGTGATCTGCATGACCGGCAGCTCATTGATGAAGGCGTTGCTCTGTCGCACCTGCAGCACCCGGGCATTGACCTGTGAGCCTTCGATTTTCAGCCGGGCCAGCAGCGGGGCGGTATCGCGCGCGGCGGCAGCGTAGTCGAGGTGGAACCGGATCATCAGGTACGACAGCACGACAATCACCGGGGTGGCGATGCCCGCGGTCAGGTAGAACGGTCGGCTGGGGCCGTACTCCAGATATGCGGCGATGGGGATGCAGGCCAGGATGACCGGGACAAACAGGAGGAAATTGTCGGCCAGCAGCCTTCCCGACCCTGCGATGTGCTTGAGCATGTCACCTTGCATTGGCAGCGGGCCATCCGGGACTCACCTATAACAGCGGGTTGTTGCAGCTGTTGGTCAGGTGGGCCACTGACGGGCTGCATGCAGGACCCGCAGGACGCGCAACATCTCACCAGTGATGTCGTAAATGAGGATGTAGTTCGGGTGGACGACCAGTTCGCGGATCGCCCTGCGGTTGCCAAGGGCGGCGCGCGTCCATACCAGCTTCATGAGTGTCCGCGGGAGCCTGTCTGCGCCGCTCGGAGGCCGGCCCGCCATGCGGCCGCGTCGGCTTCCACGTCCTGGCTGGAGACGACATCGCCCGCGTTCGCTTCTTCAATGCCATGCCGCACTTCATTACGGAACCAGGCGTTGTATTCGATGGAGTTCTCCTCCTGGCGAACGAATTCACGCATGAAGTCGCGCAGAAGCTGCGCGCCGGAGCGGTCGCGCGCCTTGGCGGCCTTGGCGAACTCGGCCTTCAGGCCTTCATCCACCCGGAAAGTGAAAGTGGCGTCGCTCATGTTGGGGCCTCAGCGTTGTGTTACATGCGATGTGCATCGTAATTCATCCCCGCATGCGCGGGGATGGCCCGGACTTCACCGAGTCCGACCGTGATGTCCAAAATTCCCCGATGCGGGGTGAGGTGCAGCGAATGGCGAAAGCCAAGAACGAAAACGGCGGTGCCGAGGTGGCGGCACCGCCGATCTATTCAAACAACTCTCTGACGGACGTCAGTCAGCCGCAGCTTCTTCCGGCTCCGGTCCCTGGCCCTCGATGCCCTCGGCCTCAAGGGCTTCGGGCAGGCCGTCCGTTTCCGGCTGCTGCGGCATCTGCGCCGGGCCACCAATACGTGAGACGCGCCAGATGATGTTGGCCAGGTCATCGGCAATGATCACGGCGCCGCGCGGATCCACGGTGACGCCCACGGGGCGGCCGCGGGTGGTGCCGTCGTCGTCGCGGAAGCCGGTGGCGAAGTCGATCGGATCGCCGGCCGGCTGGCCGTTGCTGAACGGTACGAACACGACCTTGTAGCCCACCGGGTCCGAACGGTTCCAGCTGCCGTGCATGCCCACGAAGGCGCCGTCGGCGAACTCCGCACCCATCACGGGGCTGGAGAAGTCGACCCCAAGCGAGGCCACGTGGGCACCGAGGCTGTAGTCCGGGGTGATGGACGCGGCCACCTTCTCGGGATTCTCGGGCCGCACGCGGTCATCCACGTGGTTGCCCCAGTAGGCCCAGGGCCAGCCGTAGAAACCGCCTTCCTGCACCGAGGTGAGGTAATCGGGCACCAGGTCGGGGCCGATTTCGTCACGCTCGTTCACCACCGCCCACAGCACGCCGGTGTCGGGCTGGATGGCCAGTGCGGTGGGGTTGCGAAGGCCGGTGGCGTAGGGACGGTGCATGCCGGTTTCGGCGTGGATTTCCCAGACCCGGGCCCGGTCCTGCTCGGCCAGCATGCCGCGTTCGGTGATGTTGCTGTTGGAGCCGATGCCCACGTACAGGAACTGGCCATCCGCGCTGGCGGCCATGGCCTTGGTCCAGTGGTGGTTGATCGCGGACGGCAGCTTCGCCAGCTCTTCCGGCGGGCCGCTGGCCTGGGTCATGCCCGGCTGGTAGTCGAAACGCACCACCGCGTCCTGGTTGGTCACGTACAGGTTGTTGTCGATCAGGGCCAGGCCGTAGGGGGCGTTGAGGTTGTCGGCAAACACGGTCTGCAGCTCGTATTCGCCGTCGCCGTCGCCGTCGCGCAGGAGGGTCAGGCGGTTGCCGCTTGGCACCGATGTGGTGCCCGCACCCTTGATGGGCCCGGCAATAATATCCTTGGGCTTGAGGCTGGGGGCGTTGCCGCCACGGCCTTCGGCCACCAGGATGTCGCCGTTGGGCAGCACCAGCGTCTGCCGGGGGATGCCCAGGTCGCGGGCGATGGCGCGGACCTCGAAGCCTTCCGGCACGACCGGCAGCTGGTCGCCCCATTCGTCCGGGCTGGCGATGACCATCTGCGGCAGCAGGCCGCGCTTGGGCTGGGGCAGGTCGGGGTTGGTGCCGTATTCCAGTTCCGGCTTCGGAGCCGGGTTGCAGGCGGCCAGCATGACCGCCGCTGAGCCGGCTACGGCAAACAAGGCAAGGCGCTTCATTTCACTTCTCCGATGCGCGGGCCACAGAAGGCAAGGCAGAGCGCCACGACGCTGAGCACCAGTACGATCACCGACATCACCAGGCCGGCGGGCATGCTGGCCCAGGCGTCGCGGGCGTGCTGCAGGGCATTGAAGAAGCCCACGATGAAGGTGGCCAGCAGTACCAGCAGGTACAGCACGCGGTTGCGGGTGCGCCGCGCCGGGGTCAGATCGAACAGCGCGAATACCAGCGCTACCCCTGTCCACACCAGACCGCCGACGATCAGCCAGGAGGCGAAGTTCTGCCACTGGATTTCGAACGTGCGGAAAAAGGCGAGGTCACTCAGCGCGGCGCCGCCGAACAGCGGCAGGATGCCGGCCACGAAAATTGCATGGATCGGATGGATCGGGTGCACGCTCCGGACGGAGGTGGTGTAGGCCATGCCAGTTCTCCCAAGGATCACAGTGACTGGATCGGTCCGAGACTGCCATGACCGATTTGATGATTGCGTGCAGGTGAACGGGGTGCCGGAGATGAACCGGCCTCGTTGCGTGACGTTTGGGGGGCAGCAGCGGTCCCCGTCTGCGGCCCGTTCGCCGGACACGACGTCCCAGTGTAGTGCCGTCATGGACCTCCGGAAGGATTATGAACGGAACACTGCGATGCCGGCAGGCCGGCTGCCAAGGCAGGGCGGGTGTGCGCATTGCGCCCCCACGCCGGCGATCCAGCTGCGGTCACTGGATGGTGAACTGGCGGGTCTCCACCACCTCGTCGTCGACACTGACTTCAAGCGTGTAGCTGCCCATGGGCCAGCCGTCGGGGTTGGTGATGCGGAAGCTGGTCACGTCCTGGCCGGAGAACGCGAAACGCTCCGAACGCTCGTCCACCAGCTGTTCGCCCTCGCCATCGTCAAAGGTCCAGCGCACCGCCAGCGTGCCCATGGTCTCGCCATCGGCGTCGTTGTTGGTGGTGATCGAGACGTGGATGTCGTCATCGTCAGCGGCAAAGCTGGTCGCCGGCTCGGCGATGGAGTGGTCGTCGCCGACGTCGGTGCCCAGGGTCACATCAGTGACCCGCACGGTGGCGGCCGGGGCTTCGGGTTCCGACATGGCGGGCGGCGTTTCGAGTGCGTCGATGGCCGGGGTGGCGGTGCTTTCCACCTGGGCATCCTGGTTGCAGGCGGCCAGGACAAGGCAGGCGGCCAGCAGGGAAGCGATGGTCAAGGCGTTGCGGTTCATACGGGGGTTCCTCCAGCGGATGCGGTGGGCTCAGGGAATCCTGAGGGTCTGGCCGGGCCGGACCAGGTCGGGGTCATCCAGCTGGTCCCGGTTGGCTTCAAAGATCTCTTCCCAGCGGTTGGCGTTGCCGTAGAGCTTTTTGGAAATGGCCGACAGGCTCTCGCCCTCGACCACCGTATGGGTCTGCCCCATCGGCTGCCCGGCGTTGGTGCCGGGGACCTGGCGGTCACCAGGGTCTGCGGGTGGGGAAATCATTCGGACTCCATTGCATGCAGGGCCGGGAGCCCGGATCGTCACACAGAGACCGTTAAGCCGGCATGCCGGCGCAGTGAAGCGCCGGGCGGCCGGTTTCCGCGCCGGTTACTGCCTGGGGTCGCGTGCTGCCTGCGGCGCCGCCTGGCCCGGCATCGCCCGCCACGGGTTGATGTCGAGCCCGCCGCGCCGGGTGTAGCGCGCTTCAACCGACAGTGCCGCGGGCTGCAGGCAGGCGAGCAGGTCCGTGAAGATGCGCTCCACGCACTGCTCGTGGAATCCGGAATGGTCACGGAACGAGACCAGGTAGCGCAGCAGGGCGGCGCGATCCAGCCGCGGTCCCTGGTATTGGATGTGCACGCTGCCCCAGTCGGGCTGGCCGGTGACCGGGCAGTTGGACTTGAGCAGATCCGAGCGCAGGGTCTCGCTGACCTGGTGGGCCGGGTCGGCCAGCAGCAGGGAGGCATCGGGCGGGCCATAGGTGGCGATGTCGATGCTCTGGCCGTCGATGGATCCCGCGTCGTCGCTTTCCACTACCGGGGGCAGGCCGAAGGCCACTGCCACCGGGGCCTGCGCGGTGCGCGAGAGGTCTTCCACCAAGCGCTCGCGCAATGCTTCGGCGCTGTCAAAACGGCTGGCGTTGAGCGAGTTGAGGTAGAGCTTGAGCGACTTGGATTCGATCAACTGCGGGGAATCGGCCGGCACCAGGAAGGTGGCGGTATCGACCACCGGCTTGCCGCGCCCGTCCAGCCAGGCCAGCTCATAGGCGTGCCAGCGGTCGTGGCCGGTGAAGGGCAGGCCCGCGCTTGGCAGGCGCAACCCGGCCCGGCCCTGGGCGCGCGGGATCGGGAACAGCAGGTCCGGGTCGTAGCGGGCCGGGTAGGCGACCTCGCGCCCGAGGCTGGAATCTTGCGGTGTGTTCATGGGACCAATTCTACGGCCCGTTCCCGCGGACGCGGTGGCGTGGTCGCTCAGAACAGGCTGGCGCCGCCACCGCCCGTGGTCTGCTGACGCGAACGCTTGCGCGGGGCGTCCGGATCCGGCTGCGGGCGTGGCGGCGGAGCTTCGCGCCAGCGCCGGGTGACGCGCTGGAAGAACAGGCTGTTGGGTACGCGCAGGTGCGACTCGTTGCCGTCCTCGTGGGTCTCGCGCAGGGTGACGGAAATCAGGTTCATGTCCATCACCTGGCCGCCCAGGCCGCGACCCTCGCTGCCATCGAGCAGCTCGATGTGGTCATAGAGGCGGAACGGGCGGGTGATCAGCAGCAGCAGTGCGCAGAAAATGTTGGACAGCACGCTCCAGGCGGCGAAGAAGGCCACCGCAGCCACGGCGGCAAAGCCGGTGAATGCGGTCCACAGCACCGTGCCCGACACGCCAAGGCGCTCGAGGATGATCAGCAGCGCGGCGGAGTAGATAAGGAAGGTGCTCAGCCTGCGCCCTCCCACCCGCACTTCCGGCGGCAGCTCCCAGCGGTCCGACAGGCGGTTGATCAGCCGCTGCGCGAACGTACGCAATACCCAGGCCACCACGATCACCAGTGCGATCTGCAGGGTGGGCAGTGCCACGCCCAGCCATTGATGGGTCCAGATCGGCAGGTAGTGCTTCATCGTGGGGCTCGCGGGCAGGTGGTGGCGGGCATTGCGGCCGACATTCTAGCCGCGGTCAGGCGCGGAGTCGGGCAGGTAGTTGTGGGCGGCGTCGAGCCAGACCGGGGATTCGGCATACAGCTCGCTCAGCAGTTCCTTGACCAGCAGGATGTAGCGCGAGTTGTCGTTGCGCCGATGGCTGAGGATGACCGGCGAGGTGGCGTCCTTCTCATCGATCAGGCGGTAGTGCAGGTCCGCGCGCTGACGGCTGGCGGCGTAGGGGATTACACACACGCCGGTTTCCGCGGCAACGAGACCGAGCGCGGTCTGCATTTCGCGTACCTCGTGCACGCTTGCCGGCAGCGCGCCGTGGTCGTTGAGCAGGGTCAGCACCTGGTCGGCAAAGGAGGGCCGGGGCTGGCTGGGATAGACGATGAGGTCCTGCCCGGAGAGGGCGCTGAGCGGCACCGGCGCGCTGCTGACCGCCAGGGGTGAGTCCGGCGACACGGCCAGTACCAGGCGCTCTTCGCGCAGCACGGTGCGCTCCACCGCCGGATCGTTGCTGCGCACCCTGCCGAAGCCCAGGTCGATGCGGCCGGCCTTGAGCGCCTCGATCTGCTGCACCGACATCAGCTCCAGCAGTTGGATATCCAGCTCCGGCGCGCGCTCGCGCAGCTTGCGCACCAGCGCCGGCACCCCGCCGTAAAGGGTGGAAGCCACGAAGCCGATCGACAGCACGCTGCGCTCCTGCTTGCCCACCCGGCGGGTGGCGGCCGTCATCTGCTCCACCCGGCCGAGGATCTGCAGGGCCTGCTCGTAGAACAGCCGCCCGGCAGCGGTCAGCTGCAGGGGACGGGTGCGCGAGATCAGGGTGACGCCAAGCTCCTGCTCCAGCAGCTGGATCTGCCGGCTCAGCGGCGGCTGGGCGATGTGCAGCTTTTCCGCGGCGCGGGTGAAATTGCGCGCGCGGGCTACCGCAATGAAGTACCGCAGCTGGCGAAGTTCCATTCTGGCACCCCTATTCAGACTTATACCTTCAGCGCATTGTTGCGGTGCAACAGTCGCATGGCAGCGCCGTATTTGCTCCAATCATACTCAAAAGGTATTGATCAATAGGTAGTTGGTGTTGGACTCCGGGCATTTGTGGGCGGATAAACAGGCCCATGAATGCTTCCACCTCCCCCGCTTCCAGAACCAGCCCGACCATCGATCGGGTCGAAGCCCTGCTGCTCGACCTGCCCACCATCCGCCCCCATCGCCTGTCGGTGGCCACCATGAACGGCCAGACCGTGATGCTGGTGCGGATCCACTGCTCCGATGGCGTGGTGGGCATCGGCGAAGGCACCACCATCGGCGGCCTGGCCTATGGCGGCGAAAGCCCCGAAGGCATGAAGCTGGCGGTCGATACCTACTTCGCCCCGCTGCTGCAGGGCGCTGATCCCACCCGGGTGCCGGCGCTGATGGCGCGCATCGACAGCGTGATCAAGGACAACCGCTTTGCCCGCAGCGCGGTGGAAACTGCATTGCTCGACGCGCAGGGCAAGCGCACGGGACTGCCTGTATCCGAGCTGCTGGGCGGGCGCCGCCGCGAGCGCCTGCCGGTCGCCTGGACCCTGGCTTCGGGCGATACCGCGCGCGACATCGACGAAGCCGAGCAGATGCTGGCCCAGCGCCGGCACAACGTGTTCAAGCTCAAGATCGGTGCCAGGCCGCTGGATGAGGACATTGCCCACGTGGCCGCGATCAAGCGCGCGCTGGGCGACCGCGGCGCGGTGCGGGTGGACGTGAACATGGCCTGGAGCGAGCTGCAGGCTGCGCGCGGCATGGCCGCGCTGGCCGATGCCGGCTGCGAACTGGTGGAGCAGCCCGTGGCCACCGCCGCGGCGCTGGCACGCCTGGTGCGCCGCTTCCCGGTGGCGCTGATGGCCGATGAATCCCTGCACGGACCGCGTTCGGCGTTCGAGCTGGCGAAGGTGGCCGCAGCCGACGTGTTCGCGATCAAGATCGAGCAGTCCGGCGGGCTGTACGGCGCCCAGCGCGTGGCGGCGATCGCCGATGCCGCGGGCATCGAGCTGTACGGCGGCACGATGCTCGAAGGCGCGGTGGGCACCGTGGCCTCGGCGCACGTGTTCGCCACGTTCAATGAACTGCAGTGGGGCACCGAGCTGTTCGGGCCGCTGCTGCTGACCGAGGAAATCCTCGCCGAGCCGCTGGATTACAGCGACTTCCAGCTGACGGTGCCGGATGGCCCCGGGCTGGGCATCACCCTGGACGAGGATCGCGTGCAGTTCTTCCGCCGCGACCGGGCCACGCACACGGTCAGCCTCGCCCAATCCAACCCCGCGACAACCAAGGGAGCCTGAAATCATGTTGTTTCAAGTACGGATGGACGTCGATATCCCGGCCGATCTGCCGGCCGATGTGGTTGATGAGATCAAGGCCCGCGAGAAGGAGTACTCGCACCAGCTGCAGCGCAGCGGCAAGTGGCGCCACATCTGGCGCGTGGTGGGCGAATACGCGAACTACAGCATCTTCGACGTGGACAGTAATGAAGAGCTGCACGAGCTGCTGACCGGCCTGCCACTGTTCCCCTATATGCACATCGAGGTGATTGCGCTGTGCCGACATCCATCGTCGATCCGCGATGACGACCGCTGAGATTCAGGAGGGAAAACCATGAACGTGAAAATCTTCAACAAGCCGGAAGTCCAGGACTTCCTCAAGGCCGTGGCCGGGCTGGACCAGGAAGGTGGCGATTCGCGCACCAAGCAGATTATCCATCGCCTGATGAGCGATCTGTTCCAGGCGATCGACGACCTCGATATCACCCCGGACGAGTACTGGACCGGGATTGCCTGGCTCAACGCGCTGGGCACCGCCGGCCAGGCCGGCCTGATCTCCCCGGGCCTGGGCGTGGACCACTTCCTCGACCTGCGCCTGGATGCCAAGGACGCTGTGCTGGGCGTGGAAAGCAAGACCCCGCGCACCATCGAAGGCCCGCTGTACGTGGCCGGCGCGCCGGTGGAGCAGGGCTTTGCGCGGCTGGATGATGGCAGCGACGAGAACGGCCATCCGCTGTTCATGGCCGGCACCGTGTATGGCGCCGATGGGCAGCCGGTTCCGGGCGCGCAGGTGGAGGTGTGGCACTGCGACACCCGCGGGTTCTATTCGCACTTCGATCCGACCGGCAAGCAGCAGCCGTTCAACATGCGCCGCACGATCATTGCCGATGACCAGGGGCGTTACAGCTACCGCAGCATCGTGCCCAGCGGCTACGGCGTGCCCCCGGGCAGCCCGACCGAGACGCTGCTCACCGCGCTTGGCCGCCACGGCCAACGCCCGGCGCACATCCACTTTTTCATCAGTGCCGACGGCCATCGCAAACTGACCACCCAGATCAACCTGGCCCACGACCCGCTGGTCCAGGACGACTTCGCCCACGCCACCCGCGACGGGCTGGTGTGCGAAGTCATCGAGCGCACCGACGAGGCCAGCATCAAGGCCAACAACATGGACGGTCCGTATGGCGAGATCGATTTCGATTTCCACCTGACGGCGCTGGTTGACGGCGTGGACAACCAGATCAACGAAGCGCGCGTGCGCGCAACCGCCTGAGGCGAACGCGGCCGGGCGGCAGCTGCGCTGCCCGGTCGCCACGCCTTGACCGAAGCCGTCCGTGGTGACTGGCAGGGCGTCACTTGAATCATCCAGGAGATTGTCAATGTCCGTTGTGACCGACCAGGCACGGAGCCTTGACCAGCTGCTTGCCACCGCCGTCCAGGACGATGCGCAGGCCGGCGTCTTCCGTTGCCGCCGGGATATCTTCACCAACCCCGATCTGTTCGAACTGGAGATGGAAGCCATCTTCGAGGGCAATTGGGTATACCTGGCCCACGAGAGCCAGATTCCTGAAAACAACGACTACTACACCACCCATATCGGCCGCCAGCCGATCATCGTGACCCGCGACAGGAACGGTGAGCTGCACGCGGTGATCAACGCCTGCGCGCACAAGGGCGCCCTGCTGTGCCGGCGCAAGCACGGCAACAAGGGCACGTTCACCTGCCCGTTCCACGGCTGGAGCTTTTCCAACAGCGGCAAGCTGCTGAAGGTCAAGGACGCCAAGACCACCCAGTACCCGGCCCAGTTCAACCAGGAAGGCTCGCACGACCTGCGCCGGGTGGCGCGGTTCCAGAACTACCGCGGCTTCCTGTTCGGCAGCCTGAATCCCGATGTGGCACCGCTGGAGGAATACCTGGGCGAAAGCCGGGTGATCATCGACCAGATCGTCGACCAGTCGCCGCACGGGCTGGAGGTGCTGCGCGGCAACTCCTCCTACATCTACGACGGCAACTGGAAGCTGCAGATGGAGAACGGCTGCGACGGCTACCACGTCAGCAGCGTGCACTGGAACTACGCCGCCACAATGAGCCGGCGCCACGAGGAAGGCACCAAGGCCGTGGACGCCAACAGCTGGAGCAAGAGCACGGCCGGTGTGTACGGGTTCGAGAACGGGCACATGCTGCTGTGGACCCGCACCATGAACCCGGAAGTGCGGCCGGTGTACAAGGTGCGCGACGAGATCACCGAGCGGGTGGGCGCGGACAAGGCGGACTTCATCGTCAACCAGACCCGCAACCTGTGCCTGTATCCGAACCTGTTCCTGATGGACCAGTTCTCCACCCAGATCCGGGTGGTGCGGCCGATCAGCGTGGACCAGACCGAAGTCACCATCTTCTGCTTTGCCCCCAAGGGCGAAAGCGCCGAGGACCGCGCCACGCGCATCCGCCAGTACGAGGATTTCTTCAACGTCTCGGGCATGGGCACCGCGGACGACCTGGAAGAGTTCCGCGCCTGCCAGGCCGGCTACGCTGCCGCAGCCTCCGCACCGTGGAACGACATGAGCCGCGGAGCGCCGCTGTGGATCCAGGGCGCGGACGAGAACGCGAAGGCCATGGGCATTGCCCCGCTGCTGTCGGGCGAGCGCAGTGAAGACGAAGGCCTGTTCGTATGCCAGCACGCGTACTGGGCGCAGGAGCTGCGCAAGGCACTGGAGCGCAGGCAGGGCGAGGTGGCGGCATGAGCTTTGATTACCAGGACGTCTGCGCCTTCCTGTACCGGGAGGCGCGCCTGCTGGACGATCGCCAGTGGGATGAATGGCTGGCGCTGTATGCCGAGGATGCGACCTATTGGATGCCCGCCTGGGACGACGACGACCAGCTGACGGAAGACCCGCAGTCGGAGATCTCGCTGATCTACTATCCCGACCGTTCGGGGCTGGAAGACCGCGTGTTCCGGATCAAGACCGAGCGCTCCAGCGCGTCCACGCCGGAGCCGCGCACCAGCCACGCCATCCACAACGTGGAGGTGCTGGAGACCCGCGGTGAGGAAGCGGACCTGCGCTACAACTTCCATACCCTCAGCCATCGCTACCGGGTCACCGACCAGTATTTCGGCACCGCCCTGGTCACCCTGCGCCGCTCCGGTGAAGACTTTCTGATCAGCAGCAAGAAGATCGTGCTGAAGAACGATTACATCCGCCAGGTGGTGGATATCTACCACCTGTAACGGTGCCCCCGGGAGAAAGGCAGATGAGCTACAGCGTTGCTTTGAATTTCGAAGATGGTGTCACCCGTTTCATCCAGTGCGGGGAAGGCGAGACGGTGCTTGATGCCGCCTACCGCAACCGGATCAACCTGCCGATGGACTGCTCGGATGGCGTGTGCGGCACCTGCAAGTGCCGCGCCGAGAGCGGCAGCTACGACCTGGGCGACGACTACATCGAGGATGCGCTGGCCGATGACGAGAAGGAATCCGGGCTGGTGCTGACCTGCCAGATGCAGCCCTCGTCCGACTGCGTGATTGCCGTGCCGGTGCCTTCCAGCGCCTGCAAGACCGGCCTGGTGACGTCAACGGCGACGGTGGCCGGGATCGAGCGGCACAACGACGCTGCGATCGTGCTGCAGCTGGACGTGGCCGGGGAGGCGGCGACCTTCCTGCCGGGCCAGTACGTCAACATCGAGGTGCCGGGCAGCGGCCAGAGCCGCTCCTACAGCTTCAGCTCGGTGCCGGGCGAGCAGCGTGTCAGCTTCCTGATCAAGTCCATCGACGGCGGTCTGATGGGGGCCTGGCTGCAGGGCGCCCAGCCGGGACAGTCGCTGCAGCTGACCGGCCCGCTGGGAAGCTTCTATCTGCGCGCGGTGGAGCGGCCGCTGCTGTTGCTGGCTGGCGGCACCGGCCTGGCGCCGTTCCTGTCGATGCTGGAAACGCTGGTGCGGGCTGGATCGACCCAGCCGGTGCACATGATCTACGGGGTGACCCGCGATGCCGACCTGGTGCTGGTCGACCGGCTCCAGGCCTATGCGGACCAGCTGCCCGCCTTCAGCTTCACCACCGTGGTGGCCGACGAGGCCAGCAACCATCCGCGCAAGGGCTGGGTGACCCAGCACATGCCGGCCGAAGTGCTGCATGGCGGCAACGTGGATGTGTACCTGTGCGGGCCCCCGCCAATGGTGGACGCGGTGCGCGGGCACTTTGGCGAGACCGGCGTGGAGCCCGCCAGCTTCCATTACGAGAAGTTCACCCCCAACGCGACCGTGCGGGCCGAGGCTGCATGAGCGGACAGCGCTTCAGCGGCAAGGTCATCGTGGTGACCGGTGCCGCCCAGGGCATTGGCCGCGATGTCGCCCTGCGCGCTGCGGCCGAGGGCGGCCAGGTGGTATTCGTGGACCGGGCGGACTTCGTGGATGAAGTGGCCGCCGGGGCCAGCGGACAAAGCGCCGCCTTCAACGCCGACCTGGAAACCTGGGCGGGTGCGGAGGCGGCGATGGACTTTGCAACCCGCACCTTCGGCGGCATCGATATCCTGATCAACAACGTGGGCGGTGCGATCCGCATGCGCCCGTTCGACCGGTTCGAGCCGGCCCAGATCGACGCCGAGATCAGGCGCTCGCTGATGCCCACGCTGTACTGCTGCCACGCGGTGCTCAAGCACCTGTTCGCCCGCGGCGGCGGCACCATCGTCAACGTGTCGTCCAACGCCACGCGCGGTATCCACCGGGTGCCGTATTCGGCGGCCAAGGGCGGGGTGAACGCGATCACCCAATCGCTGGCGATGGAGGTGGCCGAGCGCAACATCCGCGTCGTGGCCACGGCGCCCGGCGGCACCGATGTGGGCCCGCGCCGCGTGCCGCGCAATGCCGCAGGCGATACTGCGGAGGAACAGGCATGGATGGCCGGGACGGTGGAACAGGTCAAGTCATCCAGCTTCTTAAAACGCTATGCGGGCGTTGCCGAACAGGTGGCGCCGATCCTGTTCCTGGCCTCCGACGAGGCGTCCTACATTACCGGCAGCGTGCTGCCGGTGGCGGGTGGTGATCTGGGCTGATGCCCGGCCCGCGCTGACAGGAGAAACAAAGTCATGATCGACAAGACAACATGGACCCTGGCCTCGGCGGTGGCGGATATCGCCGACGGCGCCACGGTGATGATCGGCGGCTTCGGCACGGCCGGCATGCCCGATGAGCTGATCGATGCGCTCATCGACCACGGCGCCAGCGGCCTGACCATCATCAACAACAACGCCGGCAACGGCGATACCGGGCTGGCCGCACTGATCGCCAACAAGCGGGTGAAGAAGGTGGTGTGCTCGTTCCCGCGCCAGTCCGACTCATGGCATTTCGACAAAGCCTACGAGGCTGGGGAGATCGAGCTGGAGCTGGTGCCGCAGGGCAATCTGGCCGCGCGCATTCAGGCGGCCGGCGCCGGGCTGGGGGCGATCTTCACCCCCACCGGTTACGGCACCGAGCTGGCCGAAGGCAAGGAGACGCGCGAGATCGACGGGCGCCAGTACGTGCTCGAGTATCCGATCCGCGCCGATTTCGCCCTGATCAAGGCTCATCAGGGTGACCGCTGGGGCAACCTGGTGTACCGCAAGGCGGCGCGCAACTTCGGCCCGATCATGGCCACGGCTGCCGCCACCACCATTGCCCAGGTCAGCGAAGTGGTGGAGCTGGGCGCGCTTGATCCCGAACACATCGTCACCCCCGGCATTTTCGTGCAGCGGGTGGTGGCTACCGGAGGTGCAGCATGAGCCGCTTGAGCCGCGAACAGATGGCCGAACGGGTGGCCCGGGACATTCCCGAGGGCGCCTACGTGAACCTGGGCATCGGCCTGCCCACCAGCGTTGCCAACTACCTGCCTGCCGACAAGGAGGTGTTCCTGCAGAGCGAGAACGGCCTGCTCGGCATGGGCCCGGCGCCGGAGCCGGGGCAGGAGGATCCCGACCTGATCAACGCCGGCAAGCAGCCGGTGACCCTGCTGACGGGCGGTGCGTATTTCCACCACGCCGATTCGTTCGCGATGATGCGCGGCGGGCACCTGGACATCTGCGTGCTGGGTGCGTTCCAGGTCTCCCAGCATGGCGACCTGGCCAACTGGAGCACCGGCGCGCCGGGCGCGATCCCGGCGGTGGGTGGGGCGATGGACCTGGCGATCGGCGCCAAGCAGGTGTTCGTGCTGATGGACCTGCTGACCCGCAAGGGCGAGAGCAAGCTGGTGGCCGAATGCACCTATCCGCTGACCGGCCTGGGCTGCGTGTCGCGGGTGTATACCGATGTGGGCGTGTTCTCGGTTGGCCGTGAAGGCGCACGGATGATCGAGTTGGTGGATGGCGTCAGCCTGGACGAGGTGCGCCAGCTGACCGGGCTGGACCTGGAAATGGCGGTATGACCCAAGGGAGTGCAGGAACAATGAGCCAGGCTTTCATCTGCGATGCGGTGCGCACGCCGATCGGTCGCTACGGCGGCATCCTCTCGGCGGTGCGGGCCGACGACCTGGGCGCGCTGCCGCTCAGGGCGCTGCTGCAGCGCAATCCGGGGCTGGATCCGGAAGCGATCGAGGAAGTGTTCTACGGCTGCGCCAACCAGGCCGGCGAGGACAACCGCAACGTGGCCCGCATGAGCCTGCTGCTGGCCGGCCTGCCAGCCACGGTGCCGGGAGTGACGCTCAACCGGCTGTGCGCCTCCGGGCTGGAGGCAGTGGGCCAGGCGGCGCGTGCCATCCATGCCGGCGAGATGGCGCTGGCGATCGCCGGCGGCGTGGAGTCGATGACCCGCGCGCCATTGGTCGTCGGCAAGTCCGATCGCGCCTGGGGGCGGGGCCAGCAGCTTGAAGACACCACCATGGGCTGGCGCTTCGTGAACCCGGCCCTGGACGCGGCCCATGGCACCGAGTCGATGCCGCAGACCGGCGAGAACGTGGCCCGGGAGCACGGCATCAGCCGTGATGACCAGGACGCCTTCGCTCTGCGCAGCCAGCGGCGTACGGCCGCTGCGCGGGAGTCGGGCTTCCATGCCGAAGAGATCATTCCGGTGACCGTGCCGGGCGTGCGGCGCGGTGAAACCGTACAGGTGGACACCGACGAGCATCCGCGCCCGGACACCAATGCCGAGGCGCTGGCGAAGCTGAGGCCGCTGTTCGCCGACGGCACCGTGACCGCGGGCAACGCCTCGGGCATCAACGACGGCGCCGCGGCGCTGATCGTGGCCAGCGAGGAGGCAGTGAAGCGCTTCGGCCTGACCCCACGCGCGCGCATCCTCGGCATGGCCTCGGCCGGCGTGGAGCCGCGGGTGATGGGCATGGGCCCGGTGCCGGCGACGAAGAAGCTGATGGCGCGGCTGGGCCTTGGCATCGACGATTTCGACGCGATCGAACTCAATGAGGCGTTCGCCAGCCAGTCATTGGCCGTGCTGCGCGGCCTGGGCCTGGCCGATGACGCTCCGCAGGTGAATCCCAATGGCGGCGCGATCGCGCTCGGCCATCCGCTGGGCATGAGCGGCGCGCGGCTGGCGCTGACCCTGGTGCACCAGCTCGAGAAGACCGGCGGGCGCCTGGGCCTGGCCACGCTGTGCGTAGGCGTGGGCATGGGCGTGGCGCTGGCCGTCGAGCGGGTCTGAGGAGGACGCATGGCATTTCTTGACCTTCCCACCCACCGGTTGCACTACCGCGTGGATGGCGACACCGGCCCGTGGCTGCTGTTCTGCAATTCGCTGGGCACCGATCTGCACATGTGGGACGCGCAGGCCGAAGCACTGTCCGGGAGTTTCCGGGTGCTGCGCTATGACCGCCGCGGCCATGGCCAGTCCACTGCCGCGGAAGGGCCGTATTCGCTGGCCGACCTTGGCGGCGACGTGCTGGCGCTGATGGATGCGGTGGAGATCGAGCGGGCCAACTTCTGCGGGCTGTCGATCGGCGGGCTGGTCGGGCAGTGGCTCGGGATCCATGCGCCCGACCGGATCGAACGGCTGGCAGTGTGCGCTACCGCTTCGAAGATCGGCACCGCCGACGGTTGGAACCAGCGCATCGCCCTGGTGCGGGACAAGGGCCTGGCGCCGCTGCTTGATGCGACTGCCGATCGCTGGTTTACTCCCGCCTTCATCGCCGCCAACCCGGGCGTGGTGGAAGACATCCTGGCGCGCTTTGCCGCCGTCTCGGCCGAGGGTTACGCCGGCTGCTGCGCCGCGCTGGCCGGCGCCGACCTGCGTGCCGACATCGGCCGGATCACCGTGCCGGTGCTGGCGATCTCGGGCGATGACGACCCGGTATGCACCCCGGACGACCTGCAGGCGATCGCCGATGGTGTGGCGGACGGCAGGCACCTGTCGCTGCCGGGCAGGCATATCGTCAACATTGAATCGACTGACGCGTTCAGTTCTGTGCTCGCGGATTTCATGGCCTGACCGGACCAAGGACACTGCCCGCGATCGGCGCGGTCCGGCTATGCTGCCCGACTTTGACGCAACAGCCGATGGCAGTCGCATGAACCCAACAGAAGGCAATACCCTCAGCCGCGGGCTGAAAAACCGGCATATCCAGCTCATCGCCCTGGGCGGCGCCATCGGTACCGGGCTGTTCCTCGGCACGTCCACGGCGATCGGCCTGGCCGGTCCGTCGGTGCTGCTGGGCTACGCGGTGGCGGGCGTGATTGCGTTCCTGATCATGCGCCAGCTGGGCGAGATGGTGGTGGAAGAGCCGGTGGCCGGCTCGTTCAGCCACTTCGCCCACCGCTACTGGAGCGATTTCGCCGGTTTCCTCTCGGGCTGGAACTACTGGGCGCTGTACGTGCTGGTCAGCATGGCCGAGCTGACCGCGATCGGCATCTACGTGCAGTACTGGTGGCCGGAGATCCCGATCTGGGTCTCGGCGCTGGCGTTCTTCCTGCTGGTCAACGGCATCAACCTGCTGCACGTGCGCCTGTTCGGCGAGATGGAGTTCTGGCTGTCGATCGTGAAGGTGGCCGCGATCATTGCCATGATCGTGTTCGGATCCTGGCTGCTGGCCAGCGGCACCGGCGGGCCGCAGGCCTCGGTGGGCAACCTGTGGGAGCTGGGCGGATTCTTCCCCAACGGGGTGAGCGGGCTGCTGATGGCAATGGCGGTGATCATGTTCTCCTTCGGCGGGCTGGAGCTGGTGGGCATTACCGCCGCCGAGGCCGACGACCCGGGCAAGACCATCCCCAGGGCCACCAACCAGATCATCTACCGCATCCTGATCTTCTACATCGGCGCGCTGGGCGTGTTGCTGGCCCTGTATCCGTGGGACCAGGTGCAGGAAGGCGCGAGCCCCTTCGTGATGATCTTTGATTCGCTGGACAACGGCTGGGTAGCGACCGCGCTCAACGTGGTGGTGCTGACCGCGGCGCTGTCGGTCTACAACAGCTGCGTGTACTGCAACAGCCGCATGCTTTACGGGCTGGCGCTGCAGGGCAACGCGCCCAAATCGCTGGCCCGGGTGAACCGGCGCGGGGTGCCGGTGGCGGCGCTGGGCGTATCGGCTGCGGCCACCGCGCTGTGCGTGCTGCTCAACTTTTTCATGCCCGAGGGCGCCTTCGGCATGCTGATGCTGCTGGTGGTGGCGGCACTGGTAATCAACTGGGCGATGATCAGCATCACCCACCTGATGTTCCGCCGGCATATGCAACGCGAAGGCCGCAAGCCGGCGTTCGCCAGCCCCGGCGCGCCGTTCACCAACGTGCTGTGCCTGTTGTTCCTGGCCGGGATCCTGCTGGTGATGTGGTTCACCCCGGGCATCCGCACAGCGATCCTGCTGATCCCGGTGTGGCTGCTGGTGCTGGCCCTGATGTACTACTTCCGCAAGCGGATGGCGCCGGTGCCGGCGGCCTGACCGGTAGCTTCGACGGAGCGTGTGGTTACGTCTTCTCCGTTGACTGCCGGCTCAGGTCTTCGATTAGTCCCCGATCCAGGTCGATGCGGAAATGACGTGAAGGCGCTCCCTGCGCCAGCTTGGCCATGATCCGGATCAACGCACCGAAACGGGCGCGGAACAGGTCGCCAACGTTGTCCTCGTGGGCGTGTCCGGTCGGCGTTGCCGGGGGCGCCCGCCGCAGCGCTTCTGCAAGGATTCTGTAGTGCTCCAGACGCGCAGTCGGGATGTCGTCGAACGCCAGTTCGCCGGCATTGGCCAAGCGCACGAAGTCGATTGCCAGCTCCATGGCGCTCCAGCTTGCGAGCTCTTCAAGCTGCAGACCGTGGGCTTGCGTCAGGTCGGCGGCGCGAGCCCGGGCAGCAGCCAGGTCGGCGGCGAACGGACCGGTGCGCGTGATCTTGCCGTTCAGCAGGGCGCGGGGGTGGCAGGCAAAGAAAGCTGCTGACAGCCCGCCACTCCCCTCCACCTGTTCCAGCCCCGCCAACGTGACTCCCGTTCGCAGCTGGGAAAACACCAGCAGGTCCGCACCGGTCAACGGGCTGCGGACCATCTCGCGCATATCGCACGGCCAGTCGTCGTCGAGCAGACGGAGCCGGACCAACTCGCGCAGGTAGCGGCTGACGAAGTCGCCGTAGTCGGCGGCATCCAGGATCGATACGTCCCATTGCGCACCGCGTCCATGCTCGACGCGGTACAGCGGGAACAGTTCGTCGAAGCGTGGCACCTGGTCCAGGCGCACGGTTTCCACCTCCACCTGACTGTTGTCCTGCAAGGTCATGAGCGTATAGCCCGGCGCGTAAGCCGCGAGCGACGGGGCCTGGATGTTGAACAGCACGTTGCCGTCCCCAGAGTCATGCACGGCCACGTCGCCGATGTGCATGTGTCCGCCCACGTGCAGCCTGAGCCCGGTGCCCGCCAGTGCCCGGGTGGTGTCGTCGGCAGGCCGGCGCACGAGCTGCATGGCGCGCTCGCCCATCAAGGAAGCGATGTCATCGGAAGCGCCGTTGAAGAACTCGGCCATGGGGAAGTGGCTGAAAGCGATCACCTGCTTGCCCAGCGCTTCGCCCCGGGCGACCACATCGGCCAACCAGTCGATCACATGCGGCTTGTGCCGGAGCACGGCGTTGTAGCCCTGGTTGCCGGACCCCGTGAAATCGCCCGGACCAGAGCCGGTGGGGACGTAGACGGCAGCATCCAGTCCAACCAGCCAAAGGCCATCTACCGGCTCTACGAGGTAGGACGCATCGGGAACCGTCTGGCAGTCGCCAGGCGCGTTGACGCTGCTACAGATGCGGTGGATGCGCCGGCTCCAGTCGGCCTGTTCGAGAGCCGTGGAGTAGTCGTAACCCGCGTAGCTGTAATCGCTATAGGGCGTCTCGTAGTAACGGTCAGTGAGTTGGGGTGTGAAGCCGTATCCGGCCATGGCGGCGGTGATGCCGGCGTAGCCAAGCATGCGGATTTCGTCTGTGCACCAACTGTCGCCTACCCTGGCCCATTCGCCCGGCCAAGGGGTGGAGCAATCGTCATTGCCGCCGCGGCTGTATAGCCCCTGCGGCACCCCCGACTCCCCGGTCGGGTCGGTGCCCAGGAAATCGGGCTTGCCGCCTGCGTGGTCGAATGGCCGCACCGGATCGTGGTTGCCAGGGACGACGAAGAATCGCACCCCGTGCCGTCTCGAATACCCGTCCATGATCTGCGCCAGCTCGCGCAGGTGCACCGGCTGGCCATCATCAGAAAAGTCGCCCGGCAGGGCGATGAGCCGCACGCCCCTGGCGACGGCATCGTCGAGCGCGGCCAGGAAAGCGAAATAGTTCTCGTTGAACAGGCGTGTGGACGTGACCTGCGCCTGCATGGTGCGGATGGTCGCCTGTCGGCCGTTTATCGGGTTCCGTACACCGGGAAAGGAGCCGTCCGCGAAGGTGGCGTAAACGTCGTGGAAGTGCACGTCCGGCATGAAGGCGATCCGCACCGGCCCGGCGTCGTTGGCCACTGCTGCGGCTTCCCGTGCGTATGTATTACCGGCCCAGCCACCCAGCAGCAATGCCAGCGCCAGGACTGCTGGAGCAGACGCGCGCACGCTGGCCGTCGTCTGCTCCAGCAGCCGGGGACGGTCAGAAATCGACCCTGACACCGAGGCTGACGCGGCGGCCCGAGAGTTCGTACATCGTCGGGAATGACGGGTCCATGGTGTACCCGCTGGTTTCCTCATCGGTGATGTTGATGCCCTTCAGGCTCACCTTGATGTTGTCGGTGACCCGGTAACCGATCGAGATGTCGGTCTGGCCGTACGCGTCACGATAGATCGGGTACATGTTGTAGCCAAGGCTCTCCACGTACTCACCCTTGTGGTTGTACGAAACGCGTGCATCGAAGCGATCGTTGTCGTAGTACAGGGTGAAGTTGTATGCCTCGTCGGCCAGTCCCGGCATCGGGGTTTGAATGCCGAGGGAGGACTCACCAGCCAGGGAGCTGTCCAGCGAGGTGTAGTTGGCGTTGATGCCGAAACCTTCCAGCGAGCTGTGCAGGCTGCCCAGCGGCAGGTGGGCGATCAGCTCGAACCCGTCCACGTCGTAGGAGCCGTCCGCGTTGACCGGCTGGTAAACGTCGAAATCATAGTGCCCGTTGAGGGTGCCGTTGGCGTTGTATACGGCCACATCCGGGACCGCACCGGTCAGGGCGTTGATCACCACGCCGTCGATCTTCTTGCGGAAATAGCTGGCCGCCAGCAAGCCGCCGTTGTCGAAGTACTTTTCCAGGCCGACGTCCCACTGTTTGGCGAAGGTCGGTTCCAGGCCCGGGTTGCCGTCAGTGAAACGGAACGAGCTCCAGCTCGCGGTGCGTCGGTAGGCCAGGTCCGTCAGCGACGGGCGCATCATGGTTTCCGACGCGGCGGCACGCAGCAGCAGACCGTCGGCCAGCTCGGCGGTCAGGTTGAGGCTGGGCAGCAATTCCGAGTAGTCGCCGTCCATTGACACCGGGTCTTCGGTGAAGCCCGGTGTGCCGTCCGGGTTCTGGATCGGGTGGTAGCCGAATGAGGTCACGGAGGTATCCACGTAGCGCAGGCCACCGTTGATCGAGACCGGGACTCGCCCGATGTCGAAGGCCAGATCGGCCATGGCGTACAGCGCGGTCGCCTCCTCGTCCACGCGGTAGTACTCGCCCTCCTCGAACGGCGTATAGAAGCCCGGGTAGCGGAAGGTGTCCCGCGCGTAGTCGTTGCCGGCCTGCGACCATTCCAGGTCCCGGGCGCGGTAGCGGCCCCCGGGGACCAGGTCGGTCACCGGGGTCAGTACGCTGTCGCCCAGGGTGCGCACGTTGGCCCACGAGGAGTCGCCCGCAGCCGGGCCATGGATGTTGAGCTGGCCGCGGTTGCGTTCCTTGGACTTGTCCGTGTAACGGGCACCGAACTGCACCGCTTCCAGTGCTGGCAGGAACGCAACGTCCATGGCCTTGCGGAAGTTGACCTGTGCGGCGTACTTGTCGTCGTTGATTTCCTCGTAGGTGGTCTCGTAGGCCTCGAACAGGTAGCTGTCCGGGGCGTTGTACATGTCAATGGTGTTGGGGTCGGCGCTGGGAATGGTCTCGCCGCCGGTCGCGGTCCAACGGGTACGCGAAGGTGCGTAGGCCACGTGTTTCAGGTTGTGGTAATCGATTTTCTTTTCCGCGCCCGAATAGCCGAGCAGGGCGTCGACTGTCCAGGTGTCGCCCTTCCAGTCCAGTGCAGTGCTGAGCTGCTGGTATTCGTTTTCACCGGTGCGCAGTTTGCTCAGGAACTCGTGCTGTGTGGCGGTGTAGGACACGTCGCGCAGCACCACCATCCCGTACTGGGACAGCGTGTCGGCGTCGTACTCGTGGATCGTGTCCAGGGTGCTCCGGCTGGATGCGGAATAGGCCGCTGCGTCGTATTCGTCTTCGCGCGTGTCGTAACCACCAATCATGGCGTCGAAGGTGAGGCTGAAGTTGCGGCTCGGCTGGTACTGCACCGAGGCAGTCGCACCCCACTGCTCCTGATCGTTGAGGTAAACGCGGTCGCCGACCTTGTCCTGGAAAATGATCAGGTTGGTCTCGTCGCTGTTGGTGCGGTCGGCCACGGTCACGCCGGCATCGCGCGCCAGGACTTCCTGGGCCTGTTCGCCGCGGACGCCGGAGGCACCCAGGAAGCGCGACATCGGACGGAAGTTGACGCCGGAGTTGGCGTCGGTACGGTTGGTGCGGTCGGCTCGCGAAAACGAGACCAGCGCGCCCCAGTCGCCCCACGTGTCGCTGGCCAGGAACGAGAGCTTGGGATCGACTTCACCGGAGATCGAGTTGTGCGCACCTTCGGCCGACAGCGCCAGCTTGCGTCCGCTGTAGTCAAATGGACGGGCGGTGGAAATCTGTACAGAGCCGGCGATGCCGCCTTCCTCGTGAGCGGCCGTGGGCGACTTCTGCACCGTGACCTGCTGGATGATTTCCGAGGCGAAGATGTCAAACTCCACATCGCGTCCGCCGCTGCCCGAAGCGGTAGCCAGATCGTTGATCGCCACATGGGTGTATTCAGACGGCAGTCCGCGCACGTTGACCCGGGTGCCCAGTCCCTTGTTACGCTCAATAGTCACGCCGGGCATGCGCTGCAGCGCTTCGGCGAGGTTCTGCTCCGGAAAGTCGACCACGTCAGTGGCCACCATGGAGTCGGAAAAGCCGACGTTGTCGCGCTTCAGATCTACAGCCCGGTCCAGACTTCGGCTGTAGCTACCGGTCACCCGGACGGCGTCCAAATCCGTGGCCTGGGGGGCGATCGCGGAAGCGTCGTCCTGCGCCATCGCCGGCAGCGGCGCCACGGTGATGCCGGCGACCAGCAGGGCGTGGATGATCAGGCTCAACGGAGCAGGCTGCGGCGCAGGAAAGCGCCGCTGGGTGCGGTAGGTCATGTCGGTCTCGGGGGAGGGAGAAGGCAAAAGGCAAACAGCCGGAAGCGCGCCGGACCCGTTCGGGACCGGCCGTCGCGATCCTTCGGCGCCGACAGGTTACGAATCGAATGTGACGCTGACGTTTCGCGAAAGCGCGTCCGTATCGACATCAGGCTGTAATGCAGGCATCGGACAATTGCACCCGCAGCGCCGATGTCCTCTCTCCCATCTGTCTGCACGGAATGCCCGGACCTCCCCTCCGGGCATTTCTTATTTCCGGCCTTCCGATTCCGCGCGTTGCAGCAGGTCCAAGTGCAGGATGCGCCTGATCTCCAGGATCGCCAGCGCGGTCTGCTGCACGCTGTGCCCGGAGGTGATGACTTCTTCCGACAGCGCATCCGGCAGGTGTGCGCTGGGGTAGGGCACCAGGCCGTCGTCAGACTGCTCGAGCGGGACCGTGGGGTCGGTCCTGGCGATGATCGAGTGGTAGGGCAGCGTTGGCGAGATCGGCAGGTCCGCAGCGGCGCGTACGAACGGGTCGTTGCGGTCGAGGTTGTCGATGCTGTTGGACAGGCGCCCGGTGTCGCCACTGGACCCGTCTGCGGCGTGGGCGGTCGGCATCTGCAAGGCTTCACCCAGCTCTTCGACCAGGGTCAGCGGCAGGCGCACCAGGCGTGAGATCCAGCGGCCGAGGGTGTGGCCGGCCACGTCGGTGCCCCGGTGCGGCGTGGCGATGAAGACCGTGCGCGTGATCCCGGGGAACGGTTCGAACCGGAGCATCGGGTCGAGCCGCGGCCGGATCCGTTCCAGGCGCTCCGGATCAATGTCCCGTCCGTCCTGAAACCATTCCCACAGCTCGATGTCCGCGGTGGAAACCATCAGCCGGGAAATCAGCCCGCCCATGCTGTGGCCGATCAGCACGATCTCCTGCGACGCGCTGGCAGTGCGGCCCGGGTCGAAATGTTCCAGCACGTTGGCCAGCAGGCCGCGGATCGCGGCGTGGTTGAGCACCACCGGTACGTTGGTGGGGTAGTAGACCTGCCAGATCTGGAAGTTGCGCCGCAGCTCCTCGTCGCCCTGGATCTCGTTGGCCAGGTTCACCCAGGCCTCCGGGCTGCTGGCCAGGCCGTGCAGCATCAGGATGATCCGCCGGTCCGGGTCGTAGGGCTGCATCAGGTACAGGTGCGGGCGGTGGATGCCGTCCTCGCGGCCGAACAGCGTGCGCAGCGACTCCAGGTTGAAGCCCGAGCGGGCAAGCCACAGGCCGTAGCCGGCGGTGAAGTTGGCCGCCAGCGGCACCCGCTGGCCGTTCACCACGATGCTGTCGCTGGCGTAGGGGTCGTGGACTTCCACCTGCACCTCGTCCGCCGCAAGTACCGCGGCCAGGTCCGCGTTGTGGAAGCGGAACAGCACGGTGATGCCGGGCGATGGCATCTCGCTCCACGCAGGCGGTTGCGGGCGGCGCACGGGGCGGTCGCCGGCGGCGTGGCCATGCGCGGCGGCGTGGTCACGTGCTGGCCGGGGAGCCGTGGTCGACGCCTCGTCCATGACCGCCACCAGCTCGGCGCCGAAGCCGTCGCGGCGCCAGATGCTGCGGAGGCCGGTGAAGGCCAGCGACGCCGCCGGCAGCAGCTCCTGCGGCGGGCCGCTGCTTTGCGGCAGGCGCACGTTGTCCAGGTCAAGGTGGAACGTCCAGCCGGCGCGTTGCATGTCGCTTTCATGAGACATGCCCGCGTCGGCATCGGCCGCCTGCTGGACCATGTTTTCCTCGAACAGCAGGGTGGAGGCTTCCTGGACGGCGTAGTTGTACCAATCGCGCACCTGGGTCTGGCGGTCCTCGAAAGCCCGGTCGCCCGGCGCGCGCCCGGTGAAAAACAGATAGGCGTAGGCGTGGCGGACGGCCTCCATCCATGCCTGCAGGCGTGTGTCGGGGTCGCCTTCCTCCAGCGAGATGGCGTGCTGCAGCCACAGTTCGGCCAGGGTCGACAGCTGGCGCTCGTCACCCAGGCCGGTGGCGTTGGACATTGCTTCGATGCATCCGGGCGATGCGGTCGCGCAGTCGCCCTGGTCCAGGCCGGTCACCCGGATCGCCTGCGCCGTATACGTGCTGAGCTGGCCACTGGTGAGGATGTCGCCGCGCTGCAGGGCGATGTACTCGCCCGGGGTCATGGGCTCAAGCGCCACTGCCGGCTTGAATTCGCGCAGGATCGCGCAGCCTCCAAGAGAGCAGACCAGCAGGCACGCGATGAGGAGTCGTTGTGGGAGCCTCATGGCCGGGCAGGTTCCTCGATGCCGGGTACGCCGGTGCGGATGGCACGGGAGAAGTCTTCGGGTGGGCCGGTGAACGCCTTGGCACGGTCGCTGATGCGGCCGGCGGTCTGCAGCTGGGCGTAGTCGTGGCCAGGCACCAGTCCGCCCGCGTCATGGACGTATTCGGCGAAATGGCCCGACAGCAGCAGCCGGTAGTCCACTGGCAGCACGGGGGCGATGCCGCGCGCCAGCCTGTAAATGATCGTGGTGCAGTTGCTGGTCAGGGTGTTGTAGAAGCGCGGCGCCCGGCGGATGGCATCTGCCTCGTCCAGATAGCCGAGAAACAGCTTGCGCAGGGCATCGCGGCCGGCGTCGAGCCGGTACAGATAGACGTCCTCGCCGCGGGCGTTGGTGCGGGTGCGGACGATGTCGTTCTCGTCCGCGGCGATCACCACGGTCTCGAACTTGCGGAAGAAGCCGCCGATGGCGGAGAAGGCTTCGTGCTGCTCTTTCCTGATTTCCAGTGAAAACACCAGCTGGCGGCCGTCGTCGAAGCCGAACGACACCAGGGTGTGGGCGATGTGCGGGCCCATCCAGTACGACAGGATCAGGTCGGCCGTGGCCAGCGTGTCCAGGTCGTACTCGCGTGTTTCCCAGCGGGCGCCGTAGTCGTCCTCCGAGCGCCAGTCGAAATTGCGTACGTTGTGCAGCAGCACGTGGCTGCCGCTGACCTCGGACTCCAGCAGTCGGGCGACGTCATCGGCCCAGATGCGGTCATGCGAAGGCTGCAGGGTGGTCCACCAGGCCAGCAGCAGCGCCAGGCCGGTGGCCGACAGCAGGTGCACAGTGCGCCTGCCGCGCGGCAGCCACGGCGCGGCCAGCGCCGCGGCGGCGAAGACGCACCAGACGGCCAGCAGAAACCAGAGCGCCGGGCGCGGCGCCTGGAACCACAGCGCCAGCGCGCCCCAGACGGCGATCAGCAGTATTCCCAGGCGGATGGCTGCAAGCCACGTGGCGCGCCAAGCCCGGTGCATCCGGTCAGTCATTGGTGGAAGTCCCTGTGGATGGGGCGGGCCGCGGGGATTCTAGCCGCCGGACTTACGTTTGCCGCCGCGGGCGCGTTTGCCCTGCCCTGCGCGTCGCGTGCCGGTTTCCTTCTGCTGGCCGCCGGAGGCGTGCATGCGGTCCAGCCACGCCAGCGCGTCCATCCAGGTCATGAAGTGCTGCAGATACCCCGGCGAACTCTCGTGCATCACTGCCAGGGCGCGGTGAGCGAGGTTGGCGGAGTTGAGCGGGCCGGCGTCGGCGGGCGGGGGCTGCATGGAGGCGCGCAGCTGCGCCTGCTGGCGCTGGCTGGCCCACAGGCGGCGGAAGTCCTCCACGGCGGGCAGCTCGGGGTATTCGCTTGCGGGCAGGCCGATGGTCCGCAGCGCGGCGTCGCGTTCGCGCGCCTGCTGTCCGATATGCGCCACCAGTCCGGCGAGGGTGTCCCGCTGCTCAGCCATCGGTGGGGGCCGGACCCTGCCGCGGCACGGGGGCGATTTCCACCCGTCGGTTGCGCGCGCGCCCTTCGGCGTCTTCGTTGGAGGCCACCGGGTGGCGGTCGCCGAAGGCCGCCGCGAACACGGATGATGCCGGCACCCCGCGGTCAACCAGCGCCCGGGTGACGGTGAGCGCGCGCTGCGCCGACAGATCCCAGTTGTCGTCGAAACGGCGGTTGCCGGCGTGCACGGCGCGGTCGTCGGTGAAGCCGCTGACCATCAGGATCTCGTCGCGCCCGCCCAGGTATTCGGCCAGCGGTCCGGCCAGGTCATCCAGCAGCTCCGCGCCTTCGCCCTGCAGCTGGTCGGAGTTGTGGGCGAACAGCAGGCTGCCGCTGATGCCGATGCGCCCGTCGGCCAGGGTGATGCGGCCGGCAGCCAGCGGCGCGGCCAATGCCTGTTCCAGGGTCTGGAGGCGCTGCTGTTGGACCTCGCGCTGGGCCACTTCCTCCTGCAGCTGGATCTCCAGATGCAGCTGCACCCCGATCACCCCCACCAGGATCAGCACGAACGCGCCCAGTAGCACCGCCATCAGGTCGCCGAAGGCGGCCCAGATCGGCGTGGCGGAGTCGTCGCCGCCTTCCAGCGCCGAGCTCATGCCGGATCGGCCCCGGTGGATTCCACGGTCCCGGGCAGTTCGCCCTGCGCGGCCAGCTGCTGCAGGTTTTCGATGATCTGGCGCTGGCTGAGCACGCTCAGGTCCACCACCTCGCGGGCCTGGGCCACGTAGTAGGCCAGCTGCTCGTCGCTGCGCTCCATCGAGCGCTCCAGCGCGCCTTCGATGGCCTGCAGCCGTTCCACCAGTCCGGCGCTGGTGTCGGAGAACGCCTGTACGGCGCTGCCCAGCGCGCCGCCGAGCGCGGCCACTTCTTCCGCGCCGGTGGAGAGGCGGGTGGAGGCGTCTTCCAGGCGGGTTTCGCCGGCCTCGATCTGCTCGCCGAAGCGGCTGCCCACCCGCTCCAGAAGATCGGAGGAGGTGGTGACCAGGGCCTCGATGGCCGCGCGCTGCTCGCCCGAGGCGCTGTTCACCGCGGTCAGCAGGGTGTCCAGGGTTTCCAGCATGCGGCTGCGTTCTTCCAGCATGGCGGCGTCGCGCGCCATGCTGTCGGACAGGGTCTGGCGCAGCTCGGCGATGGTCTCGGCAGCGGCGCGGGGGCCTTCCGCGGCGACTTCCATCAGGCGCGAGATTTCGGCCACGGTGTCGCTGGCGTGGGTGCGGCTCTGCTCGGTGAGTTCGGCCCACTGTCCGCGCAGGTCTTCGCTGATGCCGGCTAGGCTGTCACGCCAGGTGGCCAGACGCTGCTCGTCACGTTCGGCCAGGGTCTGCTGCAGTTTTTCGTGGGCTTCGCCGACGCCGGCAACCAGGGTGCCGGCGTGGCTGGCAAAACCTTCCACGGTGCTGTCCAGCGCCTGCTGCTGGCGGGTGACCAGCGCTTCCTGGCCGGCCTGCTGCGCGGTGAGGGCCTGCTCCCAGCCGGCGGCGGTGCCGTCGGTGATCGCCTGCATGCGCTCGCCGATGCGTTCCAGCAGTTCATCGGCGCGCCGGCTGAAGCCGGCCTCGAATGCCTGCAGCGCCTGGCCCAGTGCGGCGGCCTGGGTCTGGTTGGCAACGGCCTGGGCGCTGAGCGCCTGCTCCCAGCCTTGGCTCATGCGGGTGGTGCTGGCCGTGAGTTCAGCGGAAAGCGCCTGCAGGTGTTCGCGGGCGCTGGCAGTGACCTGCTCGTGCACGGAGGCGGTCTGCCGCGACATGTCGGCCAAGGCCGTCTCCATGACCGGCACCAGCGCCTGTCCGGCGAGGCGCGCGCCTTCGGCGGCGCTGGTCTCAAGGGATTGGCCGACCGAGCCTGCCAGCTGCTGATAGGCCTCGCGGGTGCTGGCGTGGAAGGCGTCCTGCTGGCGTGCCTGCTGCTCATGCGCGGCGTGTGACTGCTGTTCCAGCGCACCCATCATCGATTCCAGCCGTTCCACCAGCGCGGGCATGGTGGCTGCTTGGGCCTGCAGCAGTTCCAGCGCCCGTTCGTGCTGGTGGGCGCGCTGGTGGGCGCTGGAGTGGCTGCGCAGGGTGGTGGTGATGTGGGCATCCAGCCGCTCCACCACCTGGATGCGCTCACGCCGTACCAGCGCCGACATCAGACCGAGCGCGGCCGAGCTGGCCACACCCGCGATCGAGGCACCAAACGCCACGCCAAGGCCGCTGACCGGGGCGGCCAGCGAGTCGCGCACCGCCTGCAGGTCGGTGGCGGTCTGCAGCGCCATGCCGGTGCCGCGCAGGGTCAACACCATGCCCAGCAGGGTGCCGAGCATGCCCAGCAGCACCAGCATGCCGACCAGATAGGGAGTGAGCGCGGGGACGGGCAGGCCGCTGCGGCCGTCTTCGATGCGCAGCTGCACCGGGCTGCGCAGGGAGGGGTGCAGGCCTTGCAGCCAGGACTCCAGCGCGGGCATTTCGCCGTCCAGCGTGCCAAGCGCACCTTCGAGCGTTGCTGTGGCCTGGCTGTAGCGATACAGCTCCAGCGCGCCGACCAGATACAGCGCGGCGATCAGCAGGGTCACCAGCAGCGCCGGCAGGTTGCTGCCCAGATAGCCCAGCCCGACCCAGGCCACTGCGGCCAGGCCCAGCACGAATACGGAAATCCCCAGGTGGTTGGTTTTCATCTTGTCCTTGATCAGGGGCTGCGAAGGGCTGCAAGCAGGCCTTCGACGGGTTGGAAGCGCAGGTCCAGCTCGGCCAGCAGCAGGTCGCGCAGTTCGTGACGGAAGGTCGTTGCCCATGTGGATGGGGCGGTTTCGGAATCAGGTGCTGGCGCCGCCGCATCCGGGGTGGCGCTTGCTGCGGCGCTTTTTTCCAGATGCTCGAAGCGCGCGGCCAGCGCCGCCGCCACCGGCTGCAGCAGCGCGTGTTCGCGCGGGCTCAGCGCCGCTTCCATGGCGGCGTCCACCTCGGCCAGCCGGGCCTGGGAGGGCGAGCCGGCGGCCAGCAGCTCGCGCAGATCGCCGCGCAGATAGCCGGTGGCAGTCTGCATGGCGCGTTGCATCGCCAGTATGTGCTGCTGCCAGGGTGCAAAGCCGGCGCTGGCGCGAGCAGGTGCCGGGCCTGTGTGGATCGATTCTTCCAGCTCGGCGCGGATCCGCGCGCAGTCCTCCAGCAGGGTGTCGTGATCGGGCGTGGCGCCGGGCTCCGCAGGCTGCACTTCGCCATCCAGCGCCCGCGACAGGCTGACCGCGCGCGTCCAGTCGATCCATTCACCCAACTGGCGCGCGAGCGGCAGCGCCGGGGCCTGGGCCGGGGCGCCGGAGGCCCGGGCAAGCAGGCGGATGAAGGTTGGCGCGCCGGGCGCGGAAACCGGGACTTGCATCACATCAGCGGCCAAAAGACGGCCATTTTACAGGTCGGGCATGAGCCGGACCTATCCGCCGGGCCGGGTGGTGACGGCCAGGAGCACGAGCTCTTCGCGAAAAGGGTCCGGAGAACGTCCCGCTCCGCGAAAATGGCGCCGTTGCGGGCCCGTCCGGGGCCGGCAGCGGGCCTCCCTGCCGGCGGCAAGGTATCATTGCAGGTTGCGGAGTGTGACCGCCTTCCCCTCCACCAGACGACAGGATATCGACGTGGCAATCAATCAGCAGCAGCGTGACAGGATCGGTTCCGGCAAGGGTTTCATCGCAGCGCTCGACCAGAGCGGCGGCAGCACCCCCCGGGCGCTTGGCCTCTACGGCATCCAGCCGTCGGCTTGGTCCAGCGACGAGGAAATGTTCGATCTGGTGCACCAGATGCGCACCCGCATCGTTGCCAGCCCGGCGTTCAACGCCGACCGCGTGGTGGGCGCGATCCTGTTCGAGCGCACCCTGGATGACAGCTTCGAAGGCCAGGACGCCGCCACCTACCTGTGGCAGACCAAGGGCGTGGTGCCGTTCCTGAAGATCGACAAGGGTCTTGAGGACGAGGCCAACGGCGTGCAGCTGATGAAGCCGATGCCGGGCCTGTCCGAACTGCTCGCCAAGGCCAAGGCCAAGGGCGTGTTCGGCACCAAGGAGCGCTCGGTGATCAAGTCGAACAATGCCAAGGGCATCGCCGACGTGCTCGACCAGCAGTTCGACGTGGGCCAGCAGGTGCTGGACGCCGGCCTGGTGCCGATCCTTGAGCCGGAAGTGGACATCAAGGCGGCCGACAAGGAAGCGATCGAGGTCGAGATGAAGAAGGGCATCCTCGAGCGCCTGTCGCGCTACAGCGCCGACAACCCGGTGATCTTCAAGCTGACCCTGCCGAGCGTTGATGGTTTCTTCCAGGAGATCGTTGACCATCCGGCGGTCCTGAAGGTGGTGGCGCTCTCGGGTGGCTACAGCCGCGCCGATGCCAACGAGAAGCTGGCAAAGAACCCCGGCGTGATCGCCAGCTTCAGCCGCGCGCTGACCGAAGGCCTGACCGCCCAGCAGAGCGACGACGGGTTCAACAGCGCACTGGACGACTCGATCGAATCGATCTATCGCGCTTCGATCGCCTGATCGGCGGCAGCGGCAGGTGGCAAGTAGGCCGGCGCGGATTCGCGCCGGCCTTTTTCATGCCCCGCCGCCTGCCTCAGCCGGCGCCCGCCCCCGGGGCGCCAAGTATGGCGACGGCGATGGACAGGTAGATGACGACCCCGATCGCATCGCAGATGGAGGTGATCAGGGGTGCGCTGGAGGTGGCCGGATCCAGCCGCAGCCGTGACAGCAGGAACGGCAGCGACATGCCTACGACGCTGCCGGTGAGCACGATCAGGACCATCGATAACGACGTGGTCAGGGCGATCTCATAGCCGCCGCGATAGATGCCGATGGGCGCCACCGCCACCGCCATGGTCAGTCCCAGCAGCGCGGCCACGCCGAACTCGCGGCCCAGCATCCGGCCCCAGTCACGCATCTTCACGTCGCCCGTGGCCAGCGAGCGCACCATCAGCGTGGAGGCCTGGGAACCGGCGTTGCCGCCGGAGCCGATCAGCAGGGGCAGGAAGAACACCAGCGCGATGTAGTTGGTGATGACTTCCTCGAAATGGGCGATGCCGGCGCTTGAAAGCAGGTTCCCGAACACCAGCACCACCAGCCAGAACACCCGCTTGCGATACAGCAGCCAGGCGGACGCGCCCAGCAGGCTGGTGCTCTTGAGCGGCAGGCTGCCGCCGCCCTTGTGGAAGTCCTCGGTGGCCTCGTCCTCCGCCGAGTCGAGCACGTCGTCGACGGTGACGATGCCGACCAGGGCGTGGCCATCGTCGGTCACCGGCACTGCCAGCAGGTCGTAGTGGTCGATGGCCTTGATCGCTTCGCGCACGGGTGCGTTGGCCTGTACCGACACCACGTCGCGGGTCATCAGCGCTTCCACGCTGGTGGCGGCGGAGGCGACGATCAGGTCGCGCAGCGATACCACTCCCAGCAGGCGCCGCTGCTGGTCCACCACATAGGCGTGGTAGATGGTTTCCTTGTCCGGCGCCTCACGGCGCAGGTGCTCCACCGCCTCGCGGGCGTTCAGGCCCGGGTGCAGCAGCGCGTACTCGCTTGTCATCAGCGCGCCCACGGTGCCTTCCGGGAAGGAGGCAAGGCGGACGATGTCCTCCCGGTCGGCCTGGGCCAGGGCCGGCATCAGCGCTTCGCGGGCGTCTTCGGGAAGGGTGTTGTAGAGGTCGGCGCGGTCATCGGGGGACAGGCGCTCCAGGAGCTGGATGCGGCTGTGCCGGTCCATCAGCAGGGCGACCCCGGCCTGCTGGTCGGGGACCAGGTAGCCGAAGAGCCGGGCGCGCGGGGTCGGGGCCACGGTGAGCAGCATTCGGTGGACCTCGTCCGCTTCGAAGTCACGCAGGGCCAGGGCCAGGTCTGCAGCATGGACCTGGTCTGCAAGGGTGGCAAAGGTGTCGGAACCGGGCTGGGCAAGCGCGGTGCGCAGGGAAGCGAGCAGGTCTTCACGGGTCATGGACCATCTCCGTAGGCAGCGCGCATGGGCGTGAGCGACCCTCCGGGCCGCTCACGCCCATGCGGGGCGGATCAGGTGCCGGCGAATGCTGGCATGAAGGTGGCGGCAGCCGGGCGGACAGGACGGGCTGTCCGGTCGCGGTGCCACCGGGACCGGGGATTATAGGAGCGGCTTCCCCTGGCCGGGTCCGGGCTGTTCAGATTGGAGGGTCAGCGCAGCGCCGGAACCGGTGTTGGTGTGCCCGCGGCATCGAGCGCAATCATCACGAAGCGTCCGCGGGTGCAGATCGTGCGCTCACCGCTGAGCAGGTCTTCGGCCACCAGCTCCACCTGTACCTGTATTGAGGTGCGGCCCACCGCCACCACCCGGGCGATCGTCTCCACCAGCTGCCCCTGGCGGATCGGCAGTTTGAAGTCGACCTGGTCCGAACTCGCCGTGACCACGGTGCGCCGGGCATAGCGCGAGGCGGCGATGAAGGCGGCCTTGTCCATCCACGCCAGCGCCTGGCCGCCGAACAGGGTGCCCAGATGGTTGGTGTGGTCGGGGAACACGATTTCCAGCAGCCGTGCCTCGGTGGGGGCAGGGCCCGGTGCCGGGATCATGCCGGGACCCCGGCGAAATGGGCGTGGACCGCGTGCGCGATCTGCTCCGGCGACTGGAATCCCGGCAGCCGCGCGGCTTCCACGCCGTCGCGGAACAGCGACAGGGTTGGGGTCTGGCGCAGGCCCAGGCCGTGGAAAAAGTCCTCGCCGACGGTTTCCAGCTTCACCTTCAGCAGCGCCACGCCTTCGGCATCCGCGGCGGCGAACTTGTGCAGCGACATCTCCAGCATCCTGCAGCCGGGGCAGTTGTCCTTGTAGTAGTCGACCAGCAGCCGCGGGTGGGCGGCGAGGGCGGTGCGGTAGTCGTCAGCGGATGAGGCGTGCAGGGTCTGCATGGGGCATGGTTTTGTCGATGGTGGTGTGGGTGGCGCCGGGGTCGCCGGCAATGGCCAGGACGTGGTCGGTCCAGCGCTCGATCTTCAGCGTGTCGCGGTTGCCGTGCGGCATCTGCTCGATCTCCAGGCGCGGGTAGCCGGTGTCGAAGAACGTGGCCATGCGCCGCACCGCGCCGCAGTAGTACTCCTCGCCCCACTGGGTCTCGCCGGTGCCGAACACCGCCAGCCGCCGGGGCTTGCCGACCGCTTCCACCAGCTCGCCGATGAAGCGCTTCATCTCCGGTGGCGTGCGGCCGGCGTTGTCGCTCCAGGCGCCGAGCAGGTAGAGGTCGTGGCGCGGATCATCGCCGGCCGCGGCCAGGCCCTGGATGTCGGTCTCGATCCAGGTGACCGCGTGTCCGCGTGCCTGGCAGCGCGCCTGCACCATGCGGGCGACGTCGCGGGTGTTGCCACTCAGGGATGTGTAGGCAATCAGGATGCGCATCGGATGGGGCTACAGGTCGTCGAAGCCGTTGTCGACGTTGGTCTTCTTGTACGACGCGTTGCGCATCTCGAAGAAGTCGGTCTTGGTCTCGGTGAAGTTGTCCGCGTAGGCCCGGATCCATGGCATGACGTTGTCGGTCGAATCCGGATAGAGGTTTTCGATGCCGAGCATCCCGGCCATCTTGTTGGCGCGGTACTGCACGTAGCGGATCATTTCGTCCACGTTGATGCCGTCGATGCCGTCCAGCACTTCGCCGGTCCACTGCATTTCCAGATCCACCGCGTGGCGGAAGGCGCCGTGGACGTAGTCGGTCAGCTCGTCGGTCTGCAGTTCGGGGTTCTCGCCAACGATGGCGCGGATCACCTCGCTGATGAACTTGGTGTGGGCCAGCTCGTCGCGGTTGATGAAGCTGATGATCTTGCCGGTGCCGGCCATCCGGTTCTGGCGCACCAGGTTGTAGAAATAGGCAAAGCCGGAATAGAAGTTGATCCCTTCCAGGATCGAGGACTGGATCAGCGAGCGCAGCAGGGTCTCGGCGGTCTTCTCGTGCATGAAGTCGTCATACGAGCCCATGATCGGCGCGTTGCGCTTGATGATGGTGGGGTGGGTGCGGGCGATCTCGAAGATCCGCTTCTGGTTTTCCAGGTCGGTGATCGAGGACAGCACGTAGCTGTAGCTCTCGTTGTGGATCACCTCCTGCTGGCCGATGATCGCCGCGTTGGCGTGCGCGGCCGGATCGGTGATGTACTCGGCGACGTTGTAGATGAAGCGCGTCTGCGGCGAATCGAGCGTGGCCAGAAGCCCGATGATCGAGTCGTAGGCGTTTTTCTCGCGCGCGGACAGGTCGCCGTATTCCTTGGCATCGCTTTTCATGTCGACCTCGTCCGGGATCCAGAAGTTGGTCGAGAGCTCCTTGTAGGCGCGGTAGAACGACGGATAGGGAATGTCGTTCCAGTTGAGGATGCCGCTGGTGCGGCCGTTGATGATGCCGGTGGAGCGGTTGGGATGGCGCGGCTCGAGGATGCGGATGCGCTCGAGCGGGGTGGCGGTGGAGGGAGCGGTAGCGGACATGTCTGCGTTCTCTTATTCGGGTGGCGCGCAGCGGCGCAAACCTTCTGGAGGAAAGCCCCCCTGAGTCAGGGGGGCGCGCCGAAGGCGCGGGGGCCTGGGAGCTGGTAATGCAGGGTCCACGGTTCGCAACGCGAACCGTGGAAGCTGAAAGCGCGAATGCGTTTTCAGCTACTGCACCACTCGCACTCGCTGATGTCGATGTCGTTGGAGCGCACGTAGTAGGTGGTTTTCAGCCCCTCGCGCCATGCGCTCATGTGCAGCTCCAGCAGGGTGCTGGCGCGGATGGTGCTGGGCACGTAGAAGTTGAAGCTGATCGACTGGTCGATATGGCGCTGGCGACGGGCGTTCTGGCGCACGCTGGCGAACTGGTCCAAGCGATAGCCGCCCTTCTCGTAATACGGCCAGGTCTCCAGAGACAGTCCCGGTGCGGCGACCGGGCGGCGGTAGTCCTTCTTTTCCTCGTAATAGAACGCGGAGTAGACGGGATCGATCGATGCGGTCGAGCCGGCGATCTGGGCGGTGCTCATGTTCGGTGCCACCGCCATCAGCCAGCCGTTGCGCAGGCCATTGACCGCTACCTGGGCCGACAGGTCCAGCCACTGGGGATCGTTGTAGCCGCGGTCGCGGAAGTAGGCGCCGGTGTGCCAGTCGCTGCCGGCGAACGCCGGATAGGCGCCCTTCTCCCTGGCCAGTTCCATGCTGGCCTGGATGGTGAGCTGGTTGATGCGCTCGTACAGCGTGTCGCTGAATTCCTCGGCTTCAGGCGTGTCCCAGTGGATGCCCTTGAGGGCCAGCAGGTGGTGCCAGCCGAAGGTGCCAAGGCCAATTGCCCGGTACTTGTGGTTGGTGATGGTGGCCTGGAGGACCGGCAGCTGATTGAGGTCGATCACGTTGTCGAGCATGCGCACCTGGACCGGGATCAGCCGTTCGAGGACGTCGGTGATCAGGTCGCCCTGCGCGTCCTGCGGCACGATCGCGCGGCCCAGGTTGATCGATGACAGGTTGCAGACCACGAAGTCGCCGGCCTGGCGGGTGGTCACGATCTGGTTGCCGGAGATGATCTCCTGCATGAGCCGGGTGGGGCTCATGTTCTGCAGGATCTCCGTGCACAGGTTGGACGAATACACCATGCCGGCATGCTTGTTCGGATTCTTCCGGTTGACCTCGTCCCGGTAGAACATGAAGGGGTTTCCGGTTTCCAGCTGGCTCACCATGATCCGCTTGAAGATGTCGATCGCCTTCACCGTGCGCCGGCTGATGCGCTCGTCGGCCACCACCTCTTCGTACTTCGTGCGGAAGCTGCCCTCGCCCTTCTTTTCGTCGAAGAAGTCCTGCAGGTACCAGCCCTTGATCCGCTGCACCTCGTGCGGGTCGAACAGGTACCAGTCGCCGCGGCGCTCGACCGCCTCCATGAAGATGTCCGGGATGCACACCGAGGTGAACACGTCGTGCGCGCGCAGGCGCTGGTCGCCGTTGTTCAGGCGCAGGTCCAGGAAGGCCTCGATGTCGCGGTGCCAGACGTCCAGGTACACGGCGACGGCGCCCTTGCGCTGGCCCAGCTGGTCCACCGAGACGGCGGTGTTGTTGAGCTGCTTGATCCACGGCACCACGCCGCCGGAGGAGTTGGGCACGCCGCGGATCGCCGAGCCCGACGCGCGCACGTAGCCCATGTAGGCGCCCACGCCGCCGCCGCCCTTGGACACGCGGGCGATGTCGGTATTGGAGTCGTAGATGCCCTGCAGCGAGTCCTCGACCGTGTCGATGAAGCAGCTCGACAGCTGGCCGCCCACCTTGCCGGCGTTCTGCAGCGTGGGCGTGGCCACGGTCATGTACAGGTTCGACAGCGCCCAGTAGGCCTCGCCCACCAGCTGCATGCGCCGCTCGCGCCTGCCCGGGGCGCTGCCGCCCTCGTCCTGCATCAGGTACAGGGCAATGGTCAGCCAGCGCTCCTGCGGCAGCTCATACACCGCCCGGCTGGTGTCGGTGGCCAGGTAGCGGGTGGCCAGCAGGTACAGGCCGTTGTAGGTGAACAGCCGGTCGCGATCGGGTTCGATCATGCGCCCGGCCTCCTCCAGTTCCTCCTTGGAGTAGGCGCGCAGGATGTCGTTGGAATAGATGTTGCGGTCGGCCAGGCTCTCCTGCAGGCCCACGTAGGAGCCGTACTTCTCGCCCACGTCGTAGAAGCGGTTGCGGCTGGCGCGCTTGTACAGCCGGTGCAGGTAGATGCGCGCGGCGAACATCTCCCACTCCGGCGCGGTCACGTCCACGCGGGCTTCCGCCTCGCGGATCAGGTGGTCGACCAGGTCGTCGGCGTTGACCGCCTGCTTGCGTTCGACGAAGCCGAACACTGCGGCCTTGTAGGGGGCGATGTCGAGCTGCTGGAACTCGGCGTGGATCCGGTCGATGGCGCGTTCCAGACGGGTGCGATCGTAGGGCATGCGGCGGTTCCCGGCTTCCTTGGTGATCCAGGTAGCCGTGCCGGCACCGACCGGGTCGGGACCGCTGGCCGGGACCGGGCTGGCGCTGCGGGGGCAGGGAATCGGATCCGCGGGGCCGGAGGTAGCGGGGGCGGGGGGTGCAGCCGCGGTGTTGTCCGCCGCGGGAGTCCCTGCAGTGGTGGTGAGGGTGGCGCTGTCGTTGCTGCTCATGGATGTCTCCCGGATCGGTTGCGCACATCCACCTGTCCCCGACAGGCGGTGAAGGGCACGGGCGCGCGCCGACGCAGGCGTCGGCGCGGCCTCGCCCCCTCGGGCGGGCGGATTCGTCACAGGATGGGAAAGCGGCGTCGCAGGGGCAGCGACAGCCTCCCGGAAAGCGGAGGCCGCGCGCATGCTTCGCCAGCCATCTCCCCCCGGAGATTCCGCAGCCGGCACCGCGCGACGTGCTTGCGCGCGGCTGTCGGCAGGTCTTCGGACTCATGGGCACGGAGGCCTGTGGCCTCCACCTTGCCCGCCGCTTCCCGGAACCCAGGTGGTTCCAGTGCTGTATGGCGGGGTCGTTCCCAGTTACCGCTGCGGGGCAGCGCCGGAATGGCCGATCCTGAGTGGAACGGCTTCACCGGCTTCCCTTTTCATCCGGCGGGTAGCGCCCGCCGGAACCGACGGACACAACATATCGTGGTCCGGGAATTTGTCAACGCAAAATGTGGGGGTGGTGCTCAGGGCCGGTGCGGACTGGCCAGATACTCGGCGCTGCGCATTTCGATCAGCCGCGAGGCGGTGCGCTCGAACGCGCCGGCCAGGCGTTCGCCGGCATACAGCGCGGGCGGCTCGGCGGCGGCGGTGCAGACCAGGTTGACGTGGCGGTCGTAGAGTTCGTCGACCAGGTTGACGAAGCGGCGCGCGGCGTCGTCGCGCAGTCCGTCCAGTACCGGGATGCCGCCCAGCAGCAAGGTGTGGAATTCGCGCCCGATCCCGATGTAGTCGCTGGATCCGCGCGGACCTTCGCACAGGACGTCAAAATCAAACCACGCCATGCCCGGGCAGCGCGCACGTACCGCGATCCGGCGCCCTTCCAGCTCGATGCCGCCATCGCGGTGGGCCTGGCTGCCGCCCAGCTCGCGCCAGCGTGCCTGCAGCCAGGCTTCGGCGCCTTCATCCAGCGGAGTGCGGTAGACCGGCGATCGGGTCAGCGCCCGCAGGCGGTAGTCGGTCTCGCTTTCGATATGCAGCGCACGGCAGTGGGCCTGGATCAGGTCGATCGCCGGCATGAAGCGCGCGCGCTGCAGGCCGTCGCGGTACAGGTCGGGCGGGGCCACGTTGGAGGTGGTCACCAGCACGATGCCTTCGGCGAACATCCGCTCCAGCAGGCGCGCCAGGATCATGGCGTCGCCGATGTCGCCGACGAAAAACTCGTCCAGCACCAGCACACGCAGGCCCGCGCGGCGCCAGCCCTGCACGATCAGGGCCAAGCGGTCGCGTTCGCCGCCGTGCGCCTGCAGCTGTTCGTGCACCTGCCGCATGAAACGGTGGAAGTGGGTGCGGTACTTGCCGGGCGCGGCGGCGCGGGCCCCGCGTGCGCGCTCGGAGGTGCCGGCACGCGCCAGCTCGGCGCCCTTGAGATCAGGCAGCGGCAGGGCGGCATGCAGCAGGTCGACCAGAAATGTCTTGCCGCGGCCCACGCCGCCCCACAGGTACAGGCCTTCGATGGGCTCGTCCGTACCGGCGCCGCGCAGCCGGTCCAGCAGGCCGCGCCGCGGTGCGGGCCGCGACACGGCAGCGTGGATGCGGTCCAGCTCCACCAGCACCGCGCGCTGGGCGGGATCATCCTGCCAGCTGCCTTCGGCAACGCCGGCGTCGTAGGCCTGCGTTGGGGTCATCGCCGCCCGGGGGTCACGCTTCGGCGGCCGGAAGGTGCTGGCGCACTCCGTTTTTGACCGCACCGCGCAGGTCCATCAGCTTGCGATGGAAGAAATGCCCGCTGTCGGGAATGCGCACCAGCTCGGAGGTGGCGTCGATCTTGTCCAGCCAGTCGTACACCGCCTGCGGATCGACGATCTCGTCTTCTTCGCCCTGGATCACCAGCCAGGGACAGGTGGGCAGCTGGATGGAGTCGAAATCCCAGCGGCCTGCGGGCGGGGCGATGGAAATCAGCATCCCGGGCTCGATCTGCGCCGTGGCGGCCAGGCTCACGTAGGCGCCGAAGCTGAAGCCGGCCAGCCACAGACGCTGGCCCGGACGCTGCTCGCGCACCCAGGCCGCCACGGCGCGCAGGTCATCGACCTCGCCGCGGCCTTCGTCGAACGTGCCTTCAGAGTCACCCGTGCCGCGGAAGTTGAAGCGCACCGTGGTGGCGCCCAGCTCGCGCAGCGAGCGCCCGGTCATGGTCACGACCTTGTTGTGCATGGTGCCGCCCTCGGTGGGCAGCGGGTGACAGACGATCACGGTGAGCGGCAGTGCCGCCACATCGTCATCGGGAAAATCGACGGCCACTTCCAGCGCGCCGGAGGGGCCGGGCAGCGAAAGCGCGCCCGACTGGATGGGGAAATTGGGGGTAGTCATGATCGAAATGATAGGCGATCCGGTGTTCAGGCAAGGTTTTCCGGTCAGGGAAGGCGCGCATCTACGCCGATAATGACCGGATCGTGATCCGAGCTTCGCCACGGACTTTCCAGCGGTTGATCGCCGTTGGCGGCACGATAGCCGACGTTGGCCGGCTCATCGGAGTTGCTGTGCCAGGTCGCCGTTGCGCGCAGCCGGTCGGCGAACTCCGGGCTGAGCAAGGCGTGGGTCAGGCGCCCGGCCTGGGCAGCGAAGACATAGCTGTACGATTCGCGGCCTTCAAACACGTCGAGCCAGCCGGAATCGCGCAGCAGGCGGATCGGATCCTCCATGCCGTATGAGTTCAGATCTCCGACGAGGGCGGCGAGCCCCGTGCCCGACCCGGTCGGGTCAGTGGCCAGCCATTCCACCAGGCGCCGCGCGGAATCCGTGCGCAGCGCATTCCAGCAGCCCTGGCCATCGTCCTGGTCGCGGTTGAGGCCGACGGCTTCACCGCAGCCCTTGGATTTGAAGTGGTTGGCGACCACGGTGAACACCGGTCCCCCGTCGGCGCGGAACGCCTGCGCCAGCGGCACCCGGCTGCGGGTGCCGTAAGGGCCGCCTTCCAGCGTGGCCGGAGCGCCCACCGGCTCCACCACCGAGGCGCGATACAGCAGGCCCACCCGGATGGCGTCCTCGCCGGGGCCTTCGCCGGCATCCACGAAGCGCCAGTCCGGGCCCAGCGCCGTGGCCAGCTGGGCGATGCTCGAGTCCGGCCCATAGCCGTCGTTTTCCAGCTCCATCAACGCCACGATATCGGGTGCAAGCATCTGCAGGCTGGCCTGCAGGCGCGCCAGCTGGCGGGCGTACTCATCGGCGCTGCGCGCCCCGCGTGCGGTGGGGAAATCACCGCCCCGGCCGTCGCCGTTGAACAGGTTTTCAAGGTTGAACACCGCCAGGCGCAGGTCGCCTTCCACCTCCGGTGGCTGCGGGCGCGGTGCCGGGTGCAGGACCGGCTTGTCGAGCAGCTGCAGCCGGTACTGGCCGTCACGCTGGTCGACCACGGCCTGTACGCCGGTCAGCACGCTGCCGGTGCGCGGGGTCTGGTTGTCTTCCGGCAGATACCAGATCTGGCGTGGATCCCGGTCCTGCATGGCATCGTCGATCAGCACGCTGCGACGGGCGTTGTCCGCTGCCACGAGGCGAGCGTCCTCGCCGGGAAGGGCGACTTCGGTGGGCGCGGGCAGGCGTCCGTCGAAGCTGGCCACCAGCACGCCTTCCCGGGCCAAGTCACGATGGCCGCTGATGGCCAGTGGTGCCTGGATCCAGATGTGCATGCCTTCCAGACGTTCCCAGTCTTCGGGTGGCCCGTGCAGGACCAGTGGCTCCACCCTGGCGTCGGCCTCCAGTGTTTCCTGCTCAACCGGCTGCAGTGCGGTCAGGGTGGCGTCGCCCTCTCCATGTTCCAGCACCCGGCCGCGTACCCGCAGCCTGTCACCGCGGCGCACCGGTGAATCTCCATCGCTGAGTGCAAACAGTGCGTCGGAGGTGGCCGGGTCTCCGTCGCCCGCGTCCTGCAGGAACCAGCCCCCCAGGTGCTTGCCGAAGTTGCCGGTCACTACGCCTTCCACCGTCACCTCCTCGCCTTCCAGCGGGCTGCGCTCGCCATCGCCCTGGACCGTGCCGATCAGGACCACCGCGGCGGCGCCGGGATCGGCGGAGGGCTGGGAGCAGGCCGCAGCCAGCAGGCTGGCCAGGGCAACGGATAACAGGGGGGTGATGGCTTGCATGGTCATGGCTTGCGGCAGTCGAAAGTGATGTTCCGGGCACGAAAACGCCGCCCGGAGGCGGCGTTCGTCGATGGTGCTTTTGGCTGGCTTACTGGATGTTTTCCAGCATCCAGTCGACCGAAGCGATCACCTGCTCGTCGCTCAGCGCAGGGTTGCCGCCGCGGGCAGGCATGAAGCCGGTGTTGCCGGTAAAGCCTTCGATGGCGTGCTGGACCAGGGTGTCGCGGCCCTGGGCAATACGCGGCGCCCACTCGGCCTGGGTGAGGGTGGGCGAGCCGCCGGCGCCGCTGGTGTGGCAGCCAGCGCAGAGGTTGCTGTAGATCTCGCCGCCGTCCAGGGTGCCGCCGTAGGCCACCTGTGAGGCTGCCGAGGCCTGCGCCGCAGCTGCCGCCGCGGCCTGCGCCGCCGCGCCGGTGGAACCGGCATAGACAGACCCTATCGGAGCAATACGCTCAAGCCGGGCCAGGTTTGCGGTCTCTGACGGCTGCGGTGGCACCGAACGGTGCAGCGCCGCAGCCAACCAGATCAGTCCCCCGGTTATCACCGCCAGGAACAGGATCACCAGAGAGAATTTCTTCAGGAAGTCGAGGTCGTAATTGCGCACGGGACACCGTTCTGGCGCGTGGCCGCCCGGCCACAGCTGACGGGCAAGTATAGAACACGCGGGCGCGAGTTCGAACCATTTGCCTTGGCCGAACTTATTTTTGGCGCAACAGCTGCCGCCGCCTGGCGCTGTGGCAGCGCCGCGCAGTGATTCCGCGGGTCAGGAAATGGCGCGCCTGGAGGGGTGAGTCCGACGCGTCTGCGAACCACTGGTTCGCGCGTCGAGCGAACGCACGATCGCTGTGCGATCGGGCCGGGAATCCCGCCCCGACGAAATGTCCGCAGGAAATGGCGCGCCTGGAGGGATTCGAACCCCCGACCAATGGCTTCGGAAGCCACTACTCTATCCAGCTGAGCTACAGGCGCGCAGACGGCCATTTTCCACTATTCGGCCGGATGTTGCGAGCGTTCGCGTAGCGGGCTTGCATCCGCTGGCTGAATTGTCGCTCGGTGGACGGCCACCGGTACCATTGCCGTCGTTCCCTTCAGCCAGGCTCGTGATGGCGCAGAACGCATCGACTCCACCTGATCCAGTGCAGCGCCCGACGACGCTGTCGGCGATGCGCTATCCGATCTTCCGCAAGGTCTGGTTCGCCAGCGTCTCCTCGCACTTCGGCGGCGTGATCCAGTCGGTCGGCGCGTCGTGGCTGATGCTCTCGATCGCGCAGTCGGCCGACATGGTTGCGCTGGTGCAGGCCTCGGTCGCGCTGCCGGTGATGCTGTTCTCGCTGGTGGCCGGCGCGATGGCGGACAACTTCGACCGCCGCAAGATGATGCTGGCGGCGCAGGTGTTCATGCTGGTCGTGTCGGTCGCGCTGTCGGTTTGCGCGTGGTCGGGTGTCATCACGCCGTGGCTGCTGCTGCTCTTCACCTTCCTGATCGGCTGCGGCGCGGCGTTCAATTCGCCTGCGTGGCAGGCATCCGTCGGCGACATGGTGCCGCGCGGGGAGCTGCCGGGCGCGGTCGCCCTCAACAGCATGGGCTTCAACATCGCCCGCAGCGTCGGGCCGGCGGTTGGTGGTGCCATCGTCGCCGCGGCGGGCGCCGCGGCCGCGTTTGCGATCAATGCCGCCAGCTACGTCGCCCTGATCGTGGTGCTGGTGCGCTGGCGCCCGGACCGGAGTCCGCGCCTGCTGCCGCGGGAAGCGCTCGGGGGCGCGATGGCCGCGGGCGTGCGCTACGTGGCGATGTCGCCGGCCGTTCGCACCATCCTGGGACGCGCCGCCGTCTTCGGCGTCGGCGCGAGCGCGATCATGGCGCTCATGCCACTGGTGACCCAGGACCTGGTCGGCGGCGGTCCGTTGACCTATGGGTTGCTGCTCGGGGCATTCGGGGTGGGAGCCGTCTCTGGCGCGATGGGCAGCACGCGCCTGCGCGAGGTGCTGTCCACCGAAGGCCTGGTCCGCGGCGCCTGCGTCGCGTTCGCGGCCGCCGCGGCCATCGCCGCCCTGAGCGGCTTTCTGCTGCTGACGATGGCCGCGCTGCTGCTTGGTGGCGCCGCATGGGTGCTGGCGATGTCGACCTTCAACGTGACGGTGCAGCTGTCCACGCCGCGCTGGGTGGTGGCGCGCGCGCTGTCGCTGTACCAGATGGCCGCGTTCGGCGGCATGGCGCTGGGAAGCTGGCTGTGGGGTTTCGTCGCTGACAACGCCGACGTGCGCACGGCGCTGCTGGCGGCGGCGGCGGTCATGGTCGCCTGTGCACTGCTTGGCCTCCGGTTCCCGCTGGCGCGGCTGACCGAACTCAACCTCGATCCGCTGAGCCGCTGGAAGGAGCCTGCCACCGCGGTCCCGGTACAGCCGCGGACCGGGCCGGTGGTGGTCACGGTCGAGTACATCATCGGTGAAGAGGACGTGCTGGAGTTCCTCGGCGCGATGGCGGAGCGGCGCCGCATGCGCCGCCGAGACGGTGCGCGCAACTGGCGGGTGCTGCGCGATCTCGCCGATCCGCAGGTCTGGATCGAGCGCTACGAGACGCCGACCTGGCTGGACTACATCCGCCACAACAGCCGCCTCACCCACGACGATGCGACCATCCCGGCGCACCTGCGCGCGCTGCATCGCGGGCCCGATGGGCCCCGGGTCCGGCGGATGATCGAGCGCCACACCACCGCCCTGCACACCGAGCCCGCATCCGGGCCACAGGCGCTGACCGAGCCGACGAGCGACTCCAGCCGGATCTCGTAGGATGCGGGGCAATCGCGCTCCTTCTTGCTACGCTTTCGCGGTGACCTACGAACGATACGCCGCGCCCCCGCCTCCTTCTGCGCCCTCGCGGCTGGCGCTGTACTGGAAACTGATGCGTGCCGATCGGCCGATCGGCTGGTTGCTGCTGCTGTGGCCCACCTGGTGGGCGCTGTGGCTGGCGGCCGACGGATTTCCGCCGCCGTGGATCCTGTTCGTGTTCAGTGCCGGGGTATGGCTGACCCGCTCGGCCGGCTGCGTGATCAACGATTACGCCGACCGCTGGCTGGACCCGCATGTGAAGCGCACCCGCGACCGGCCGCTGGCGACCGGAGCGGTGTCGGGGCGCGAGGCGCTGGTGCTGTTCGCGGTATTGATGCTGGCCGCGTTCGCGTTGGTGCTCACCATGAACCGGCTCACCATCGTGATGAGCTTGATTGGCCTGGTGCTGGCTGCCACCTATCCCTATCTGAAGCGCCATACCCATCTGCCGCAGGTGTACCTGGGCTTGTCCTTCGGCTGGGCGATTCCGATGGCGTTCGCGGCGGTGCAGGGCGAGGTGCCGCCGGTGGCCTGGGTGCTGTACGTGGGCAATATCTTCTGGACCACCGCCTACGACACCTGGTACGCGATGGTGGATCGCGACGACGATATCCGCGTCAACAGCAAATCCACCGCGATCCTGTTCGGTGACCTCGACCTGGTCGCCCAGGGCGTGCTGTACACCCTGTTCTTCCTGGCCCTGGTGCTGGTCGGCCTGCAGGTGGGCCTGGGCACGCTGTACTGGGCCGGTCTGGCGGTGGCCCTGGCGCTGGTGGCGTGGGAATTCCTGCTGGCCCGCTACCGCGACCGCGAGGCCTGTTTCCGCGCGTTCCTGCACAACCACTGGGTGGGGATGGCGGTATTTGCCGGAATAGCGCTGGATTACGCGCTGGACTACACGCCGGGCTGAACCCGCCGCCGCTGGCTCGTGCTCAGAGGTTCAGCCGCGTGCGCGATCGCATCCGCACGCCGGTGGTGATCTGCAGCGCACCGTAGAACAGCGCGCCAATCCCCACCCAGGCCGAGATCGCCACCAGGCCGATATCCGGGCGGGCCAGGAACAGGATGCCCAGGGCAAGGGCCAGTGCGCCGCTCAGGGCCAGCAGCCATTCCCCACGGATCAGCTTGCGCACCTGGACCGCGAACACGATGCGGGCGATGCCGGCCAGGATCAGCCACAGCGCGATGACCCAGAGCATGGCGGTGGCCAGATGGACCGGCCACATGAGTGCGGCAACGCCAAAGCCGATCGATACCAGCGCGTAGGCGGCCAGCAGCCAGCGTGGCAGGGCCAGGTCGCGGCGGATGGCGCTGAACAGGCTTACCAGGCCGTCGGCCAGCGACAGCACGCCGAAGGCCATCACCAGCGCCATCACCGAGTACGTGGGCCACAGCAGCAGCGCCACGCCGAACACGATGGCCAGCAGCCCATATAGAAGGAAGATCCACCAACTGCGGCGCAGTCCCATCTGGAAACTCGATCCCATTGCCACACTCCATGCCGATGACAACCGTCCGGATACGCTGCCCGCGCCGCGCCGTCAAGGCGCGCGTGCGCAGATCCACGCGTCGACGCGGCGCACGCCGGCCTGGCGCAGGGCGTAGGCGGCGGCGTGCAGCGTGGCCCCCGTGGTCATGACATCGTCGATCAGCACCACGTGCGATGGCAGTCGACTGGCCGGATTGGCCTGGAATGCGCGATGCAGGTTGCGCGCCCGTTCTGCGGCATCCAGGCGCGTCTGCTGGGCGGTGGCGCGCACCCGCCGCAGCAGATCGGTGCGTATGGGGATCCCCAGCGCGCTGGCCAGCGGTCGGGCCAGTTCCAGGGCCTGGTCGTAGCCGCGCTGGCGCAGCCGGGCGCGATGCAGCGGCACCGGGACCAGCGCGCCGGGCCGCTGCAGGGCGGAACAATGCTCGGCCATCAGCTGGGACAGCAGCCGGCCTGCGGCCAGGTCATGATGGAATTTGAACCGTGGCAGCAGGCGGTCGATGGGCGCGGCATACAGGCACGGGGCGTGCACTTCGGTCAGCGGCGGCGGATTGGCCAGGCAGGCGCTGCATGGAGCGGCCTCGCTCGTCCCGACGGCGGGCAGTGGCAATGCGCAGCGCGGGCAGGCGGGCCCAAGCCACGGCAGGCTGGACTGGCAGGGAATACACAGGTCGATGGCCTCGGTGCCACCTTCTCCACAGGACAGGCAGCGGCCCGGCCACAGCAGGCGGGTGGCATCGTTGCTCAGCCAGAATCCGATCCGGCGACGCAGCTCGTCAACTTTTTCGCGGCCGGTTTGGTTGACAGTCGCTGGCATGCTTTCCAGACTGGCCGGCTTGTCCCATCCATTCCATCGGAAAACCGCCATGCCTGCAGTCAGTGAAACCCGCGATCTGCGCAACGACTGGTCGCGCGCCGAGATCGAAGCGCTGTTCGACCTGCCCTTCCCGGAGCTGCTGCACCACGCCGCCACCGTGCACCGGGCGCACTTCGACCCCGCCGAGGTCCAGGTCAGCACCCTGCTGTCGGTGAAGACCGGCGGCTGCCCGGAGGATTGCGCCTACTGCCCGCAGGCCCAGCGCTATCACACCGGCGTGGATGCGACCAAGCTGATGGCCACCGATGAGGTGCTGGAAAAAGCCCGCCAGGCCAAGGCCGCCGGTGCCAGCCGCTTCTGTATGGGTGCGGCCTGGCGCTCGCCCAAGGATCGCGACATCCCCAAGGTGGCGGAAATGATCCGCGAGGTGAAGGCGCTGGGCCTGGAGACCTGCGCCACGCTCGGCATGCTGTCGGGCCAACAGGCCGCCGCGCTCAAGGTCGCCGGGCTGGACTACTACAACCACAACATCGATACCGATCCGGAGTTCTACGACGAGATCGTGGGCACCCGAGATTTCCAGGACCGTCTGGATACTCTCGGCCACGTGCGCGACGCGGGCCTGAAGACCTGCTGCGGCGGCATCGTGGGCATGGGCGAATCGCGTGCCCAGCGCGCCGGCCTGCTGTTTGCGCTGGCCACCCTGCCGGCGCATCCGGATTCGGTGCCGATCAACCGCCTGGTGCAGGTGGCCGGCACCCCGCTGGCCGATAAAAACACCGCGGCCGAGCTGGACCCGTTCGAATTCGTGCGCACGATTGCGGTCGCCCGCATCCTCATGCCGCGCTCGATGGTGCGGCTGTCGGCAGGGCGGGAGGAAATGAGCGATGAGCTGCAGGCGCTGTGCTTCCTGGCCGGGGCCAACTCGATCTTCTACGGCGAGAAGCTGCTGACCACCGGCAACCCGGATACCGAGCGCGACCTGGCGCTGTTTGAACGTCTGGGCCTGCGTCCGATGCATGTGGAGGTCGATGCCGCCGACCATGACCACGGCGGCACCGTGCATGCGGATATCGTGGCCGGCGCCCGGACCTGCGCGGCGTGATGCCCTGGTACGCCTGGGCGTACCTGGTGATGCTGGCACTGATCGGGCTGGCCGGATTTCGCGCGCGCCTGCGCGCGGGAAAGCGACTGCCCGCGGCGCTGGGCTCGATGGCGGCGATGGCCGTGGTCATGCTGGGCGTGGTGCTGTTCTATCGCGGCGCCGGCGCGGGCCTGCTGTTCATGGGGGCGCTGCTGCTGTCGGTGCTGGTGCTGGCGCAGCACTCGGTGGCCCAGGCACAGCGCATGCGCGAGGCGCCGATTCCGGCCGGGGAGCGACTGGTCACTTCGCTGGGCGGCCTGGCCACGCTGCCGGCAATCGCCATGGGCGCGATCGCGGTGTGGGTGCGCCAGCTTGTCTGAGCGCGAAGACCTGCGGGCGCGCATTGCCGGGCAGCGGGCCGAGCGCGTCGCCCGTGACCGGCTGCGCGTGCGCCGCACCGTGCTCCGCCGCGACGGCGTGCGCTGCGAACTGGCCGCCGAGGGCGGTGCGAGCCGCTGGCTGGTGAACTTCTGCGGTAACGATTACCTGGGCCTGGCCCAGCAGTTCGCGGTGGCCAACGCATTGGCGGACGGTGCCATGCGCACCGGTGCCGGGGGCGGGGCTTCGCACCTGGTCTGCGGCCATTCGCAGGAGCACGAACTCCTGGAGCGCGAGCTGGCCGACTGGCTGCAGGCGCCGCGCGCGCTGCTGCTGGGCAATGGCTACATGGCCAACCTGGCGGTGTTGCAGACGCTGCTGGGCGATGGCGACGTGTGCGTGCAGGACCGGCTCAACCACGCCAGCCTGATCGACGCTGCGCTGCTGGCCGGCTGCCGCCTGCGCCGCTATCCACATGGCGACGCCGGCGGGGCGCTGCGCCAGCTGCGGGCCACGCCCGGCGGAGCGGCCATGCTGGCCACCGATGGGGTGTTCAGCATGGATGGCGACGTGGCGCCGCTGCGCGAGCTGGCGGTGGCGGCCCATTCGCAGCAGGCGCTGCTGTACGTGGATGACGCCCACGGCGTGGGCGTGCTGGGTCCGGAAGGGCGCGGCAGCGTTGCCGCCGCGCGCCTGGGAGTGGAGCAGGTGCCGCTGCAGCTGGTTACCCTGGGCAAGGCGCTTGGCGGCTACGGTGCGGCGGTGGTGGGCGAGGCGGACCTGATCGAACACCTGGCCGGCACCGCGCGTCCCTACATCTACACCACCGCCCTGCCACCGGCGCTGGCCACGGCGTCGCTGGCGGCGGTGAAGCTGGCCCGGCACGAGCACTGGCGCCGCGGCAAGCTTGCGGCCCTGGTGCACCGGCTGCGGCGCGGCCTCGGCGGCCACGGCTTCGAACTGATGCCTTCCGACACCGCCATCCAGCCGTTGCTGTGCGGCGAGGATGCCCACGCGCTGGCGCTCTCCCGGGCGCTGGAGCAGCAGGGCTACTGGGTGGCGGCGATCCGCCCACCCACGGTGCCCGAAGGCCGCGCGCGGCTGCGGATCACCCTGTCCGCGGCGCACGAGGAAGCCCACGTGGACGGTCTGGTGGACGCGCTGGTGCGGGCGCGCGACGGGCTTGAGGCGGGCATGCGGCAATGAATCCCCCGGCATTGGGCGTGGGGTCTTCGCCGGCACGCATCGCGCTGGTCGCCCTTGGCGTTGCCTTGCTGGCTTCGCTGTTTTTCACCATGACCTATGTGCTCAACCGCGCCAGCGCGCTGGAGGGCGGTCACTGGGCGTGGATGGCCTCCCTTCGATATCTCATCACCCTGCCGCTGATGCTGCCGCTGGTGTGGTTCCAGGGCGGCGCGCGGCCGGTGCTGCGGGCGATCGCCGCGCATCCGTGGGCGTGGATCCGCTGCGGGGCCATCGGCTTCGTGCTGTTTTACTGCATGCTCAGCCTGGCGGCGGCCAGCGGACCGGCCTGGCTGGTGGCCGGCAGCTTCCTGGTCACCGTGGTCACCGGCATGCTGTGCGCGCCGTTCCTGTACAAGGACGAGCGCCGCCGGATCCCGCCGGCAGGGTTGGCCGTGGCGGTGGTGATCCTGGCCGGGGTGTTGCTGATGCAGGTCGGATACGCCAGCTGGCCGCTGGATGGCTCCGCGTGGCTGGCGCTGGGCTGCGTGCTGGTGGCCGCGTTCGCGTTTCCGCTGGGCAACCGCCTGCTGCTGCTGCACCTGGAACGCAGCGGGGAAAACTTAAACGCCACCCAGCGCGTGTTCGGCATGACCCTGGCCAGCCAGCCGCTGTGGATTGCAGTGGCGCTGTACGCCGGAGTGCAGTCGGGCGTTCCGGCGGCCTCGCACGTGTGGCTGGCCGCCGGGGTGGCATTGTTTGCCGGGGTGATCGCCACCATCCTGTTTTTCCAGGCCACCGGCATGGTCCGCAACCAGCCGCTGGCGCTGGGCGGGGTGGAGGCCATGCAGGGCTCGGAAGTGGTGTTCGCGGTCCTGCTGGGCGCGCTGCTGCTCGGTGAAGCCTGGCCCGGCCGGCTGTCGATGTACGGCGCGCTGGTGGTGATTGCCGGGATCATCACCTTCGCCTGGACGGTGGCGCGGCCCGCGGCTGGCAGCGCGAAGACGGTCCAGGTCCTGCGTACCGACAAGGGAGCATGATCAGGCAATGAGCACATTGCACGTGGAGACGACCGGCAGCGGGCCGGATGTGGTGCTGCTGCACGGCTGGGCGATGCACGGCGGCGTATTCGCGCCGCTGGTCGAGCGCCTGGCAGCGGATTACACCCTGCACATCGTGGATCTGCCCGGGCACGGCCACAGCGCCGGGGCCGGGCTGCCGCTGGCGCCGGGGCCGGTGGTGGACGCGTTGGTGGCCCAACTGCCGCGCGCTTTGTGGCTGGGCTGGTCGCTCGGTGGTCTGTTCGCGCTGCAGGCGGCATTGACACGCACGCCGGCGGTGCGCGGAGTGGCGCTGCTCTGCTCAAGCCCGCGCTTCGTCCGCGATGGTGCCGGCGAAGGCAGCTGGCGCTACGGCATGTCGCCGGAAATCTTCCAGGACTTCGCCGCCGGCCTGCGCCAGGACTGGCGCGGCACGCTGGAGCGGTTCATTGCGCTGGAGGCGTTCGGCTCCGATCACGCCAAGGAAGAGTTGCGCACGCTGCGCGACGGACTGTTCGCCCGCGGCGAGCCGGCGGCCGGAGTGCTGGCCGATGGCCTGCGCCTGCTGCAGGAAGCCGACCTGCGCCCGGCATTGCCGGGTCTGCCCGTGCCCAGCCTGTGGCTGGCCGGCCGTCGCGACCGCGTGGTCGATCCACGCGCCATGCGTGAAGCTGCGGCGCTGGCTCCGCGGGCGCAGTTCGAACAGGTGGAGCATGCCGGCCACGCCCCCTTTCTCACCCATGCCGACGTGGTCGCCGATGCGCTGCGCCGGTTCGAAGCCTCACTGGATCCGTAGATGTTTGATTCCCGCCATATCCGCCACGCTTTCGGCCGCGCCGCCGATGGCTATTCCGCCGCCGCCGGGCTGCAGCGCGAAGTCGAGGACTGGCTGCTCGAATCGCTGATGTACCTGGACGACACCCTGCCGGACACAGTGCTGGACCTGGGTGCCGGGCCGGGCAACGCGTCGGTCGCCATGCGCAAGCGCTGGCCAAAAGCGCGCGTCATGGCGATGGACCTGGCGTTGCCGATGCTGCAGCAGATCGATCGCCGCGCCGGTGGCGGTCTGGCCGCGGGCCTGGGCCTGCGCCGGGGCATCGATCGGGTCTGTGCCGACGCAGCAGCCCTGCCGCTGGCCGATGGCAGCGTGGACGTGCTGTTCTCCAACCTTTGCCTGCAGTGGGTGGAAGACCTGCCGGCGGCGCTGGCGGGCTTTCGCCGGGTGCTGCGGCCGGGCGGGTTGCTGCTGCTGTCCACCTTCGGCCACGACACCCTGCACGAGCTGCGTGGGGCGTTCGCGGCCGCCGACGAAGCGCCACACGTGAGCCCGTTCGTGACCATCAGCGATTTCGGCGATGCGCTGATGCAATCGGGCTTCCGTAACCCGGTGATCGACCGCGAAATGATGGTGCGCGGCTATGACGACCTGCCCACGCTGATGCGCGAGCTGCGTGCGATGGGGGCGACCAATGCGTTGGCCAGCCGTCGCCGCACCCTGACCGGGCGGGCCCGCTTCTCGCGCGCCGCCGAGGCCTACGAACCGCTGCGTGGCAACGGCAGGTTGCCGGCAAGCTGGGAGGTGATCACCGGCATGGCCTGGGCACCGGAACCGGGCGCGCCGATCCGTCTGGGCGGTGAAGAGGTGATCAGCTTTCCCGCCGACCGCATTCCGGTCCGCCGGCGCAAATAGCCCGTGGCCGGAGGCCGCACCGGAGCGATTCAGGCGCCGCTGCCTACACTCGGCGCCGTCATTTCCCAACTGTTTCCGCCATGCGCGCACTGCTGCTTGCCCTGTCACTGAGCTGCCTGTCGCTGTCCGCCAACGCGCAGCAGCACACCTATGAGATCGACCTGTCCGGGATCAATCCGGCAATGGTTCTGGCCGGTGCCGAAGACGTGATGCTCCGGGCCACGGACCGTGACATGGATGGCCTGTACCAGGCGGTGCTGCATGCCGCCGCCACGGATGAGGAGGCGCGGCTGCTCTGCGCCCTGTTCGATCCGGCCGCCGATCGCAGCCTGGTGGGGCTGCAGCGCGTGGCCAATGGTCTGGGCACGGAAAGCAGGGCGCGCTTTACCGACGCCGCGGTGGCGATTGCCGTGGCGGGCATGCAGAACCCGCTGCAGCCCTACGACCAGGACCATGCCAGCCAGGTGCTCCGGCGCGCGGGCGCGACGGCCATGCTGGTGCACGACGGGTTCACCGCGGGCATGGTTGCCACCGGTGATGACCAACGCAGCCGCGAGGCCCGCTGCCGCTCGTTCCGCCAGTTGGTGGGCGTGCTGCAGGATTTCGAACTGGCCGAACGCGCCGCCGCCACCCGCTATCTGCTGCTGGAAGGAATGACCCGCTACGGCCGCGAGCTGTAGCCGCTCAGCGGTCGCTGGTCAGCTCGATCCAGCGGTCGCGGTGGAAGAAATACACCTCACGCAGCAGGAACTGCCAGCGCGACTCCAGGCTGCGGAAGCGGGTCGTGGGGGTGGCTGATCCCAGTGCCTCGATGCCCTGCCCACGGGCCAGCCGCAGCGCCCGGGCCATGTGCAGCGGATCGCTGACCACGATGGCCCTGCGCATGCCGCGCTCGCGCATCAGCATCGCGGCCTGTTCCAGATTCTGCCGGGTGGTACGCGAGACGGTTTCGATGAGGATCCGTTCCTCCGGCACGCCACGCTCGATCGCGTAGCGCCGCGCCACTTCCGATTCGGCAAAGCGAGCGCCCTCGCCGCCGAAGCCGCCAGTGAAGATGATCCACTCGGCCAGCCCCTGTTCGTGCAGGTTGATGCCGTGGGCGATGCGCTGCTCGAACACCGGCGACGGGCGGGCGTCGTAGGCCGCGGCGCCCAGCACGATGATCGCTTCCGCCGGCGCGGCCTGGTCGCGCGCACCGGTCCAGGCGATGTACGCCGCCACCCCGCCCAGCCACAGCAGGGCCAGCACGCCCAGTTTGAACAGGCCGCCCAGCAGCCGCCGGAAAATTCCTGGCCGGCGCCGGGCGCTCACCCCTGCTCCTCGGCCATCCGCAATATTTCCGGCGCCACCACGCTGCAGGTTACGCCGCGGGTGCTGGGGGCGGGGACGTTCTGGAGGCCGGCGGCAGGGAGCGAAGATGCCATCGGCCAAAGCGTAGCCGAAGCCGGGTCCGTTCAGCTATCACAACGCCGCTTCAGCTGAATTAAGCCATGATTCAATGGCCTGGGCCCATGCTGGACACCAGTCACAGAGGGGCGATCCAATGAAAATCCGCTATATCGTCGCCGTTGGGCTTGCCGCGCTGCTGCTAGGCGGCTGCGCCACCTACGGCTACCGCGGTGGCAGCGGTGACTACTATTACGACCGCTCTTCCACCGGTTACTACGGCGCGCCTTATGGCAGCGTGGGCTACGGGAGTGTTTACGGCGCCTACGGCAGCGTGGGTTATGGCTACCCCGGCTACGCCCGTTACGGTGATCGTTACGGTTACGGGTCGCGCTATTACGGCTATCCGTCCTACGGTTACTACCCCGGGGCCTACTACGGTCGCCCAATCGTTGTGCGCCCGCGTCCTGATCACAACCGACCGCCCCGCGAGAGTCGTCCCAATTCTCCTTGGCGAAATCTGCAGGGCGTCACCCGGGTTGAACATCGTGAGCGCGCCCAGCGCATCGGTCGCGGCAACACCGCGGGTCCGCGTCCGCAGAGCCAGCGACGCGAGCGCATCCAGCAGTCGAATCCGTCCACCAGGCCGTCCACCGGCCAATCGAGCCGCAGTTCTCCGTGGCGGGCGGGTCCTTCCCAGCAGCGGAGCTCGCAGCCGAACCGCAGTCGTCCCACGCCTGCCGCTACGCGTCAGTCTGTGACCCCGGCACGTCAGAATGCGTCCCCGCGGCCTGCACGCCGTCCGGCACCGGCTTCGCGATCGCGGGACGGTGACCGTCATCGCACTATTGAGCCCTAGTGCCCCTTGCACTGCCCAGATTGTGGGCGCAAGCTAGGGCCATGTGACAGCCAGCGTCGCATTGCGACGCGCGCAAGCCGTCTATGCCGACCCCCGGCGGGAGACTTCCGGATCCCCCCTGTTCCGCTCCCGCCGGGTGTCGGCAACCCGATCAAGAGGCCAGCAAGGCCGATCCGCAAAAAAAACGGGGCCGGATGTCCCCCGACATCCGGCCCCTTCGCTTCCCCGGGTTGCGCGTGGCCAGCCCCTGTTCCAGTCCAGCCGCGCCCTCTGGGCGCTTGCCTTCCCGGGTGCAGTGGATACGTACGCAGAATGCGTGCCAATCCCGCTGGAATTCATGAATGGGGGCGAGGGGCGATAATGGCCCGGCGCCGGCCTTTGGCCGCGCTTCGACACAGACAGGCAGACAGATGGGTACGGACTTTTTCAGCCATGACGTGATCGTGGTCGGCGGTGGCCATGCGGGCACCGAGGCCGCGCTGGCGGCCGCGCGTGCGGGTGCGCGCACCCTGCTGCTGACCCACAGCATCGAAACGATCGGCGCGATGAGCTGCAATCCCGCCATCGGCGGTATCGGCAAGGGGCATCTGGTCAAGGAGATCGATGCGCTGGGTGGGGTGATGGCCAAGGCCGCCGACGCAGCTGGTATCCAGTGGCGGCGGTTGAACGCATCGAAAGGCCCAGCCGTGCGCGCCACCCGCTGCCAGGCGGACCGGTCGCTGTACCGGGCTTTCATCCGCCAGGTCGTGGAGAGCCAGCCCGGGCTGACGGTGTTCCAGTCGGCCGTGGACGATCTGGTCATCGAGGGCGATGCCGTACGCGGGATCATCACCCAGGGCGGGCAGCGCTTCAGCGCGCCCACCGTGGTGCTGACCGTGGGGACCTTCCTGGCCGGCCGCGTGCACGTGGGGGAAGCGCAGTACTCCGCGGGGCGGGCCGGCGATCCGCCCGCCACCACCCTGGCCCAGCGCCTGCGCGAGCGGCCCTTCGCGGTTGGCCGGCTCAAGACCGGCACGCCGCCGCGGCTGGATGGGCGCAGCCTTGATTACTCCCGCATGACCGCGCAGCCCGGGGATGTTCCACGCCCGGTGTTTTCGTTCATGGGCAGCCGCGCTGATCATCCGAGTCAGGTGGAGTGCTGGATCACCCAGACCACCGAACGCACCCACGAGATCATCCGCGGCGCGTTGCATCGTTCGCCGATGTATACGGGACAGATCGAAGGCATTGGCCCGCGCTACTGCCCATCGATCGAAGACAAAGTGGTGCGCTTCGCGGAAAAGGACAGCCATCAGGTGTTCGTCGAGCCGGAAGGCCTGGACGTGGCCGAGATCTATCCCAACGGCATCTCCACCTCGCTGCCGTTCGACGTGCAGCTGGACCTGGTGCGCAGCGTGGTGGGATTCGAGAACGCACACATCACCCGCCCCGGCTATGCGATCGAGTACGACTATTTCGATCCGCGCGGGCTGAAGGCTTCGCTGGAAACCAAGGCCGTGGCCGGGCTGTTCTTCGCCGGCCAGATCAATGGCACCACCGGTTATGAAGAAGCCGCCGCCCAGGGCCTGTTGGCCGGAGTGAACGCCGTGCGCCTGCTGCGCGATGAAGCGGCGTGGTCGCCGCGTCGTGACCAGGCCTATATCGGCGTGCTGGTCGATGATCTGATCACCCACGGCACCACCGAGCCCTACCGTATGTTCACCAGCCGCGCCGAATACCGCCTGCAGCTGCGTGAGGACAATGCGGACCTGCGCCTGACCGCCATCGGTCGGGAACTGGGTCTGGTGGACGACGCGCGCTGGGCGCGCTTTGACGTCAAGCGCGAGGCGATCGAGCGCGAGACCGCACGGCTGGGTGGGCTGTGGGCTTCGCCCAACAACGCCGCCGGCCGCGAGGCTTCGCACACGCTGGGCATTGAGCTGACTCGCGAGAACAGCGCACTGGACCTGCTGCGCCGCCCGGAGCTGGACTACGCGAAGCTGGTGTCGCTGCCGGCGTTCACCCCGGAGGTACCGGTGGTTGCGGATGTGGCGGAACAGGTCGAGATCGAAACCAAGTACGCCGGCTACCTGCAGCGCCAGCGCGACGAGATCGCCCGCCAACAGCGCCACGAAGTCACGCCCATTCCCAACAGCTTCGAATACGGCCAGGTGCGCGGGCTTTCGGCTGAAGTGCAGCAGAAGCTCGAGCGGGTGCGCCCGGAGACCATTGGCCAGGCGCGCCGCATTTCAGGCGTCACCCCAGCGGCCGTCTCCCTGCTCCTCGTCCATCTGGAGCGCACCCGCCGCGCCACCGCCGCCTGATCCACCCAAATGTAGGAGCGCGCATGGCGCGCTCCTGCGCCTCTGGAGGCGCGCTCAGGCGATGGCTTCAGCGATCGGCGTGTCGCCGTCGTAGAAATCCACGGTCTGGCGACTGGCGGCAGCGGTTCTGATGACATGGGTGATCACCTCGGCCACGTTGTCGCGTGAGGTGACCCGCTTGTCCTCGGCCAACTCGGCGCCGGTCGTTTCCGCCCGCTGGATCCTGCCGGTGGCCGGCTCCAATGTCAGCAGGCCTGGGCCCAGGATGGTGTAGTCCAGCGCGCTCTCGCGCAGCTTCGCATCGGCATCATGCTTGGCCTTGGCATAGGGATAGAACGAGTCGGAAGGGTCAAGCCGATGCACGTCCTTGTCGGCGCCGGCGTAGGACACCATCACGAACCGCTTCACCCCGGCCTGCTCCGCCGCCTGCATGGCGCGCGTTGCGGCTTCGTAGTCGACGGCACGGGTTCGCTGCGGATTGCCGCCGCCCGCGCCCGCGGAAAACACGATGGCCGAAGCGCCTTCGAAGGCCTTGGCCATCGCGTCCACGTCGGCCGATTCGATATCGAACACCACGGGGTTGCCGTCCGCGGCACGCACGCTGTCGGCGTGATCGGGATTGCGGATGATCGAATCCACGCGGTAGCCGGCGGCCTTCAATTTTGGCGCGGCCAGCAGCGCCACCTTGCCGTGGCCGCCGATGATCACGATGCGATTTTTATCAGTCATGTCTTTTCCTCGATGGATAGCTGCGCGTTACAGCCCGCAGGAATGCAATCGGGGCCGGCAAAATGCCGACCCCGTACGTATGTCGTTTCTGCGGAAACATCAGAAATCAAAGCGTACCTGTACCTGCGCAAGGTCCACGTCAACGTCGTCCATTTCAAAGCGGCTGTACTCGCCGCGCAGGGCTACGGTGTCGGTGAAGCGGTACTGCAGGCCCAGGCCGTAGGTGGGGTCGGTGCCATCATCGCTGACGCGGCCAACGCCGGGCATGTCCACATCGGCATCCCAGCGGTTGAAGCCGGCCTTGGCATAGCCGGAGAACCGCTCGGTGAAGGGCAGCGTGCCTACGGCGACCAGGGAGAATGCGTCGGCATCAAGCTCGCCGACCCCACCGGTCACGTCTACATCGCCGAAGTTGGTATAGGCCGCCTCCAGCCCGAAGTACGGGTTGAACTGGTAGCCGCCGAACACCTGGAACCCGACGTCTTCGTCATCGGCAAACCACTCGTCCACCATCGACTGACCCACACCGGCGCCAGCGTAAAAGCCGGTCGGCTCGGCCGCCTGGGTATTGAATGACAGCGCGCCCAGCGCTGCGGCAAGGATGGAAGTGGCAATCAGGTTGGTCTTGGTCATGGGGGAACTCCTATCGATCATGCGGGGAAGCCCGCTCAGAGCAGATATGGAGTCCGGGCGCACGATTCAAACGATCGTTTGTGGGATCCACCGTCCCATGGGCCATGGAACGGTCTTTTGCCAAGGCGTTTTGGGTGAATTCCGCCCTCGGAATGTCGGTCTGCGGGTGGATGACGGATGTGCGCGCACTGCAGGAGAGGAGCAATAGCCGGCTCAGTAAAACTTAGGAACCGGTGAGCTATGTTTGAAGGCGTTTCTTCAGAAGGGATCGGCATGGATCCGCGAATTGATACGGTGATCGACTTCTGGCGCGACGTTGTCGCCGATGGCCGCTGGATGCAGAAAGACGATGCCTTCGACCAGCTGTTCCGCGAGGGCTTCCTTGGCCTGCACATGGACGCCGCTGCACGCCGCTGCGACGAATGGATCAAAAGCCCGGAGGGCGCGCTGGCGTTGATGGTTCTGCTTGACCAGTTCCCCCGCAATGCGTTCCGCGGTACCGCACACATGTACGCGACCGATGGCCTGGCGCGCATGTTTGCCTGGGAGTCCGAACGCAGGGACTACATGGCGCGGGCGGAAGAGGGCTTCCGCGTGTTCTTCATCTTCCCGTTCACCCACTCCGAGGAACTGGCGGACCAGGAAATGTCGATCGCCCTGAGCGCCCGGATCAGCGAGGAGCGGGCGCAGCGGGTCAGCGGACACCGCGACATCATTCGGCGCTTCGGCCGCTTCCCGCATCGCAACCCGGTGCTGGGCCGCGAACACACCCGTGAGGAAGAGGCGTTCCTGGCCGAAGGCGGGTTTTCCGGCTGACCGGCAGTTAGTCCAGTTTCAACGTGCGCAGGCGCAGGGCGTTGGCGATCACGCTCACCGAGGACAGCGACATCGCCGCGGCGGCGAAGATCGGCGAGAGCAGGATGCCGAACGCGGGATACAGCACGCCGGCGGCGATCGGGATGCCGGCGGCGTTGTAGATGAAGGCGAAGAACAGGTTTTGGCGGATGTTGGCCATGGTGGCTTCCGACAGCCTGCGGGCCTTGACGATCCCCATCAGGTCGCCCTTGAGCAGGGTCACGCCGGCGCTTTCGATCGCCACGTCGGTGCCGTGGCCCATGGCGATGCCGACGTCGGCCGCGGCCAGCGCCGGGGCGTCGTTGACGCCGTCGCCCGCCATCGCCACCACCCGGCCTTCGGCCTTGAGCCGGTTGACCACGGCGTTCTTTTCATCGGGCAGTACGTCGGCCTCGACCTCGTCGATGCCCAGCTCGCGCGCGACCGCTTCGGCGGTGGTGCGGTTGTCGCCGGTCAGCATGACGATGCGGATGCCGTCGGCGTGCAGCGCCTTGAGCGCCTGGGCCGTGGTTGGCTTGATGGGGTCTGCGATGGCGAAGATGCCCGCGGCCACGCCGTCGATGCCGATGTAGATGGCAGTGGCGCCGTCGTGGCGCAGCTTGTCGGCGGCCTCACGCAGGGCGGCGACGTCGATGCCGTGCTCCCGCAGGAAAGCCGCGTTGCCCAGCAGCACCGGCTTGCCTTCAACCGTGCCGATGACGCCCTTGCCCAGCGGCGAGTCGAAGCCGGTGACCTGCGGGAGTTCGATGTCGCGCTCGCGCGCGGCGGCGACGATGGCCAGCGCAAGCGGGTGTTCGGAGACCTGTTCCACCGCGGCGCCCAGGCGCAGGATCCCGGTCTCGTCGAAGCCCTGAGCGGCAGTGATCGCGGTCACCGACGGCTTGCCCTCGGTCAGGGTGCCGGTCTTGTCGACCACCAGAGTGTCCACTTTTTCCAGCCGCTCGAGGGCCTCGGCGTTCTTGATCAGCACCCCGGCACGCGCGCCCTTTCCCACGCCGACCATGATCGACATCGGCGTGGCCAGGCCCAGCGCGCAAGGACAGGCGATGATCAGCACCGACACCGCCACCACCAGCCCGTAGGCCATGCGCGGCTCGGGGCCGACCAGGCTCCAGACGATGAAGGCGACGACCGCGATCACGATCACCAGTGGCACGAACCAGCCCGAGACCTGGTCGGCCAGGCGCTGGATCGGCGCGCGCGAGCGCTGCGCGTCGGCAACCATCTGCACGATCCGCGACAGCATGGTGTCGCTGCCGACTTTCTCCGCGCGGATCACCAGTGCGCCGGTCTGGTTCAAGGTGCCGCCGATGACGTTGTCACCGGCCGTGCGGGTGACCGGCATCGACTCGCCGGTGACCATGGCTTCGTCGAGCGAAGAACGGCCATCCTCGACCACGCCGTCGACGGGAACCGATTCGCCGGGGCGGATCCGCAGCCGGTCGCCGGGCACCACGGCTTCGACCGGTACGTCTTCCTCGCTGCCGTCGTCGCCGATCCGGCGCGCGGTCTTCGGGGCAAGGTCCAGCAGGGCCCGGATGGCGCCGGAAGTCTGCTCGCGCGCGCGCAGCTCCAGCACCTGGCCCAGCAGCACCAGCACGGTGATCACCGCGGCGGCTTCGAAGTACACCGCCACCGTGCCGTCGACGGCGCGGAACGCGTCGGGGAAGATCCCCGGCGCCAGCGTCGCCACCACGCTGTAGCCCCAGGCCACGCCGGTACCCATCGCGATCAGGGTGAACATGTTGAGGCTGCGGTTGACCAGCGACGCCCACGCGCGCTCAAAGAACGGCCAGCCGCACCACAGCACCACCGGCGTGGCCAGCACCAGCTGGATCCAGATCGAGGTGCGCATGGGCACCAGTTCGTGCAACGCCGGAAACACGTGCCCGCCCATCTCGAGCACGAACACCGGCAGCGCCAGCGCCAGGCCGATCCAGAACCGGCGCGTCATGTCGGCCAGCTCCGAGCTGGGCGCGCTGTCGCGGGTGACCGTCATCGGCTCAAGCGCCATGCCGCAGATCGGACAGCTCCCCGGGCCATCCTGGCGAACTTCCGGATGCATCGGGCAGGTCCAGATCGCGCCTTCGCCCGCGGCCGGGACCGCGGTGTCGCCGGCTTGGCCGTGGTCGTGTCCGTGTTCGTGCTCGTGCTTGTGCATTCCAGTTCCCACGTGATCTTTGTTCCGAAGCCCCGAGGGTAGCCGCCCGGCCGGCCAGGCGCTGTGCGTGAACGAGGTGGCCACTGCACAACGCAGTGGTTTACAGCGAGCGCGCAGGCTTCACCGGCATCAGGCTGCCGGGCCGGGACGTCTCAGAACCGCCAGGTCGCCCGCACGTAAAGGTCGTCATCACGACGGGCGCCCGCGGCGGTGGCGGGCAGGTGGATCTCCTCGCGGCGACGCAGCCGGGCGTCGAACTGCCAGGCCGGCGTAGCCTGCCAGACCCAGCGCGCTTCGAGCAGCCTGTCATTCGGACGGAAGTCGCTCGACAGCAGCCAGCCGTCGGCGACGCGTCCGTAGACGATGCCGAAGTCGTGGTCGGGCCGGATGTCCATGAAGTTGAACGAGGCCTGCCAGGACAGCGCGTCTGCGTCGCCGGTGCCGGAGTTCATCGCCTCACGGCGCGGCGTGTCGGGCGCCCAGCCGACCTCTGCGCCCAGGCGGAATTTCGTCCCGGCTTCGCCCAGCGGCCACTCCGCGGCGGTCTTGGCGGTCACCGCCAGGTAGTCATCCAGCGCCGGGTCGGTCAGGCCGTTGGGGCGCAGCGCCGACGGCAGCCAGGTCAGCGTGACCATGCGCTGCACCAGCGGGCCGACCGCTGTCTTCGATTCGGCTGCGAGGAACAAACCCGCGCGCGAGTCACCGTCGGCGAAGTCCAGCGGCCGGCGCAGCGTGCCGGTGGGGCCGCGGCGGTCGTTGTGGCGCGCAATGACATGCGTAGTCCAGTCGCTGCCGCGCCATTGCCACCAGATGCCGTCGGTCCAGGTGATATCGAAATTGGGACTGTCGTTCTGGTCCAGCGACTTTTTCATGATGTCGTCGATGCCGAACGCGGCCTGGAAGCGCCCGACGCGCAGGCTCCAAGGCGATTCCGCGGGGCGGTATTCGAGGTAGGCCTCGTCAATCGTGGCCTGGCCGTCCTGCAGGCCTGCAGGACCGGGTGCGTAGGTTCGCAACCAGAACTCCTCGTCCGACTGGTTGGTGTCCAGCCGCGCAGCTACCCGGCCGCTGGCGTGCCAGCCGCCGCCGAGTTCGCCCCGCACGCGGAAACGGGCCCGGGTGCGGAAGCTGTCGGCATCAGAGGTGGTGTCGCTGCGGGTGCGGGTTTCGGAGGCAACGTAGCCAACGCGGATGTCGCCACTGGTCTGCCATCTGTCGGCGGGCTGGGCACCGGCCGCCGACAGCGCGAGGGTCAGGGCCAGAATCGTGCGTGCGTACATGTGGACCTCCACGCAGGGGTGGCGCCGCGGTCCGACGGTGGAGAAGGTCGGCCCGGGTCGCAACACGATTGTGCTCGCCCACCGGGGCCGGACTCTTGATCAGGATCAAGCAGGTGCGCGACGCCGCTGCCAGATGATCACTGCGGTTCGCGGCGGATCGAACTCACGCGCATTTCCGGCACGGCGACATGGATAAAGGGCACGGCCTCCGCCAGGTGGCAGGCGTTGCAGTTCGCGGCCAGGGCCTGGAACGCCTGCCCGAAAGCATCCGCGTCCTGCGCGGAGACCGCGGCCTTCACTTCGTCCAGGGCGGGCTCCAGCATGGCTGCGCTCGCGGCGCGGTTGGGCCGTCGCTGCAGTCCGTACCCGATGGCCTCCTCCATCTCCTCGATCTGGTATGCGGCGTAGTCCCAGTTCCGGTCCTGGCCGGCGAAGTACATCTCGCGGTAGCGATGGTCGACTTCCACCATGGCCGCGCCGAAGCCGCGCAGCTGGTCGGCCACGGTGTCCAGGCGCTCCTCCACCGTGCCTTGCAGCCAGCTGTCGGAAGGTGTGGCGGAGGCCTCCTCCGCGGCGTGCGACGGGCCAGGAGCGGGTGCGGTGACGGTGCACGCCGCAAGGGCGGCGGCCGTCAGGGCGGCCAGGCAGCCGCGTGCAAGGGCCTTGTTCATGGTTGCTCCCGGGGTGGGGCGATGGTGGCGGTCGCGTCGAAACGCTTGCGCAGGGTGCTGGCCAGGCTGGCGCGGGTGAGTTCACCCATGTGGGTGTCCACCAGGCGGCCGCCGGCGTCGAAGAACAGGGTGGTCGGCAGAGCGCGAGCGCCCATGTCGCGCATTGCCTGCGAGTGCGGATCGAGCAGGATGTGTTCCAGGACCAGGCCCTGCTGCTGCAGAAACGCCTGGATCTCATCGCGGCCTTCGCCCTGGTTGACCAGTACGAAGGCGACGCCGGGGTAGCGCCGTTGCGCGTCTTCAAGCACAGGCATCTCGCACCGGCAGGGCGGGCACCAGGTGGCCCACAGGTTGAGCACGATTGGCCTGCCGGCGTGGGCATCGAGCGTGGTTGGGCTGCCGTCGAGCGTGGCCAAGGCGGTGCCCGGCAGCGGCGGTGCGGAGTGTTGCAGCAGCGCCAGGGTGCCGTTGAACGCCAGCCAGGCCAGCATGCCCGCGGTAATGCCGGCCAGCAGCGGCCGGCGCAGCGCAGGCAGTCGTCGTGCCCGCCACCAGGCGAAGGCAACAGCGGCCGGCAGCCCGACCCACCACAGGAAGCCACCATCGCCAATGGCGATGAGCGACATCGGCGCCGCAGCGTATTCCGGCCACCAGCGCAGCACGAAGCCCAGCCGTGCGGCCAGCAGGCCGACCAGCGCGGCGTCCAGCAACCACGCGCCGGCAGGCTTGTGCGGCGACTCCGGCAGCCGCCGTGCCCACGCGCGCACTACAAGCCAGGCGGCCAGCAGCGCCAGCGCGACAATCACCGCGCGCATCGGGAACGGCCCCAGTGCGCTCATGTGCGATATCCCATCAGGCAGCCCGCTTGCTCAAGGCGCGGATGATCCACTAATCGCCCTGGCCCGGGTTGCGCTCCAGCCACTTGGCCAGCTGCTGGCGGTAATACTGCAGCTCTTCCGTATAGCTGTCGTGCACGCACGGATCGCAGCCGCTGTCGCAGCAGTCGCTGGGCAGCGGCGCTTCGGGCGGCTCCGGGCGCGGATCGTCGTCGCGGACGAGGGCAAGATTCAGGGCGGCGGATTGCTTCTCCATCGTCAACAGGATGGGGCTGGTGCGACAGGTTTCAAAGCCGGTGTTCAGTTTGAACGAGTTGCCCCGTCCGGCGGACGCCATGACCACAGCAGCAGCAACAGTCCGGTGATGATGAAAATGGCCGCGCCCGACAGCAGGAACGGATCCACCCACCACGCCTCGGCCAGGCGGAACTCACCGGCATTGATCCGCCGCCAGTGCGAGAAATGCTGGGTGGCACCGACAACCATCCCGAAACCAGCCAGGGTGGCCGCCGGCCAGCGGACCAGCCAGTGGCGCGGATTGGGTACCAGCATCAGCAGGCCCAGCAGGCCGATCACCGTGCGCTGGGCGCGGCAGAACGGGCAGTTGTAGACCAGTCCGGCCAGGTCCACGGCCCAGGTGAGCGCGCTGAGCGCGATTGCCAGCGCGGCGATCAGGCGGAAGTGGCGGTGCAGGGTATCGAGCGAGGGCATGGAAGGTTCTGTGATCGTTGCGGAGCTGCAAGAAGCTACCAGTTTTCGAGCGCCCTGGAAGCGGAGCCCTGTACCCTTGCCGGCGGCGCTGCCGCCGGGCCGCGATTGCAACGACGAGGTCCTTCCTGATGCAAAAACACGTTTCCCACGCTCTTTGGCCGATGCTGCTGGTTCTGCTGCTGTTTGCGGGAAATGCCCAAGCGGGGCTGCTGATCCGCGAGGCGCTGATCCTGGGCGATCAGGCGCAGCAGCCGCGGACCGTGGATGTGCTGGTGGAGGAGGGGCGGATCGCGCGGATTGGCAGCGGACTGTCCGCGGACGACGGCGTGCGCATCATCGAGGCGTACGGGTTGTCGCTGGTGCCTGGCATGCTCGACCTGCACACTCACTGGACTCCCAATACTCGGCCGGCTGCATTGCCGGAGGTAGCCAACGCCTACCTGGATGCCGGAGTAACCACGGTGGCCGACTACCACCAGCCCCCGGAGGCGCACGCGCCACGGCGCGAGTGGCTTGCCAATCTGGCGGCGCCGACCGTCCATTTCGGTGCACGCATGAGCACACCGCTGGGCCACGGCGCGGACTGGGCCGACCAGGCCACCACGCGCTGGGTCAATTCGCCCGAGGCCGCGCGCGCGGCGGTGCGGGACATCGCCGCCTACCGGCCCGATTTCATCAAGGCGTTCACCGACGGCTGGCGCTACAACAATGCTGCCGACAACACGAGCATGGACGAGGCCACGCTGACCGCCCTGGTCGAGGAGGCGCACCGCCACGACATCAAGGTGTTCACCCACACGGTGACGGTCGAGCGCGGCAAGCAGGCGGCGCGCGCCGGCGTGGACCTGATCGCCCACAGCCTGCTGGACCGCGAGGTTGACGACGAACTGATCGCGCTGATGCTCGAACACGGCACGGCCTACGGCCCGACGCTGGCGGTGTACGAGCCGGTGCGGGTCGGCGATGCGCCGCCGCGGGATCCGGACAGCCCGGTCCTGCGCCAGCGACGAATCAACTTCGACATGGCGCTGGCCAATGTGAAGCGCCTGCATGACGCCGGAATCCCCGTGGTGGTGGCGACCGATGCCGGTATGACCGGTACTCCGCACGGCCGGGCTACCAGCCGCGAACTGGAACTGCTGGTGCAGGCAGGACTGACCCCACGCCAGGCACTGCACGCCGCCACCGTAGTGGCAGCCACGGTGTTGGGAACCACTGACCGGGGGGTGATCGCCGAGGGCAAGCGTGCAGATCTGGTTCTGGTGGAAGGTGCGCCATGGGATGACGTCACCGCGATGCAGCGCGTGCAGCGCGTGTTCCTGGCGGGGGTGGAGGTGACCGGGCCGGATGCCAATCGTCCGTCGGAAAATGCCCATGCAAGCCTGCCGGCGGTGTCCTTGCCCGCACTGATCGACGACTTCGAGCGCGAGGATGGCCGGACCGCCGTGGATACCCTGCGCGTCACCGATGCCGACGGCGGCAACGACCGCACCTGGCAATCGAGCCTGCGCATTGCCCGCCCTGACGGGGACGGTCATGTGCTGTCCACTCACGCGCGCCTCTCGCATTCCGACCGGGCCAATGCGGCGGTGCTGCTGCCGCTCTCGCGTGGCTCGGTGGCACCGGCCAACCTGGGTGCCTGGACCGGGCTGTCGTTCCAGGCCCGTGGCGAGGCCGGGACCGCGCGGGTGGAAATCCGCGGCCAGGAGGGAAAGCGCTGGGCGCATGAGTTCACCCTTGGACCGGACTGGCGCGAGTACCGGATCCCCTGGACCGGCTTCGCCGGCCTGCCGCCGTGGCGGGGTGACGGTGATCCGCCGGCCTGGCGTGGCGATGATGCGGTGCAGATTGCGTTTTCCCTGGGCGGCGCGCCGGGCGATACGGCCTGGTTCGAGTTGGACGACGTGCGCCTGCTGGATCCGCAGGAAGGAGAGGGGTCTTGATCGGCCGCCAGCTCGTGGCCGGCCTGCTCGTCGCGGTCGGCATGTCTGTCACCAGCGTCAGCGCCGCAACAGGGGGTGCAGCGGCCATCAACGCCGGCCAGGCCATGGTGCGGGCCGAAGTGGAGGCCTGGGCCGCGCCCCAGGCGCAGCTGGCCCAGGCGATCTGGGAGCAGCCGGAGCTGGGCTATCAGGAGCAGATGGCTTCTTCGCTGCTGCAGGAGCAGCTGCGCCAGGCCGGGTTCGAGGTTGAGGCCGGAGTGGCGGGCATGCCGACCGCGTTCGTCGCCCGGGCCGGTCGCCGCGGTCGCGGGCCGGTGATCGCGCTGCTGGCAGAAATGGATGCGCTGCCCGGAATGTCGCAGCAGGCGGCACCGCTGCGTTCGCCGCTGCCCGGACACGACGCCGGCCATGCCTGCGGGCACAACCTGTTTGGTGCCGGGGCGGTGGGCGCCGCGCGCGCCGTGGCACGGTGGCTGGAAGACAGCGGACAGGAGGGTGAGATCCGGGTGTACGGCACACCTGCCGAGGAAGGCGGCTCCGGCAAGGTGTTCATGGTCCGTGCCGGACTGTTCGACGATGTCGATGTGGCCCTGCACTGGCACCCCTCGGACAGCAATTCCGCCGCGCAGTCCACCAGCCTGGCCAACATCAGCGGCAAGTTCCGCTTCCATGGTGTTGCCTCGCACGCCGCGATCGCCCCCGAGCGTGGCCGGTCTGCCCTGGATGGAGTGGAAGCGCTCAACCACATGGCCAACCTGCTTCGGGAGCACGTGCCCGACGGCACGCGCATCCATTACGCGATCACCGACGGCGGCCGCGCACCCAACGTGGTGCCGGCCTATGCCGAGGCGTATTACTACGTGCGGCACACGCGCGGTGAGGTGGTGGGGGAAGTCTTCGAGCGGCTGCACGCTGCGGCCCGCGGTGCCGCGCTGGGGACGGGAACACAAGTGGAGTTCGAGCCCCTGGGCGGGGTGCACGGGCTGTTGCCCAACGATGCCCTGGGGCAGGTGTTGGACCGCGCATTGCGCCTGGTTGGCGGGCTCCAGTACAGCCAGGATGAGCTCCAGTTCGCGCGTGAGCTGCAGCAGAGCCTTGAGCGTGCGCCGCCGCTGGAGTCAGCCACGCAGGTGGCGGAGTACCGCGCTGACGTGCAAGGGCTGGCTTCCACCGACGTAGGTGATGTCAGCCAGGTGGTTCCGACTGCGGGCCTGTCCACCGCCACCTGGGTGCCGGGCACGCCGGCCCACAGCTGGCAGGCGGTAGCCGCCTCGGGCATGTCGATCGGCCAGCGCGGCGCGCTCAACGCTGCCTCGGTGCTGGCAATGGCAGCGGTTGAGCTGTTCTCCAATCCGGAGCTGGTGATTGCGGCGCGTGCCGAGTTTGAGCAGCGCCGTGGCGACAATCCTTACGTACCGCTGCAGCGACGCGAGACGCCACCGCTCGATTACCGCGTTCCCACCCGCACGGGATCCTGAGCGGCTTCCGATGCGCTAGCCTGCCCGATGGGCGTGCAGGCGGAGAACGGGTCAATGGCGGTTGGGCGGTCACGGTGGCGGCTGGAGGTGGATACCGAGCAGGGCGTGCTGCGCATCTCGATCGCGGTGATCGTGGTGTTCGCCGTGCTGGGGGTGGTGTTCGGGCTGCTGTCGGGCTCGTTCGCCATCGTGTTCGACGGGGTGTATTCGCTGATCGATGCGAGCATGACCACAGTGGCCCTGCTGGTGGCGAACCTGATTGCCACGTCAACCGCGGGCGACCTGCGCAACAAGCGCCTGGTGGAGCGGTTCACCATGGGCTTCTGGCATCTGGAGCCGATCGTGCTGGGGGTGACCGGGCTGCTGCTGACCGGGGCGGCGATGTACGCGCTGATCAGCGCGATCGACTCGTTCATGACCGGTGGACGCGAGCTGCGTTTCGGACGCGCGCTGGTATATGCGGCCCTTACCCTGGTCACCTGCATTGTGATGTGGGTGTTCGAGACGCGTGCCAACCGGCACATCCGCTCCAGTTTCGTGGCCCTGGATGCCAAGGGCTGGCTGATGGCCGCGCTGCTCGCCGGGGCGCTGCTGGTCGCCTTCGCGGCGGGCCTGCTGGTGGAAGGGACGCCCCGGGCGTGGATGGCGCCCTACATCGATCCGGCGGTGCTGATGCTGGTGTGCCTGGTGATCATCCCGATGCCGCTGGGCACTATCCGCCAGGCGCTCAAGGACATCCTGCTGGTCACGCCGCAGGACCTGAAAGACCACGTGGATACCGTGGCCCGACAGGTGGTGCAGCGCCATGGTTTCATCGATCACCGGGCCTATGTGGCGCGGGTCGGGCGCGGGCGCCAGATCGAGCTGGTGTTCATCGTGCCGGCCAACGGGCCGGCGCGCAGGGTGGAGGAGTGGGATGACCTGCGCGACGACATCAGCGAGGCCCTCGGCGGTGACGATGCCAACCGCTGGCTGACGATCGAGTTCACCGCCGATCCGGAATGGGCTGACTGACGGTCAGCCCATTCGTGATGGTCCTCAGCTGCGTTTGGCGCGGGCGAAGGCATCGGCCAGGGCGTTGTTCGCCGGCGGCGCCGAGGTCTTCTGTCCACCGCCACCCGGACGTCCGCCGCGTGGGCCGCCACTTGGCCGTCCGCGTCCATCGCGTCCGTCCCGCTCGTTGCGACGCGCATCCTGGCGCTCTTCCCGCGGCGCGGGCGTGTCGTCCAGGCGCCGGGTCAGGGCGATGCGCTTGCGCGCCACGTCGACCTCCAGCACTTTCACCTTGACGATGTCACCGGCCTTCACCACCTCGCGCGGATCCTTCACGTAGCGGTCGGACAGCGCGGAAATATGGACCAGACCGTCCTGGTGCACGCCGATGTCGACGAACGCGCCGAATGCGGCCACGTTGCTGACCACGCCTTCCAGGATCATGCCTTCGCGCAGATCCTTGATGTCCTCCACCCCTTCGGCGAACACCGCCGCCTTGAACTCAGGGCGCGGGTCGCGACCCGGCTTTTCCAGCTCGGCGAGGATGTCACGCACGGTCGGCTCGCCGAAGCGCCCGTCCACGTAGTCGCGGGCCCTGAGCGTGCGCACGAAGGAAGCGTCGCCCACCAGCGCGCGGATCGGCTTGCCGGTCGCGGCCACGATGCGCTCGACCACCGGATAGGTTTCCGGGTGTACCGCGGACGCGTCCAGCGGCTCGTCGCCGTCGGCAATGCGCAGGAAGCCGGCGCACTGCTCGAACGTCTTCTCGCCCAGGCGCGGCACCTTCAGCAGGTCTTTCCTGCGCTTGAACGGACCATTGGCATCGCGGTGGGCAACAATGTTCGTGGCCACCGTGGACGACAGGCCGGACACCCGCGCCAGCAGCGGTGCCGAAGCGGTGTTCACGTACACGCCCACCGCGTTCACGCAGTCCTCCACCCGGGCATCCAGGGCGCGTGCCAGCTTGAACTGGTCCACGTCGTGCTGGTACTGGCCGACGCCGATCGCCTTGGGCTCGATCTTGACCAGTTCGGCCAGCGGATCCTGCAGGCGGCGGGCGATCGACACCGCGCCGCGCAGCGATACGTCCAGGCCCGGGAATTCCTTCGCCGCCAGCTCCGAGGCCGAGTAAACGGAGGCACCGGCCTCGCTGACCACGATCTTCTGCATCTTCAGCTCCGGCAGAAGTTTCAGCACGTCGCCGGCCAGCCTGTCGGTCTCGCGCGAGGCGGTGCCGTTGCCGATGGCGATCAGCTGCACGCCGTGCGCGGTGCAGAGTTTCTTCAGCGCGGCCAGCGACTGGTCCCACTGCCGGCGCGGCTCATGCGGGAAGATGGTGTCGGTGGCGACCAGCTTGCCGGTCGCATCCACCACCGCCACCTTGACGCCGGTGCGCAGACCGGGATCCAGGCCGAGGACTGCCTTCGGGCCGGCGGGCGCGGCCAGCATCAGGTCCTTGAGGTTGTCGCCGAACACCGCGATCGCTTCGGCCTCCGCCTTCTCACGGGCTTGGCCGAACAGATCCAGCATCAGGTGCAGGTGCAGCTTGGCCTTCCAGGCCAGTCGGCAGGCGGTGCGCAGCCAGGCGTCGGCCGGCCGGCCGCGGTCCTGGATGCCGGCATTCAGGGCCACGCGGCCTTCGGCATAGGCGTGACCCGCGTCGGCATCGGTGCCGGGTTCCAGATCCAGGCTGAGGAATTCTTCGCGGCGGCCGCGGAACAGGGCCAGCAGGCGGTGCGAGGGGATCTTCGCCAGCGGCTCGGCGTGATCGAAGTAGTCGCGGAACTTCTCGCCCGCGGCGTCTTTGCCTTCGATCACCCTGGCGCGGATCACGCCTTCGCGGGTCAGCCATTCGCGCAGCTCGCCCACCAGCGCGGCGTCTTCGCCCCAGCGTTCGATCAGGATCGCGCGCGCGCCATCCAGCGCCGCCTTGGCGTCGGCCACGCCCTTGTCGGTATCCACGAAGCCGGCGGCGAATTCCTCCGGCACCCGGGTTGGATCGGCCAGCAGGCCGTCGGCCAGCGGCTCCAGCCCGGCCTCGCGGGCGATCTGCGCGCGGGTGCGGCGCTTGGTCTTGTACGGCAGGTACAGGTCTTCCAGCCGCGCCTTGGTGTCTGCGGCTTCGATGTCGGCGCGCAGCTCGTCGCCCAGCTTGCCCTGCCCGTCGATGCTGGCCAGGATCGCGGCGCGCCGGTCTTCCAGCTCGCGCAGATAGCCAAGGCGGGTTTCCAGGTCGCGCAGCTGGGTGTCATCCAGGCCGCCGGTGACTTCCTTGCGGTAGCGGGCGATGAAGGGCACGGTCGCGCCTTCGTCAAGCAGGCCCACGGCGGATTCCACCTGGCTGCGCTGGGCACCGATTTCCTCGGCGATGGTCTGGGCGATCTTGCGCATGAGCGCGGGGGCTGAATCGGACATCGGCATTCTGGGGCGGGCGGCAAGGGCCGCGGAGCCAGCCATTGTGGCCGCATGACGCAGGCGGGGGTACCCGTTGACAGCGGCCGGATGTGGGGCCCAGCGGAAACCGGGTAGGCTGCGTCGATGGCCCGTCTCATCGCATTGATGCTGTTGTCGTTCCTGCTCCTGGCCGCCTGTGGCGGTGAGGATGCGGGGGAAACTCCCACCGGCGAAGCCGGGCCCGGCCGGCTGCAGGTGCTGGATTGGCCGCTGCCCGGCGCGGTTGCGGGCACCAGCGCGCCGGACCTGGCGGTGGCTGCGGACGGACGGGTGCTGCTGTCATGGCTGGATTCCCAGCCCGGGCGCAGGCACCTGTTCCGCTTCAGCGCATGGAACCCGGCGCTGGAGCGCTGGCAGCACGCGCCTGCCAATATCGCGATCGGCAGCCGGATGTTCGTCAACTGGGCCGATACGCCGCATATCGTGGCGAGCCTGGACGGCGCGGTCTGGGCTCATTGGCTGCAGAAGAGCGGCAGGGCCAACGCCTACGACATTGCCTTGGTGCGTTCACGCGACGGCGCCAACTGGTCGGCGCCGCTGGTGCCCCATGCCGGCGGTACCAGCACCGAGCATGGGTTCGCTTCCATGTGGCCGCACGGCACCGACCTGCTGGGGATTGCCTGGCTGGACGGGCGCAGCACGGGCATCGATCACGATGGCCATGACGGCCATGAGGCCGGCGCGGGCGAGGCCGAAACCCGCGCCCACGGTTCTTCGACGCTGCGCGCTGCGCTGGTGGATTCCGCCCAGCGACTGGTGCACGAGGCGGTGATCGACACCCGCGTGTGCGAGTGCTGCCAGACCAGCGTGGCCCTGACCTCGCGTGGGCCGCTGCTGTTCTACCGCGGCCGCAGCCCCGATGAAGTCCGCGATGTGCTGGTGTCGCGCCTGGAAGGCAACGTGTGGACCGCGCCGCGCCGGATCCACGCGGACGGCTGGGTCATGTCCGCCTGCCCGGTCAACGGTCCATCAGCGCACGGCCACGGCCACAACGTGGTGGCGGGCTGGTACACGGAAGCCGGTGGCGAGCCGCAGGTGCGCCTGGCCTACAGCGCCGACGCGGGTGACAACTTCGGCCAGCCGCTGGTGCTCGACAGCGGCGCCGGGGTGCAAGGGCGCGTGGCGGTGGCCCTGGATGGCCACCAGGCCGGGGCGCTGTGGCTGCGGGAAGACGGCGATGGACAGTCGCTGTGGTACGCGCGCTTTACTCCCGACCTCTCACGTGAAATCGAGCGCATCCGGCTGGCCGGACTTGCAGGCCGGGGGCGCGGCACCGGATTCCCGCGGCTGGTGTTCCACCAAGGCGTCGCCCACGCGGTGTGGACCGATGTCATTGACGGCCGCCCGCAGCTGCGCGGTGCGCGCCTGGTGACCGGGCCCGACGACGGCTGAGCCCGGCCGGGTTCACCACTCGAACAGTTTGAAATAGGTCTGTGGCGGATTGTCGCCTTCTCGGGTGGAAATGATCTGGCCGTCGCGGTTGTACAGGTAGTAGGCCGGCCCGCGCGGCGGCTGCACCTTGAGCACGCGGACCTGGTCGGCAACGCGGTACTCGGTGATGACGTCGCCGTTGGGGGAGGTGCGGACCTGTTCGACCGCATCGGCGGGTATTTCAGGGATCCCCGCGATCCCGGCTCCCGTGCCGATGGTGGCGCAGGCGGCGAGCAGCATCAGCAGGACGGCGGACAGCAGAACTTTCATTGGGGGCTCCGGGGCGTGGCGATCCCCAAGTATGCGTGCTGGCGCGTGCCGGTGCCGAGAAGGGCGCACGCGTAGAATCAGGGCCATGAAACGACTCGTGCTGATCGACGGTTCCAGCTATCTGTACCGCGCCTTCCATGCCCTGCCGCCGCTGACCAATGCCCAGGGCGAGCCCACCGGCGCCCTGTTCGGCGTGGTCAACATGCTGCGGGCCACGCTGAAGGAAAAACCCGATCACATCGCCTTCGTAGTCGACGCGCCGGGCAAGACCTTTCGCGATGACCTGTACCCCGAATACAAGGCCAACCGCCCGCCGATGCCGGACGACCTGCGGGTGCAGGTGCAGCCGATGTGCGACGTGGTGGACGCGCTGGGGATCGACATCCTGCGGGTGGAGGGCGTGGAAGCGGACGATGTGATCGGCACCCTCGCCGTGGCTGGCGCCGCTGACGGCCTGGATGTACTGGTGTCCACCAGCGACAAGGACTTCGCCCAGCTGGTGCGGCCCGGGATCTCGCTGATCAACACCATGAGCGGCAGCCACGTGGACAGCGACGAGGCCATCATCGACAAGTACGGCGTGCGCCCGGACCAGATCGTGGACCTGCTGGCGCTGATGGGCGATACCGTCGACAACGTGCCGGGCGTGCCCAAGTGCGGTCCCAAGACCGCCGCCAAGTGGCTGGCCCTGTACGACAGCCTGGACGGGGTGATCGCCAACGCGGCCAACATCAAGGGCAAGGTCGGCGAGAGCCTGCGCGAGGCGCTGGACCGGCTGCCGCTGAACCGCGAGCTGGTGACCATCCGCACCGACGTGCCGCTGGATCGCGGCCCCACCGGGCTGCCGCTGCGCGAGCAGGATGTGGACACCCTGCGCGCGCTGTATACCCGCTATGGATTCACCCAGGCGCTGCGGGACCTGGACAGAGCCAATGGCGATGCGCCGGTGCCGGTGGCCGACATTCCCGGCAGCGTGCGCGGCACCGAGGCCGGCTACGCGCGTCCGGCGGCGAAACCGGCTGACGGTGGCCTGGATCCAGCGCTGGCCGCGCCCGGCGTACACGAGACGATCTTCGACCGGGCGCGCCTGGACGAATGGATCGGGATCCTGGGCAAGGCCGACGAGTTCGCCTTCGACACCGAGACCGACGCGCTCGACCCGCTGCGCGCCAACCTGGTGGGCATGAGCTTTGCGGTCGAGCCCGGCCGCGCGGCCTACCTGCCGCTGGGCCATGACTACGGTGGCGTCCCGGCCCAGCTCGATCGCAAGGAGGCGCTGGAAGCGCTGCGGCCGCTGCTGGAAGATCCGGGCAGGCGCAAGATCGGACACCACGGCAAGTACGACATCCACGTGATGCGCCGGCATGGGATCGAGGTGCGCGGCTACGCCGACGACACCATGCTCGAAAGCTTTGTGTACAACGCCACCGCCAGCCGCCACGACATGGACTCGCTGGCCCTGCGCTACCTGGGCTACACCTGCATCAAGTACGCCGACGTGGCCGGCAAGGGAGCCAAGGCGATCCCGTTTTCCCAGGTGGCGATCGACGACGCCACCCCCTACGCGTGCGAAGACGCCGACATCACCCTGCGCTTGCACCGCGAGCTGTCGCCGAAGCTGGCCGGGGTGCCGGCGCTGGAGAAGGTGTACCGCGAGATCGAGATGCCGCTGGTGCCGGTGCTGGCGCGGATCGAGGCCCACGGCGTGCGCATCGACGCCGACGAGCTGCGCCGGCAGAGCGCCGACCTGTCGCGGCGCATGCTCACCGCGCAGCAGAAGGCCACCGAGCTGGCCGGGCGCACCTTCAACCTGGATTCGCCCAAGCAGCTGCAGGCGCTGCTGTTCGACGAGCTGGGCCTGCCGGCGCTGGTAAAGACGCCCAAGGGCCAGCCCAGCACCAATGAGGAAGCGTTGGAGGCGATCGCCGACCAGCACGAACTGCCGCGGATCATCCTCGAGTACCGCGGCCTGGCCAAGCTGCGCAGCACCTACACCGACAAGCTGCCGGAAATGATCAACCCGGAGACCGGTCGCCTGCACACCAGCTTCCACCAGGCGGGCGCGGCCACCGGGCGGCTGGCTTCGTCCGATCCCAACCTGCAGAACATCCCCATCCGCACCGAGGACGGGCGCCGCATCCGCCGCGCCTTCATTGCCGACGAGGGCAACGTGCTGGTGGCCTGCGACTATTCGCAGATCGAGCTGCGGATCATGGCCCACCTGTCGGGCGACGCGGGCCTGCTGGCGGCATTCGCAGCAGGTGCCGACATCCACGCCGCCACGGCGGCCGAGGTGTTCGGCCGCAAGCTGGAAGAGGTCACCGCTGACGAGCGCCGCGCGGCCAAGGCGATCAACTTCGGCCTGATGTACGGCATGGGCGCCTGGGGCCTGGCCCGCAACCTCGGCATCGGCCGCGGCGAGGCGCAGGACTACATCGCCCTGTACTTCTCACGCTACCCGGGCGTGCGCGAGTACATGGACCGCACCCGCGAGCAGGCGCATGAGGCCGGCTACGTGGAAACCGTGTTCGGTCGCCGCCTGTATCTGGAAAACATCAGCGCCCGCAACCAGGGGCTGCGCGCCGGCGCCGAGCGGGCGGCCATCAACGCGCCAATGCAGGGCACGGCGGCCGACATCATCAAGCGCGCGATGATCGATATCGACGCTTGGCTGGCCAGCCAGGGTGGGCGGGCGCGCATGATCCTGCAGGTGCATGACGAACTGGTCTTCGAGGCCGATGCGGACTTTGCCGACACCCTGCTCGCCGAGGTGGTGCCGCGCATGACCGGCGCGGCGGAACTGCAGGTGCCGCTGACGGTCGAAAGCGGCGTGGGAGACAACTGGGAGGTAGCCCATTGAGGGGTGGAAACCGCAGAAATACGGCGGATTTCAGCGGGTTTTGTACAAATTCCGTTCAGTCCCCGTGAAATGTAAATGCCGGCTGAACTTTTCGCCGGGAAGCCGGGGATCTTCACGAACCATCAATGCTCGCGGTGGTCATATGTAACGCGACAGATGCAACGTCTGTCGCTGATCTCTCCCTTCCCCTGGAGTGATCTGGAACGGGACTTCTCCCCGAGCTCCCGTTCCACCGAGCCCCGCCGGCCCCCCCTGCCTGCGGGGCTTTTTTATGCTCGTCAGCCGTGCCAGCCGGTCATTCTCCGCCGTGCTGGCGCTTGAACGTGGCCTCACGACGATACGACGAAGGATACGCCCCCACCTGCAGCACGGCGGGCCGCAGGTTCCAGTCGATGTGCAGCTGGTCGATGGTGCCGTCGCGGCCGCGGGTAAACCACACGAACTCCTCGCGCATCGCCGGGTTGCGCCACACCGCCCGGAAAGTGTCGTGGTGCCAGTGCTCCAGGTCGGCAACCTGCTCCGGATCGTCCCACAGCTGCAGCACCAGCCTCCCATCCACCACCCGCACCGCGGCGTCGGCGTAAAGGGCGTCGTCGTAGCCGCCGATGAAGTCGGCCAGCGGACCGGACGGGCGGGTGCTGCGGATGCGCGCGGCATGGATCGCCTCGCGTTCCTCCTGCGCCCGCGTCTTCTGCCCGAGATAGCGCTCGAAGGTCTCCGCATGACGGTCGCGGCCATCGATGCCGAGGTAGGCGTCCACAATCTGTCGGGCCAGCGCGGTGGTGAAGTTGTTGAAGGTGTTGGTGGTGATGAAGATGCCCAGGCCTTCTTCGGGCACCAGCATCAGCAGCGAGTTCATGCCGTCCACCGCGCCTGAGTGCGAGGAGGTCTGCCGGCCTTCATGGCTGCCCAGGCGCCAGCCCATGCCGTAGGCGGCCAGCGGTTCGAAAGCGGGAGTCTGGATCGGGGTCTGTGAGCGGTGCATTTCCGCCACCGTGCCAGGCGCGAGCACAACGTTGCCTTCGAATTCGCCGGGCGTGCCCAGGTGCAGGCGCATCCAGCTGCCGATCTCGCGCGCGCTGGAGTGGACCGAGGCCGCCGGGCCCACCGCGTCGAAATTGCGTCGCGGGATCTCCACCACGGTGCCGTCGATTTCCTGGTGTGGCCAGGCCACGTTGCCGGACTCGTCCAGGCGGCTGCCGCCTGCCAGGCTGCGGGTCATGCCCAGCGGCGCGAACAGGCGCTGTTCGACGAACTGCTCCCAGCCGGTGCCGGTGACTGCGGGCACCACCTCGCCGGCCACCATGTACAGCACGTTCGAGTACACGTAGCCCTCGCGGAACCCCTGCTCGGGCGGCAGGTGGCGCAGGCGGGCGATCTGTTCGGAGCGGTCGCGCGAAGAGATCCAGCGCAGCCGGTTGCCGGTCAGCCGGCCCAGGCCCACCCGGTGGGCGAGCATGTCGCGCACCGTGGCTGCGCGGGTCACATAGGGGTCGTAGAGCTGCAGCTGGGGCAGGTGCTTGACCACCGGGTCGTCCCAGCTGATCCGGCCCTCGTCTACCAGCAGGCCCAGCGCCGCGGCGTTGAAGGCCTTGGACACCGAAGCGATGTTGAACAGGGTGTCGCCGTCGACCGGATCCGGGCGGCCGAGGCGGCGCACGCCAAAGCCCGTCGCCCAGACCAGCTCATCGTCCTTGACCACGCTCACCGCCAGGCCGGGAATGCCCCAGTCCTGCATGCCGCGCTCGACGAACTCCTCGATGCCTTCCAGCTCGGCGGGCGCCCCGGTCTGCGCCATGGCGCCCAGCGGCACCAGCAGCAAGCCGAACAGGAGGAACAGTGAGCGTTGGAGCAGGCGTGGTCGGGAAGAACGGCGGGTTGGTTGCATTGAGTCGATCGCACTGGTGAATGGGCGGGCAAAGACCCTAGCAGAGATGTGGCAACGCATCGCTGGCGGCGGGTGGGCGCGCTGGGCGACGTTGGCGCTGCTGTCACTGTGTCCGGGGTATTGGATGTGCCGAGCCCATGACCGTCCTGCCCATGCCCAGCGCACCAAGACTCCAGTTGCCGGCCTTGCTGGCCATTCTCTTTCTACTGGCGGCCTGCCGCCCGGCCGATCCGCAACCGCAACTGCCCAGTGAGACAGATGCCGACGCGCGCACCGAGTACACGCCGGGCGATGTCGCGGCCCCGTCCTGGCTCAACCCGCTGTCGGCCTCGATCAATGAAATCGACGCCGGCATGTCCGGACGGTTCGGGGTCTACGTGCGTCGGCTCGGACCTGACGCCGGCAGCCTGGACCTGGGCGACGGGCGCGCCTGGTACCTGTCGTCCACGGTCAAGGTGCCGGTGGCGATTGCGGTGCTGGAGCAGGTGGATGCCGGCACCCTGTCACTGGATCAGGAGCTGGAACTGGCCGAAACGGATTTTGTCGACGGCGCCGGTGACATGCTGGGCCATCGGCCCGGCGAGCACTTCAGCATCGCCACCCTGCTGGAAAAGTCACTGCGCGACAGCGACAGCACGGCTACCGACATGTTGATCCGCCAGGTGGGCGAGGTTGACCTCAACCGCCGGGTCCGTGACTGGCTCGGGCGTGGTTTTGGCCAGATCACCACCAACCTGCAGGTGCACTATGACGTCTACGGTGCCCTGCATCCGGGCGTGAGGACGCTCACGAGTGCGGATCTTTTGAAGGTGCAGCAGGCGGGCGACGGAGAAGCGCGGCTGGATGCGCTGGCCGGGATGCTCGAGGTTGAGCGGGATGCGCTGGACACCCCCGGCATCGAGGAGGTGTTCAGCCGCTACTACGACACCGGCACCAATTCCGCGCCGCTGGAAATGTTTGCCAACATTCTGGAAATGCTGGTGTCCGGTGAGCTGCTGTCAGCGGAAAGCACCGCGCTGATGCTGGGGCACATGCGCGCGATCAGCACCGGAGAGCGGCGCATCCAGGCCGGACTGCCGCCCGGCACCGATTTCGCCCAGCAAGCCGGCACCCAGGTGGCACGCGCCTGCAACGTCGGGGTGATCAACCCGGACCAGGTCGATGAGGGGGCCACCATTGTGGTTGCCTGCGCGGAGGAGTTTGATGACCTCGCCGACGCCGAGCGCGCCTTCCAGGCCTTGGGCCGGAAGCTGGCGGAAGCGGGCCTGGCGCCGTAGCCGCTACGCGGCCGCTGCATCAGTCCACTTCGCGGCGCCAGTTGATCGAGCCGCGGTTTTCCAGCGTGCTCGATTCGATTTCAAGATCAAAGCCGCGATCGAGCAGGTAGCGCAGGGTCAGCACCTGGCCGGTGCCAAGCAGCGAGACGCCAAAGCCCACGTACAGGCGCGGCGAGAGCTGCTTGCCCACGCCCAGCACGCTGCCGCCCAGCGCGCGCGAATGGCTTACGCCGGCGTCATCCAAACCCAGGCCCGCGCCCAGCTGCGAGGCCAGGAGGCCGCCGCCCGCCTGCAGCGCCGCCGCGGCGGCGTCCAGCTCGCGGCCTTCGTCACCGGTCACGCTGGACAGCGAGCGGCCCAGCGCCAGGTAGGCCAGCGCCTCGGATTCGTCGCGGCTGGGATCGGTCCACACGCTCGCCTGTGGCGCGGACGCGCGGCCGGTGACGTCGATGCCGGCGGTCAGCTCCTCCGCTTCGATCCGGCGCACCGCGCGGATGTCCAGCACCGGGTCGGAGATCATGTCGTTGCTCCACGACAGGTTGCCGCGGGTGATGCGCAGCTCCTGGCCGTAGGCCTTGTAGCGCCCGCCTACCTGCAGTGAGCCGGTGCCGCGCATGTCGCGGCCCGGGTGCTGGCGCACCCGCAGCTTGCCGCCCAGGGTGCCCTCCAGGCCGAAGCCGTTGAGCACCACGTCATCGCCCATTTCCAGGGTCAGGTCGAGCTGCATCGCCAGCGGCGGGCCTTCTTCGGGGTCCACCGGGTCCAGCACCACCACGTCGTCGGAGGGCGCCACGCCGTCGCTCAGCCGCTCCAGGTCCATCCGCGCCTCGGGCACCAGCACGGTTCCGGTTACTTCCAGCGGCCTGCCCGCGGCGTACAGCACGCGGATATCGGGACTGGCCACGGCGCGCAGGTCGCGGGTGTTGGAGACCAGCACGTTCTCGCCGCCAACCTGGAGCACCAGCGGTGCGGCGGTCTCGCCGCTCCAGCCGAGGCTGCCGCTGATATCCAGCGTGCCCTCGCCCGAGCGCACGCTGCCGGCGATGGTGGCGGTGCCATCCGCGCGCGCGTCCAGGCGCACATCGCCCTCTTCCAGCAGGATCGCCAGCGCGGGCAGTTCAGTGCTGAATCCGGTCAGTCTCGCCTGCCCACCCAATACCGGTTCAGAGCGGGTGCCGGCCAGGGTGATGCGTCCGGCCAGCTGGCCCTCCGGTTCCACGATGTCGGGAGAGAACAGTTCCAGCCACACCAGCTCGCTGATGTCGAGGTCGATGGCGCCGGACAGCGGCGACCAGGCGTCCCAGCCGGTTTCAACCCGCGCCTGAATGCGGCCCTCGTCGTCCACCAGGGTGGTGAAGCTGGCCTGGATGGATTGGGGGCTGAATTCGGCTTCAAGCTGCAGACCGGAATAGCTGACCGTGTCGCGGCGGGCCCGCTGGCTGAAGCGCAGGCCGCCCTCTTCGGAGCGCACGTTGAGGTGGCCGGCGAACGCGTTGCCGGCCGGGCGCAGGCGCCCGTCAATGTCGATGTTGCCGCGCAGGGCCCAGGACTGGCCGTCGGCGCGCTCGGGCAGGTAGGGCTCGGCCAGTGCCAGCGGCAGGTTGTTGCCGCTGACGCCCAGGCCAGTGGCCGGCCAGTCGGCATCCAGGCACAGCGCGCCGCCGGCGGTGCTGGCAAAGCACGACTGCGACAGCCGCCAGCCGCTGCCGGTCTGGGCGAAGCTGGCCGGTGACTGCAGGTTCCAGGCGGCGCCGCGGGCCGGAGCAAGCCGCAGCGATGACAGCCCGCCCTGCCAGCGCTGCTGGCGGCGCTCGGCGTTGCCGGCCAACTGCAGCTCACCGATCTCGCCGCGTGCGCTGGCGGTGGCGCGCAGCGATTCAACCGCGCCGCTGGCCTGGATCGTGACCGCATCCAGGGCCACGCCGGCGCTGATCGCTTCCGCATCCAGGTCCAGCTGGCCGTTGCCGCCGCGCCACGGCAGGCGGCCGCGCAGGGTGGCGCGGCCCGCGCTGTAGTCACCCCAGGCGAGGTCGCTGCCCTCCAGATCGACATCGATATCCGGTGCGGTGCGGGCACCGGTGAGGTTCACTTCCCCGCTGAGCCGGCCGCCGGCGCCGGGCAGGATATCGGCCAGCAGCAGCGGCGCCAGGCGGGCATCAATGTCCAGGGACTGGCCGATCGAGGCAGTGGCGTCGATACGGCTCTCGCCAAGCGTCAGGGCCAGCTCGCCCTCATATGCAGCAGGCGCTTCCAATTCCGAGGCCGGTGGGGACCGCATGGTGAAGCGGCCGCTGCCGCCGAGCGCGCGCCCGCGCAGCTGCCCGCCAAGGTCGGCCACTTCGACCTGGGCCTCAAGACCGCCGTCGTCATGGGCGCTGCCGCTGCTGGTGATCGACCCGTCCACTGCCCCGTTCCAGTCGGGCAGGAAATAGCCGGGATCAAACGAGGCCAGCGCCAGATCGAGATCCCATGCCAGAGCCGGCGCCCAGGCCAGCCGCCCGCTGCCGTCCAGGCTGCCGCTGTTGCCGGGCATCGTCGCGTGCAGGCGGCGCAGGACCATCTGCGTCTGGTTGCCGCGCGCGTCAAGCTCCACCCGCGCCGCGAGGTCGCCGCGGGTCAGGTCGGCGTTGCCGATCGCGGCCCAGGCCTGCATCCGGCCGGCCAGGCCGAGCCTGGCATCGGCCACAACGGCAGTTCCGGGCTCGCCGTTTTCGTCCTGCCCGCCGCCCCAGCGCACGCCTTGGGCATTGATGGCAAAGCGGCCGCTGGGACCGTCGTCGCCGCTGAAGTCCGCCCGGCCGGCCACCGTGACCCGGCCTTCGAGCAGTTCGACCACCAGCGGGTCAACCTCCAGCACTTCATCGTGCAGGCTGACGGTGGAGGGCAATACGGTGGCGCTGAAGTCCCCCTGGCTGATGCTGCCTTCCAGCACCATCGCTCCGTCCTGTCCGTCGGCCACAAGATCGAAGGCAACGGGGGTGCCGGGCTCGCCACCGGCGAGCAGGGCCGGGTCCAGCGCGTCCGAGCGCGCCTGCAGGCGCCAGTCCGGGCGCTCGCCGCCGCGCAGGGCCAGGGTGGCCAGCACCGGCGAGGGCGCATGGCCGGTCAGCACCAGGTCCAGGTGGCCGGCGTCGCCGCGTGCCACCAGGCCGAAGTTGGGGCGGGTGTGCCCGGCCGGGGCAGGCATCACCGCGCCAGCGGTCAGGTCCACCTGATAGTTGTCGCGCGGCGCGTAGCTGCCGTGGGCGGTGAACCGGCCACGGTCGCTGTCCACCAGCACGTTGTCCAGCTCCAGCAGGCCCTCGCCGGCGTTGAGCCCGCCGCGCACCTGGTGGACATGGATCAGCGGGCCGTCGGCGCCAATCACCCGCAGGTCGTCCACCCGGATCGTGTCGGCCTGCAGCGACAGCGGCAGCGGGCCGATATCGGGCAGCGAATCCGGCCAGGAGGGCAGCTGGAACGGCTCGTCATCCTCCACCGATGGCGGCAGCGACAGCACTGCGCCCTCCACTTCCAGCACATCCAGCCGCAGCAGGCGGCCCAGCAAGGGCAGGACGGCCGGATCGATCATTGCCCGCTCCGCAGTGAACACCAGCCTGCGGTGCTCGTCGCAGTTGCCGTAGGCCACCGGTTCGCCGTCGCGATCCGGGCAGCTCAGCTGCACGAAGCGCAGTCCGTGCAGGGTCAGCGGGCCGGAGGCGGGGCCTTCGGCGTGGCGCCACTCAAGCGTGGTCCCGGCCGGCAGCCGCGCGGTGATCTGCGACAGCAGGAAGTCGCGCCCGCCCAGCGTCAGCAGCAGCCACCAGGCCAGGGCCATGACCAGCACCGCCAGCACCAGGCTGACAATGCCGGAGCGGATCGCCAGCCAGCGCAGCCGCGCCTTGCGTCGCTCGCGCAGGGCCGCGATCCGGGCCTCGCGTTCCTCGGGGCTCAGGTTGGGGTCGATCCGGCGGCGCAGTGTGGGTGCCATGGCTCAGAATGCGGTGCCGATATCCAGGTGCAGGGTAAAGGGCGAGTCGGGATCGTCCAGCCCGCGGGCGATGTCCAGCCGCAGCGGGCCGACCGGGGACGCCCAGCGCACGCCCATGCCTACGCCGGTGTGCCAGTCCGGGCTGTTGTTGAACGCGCTGCCGCTGTCGGCGAATACGGCAAAGCCGAATCCGCTCTGGAAGTAGTGCTCGTACTCCGCGCTGCCGGTGAACACGTGCTTGGCGCCCACCGCGTAGTCACCCAGGCGCGGCCCTACCTCGCGCCAGTCATAGCCGCGGATGCTGCGGTCGCCGCCGGCGTAGAACCGCAGGCTCGGCGGCATGTCCACCAGCGCGTCGGTGTAGGTGTGGCCGGCTTCGCCGCGTACGATCAGGCGATGGCGTTCGCCGATGCCCCGGTACCAGCTGGCCCGGGCGTGGATCTGGGCGAAACTGGCATCCGACCCCACGTCTTCAAGTCCGCCGCGCAGCACCACGCTGCCGCCGATCCCGCGGCGCGGGAACAGCTGGTCGTCGACGTCCACGTATTCGGCGCGCAGCGACGGATAGCTGAAGGTGGCGTAGCGGTATTCCGCGGGAACGTCGGGATTGTCCTGGTCCACGTACGACCAGCGCTCACGCAGCACGTGGGCGGATGCCACCAGGTTGAGATTGCGGTTGTACTGGCCATTGCGGCTGGCCACCAGCTCGACCTTGCGCGCATCGATGTAGCGGGTCTGCTCGTCGGCCGCCTGCAGGCTGACCGTGTACCAGCCGTCATACCAGGCAAAGGCGGGAATGCGGTACTGCAGGGTCAGCGTTTTCCGCTTCTGCGCGTAATCCAGCTGCGCCAGCGCCTTGTGCCCACGGCGGTTCACGTAGCGCCGCTCCTCGCCCAGGCGGAAGCCGGCGCCGCTGTCGGTGCCGTAGCTGAGGCCGGCGGTCTGGATCTTTCGCGGCGCCGGGGTCAGGCGTACGTCCACCGGCACCCGCAGGTCGTCATCGGCGTCGTCGGGACGCGGCTCGATCTCGATGGAGCCGAAATAATCCAGCCGCTGCAGTGAGGTGCGCAGCCGGTCCAGCCGGCCCTGGTGGTAGTAGCCGCCTTCTTCCCAATAGACCAGCCGTTCCAGCAGGTCGTCGTTGATGACCTGGCGCGGCGCCTGGGTGAAGGTGGTCGGGCCCATGTTGTAGCGCTCGCCGCTGGTCCACACCAGTTCGATATCTGCCGTCTGTGCGGCCCGGGTCACCTCCACCCGGCGGGCGCTGAAGTCGGCGTCGAAGTAGCCGCGCTCGGCCAGGCGGCGGCTGATCCGCGCCTTGCTGGATTCGTAGGGCCGGTGGTCGAACACCGAGCCGGGCGCGGGCAGGAAATCCGCCAGGTCCTGCGCCAGGTAACGGTCGCGGTTGCCGGCGCCGATGATCGCCACGTCGGCGTTGCGCACCCGTACGGGCTCACCCGGATCCACGGTCACGGTCACGTTGAAGCTGCCATTGACGCGCTCACGCTCGACCTGGATCTCCGGGGAGTAATAGCCGAACGGCTCCAGCGCCTCGCGGGCTTCCGCTTCCGCGGCGCGGATGAGGTAGGCCAACCGGCGCATCGACACGTCGTCGCCGCGCGCATCGCTCAGTGACAGCGACACCCGCACGTTGTCGGCCATTTCCTCATCCAGCCCGCGGATGACCACCTCACCCACTTCCACCGCATGCGCCGCACCGGACAGGAATAGAAGAAGCGCGGCGAAGGTGGGGGCGAGCGTGCGTCCTGGCATCCGCGCAGGATACTCAAGCAGACGTCCAGGTTGGCTTAACAACAGCCTCCGGCTGCGACCGTGGCGCATGCGTGCGGACTTTCAGGAAACGTGCCTGGCACGCTTGCCAGGATCCGCAACGGCACGTGCACCGCTCCACGGGGTCGGCACATCCGGTGCCGGGGACCACGACATGGGCTTGTTCCCGCTGATCGCGATCCAGCCCTGTGCCAGTGCATGTTGCGGATCCTCCCGCACGCTGAACAGGTCGACGTCCCTGCCTTCTTCCAGCCCCCAGACCCCGGCCCAGGCATTGCGGCCCGCGTGCTTGGCCACGTACAGGGCGCGGTCGGCCATGCCGATGGCTTCCTGCCATGGTCCGGCCTTGCCAGGGAAGAACGGCGACGGTGCAAGGCCGATGGAGATGGTGACTGCCAGGGACAGGCCCCCCGGCAGCTCGAACGCCTGGCCTTCGATCCGCCGACGAAGATGGTCGGCGAAGGCGAACGCTGCTTTGCGCGAAGAGTGCGGGCGGACCACGAGGAATTCCTCGCCACCCCAGCGGACGAGGATGTCGCCGCTGTCGCAGGCTTCCTGCAGGTGACTGGCAACCTGTGCCAGGACCCGATCACCAGCCCCATGGCCGTGGCTGTCGTTGACCGCCTTGAACCTGTCGATGTCCACCACGAGCAGCGCATGGCGGGCCTCGCCCGACGCCGCCGGTGGCGCCAGCGCCTCGATCAGCCGCACGCCTTCGCGGCGGTTGTACAGGCCGGTCAGCGGGTCCACTGCGCTTTGCGTGGCCAGCAGGTTTTGCCGGCGCCGGCTGCGCAACAGCAGGACCGCGCCGACGACCAGCAGCAGTGCCAGGACCCCGATGGCGGTGTCGCGCAGCGCGTTGGCGCGGGGCGAAGAGGACCGCGCAGCCTGGGCCGCGTCAGCCCGTGCCTGCAGTGCGGCAAGCCGCTCCAGGTCCACCACGCGCGCCGATTCACGCTCGAACGCCAGCGCCCGGCTGGTGAAAGCGATGACCTGCGCGTGGTCCTCCAGCGCCGAGTGGACGTCGACCAGGGTGTCCAGCGCGGCCCGGGTCTCGGCCACGTAGTTGCCGCGCTCGGCCAGCTCCAGTGCGCGCTCGGCGTACGGCAGCGCCTGCTCCGGGGCATCCAGGTCCAGGTGCACGCGGGCCAGGCGGGTGAGGGTGACGGTTTCGCCCTGCGCATCGCTGTTGTCGCGCTGCCATGCATGGGCCCGCTCGAAGCGTTCCAGCGCGCCAGTCGCGTTGCCCTGCGCGCGCTGGATTTCACCGCGATGGCTGAGGATGCGATGGTAAAGCTGCTCCTGCCCAGGCAATTCGGGCGCAAGCTCGAGCGCGCGCGCCAGCGCGGATTCCGCCTCGTCGTGGCGCTGCCCGAGCAGCAGGGTGTAGCCGTAGTTGTAGTGGAGCATCAGCTCAACCATGGAGGGCGGCATCGGGTGGCGTTCCAGCAGTGCAAGTGCGCGCTGGAAATACTGCTCCGCACCCGCGTTGTCATTCATGCCCACCGCACGGGTCAGCGCAATGCTCTGGAGTGCGGCCAGCTGCTCCTGCGGAGAACCATCCTGGCCTGCCAGCTCCAGTGCCTGATCGAAGAGCTGCAGCGCCTGACGGGTCTGCCCCAGACTCTGCAGCATGCCGCCGAAATTCATCATCGCGGCGAACCGCTGTTGCGCCGAGACCCCGGGCGAGTCGACCAGCGGCAGGCCCTGCTCGACGGCTGCGCGCGCCGCGTCGCCCTCGCCGATCATCATCAGGCTTTCGGCCCTGCACAGGAACGCGCCCAGCCGCGGGCCGTCCGGCAGCTGCAGGGTGGCAAGCAGGGCGTCGGCCAGCAGCAGCGCTTCGTGTGGAGCCTCCTGGCGGGTCTTGAGGCAGTGCTGGATCCGGGCTGCGTAGGGATCGTGGAGCGGGACGTTCTGGCCGTGCGTCGTGGATGCAAAGGCCATGGCGCTGATTGCCACCAGGGTGAGCCACCAGCTCCGGGTCGGTTCCATGTGTGAAATCTCCAGGTGCGGCGCTGCCGCTTGTTCACTCCGGGTGAGTATCGCACTCCGTTTGGACCGGGTCCGCGACGGCGGCGCGTTCTCGTCTAAAGTAACGACGATGGACCCGCAAGCTTTCCGCCCGACGTGGTGGCGCTGGGCCCGCGGTGCGCTGGAATGGCTGCGCGCGGTGCCGATCGTCGACCCGGTGGGTCGCAACCATGCTGCGATGCTGCAGCTGCTGCTGGTGTTCATGGGGATCTACCAGCCGCTGTTACTGCTCAATTCCATGTGGCGTGGCAGCGGCCAGGATCCGCTCCTGATAGGGGCGGCGCTGCTGAACACGGTGGTGATGTGGGCGTGTTTCGTACTGCTGCGTCGTGGCCATCTGCGCTTTGCGGCGGGGCTGTTCGTTGCCGTCTCGCTGTTGCTGGTCGGCTATGGATACCTGCGCTGGGGTCTGCAGGCACAGCTGTGGGGGCAGTTGGGCCAACTGCTTCCGATCCTCGTGGGCGGACTGGTACTCAGCCGCCGCGCGCTGTGGCTGGCCGCCGGCAGCCTCGCGTTGCTGGTCCTGCTCGGCGCGTGGCGCGACGCCGGCCTGTATCTGTTCGAGCCCTTCATGGTCCAGACGGTCCGCGATCGTGCGTTGCACATGGTAGTGGTGCTCCTGGCCATCACCGCGGTGCTGGATCTGGCGGTAGCCGGGCTGCGCACCAGCCTCAAGGCCCAGCAGCAGCGCAACCTTGAACTCGCACGCACGCGCGACCGGCTGCAGCTGGAAATGCGGGAAAAAGACCGGGCGCGCGAACAGCTCGTGCACGCGCAGAAGATGGAGGTGGCCGGGCATCTGGCCAGCGGCATAGCGCACGACTTCAACCACCTGCTGGGCCTGGTGATGGGCTATGCGGCACAGGGGCCCCAGCTGGACGACGTGGATGGACTGCGGAAAGCCTTGGCGGGCGCCGAATCGGCCGCCCGCCGGGCGGCTGCGGTCAGTCGGCAGCTGCTGGATTTCAGCCGGCTCGAGCCGCCGCGGCTGGATGCGTTTGATCTGGGGGAAATGCTGGCGCGCACGCGGCCGATGCTGCAGCAGATGTGTCCGCCTGGAATTGCCCTGGAGCTGGACCTGCCAGCGATGCCACAGCCGGTGCGGATGGATCGTGCGCAGCTCGAGCTGGTGCTGTTGAACCTGGCCGCCAACGCGGTACAGGCGATGGAAGACGGGGGCCGGCTAAGGATCGGGCTGGAAGCGGCGGTGCCGGGGTCTGTCGACGTGCTGGTCAGCGACACCGGGCCGGGCATGGGGGCTGACGTGGTTGCGCGCTGCTTCGAACCGTTTTTCACCACCAAGGCCAGCGGTCATGGCACCGGCCTTGGACTGGCAGTGGCCGCGAACATGATCGAGGCCTCGGGGGGCGAGCTGTCGGTCGACGGCCCGGGTCCGGGCTGCACCATGCGCATCCGGGTTCCGCGGTGGGTGGGCGGTGCCGCGCACGCGCCCACCGTGATCGGCTCAGCCCGATAGCTGGCCGATCACCGCCACGCTGCCGAGCCGGTCGGCGAGCCGTTGCAGCAGTGCCAGGCGGTTGCCGCGCACAGCCGGATCCTCGGCGTTGACCATCACCGCGTCGAAGAACGCATCCACCTGTGGGCGCAGCTGCGCCAGCCGCGCCAGCACTTTGCCGTAGTCGCCATTGGCCAGGGGCTGATCGGTGTCAGTGAACGTCTGGTCCACTGCTTCGGCCAGGGCCAGCTCGGCCGGCTCCTGCAGCAGCGCGGGATCCACGGATGCCGGCACGTCGTCGCCGGCCTTGCGCAGGATGTTGCGGATGCGCTTGTCGGCCGCGGCCAGCGCTTCGGCCTCGGGCAGGGCGGCAAAGCTGCCGATTGCTGACAGGCGCCGGTCGAAATCGTGCAGCGAGCCCGGACACAAAGCTGCCACCGCGTTGAAGTGCTGCACCGGCACGCCCTTGTCGGCGTAATAGCCGCGCAGGCGCTCGAGGATGAAGTCGTACAGCTCCGCGACCGCGCCAGCCGGATCCGCCTGGCGTTCGGTGGAGGCCTGCTCCAGGCGCTTGTTGGCCTGGGCCTGCTCCTTTTCGGTGTTCGCGTCAGCGAGCGCTGCTTCGGCAGCCACGAACGCGGCGTCCAGTGCCTGCGCGTGGGCGCGGGCCAGCAGCGCGTGCAGATCAAGCTGCAGTCCGCTTTCGATGATCGTGCGGGCCAGTCCCAGCGCATTGCGGCGCAGGGCAAAGGGATCCTTGTTGCCGGTGGGCTTCAGGCCCGCGGCGAAGCCACCGGCCAGGGTATCCAGCCGCTCGGCGATTGCCAGCGTGCGGCCCAGCGGCGAGGGCGCGATCGCCTCACCGGAATGGCGCGGCGCGTAGGCTGCGTCGATGGCGTCGGCAAGGGCGGTTCGGTCGGCATCGGACAGCTCCTGCAGCGATGGATCCTGCTGGGCGTAGTAGCGCCCGGCGATGCCCTGGAGCTCGGGGAATTCGCCCACCAGGCGCGACTGCAGGTCGGCCTTGGACAGGCCGGCGGCGCGCGCGGCCAGGTCGGGGTTGACGCCGGCCTGCGGGGCGATGGCGCGGGCCAGTTCGCCCACGCGCGCCACCTTGGCGGCCAGTGAGCCCAGCTTCGCCTGGTAGGTCACCGATTCCAGGCCCGCGTTCATCGCGCCCAGGCCCTGCTTGAGGTCTTCCTCGAAGAAGAACTGCGCATCGGCGAAGCGCGGCCGGATCACCCGCTCGTAGCCCTGGCGTACCTGGGTCACGTCGGTTGATTCGATGTTGGCGATGCCGATGAAGCGCTCCGTCAGCTGGCCGTCGGCATCCAGCACCGGGAAGAACTTCTGGTTGGCTTCCATGGTCACCACCAGCGCCTCGGCCGGTATCGCGAGGAAGCCGGATTCGAACGAGCAGGCGATGGCACTGGGCCATTCCACCAGGCAGTTCACCTGCTCCAGGTTGTCCGGATCGATGCGCGCGCTGCCGCTCTGCGCGGCGGCGTTGACCTGCTCGACGATGCGCGTGCGGCGCTCGTCCGCGTCCACCAGCACGCTCGCGGCGCGCAGGGTGTCGACATAGGCATCCGGCCGGATGATCAGCACCGGGCCTTCGTGCATGAACCGGTGGCCGCGGCTTTCGCGGCCGGCGCGCACGCCAAAGGCTTCGCAATCGACGACGTCGCTGCCGTGCAGGGCCACCAGCCACAGCACCGGGCGGGCGAAGGCGTGCTCATGCGCGCCCCAGCGCATCGGCTTGGGGATGGGGATGGCCGCGATGGCTTCCGCCAGGATCTCCGGCAGCAGCTGTGCGGTGCTGGCCCCGGGCTTGACCGAGCGGTGCACGAAGCGCTCGCCGCGGGCGTCGCTGGTGCGCTCCAGCGCGGTCCATTCCACGCCGGCCTTGGTGGCGAAGCCCTGCAGGGCGCGGGTCGGCTGGCCGTCCGCGTCCAGCGCGATGTTGAGATAGGGCCCCAGCACTTCGGAGGCCTGCTCCGGCTGTTCGGGAGCTACTCCCGGCAGCAGCACGGCCAGGCGACGCGGCGTGTACAGCGGCTTGGCGTCGCCGCGTTCGACCGCGATGCCGCGCTTGTCCAGCGCGGCCAGCACGCCGTCAAAAAACGCCTGCGCCAGTCCGGGCAGCGCCTTCACCGGAAGTTCCTCGGTGCCCAGTTCGATCAGCAGCGGCTGCATCTTGTTGGCCATCACGCCACCTCCCCTGCCACTTGGCGCAGGGCCGGGAAGCCGAGCTTCTCGCGCTGTGCGTAATAACCCTGTGCGACCGTCTGCGACAGCCGGCGCACGCGCAGGATGTAGCGCTGGCGCTCGGTGACGCTGATCGCGCGGCGCGCGTCGAGCATGTTGAAGCTGTGGCTGGCTTTCATCACCTGCTCATAGGCCGGCAGCGGCAGGCCCAGTTCGGCCAGCTTGAGGGCTTCGGCCTCGCAGGCGTCGAAGCGGTGGAAGAGTTCGGCCACGTCGGCATGCTCGAAGTTGTAGGTGCTCTGCTCCACCTCGTTCTGGTGGTAAACATCGCGGTAGGTGACCGGGGTGCCGTCGGGGCCGTGGGTCCAGATGAGGTCGAACACGTCGTCCACGCCCTGCAGGTACATGCACAGGCGCTCCAGACCGTAGGTGATCTCGCCCATCACCGGCCGGCACTCCAGACCGCCGGCCTGCTGGAACCAGGTGAACTGGGTCACCTCCATGCCGTTGAGCCAGACCTCCCAGCCCAGGCCCCAGGCGCCAAGCGTCGGCGATTCCCAGTTGTCCTCGACCAGGCGCAGGTCGTGCACCTTCGGGTCCACGCCCAGCTCCTTCAGCGACTGGAAGTACAGCTCCACGATGTTGTCGGGGCTGGGCTTCATCACCACCTGGTACTGGTAATAGCGCTGCAGGCGGTTGGGGTTCTCGCCGTAGCGGCCGTCGGTGGGCCGGCGGCACGGCTGCACGTAGGCGGCGTTCCACGGCTCGGGGCCGATCGCGCGCAGGAACGTGGACGGGTGGAACGTGCCGGCGCCCACCTCCAGGTCCAGCGGCTGGATCAGCACGCAGCCGTGTCCGGCCCAGTAGGCATTGAGGCGCTGGATCAAGTCCTGGAAAGTCGGGCCGCTCATCCGGAAGGCTCGCAATACGGGGCGCGCTAGTATAGCGGCGAGCCCACCCCGGCCCAGCCGCAATCCGCGAGAGGACGCCTTGAAAGAACCCCGCCCAAGCCGCGTTCCGCTCCGTCCCGCGCGGCTGCCTTCGGGCCGGCTGGAGCTGGCTGCGGTGGTGGACGCGCTGCTGGCCGATGGCGCGATCTCGCCTGTCGACGCCGAGCGGGCCAAGGTCTCCGCCCGCCAGGGGCGGGCCAACGATGCGGTGCATCCGCTGGTGTTCCTGGCCAACCTCAAGCTGGCTTTCGTACCGAGGCCTGGTGCCGAACTGGGCCTGGAGCAGCTCACCGAGTGGCTGGCGGAAGAAACCGGCCACCCTTACCGGCGGATCGATCCGACCCGGCTGGACGTGGCCGGGGTCACCGATGTCGTTTCCCATGCCTACGCCCGCCGCCACCGGATCCTGCCGCTGGAGGTGGCGCCGGATCGCGTGCTGATCGCCACCAGCGAGCCGCTGGCGCTGGACTGGCTGCCCGACGTGGCCCGGCTGCTGCGGCGCGAGATCGACCTGGTGGTGGCCAGCCCGCTGGACCTGCACCGCTACACGATGGAGTTCTACGGCGTCACCCGTTCGATCCGCGGTGCGCGCGATCACCGCGATGCCGATGGCGAAGGCCATGCGCCCAGCTTCGAGCAGCTGGTGGAGCTGGGCCGCGCGGGTGACGTCAACGCCGACGACCACCACATCGTCAACATCGTCGACTGGCTGCTGCAGTACGCCTACGAGCAGCGCGCCTCCGACATCCACCTGGAGCCGCGGCGCGACGTGGGCGGGGTGCGTTTCCGCATCGATGGGGTACTGCACAAGGTGTTCGAGATGCCGCCGCCGGTGATGACCGCGGTGGTCAGCCGGATCAAGGTGCTCGGGCGCATGGACCTGGCCGAGCGCCGGCGCCCGCAGGATGGGCGTCTCAAGACCCGCTCGCCGGGCGGACGCGAGGTGGAGATGCGGCTGTCGACCATGCCCACCGCGTTCGGCGAAAAGTGCGTGATGCGCATTTTCGACCCGGACACGGCGTTCAAGCCGATCTCCCAGCTTGGTTTCGACGCCGGCGAGGCGGCGACGTGGAACGCGCTGGTGGAGCAGCCGCACGGGATCATCCTGGTCACCGGGCCGACCGGATCGGGCAAGACCACCACGCTGTATTCGACCTTGCGCACCCTGGCTACACCGCAGGTGAACGTGTGCACGGTGGAGGACCCGATCGAGATGGTGGCCCCCGAGCTCAACCAGAGCCAGGTGCACCACGGCATCGATTTCGGCTTCGCCCAAGGCGTGCGCACCCTGCTGCGCCAGGATCCGGACATCATCATGATCGGCGAGATTCGCGACCTGGATACCGCGCAGATGGGCGTGCAGGCCTCGCTTACCGGCCACCTGGTGCTCTCGACCCTGCACACCAACGACGCGCCCTCGGCGGTGACCCGCCTGCTCGACCTGGGTCTGCCGCACTACCTGATCGCCTCCACCCTCACCGGCGTGCTGGCCCAGCGCCTGGTGCGCACCCTGTGCCCGCATTGCAAGCAGCCGCGCGCGGTGAAGACGGGCGGCTGGGATGCGCTGCTCGGCCCGGACGAGCCGGTGCCGGAGGGCGAAACCATGGGCCCGGTCGGCTGCCTGGAGTGCCGCAAGACCGGCTACATGGGTCGGGTGGGGCTGTACGAACTGATGCCGCTCACCCCGGCCCTGCGCGCGCTGATCCGGCCGGACATGGAGCTGGCCGGGTTCTCACGCGCGGCCCGCGCCGGCGGCCTCCGCACCCTGCGCCTGGCCGGCGCCGCCAAGGTCGCCCAGGGTCTGACCACGGTCGAAGAGGTCCTAACCGTCCTCCCGCCGCGGGAATGAACCGCTCCCATGCTTCCGCCCGGAAATAGGGCGCGCCCCGCTTTCGCCTCGGGATGAACCGCCCCGCGGGCATTCACTCCGGAAACGAATCGTGTCCCGGCTTTCGTTCCGGCGATGGACCCTGCCCCGTAGGAGCGCGCCATGCGCGCGAAGCCGCGTGAATACCGGCGGCACTGCGTGGCTCCGGCAACCACGCGATTACCGAAGCCCCGGCCCATAGGAAGTGTCACGCGGTTTCGCGCGCGTGGCGCGCTCCTACAGTGGATCCGCAGGCAGAGGACCAACAGCGCGCGGACGGTTCCAGTCGGGAGTGGGCTGGCCAAGCAGGTGGCGAACGAAGAAGTCGAACTTGCGCCGCTGCAGCCAGTTCACCGGCTCCTCGGAGCGGCCCACGCCGTGGCCGGCGCCGGGCATGGTGACCAGGTCGAAATCCTTGCCGGCGCGGATCAGCGCATCGGCCACCTGGTAGGTGGAGGCGGGGTCGACGTTGGCATCCTGCTCGCCGACCACCAGCAGCAGCCGGCCCTGCAGCAGGTGGGCGTTGTCCACGCCCGAGGCGCGCGCATAGCTGTCGTCCACCGGCCAGCCCATCCACTGCTCGTTCCAGCTGATCTTGTCCATGCGGTTGTCGTAGCAGCCGTTGTAGGCCACGGCGACGGTGTAGAACCCGGGATGGAACAGCAGCGCATGCAGCGCGTTCTGGGCACCGGCGGACGCGCCGTAAATGCCTACGCCGCGACTGATGTCATAGGACGGGTCCCTGGCAGCCAATGCCCTGTGCCAGGCGATGCGGTCGGGGAAGCCGCCGTCCTGCAGGTTCTTCCAGGCCACGTCATGGAAAGCCTTGGACCGGTACATGGTGCCCATGCCGTCGATCTGCACCACGATGAAGCCCAGGTCCGCCAGCGCCTGCGCACGCACCAGCCGCTCGTTGCTCGACTGCGGATCGTAGGGCCAGAACTTCTTCTGTACCGAGGCGTTGTGCGGGCCGGCGTAGATGTTCTCGATCACCGGATAGCTGCGGCCGGAGTCGTAATCGGTAGGCGAACCACCAGGCCCCAGATCTGCGTGTGGCCATCACGACCCGGGGCAACGAAAGTCTCCGGCGGGCGATAGCCGGCGGAGAGCAGTGCGCTGGCATCACCCTCCTCGATCCGGGCCAGCAGGCTGCCGTCGCGTGCATCACGCAGCTCGGTCACGTCCGGCTGGTCCAGCCGCGACCAGGTGTCCACGTAGTAGCGCCCGTCGGGCGACAGGCTGGTCTCGTGCCAGCCGTGGGCCGGGGTCATGTGGGTGAGGTTGGCTCCGTCGAAGTCGATCCGGTACACGTGGCGCAGGTACGGGTCGCCCGGCTCGCGGCCGTTGCCGGCAAACCAGATCTCGCGCCGCTCCTCGTCCACCCGCAGCACCTCGCGCACCACCCATTCGCCACGGGTGAGCTGCCGTGCCTGTCCACTGGCCCCGTCGATCATGTACAGGTGATTCCAGCCGTCGCGCTCGGACATCCACACGATCTGCGCGCCGCGTCCGCCCACGTCGTGGAAGAAGCTGCGGTGCCACCAGTCGTTGACGAAGGTATCGGCCTGTTCCTCGGCCACGGTGCGCGCTGACCCGCTATGGGCATCGACTTCGATCAGCCGGACCCGCTGGTGGCCGCGCTCGACGAAGCGGAATGCCAGGCTGCGGCCGTCGGCGCGAAAGGCCAGCGGGGACAGCCGGAACGGGTTGGCGAACAGGGCTGTTGGCACTTCGATGCGCCGGCCCGTGGCAATTTCGAAAATCACCGGCCGCTCGATATCCACCGCGTCGCCGGGCTTGGGATAGAGCTGGGTATGCACCTTCGGCTGCAGCTGGTCGCGGGGCGAACTCTCCACCCGGGTGACCAGGCGCTGATGGCCGGGCCGCACCCGGTACAGGGCGAAGCGGCTGGAGTCGGGTGACCAGGCGATGGTTTCCGCATCGTAAAAATCATCCGCCGCGCCATCGGAGGTGAGCAGGCGCACGCTGCCGTCGGCACGGATGCGCAGGGCCACGTTGCCGTCCTGCACGAATGCCTCGAAGTTCCCATCCGGCGAGGGGTGGGGCGTGTCGTCCGCCGGCACCGAAAGGTCACGCACCACCCCGAAGGCGCGTGGGCGGCGCTTGCCGGACTCGCGTGCCGTCGCGGTGCAAGTCATCGCGGCGCCCAGCTCGCAGCGCATCCACTGGGGCATGGCGTGGTCCGTGGCGCGGAAGCGGATCGCGGCCTCGCCGTCGATGAATTCGTAATCGCCAAACGGCAGCCGCCGCGCGTCATACGGTTGATCGAGCGCCTCGCCCAGCGCCCGGGCAAGCCCGGCGTGGTCGAAGGCGGGCCGTGCATCCGTCCCGTCCACATGGCGCAGCAGGAATTCGAACCCGCCCTCCACCGTGCGTCGGTAGCGGTAACGGCTGTCATCGATCCAGCTGACCGGCCCGGCGATGCCGCGGGTGAGGTGCTGCCATTGCTCCGGCAGTTCCAGCGAACGCTGGTAGGCGGCGGCATCGGGCGCGGCGGCCTTTGCGATCGGCGCGGTGAAGCAAACCAGCGCCAGCAGGCAGGCGGCGATCCAGTTGATCGCATGGGAACGGGCTGCGGCTGCGGGCATCTCGGGTCCAGGAATCGGGCGGGCGGCCATGTTGGCAGCAAGCGGACGGGGCTGCATCTACAAGGGGCTGCATCTGCAAGGGGGTGGCGTCGGTGCGGTATCGTCGCTGGCTCCTTCCCACCTTCTGCCCTGGAATGTCCGCGATGTCCGTTGCTCCCCTTCCGTTGCTCATCATCGCTGCCGGTCGTCCGGTGGAATCACTGCGCCGCCAAGGCGATTTCGCCCACTGGATCCGCGTGGCCGCGGGTCTGCAGGCCGGGGAGGTGGCAGTGGTCGACGTGGAGTCCGGCGAATCCCTGCCACCGCACGACAGGTTTTCCGGGGTGATCATCAGCGGCTCGGCCGCGATGGTCACCGAGCGCCTGGAGTGGAGCGAGCGCTGCGCCGGCTGGCTGCGCGCGGCGGCCGAAGCGGACGTTCCGATGCTTGGCATCTGCTACGGCCATCAGCTGCTCGCCCATGCGCTGGGCGGCGAGGTGGGCGACAACCCGGAGGGACGGCGGATGGGTACTTTCGAGGTCGAGCTGCTGGAAGCGGCGGCTGAGGATCCGCTGTTCTCCGGGCTGCCTTCCCGCTTCCCGGCCCATATGACCCACGTGCAGGTCGCGCGCCGGCTGCCGGAAGGCGCGGTGCTGCTGGCGCAGACCGGGCACGATCCGCTGCACGCTTTCCGCTGGGGCAAGGCGGTGTGGGGCGTGCAGTTCCACCCCGAGTTCAGCGTGACCCACATGCGCGGCTACATCCGCGCCCGTGCGCATGTGCTGCGCAGCGGAGGCGCTGATCCGGAGGCCCTGCTCAAGGCCGTGCGTGCCGCGCCGGTGGCGCGCGGGGTGCTGCGCAGGTTCGCGCAACTTGCGCGTACTACACTTGCGCCCTCACACACGGATTGACGGGCCGGATCAATGGGTAATGGCAACAGGGTGAAAGCGGGTGCGGGCGCGGAGTGGCTGCTGGGCGGCTTCGGCCTGTTGAAGAAGGCGCCGCTGGCGCTGGGCCTGGTGGGCCTGGTGTTCGGGATCGTGTCGGTGCTGCCGCTGCTGTTCATGGGCGCGGGGCCGCTGCTGTCGATGCTGGCGCAGCTGGTGCTGGTGCTGCTCACGCCGATCATGCTGGGCGGGCTGGTCTACGCGGTGCGCGAAGTGGACCAGGGCCGCGAGGCAAGTCCGTCGCACCTGTTGCAGGCGTTCCGCGAAGGCAAGGCGGCGTCGCTGGTGGCGCAGCTGATCCCGCAGATGCTGGGTGGCCTGGCGGCCATCGTGCTGCTGGCGGTGATGGTTGGCCCCACAGCGCTGCAGAACATGATGGTGGCGATGGAGCAGGCCCAGGGCCAGAACCCCGATCCGGCCCTGTTCGAAGGTTTCCCGATGGGCCGGTTTGCGCTCTGGTTCCTCGGCGCGATCGTGATCGGCGTCGTGGCCTACACCTTCACCTTCCTGTTCCCGGCCCAGGTGATGTTTGAAGGTGCACGGCCGTTCGCGGCAATGAAGCGCAGCTTCCAGGCCTGCATGGCCAACATTGGCGCCTTCCTCGTGTTCGTCGTGCTGATGCTGATCGTGGCCGTGGCCATCCTGATCGGCGCCCAGATCGTGGGCATGATCCTGGGCATCTTCGGTGGCGAGGTGGCCGCCGCCATCGGCGCGCAGCTGCTGATGATGACGGTGCTGATGCCGGTATTGATGGGCGCGGTCTATCACGCCTGGCGCCAGCTGCTCGGAGGCCAGGCAACCGCTGGCGCAACGCCGCCGCCGGCTACCGGTATTGAACTCTGACAACAGGTCCCGCGGCTTGGCCGCCGCGGGGGCTCAAGGCGTCGGGCGACCGGCTTCGTCGCCGGCGTCCCGCTGCCGCTTGGGCCCCAGGATGCGCGAGGCGATGATGCCAGCCTCGTACAGCAGGATCATCGGGATCGCCAGCATCAGCTGCGAGATCACATCCGGCGGGGTCACCACCGCGGCCAGGATGAACACGCCGACGATCGCGTAGCCGCGCCATTCGCGCAGCTGGTCGGGGGTGACCCATCCGAGCAGGGTCAAGATCACCAGCGCCACCGGCATCTGGAAGCTGAGCCCGAACGCCAGGAAGATCACCATCACGAAATTCAGGTAGGCGTGGATGTCGGTCATCATCGACACGCCTTCCGGGGTCACCGCGGTGAGGAAGGTGAACACCACCGGCAGCACCAGGTAGAACGAGAACGCGCAGCCGGCGTAGAACAGGGTCACCGCCGAGACCAGCAGCGGCATCGCCAGCTTCTTCTCGCGCTTGTACAGGCCCGGCGCCACGAATGCCCACAGCTGGTACAGCAGCCACGGCATGGTGGCGACCAGGGCGATGAAGAAGGCCAGCTTGAGCGGGGCGAAGAACGGCGAGGCCACTTCGACTGCGATCAGGTGGGCGCCTTCTGGCAGCTTGTCCAGCAGCGGCTGGGCCAGCCAGGCGTAGAGCCGGTTGGCGAACGGCAGCAGCCCAAGGAACACCAGCATCAGCCCGGTCACCGCGCGCAGCAGGCGCGAGCGCAGTTCGATCAGGTGATCGACCAGGGTGGATTCGGACGCGCCCTCAGCGTTGCTGGTCATCGTCTGCCTCCGGCCCGGCGCGTTCCGGCAGGGCCCTGGGCTGGCCGGTGTCCGCTTCGTCCCCGTTGGCCGCCGGGGTTACCGGTGGCTTGAGCGCGTCGCCGGCGTCGCGGGCGGTATCGCGGACGGAGTCTTCGATCGTGCCCAGCTCGCGACGCAGGTCCTGGCCCGCGGTGCGCATGGATTCTTCCGTGCTTTGCACGGCCTGCTTGGCATCCTCAAGGCTGCGCTTGAGTTCATCGGCGGCCAACTCGCGCTCCAGCTCGCTGCGCACCGAGTACCACTGGGCGCGCGCGCGACGGATCCACAGGCCGGCAAACCGCGCGGCCTTGGGCAGGCGTTCGGGGCCGAGCACGATCAAGGCGACAAGCGCAATGACGACGAGCTCGGAGAATCCAATATCAAACATGTCGCAGCCGCCGCGTCCGCGGCGTCAGCGCCGCGTGCTTTCTTTCTGCTGCGCGTCCCGCTGGGAGTCGGTCTCCCGCTGCTGGTCCTCGAGCTTGGCCGGCGGCGTATCGTCGTCCGCGTCGTGCATGCCCTTCTTGAAGCCCTTGATCGCCTCGCCCAGGTCACGGCCCGCGCCGCGCAGGCGCTTGGTGCCGAAAACGAGAAGCACGACCACCAGCACGATGATCCAATGCCAGATGCTGAAAGTGCCCATAAGCTGTGGTCGAAATTCCAGAGTGATCGGAGGGGTCAGGATACCGCAGCCACCCGGCTTTTGGCGCGGGCCGTACGGGGGCCAGATTCAGATCAGATGCCGTCGTCGAGCGGTTCGCTGCGGATCTCGCCTTCGGGCACCGGTTCGAACGGCTGCGGCTGGGCCTCGGCGTCCGGCAGTGGCAGGGGCAGGCTTTCCGCGCCTGTGTTCGCAGCAGCCGGAGCCTGGGCTGCAGCGGCGGCGTTGGACGGAACGTTGGTCGGCGCGCTGGTCTCGGTGCCGCGCTCGGCGCGGGCCACGGCGGTGGCTTCCTCCAGGCGGTCGCGGAAGTCCACCACCGCGTTGGAGGGCGGGTTCTGCACGCGGCCTTCGAAAATCATCCTTGGCGTGGTGCCGCGGCCGTAAACGGCCTGGTTGGCCCGGTCATTGATGCTCAGCACCGCGCCGTCCAGCGCCACCCCGGCGAACAGGCCGCGAGCGCGTGACCACGACCAGATTTCGGCCTTGAGCTGGCCATCGGTGGCGGTGGACGCGTTGCGGCCGAGCGGCCCAGCAGCCACGCCGACATCGGCACCCAGGGTCAGCTTGCCGTTGACGATGCTGTCCAGGCTGCGGTCGTTGCGGAACACCATCACCACGTCGGCGGACTGCACCCCCGCCTGCAGGCCGATGCTGCCCCCGGTCAGGGTTACGAAGACAGGCTGCGACCAGGTGTCATCGGCGGTCTTGACCGACATCAACCCGTGACCGCGGCGGCCGCCGATCACCAGCCCGGCCTTGATGGTGTCGGGAACCACCACGATGGCACGGGCCTCATCGAGCAGCTTGTTGGGAATGGCGCTTTCAGGGATCTCCTGGATCTCGGCCAGCACCCTGACCGCGTTGTGCGCGCGCACATCTTCCTTCTGGCCGGCGCTGGCTACGGTAGTGACCGCCAACGATGCGGCAAGGGCGACGGGCAGCAGCAGGCGCAGGCTGGGACGGCGGGACACGGGCATCGGGAGACTCCGGAGATTCGGCGGGATACGGGAAAGACCGCACCAGGCGGTGCAAGTTCAGGCTAGGGGTGGTGGCATGAATCGGCAATGAGCCTTGCCGGCGGAACCGACTGTCGCAGCCGGGGCGCTGACAGGTGGTGCGGCTGCCTGTCATCCTATACCGATGACAAATCAAGCTCATCCGTCCCAGTCGGCCGCCGCCGCTGCGCAAACTGCTCCATCCAGAGGGCATGATGCCCTGCTCCTGGTCAATCTGGGTACACCGGACGCGCCGACGGCCGGTGCCGTGCGCCGTTATCTGGGCGAATTCCTCAGCGACCGGCGCGTGGTCCAGCTGACCCGCTGGCTCTGGTATCCGATCCTGTACCTGATCGTGCTGCCGTTCCGTTCGCCGCGGGTGGCCAAGCTGTATGCCGGGATCTGGATGGACGAGGGCTCGCCGCTGGCGGTCTACACCAGGCGCCTGGCCGAGGCGGTCGCCGTCTCCATGCCGGATGTGCGGGTGGATTGGGCCATGCGCTACCAGAAGCCGTCGCTGACCCGCGCCATCGAGCGCCTGCGGGCGCAGGGTGCGCGCCGGATCCTCGTCCTGCCGCTGTATCCGCAGTACTCGACCACCACCACCGCCTCGGTGGAAGACGTGGCCAATCGCGTCGGTGGTGATGCGGTGCGGGTGGTGCATGATTACCACGACGATCCGCAGTGGGTGCAGGCCGTTGCCGACAGCATCCGCGACTACCGGGAACAGCACGGCAAGGGCGAGCGGCTGTTGTTTTCCTACCACGGCATTCCGCAGCGGCTGGTGGATCAGGGCGACCCCTACCACCGCCACTGCGAGGCGGGCACCGGGGCCATCGCCGCGGCGCTTGACCTGCCGGAGGGCGAGGCCATCATGACGTTCCAGTCGCGCTTCGGGCGCGAACAGTGGCTGCAGCCGTATACGGCCGGCACCATTGAACAGCTGGCGCGCGACGGGGTGAAGCGCATCGACGTGGTCTGCCCCGGGTTTGCGGTCGATTGTCTGGAAACCCTGGAGGAGATCTCGATCGAGAATGCCGAGCTGTTCCGCGAGCACGGCGGCGAGGAACTGCACTACGTTCCGTGCCTGAACGACTCGCCGGTCCACGCTGGCGTGTTGGCCGACCTGGCGCGGCGTGAACTGGCCGCCTGGGCCTGATGTCCTGATGGACGCTGTTTCCCTGCCGATCTCGGGCGGGACCATTGCCGGCCTGCGCTCGGGTACGCCCGGGACGCGGCGCGTGCTGGCCCTGCACGGCTGGCTCGACAACGCCGCCAGCTTTGTGCCGCTCGCCACGCATCTTGAAGGCGTGGACCTGGTGGCGCCGGACCTGCCCGGCCACGGCCGCAGCTTCCATTTGGGCCCGGGGGCGGACTATTCGTTCGCCGGCGCGGTGAACACGGTGCTGGAGATCGCCGATGCGCTGGGCTGGGATACGTTTTCCCTGCTCGGCCACTCCATGGGGGCAGGCATCGCCAGCATGGTGGCAGCTGGCTGTCCGGAGCGGGTGGAGCGACTGGTGGCCATCGAGGCCCTGGGCGCGCTGCCGGAGCCGGCCGGGCGGACTGCCGAGCGGCTGCGCGAAGCCGTGGCAGCCCGCCGCAAGTTGAACGACAAGCAGCTGCGCGTGTTCGCAGATCCTTGCCCGGCGATACGTGCGCGGATGGCGACCAACGCGCTCGGCGAGGGCAGTGCGCGCTTGCTGGTCGAACGTGGTCTGAAGGAAGTAGAAGGCGGCTTCAGCTGGAGCAGCGATCCGCGCCTGACCCTGCCGACCATGGTGCGGATGACGCCGGAGCAGGTTGACGACCTGATTGCCGGCATTGCCTGTCCCACCAGGGTGATCTATGCCGATCCCCCCCAGCCCTACCTGCCCGAACCCGACCGCAGCCGTCGCGCCCGGCTGCTGCCGCAGGGTGAGCTGGTGGTGATCGCCGGCGGCCACCATCTGCACATGGAGCAGCCGGTCGAAGTGGCCGCCGCCATCGGCGACTTCCTCACGCACTGATTGCATCCACCCCGTCGTAGGAGCGCGCGCAGGGTGCCCTTCAGCCGCGCCCCCTCGGCGCGGAAGTAATCCCGGTGCCGGCGCCAGTCCGGGCAGCGGACTTCCACCTCATGCCAGAACGCGGGCGAATGGTTGGCCTGTATCAGGTGACACAGCTCGTGGACCAGCACGTATTCGAACGCCGCCGGTTCCCCCAGCACCAATGACAGATCCAGCGACATGGCCCCGCCCGGTGCCAGCGACCCCCACTGCGAGGACATCTGCCGCAGGCGGATCCGGCTCGGCGCAGCGGGAAGGCCGGGCAGGTAGCGCGGTAGCCAGCGACCGATGTCGGCCCGGGCCTCGGCTTCGTAGAAGTCACGCAGGGCACGGGAGATTGCAGCTGGACCGGCGCTGGCCGGGTATTGCATGACCAGGCCGCCGTCGTCCTGTAGCAGCCGGGTATAGCGGGCGGTCTGCCAGCGCAGCGGCAGCAAATCTCCCCGCAGCGGCAGCCCGGCATCCTGGCCCGGGACCAGGGGGCTGGTGTCCACCGCGGTCCGCCTGTCGAGCTGCTCCAGCAGCCAGTCGCGGTGCTCGAGGACAAAACGCTCGCCTGCAGCCAGGCTGGCGCGCAGTGGCAGGGTCAGCCGTGCGCCGCGGTCACCAACGCTCAGGCGGATGCGGCGTGCGCGCGGATCGCGCACCCGCAGGATCTCGATGCCGCCGCCGTCGTCCAGCGGCACCTGCATGACGTCACGTTCGATCCTGCGCGGGCGCGCAGCGGACCTGCGACCGGATAAAAGCGCCATCGGCAGGATGATACGCGCCAGGCCTGCGCGGAAGCGCCGGTCCGGCTGTCAGGGAGTCAGAAGCTTTCGTGCGGAAGGCGTCGGGTCTTGCCGCCACCGTAGGATGCGTTTGAAGCACTCATTTCGGGGCCAACTGCCCGCGGCGCGCGAAGGCGGGAAAAACGGGTCGCCGTTACCGGAACGGAGAACTGGACATCCTGGGCAACCGCTTGGCCACAGGCGCGGGCGGGATCGAAGCGCCACGCGGATGAGGCCCGCTCCACGGCGGAGATAACAGTAGCTGAGGCGGTTTCATCGAGGATCGCGATCCGTGCAATCCGGCCGTCCGCTCCAACTGTGGCCAGAACCTCCACTTCACTCGCGTGACCCGAGGCAACGCCTGCGCGGCTGGCGCTGATCTCCACTGGCTGGACATCGGTTGCCCTGGTGGATTGCAGATCATCCACGCAGACGGCGCCACTGCCAGCCATCAGCGAGGCGATCATCAGGTTGGTAAGCATGACTGTGTCCCTGTCGTTTGTGGTCCTGCAGCACTATCACCGCGCAGCCGGCGGGTCAAATCATTGGGTTCAGCCCGCGTCGGCCCTGGAGAGCTTGAGCGCCGGCTCCAGGATCGAAAACAGGCGCCGGAATTCGCCGCTCATCAGGGCAAAGCGGGCGTCGAGTTCGGCGCGGATGTCGTCCGGATCGCTGGCTTCCAGCTGGTCCACGGCGCCTTCCAGGAACTTCCACTTGCGGATCACCAGGTCTTCGCCGAGCACGAACGAAACATGGTCGTCCAGGGTGAGGGCCAGCTTGGTGACCTGCTTGCCCGACTCCAGGTGCCGGGTGATCTCGTCGGACTGCAGTTCCTGGCGCTGGCAGCGCACAATCGCGCCGTGGTCGTCGGCGTCCTTGAGTTCGCATTCCTCGCCCAGCGACAGGCCCTCGGGCAGTGGCTCGCCGGCGATCCAGCCGGTCAGCACCGCGCGCGGCGAGACTTCGGCATTGAGCGGCAGGGCCGGGAAGCTGCCGAGGGCGCGGCGGATCTCCGAGACCACAGTTTCGGCGCTCTTGCGGCTGGAGGTATCGATCACGCAGACCCCGTGTTCCAGATCCAGCAGCGCGTCGGTGCGCCCGGGGCGCACGAAGGCGCGTGGCAGCAGTTCCTGCACCAGATCGTCCTTCATCTGCTTGCGCAGGCGGCTGCCGGGCTTACGGCCCTCTTTCTCCTCTATTTCGGCCAGCTTCTGGGCCAGCAGGTCGTTGACCACGGCGCCCGGCAGCAGCCGGTCTTCGTTGCCCACGGTCAGCCACAGCGCATCACCGATGCGGTGTGAGAGGGCTTCGGCGTTGCGACCGAAGGGGGAGATGAAGCCGCGCGAGGACAGCTCCAGCGGGCCGACCGGCTTGAGCGTGGTTTCAGCCAGCCCTTCGTCGAGGTGCGACAGGTCGAGGGAGGGAGAGAAACGGAACAGGGTGAGATTGCGAAAGAACATTGAGGGACCGTGTTGGGCAGTTGTCGGGAGAATCCGCCGGCGACCGCGCGCCGGGTGGGCGCAGCGGGGCGGCGGATGAGGGGGATATCAGACCGGGTTGGTGTCGCCGGGGGTGAGACCCAGGAAATCGAACAGTTTCGGATCGGCCAGCTGCGAGGGGCGGATGTCGGCCAGGGCGCGGGCGATGGTCTCGATCCGCCCGGGGGTTTGGAGCTCCCATTCGGCCATCATCCGCTGCACCTGCTTGCGCTGCAGGTTCTCCTGCGAGCCGCACAGGTTGCAGGGGATGATCGGGAATTCATTCAGGCGCGCATACTCGGCAATGTCCGTTTCGGCCGCGTACGCCAGCGGCCGGATCACCACGTGGCGGCCATCGTCGGACAGCAGCTTGGGCGGCATGCCGCTCAGTTTGGCGTGGAAAAACAGGTTGAGGAAGAATGTGGCCACCATGTCTTCGCGGTGATGGCCGAGTGCGATCCTGGTGATCCCGTTCTCCGCGGCCCAGGTGTACAGGGCGCCGCGGCGCAGCCGGGAGCACAGCGAGCACATGGTCTTGCCCTCGGGCACCACTCGCGACACCACCGAATAGGTGTCCTGCTCGATGATGTGGAAATCCACCCCCAGCGAGCGCAGGTAGTCCGGCAGGACGTGCTCCGGAAAGCCCGGCTGCTTCTGGTCCAGGTTGACCGCGATGATCGAGAAATCCACCGGCGCTTTCTTCTGCAGCTGCAGCAGGATGTGCAGCAGGGTGTAGCTGTCCTTGCCGCCGGACAGGCACACCATCACCCGGTCACCGTCTTCGATCATGCCGAAGTCGGCGATCGCCCGGCCGGCCTGATGGCGCAGGCGCCGGCCGAGCCGCTCAATGTCGCGGCGCTGGCCCGGCGGGTCGCCAGCGGGGCGCGGCATGACCGGTTCGGGCAGGGGGATGACGATGCTCATCCGGCCATTGTAGCGGCAGGGCCTGCGGGCCCCGGAGGCTTTTGCCGGCGGGAAAGGCGACAATAGCCCTCCATCCGCCGCCGAGGACCTTGCCTGCCATGTCCGACACCTCCCTGACCCGTTTTTTGATCGAGGCCCAGCGCGAGGGCCATATCAATCCGCAGCTGCGGCTGCTGATCGAAGTGGTGGCGCGCGCCTGCAAGCGGATTTCGGTGGCGGTCGCCAAGGGTGCCTTGGGCGATGTGCTGGGCGATGCGGTCAGCGGCGCCGGCGGCAGCAGCATCAACGTGCAGGGCGAGGCGCAGAAGAAGCTGGACGTGCTGTCCAACGAGATCCTGCTGGAGGCCAACGCCTGGGGTGGGCACCTGGCGGCCTGCGCTTCGGAGGAAATGGAGCACTGCACGCCGATCCCAGACGCCTACCCGCGCGGCAACTACCTGCTGCTGTTTGATCCGCTGGATGGCAGCAGCAACATCGACGTCAACGTCTCGGTGGGCACCATCTTCTCGGTGCTCAAGGCCCCGGAGAATGCCGGCGAACCGCGCGACGAGCACTTCCTGCAGCCGGGCACCGACCAGGTGGCGGCCGGCTACTGCATCTACGGGCCCAGCACCCTGCTGGTGCTGACCGTGGGCAACGGCACCCATGCCTTTACCCTGGATCGCGAGCAGGGCGCGTTCGTGCTCACCCGCAGCGACATCCGGATTCCCGAGGAGACGCAGGAGTTCGCGATCAACATGTCCAACCAGCGGCATTGGGAAGATCCGATGCAGGCCTACGTGGCCGACCTGCTGGCCGGCGAGACCGGGCCGCGCGGCAAGAACTTCAACATGCGCTGGGTGGCCTCGATGGTCGCCGACGTGCATCGCATCCTCACCCGCGGCGGCATTTTCATCTATCCCTGGGACAAGCGTGAGCCGGATCGCCGGGGCAAGCTGCGGCTGATGTACGAGGCCAATCCGATGGGCATGCTGGTGGAGCAGGCGGGCGGTGCGGCCAGCGACGGCCGCCGCCGGATCATGGAGATCCAGCCGGACAAGCTGCATCAGCGCGTGCCGGTGTTCCTGGGCTCGCGCAAGGAAGTCGAGGAAGCCTGCCGCTATCACCAGGCCCACGACGAGGCCGGCGGCGAGCGTCCGCCACAGTAGCCGGAGGCCATGGGCGCCGGGCCGGGGTAAGATTCGGTCATGGCGCCCGACGATCCGGACGGAATCACGCAGCAGCTCGCCCGTTTGCGCGGCGAGCATCGCGAACTTGACCAGGCGATCGTGCGCCTGCACGCGGACATTGCCAGCGATGAGCTGGCCCTCAAGCGCATGAAGCGGCGCAAGCTTCAGCTGCGCGATGCGATCGCCCGGCTGGAGTCGGCGCAGATCCCTGACGAACCCGCATGACACGCTGCCCTTGCGGGCGGCACGGTGTAGAAAGGCGGGAGCGCCTTAGGCTTCTTCCGGTTCTTCTTCCGGCCGGGCCGCTTCAGGGCTGACCTTCTCGATGGTGTGGCGCAGCTCGCGGCCCAGGATCAGCTTGGCGTCGCGGGCCCAGCCGTCCAGGCGCTGGTCGAAGGTGAGCTTGCTGTTGCCGTCCAGCTTCACCAGCTCCAGCTCGCGCAGCTTCTGGATGAAGCCGCGGAACAGGCTCTTGTCGAAGAACTCCGGCGCCGCCGGCGCGTACAGCAGGCTCAGCCGCTGCGCGGCCAGCTGGCACAGGCTCTCCAGCTCGCCCGCGCCCAGGGCGCCGGGCCCGTTCTTGGCCAGCACCGAAATGGCGATGTAGTAGCGCTCGAATGCCTGCTGCAGCGGGTGACCCAATGCGCGCAGGCGGAACACCTCATCGGTCTGGCCGGGGCTGCGCTGGTAGATGCCGCCATCGTCCTCACCCGTCCGCTGCAGCAGACCTTCGCGTACGAATACGTCCAGCGTCAGCGCGATGCGCTCGGCGAAGGTGTCCGCCCCCCACGGCAGGAACAGTTCGGCCTGCAGGAACGGGTACAGCTCTGCGCCCAGCCGCAGCAGGGTGGCGTGGCTCATGCGCCGGTTGTGCAGGAAGCAGCACGCGATCCACGCTGAAGCGGTGAACAGGTGCACCACGTTGTTGCGGAAGTACGAGAGCAGCACCGCGGTGTCGCCATCGACATTGAGCACGTCTCCCAGGGGATGGGCAACGCGGTTGAGGATGCCGATTTCTTCGCCGTGGGCCACGATCTCGGCCGGCGTATGCGGGGTGATCGTGACCAGCTCGCTGTAGGGCACCTCGGCCAGCAGCGTCCGTGACAGGGCGATCTGGGCCAGCAGGTCGGCCTCGCCCATGGCGTGCTTGGGCGTGGACAGCAGGGCCAGCGCCAGCAGGTTGACCGGATTGACGTCGGCGGCGCGGTTGATGTTCACCTGGATCCGCTGGGCGATGCGTTCGACCGTTGCCGATAGCCAGGCGGGCTTCTCGTCTTCGGAGATGGGGCTGCCGTCCCAGTCCGGCGCGTGTTCGGCCAGCGCCTCGGTGAGCGGGATCGGTTCGCCAAAGTTCACCACCACCTGGCCGTAGTTGGAGCGCAGCACCCGCGGGATGCCGCGCAGCAGCTGCCAGATCGACTCTTTCTTCTTGCTCTTGCCCGACAGCTCGTCCAGGTAGCTGTTGCCCTCCATCAGCTTTTCGTAGCCGATGTAGACCGGCTGGAACAGCACCGGCCGGGTGGGTTGGCGCAGGTAGGCGCGCACGGTCATGGCCAGCATCCCGCCCTTGGGGGCCAGCAGCCGGCCGGTGCGCGAGCGCCCGCCTTCAATGAAGTATTCGATCGAGTAGCCGCCGGCCACCAGCTGCGCCACGTACTCGGTGAACACCGCCGAGTACAGCGCGTTGCCGCGAAAGCTGCGGCGGATGAAGAACGCCCCACCCTTGCGCAGCACGGTGCCGATCACCGGCAGGTTGAGGTTGATGCCCGCGGCGATGTGCGGGGGCACGATGCCGCGCACGTACAGCAGATAGGACAGCAGCAGGTAGTCCATGTGGCTGCGGTGGCAGGGCACGTAGATGATCTCGTTGCCCGGCGCGATCGCCTTCAGCCGGTCCAGGTGGTGGACCAGCACCCCGCGGTAGATCCGGTTCCACACCGTGGTCAGCAGGAAGCTGGCCGAGCGCACCAGCGGGTGCGAGTAGTCGGCCGCGATTTCCCAGGCGTAGCCGTGGGCTTTCTTCCACGCTTCCTGCGGGGTGCTGTTGTCGCGGCGGGCCTGGTCGGCGATGGCGTCCTTGACCGAAGGCGTGGTCAGGACCTTGTCGATCAGCAGGCGGCGGGTGGACAGGTCCGGGCCGATCACCGCTTCGCGGATGCGGTTGAAATGGGTGCGCAGCACCCGCGACACCTTGCGCACGGTGCGCTCCGGTGTCAGGCCCTCTTCCACGCTGGCGCGCAGCTCCACCGGCGCGGCGAAGCGGACCATGGTGTCGCGGCCGTTGAGCAGGATGGTCAGCAGCCGTCGGAAGCGGCCCACCAGCGCCCAGTTTTCAGAAAACAGCACCGAGAACCAGCCGCTGGCCTTGTCCGGCGAACGGCCGACGAAGATCGAGACCGGCACCAGCAGCACGTCCAGCGCCGGATCTTCGCGGTGGGCATCGAGCAGTCTGGCCAGCGATTCGGAATGGGTCTTGGTGGGCGGGCGCTTGCCCGGCGCCAGCGCGCCCAGGGTGGAGCCCGCGTTGCGACGGGATAGCGCCACGTAGGCGCGCTTGCGGCCCAGCGGGTCGCCGGGAAGCGGCTGCAGCGGCGAGGGCAGGCCGGCCTGGCGGCAGGCGCGCTCCAGGATCAGGGCGTTGGACAGGCCGTAGTCCTCGAGCACGTAGCAGACCGGGCGCCCGTCCACGAACCGCTCCGGATCGGCGGGCTCGGTTTTCAGGCCGATCCACGGGCCCAGCAGTCCGCCAAGCACGCGCGCCCACAGCGGGCGTTTGTAGGGGCTCACCGCGGCGCGCGCCGGAGCCGCCGGCTGGGTGTCGGTGGGCGCTGCCGTTCCCGGTTTTTCCGGAAAAGGCAGGCGCGACTGGTCAGAAGGCTGCGACATGGGCCCATTATCACCCAGCAACGCCGGCAACCGGGCCCGAACCGGGCCGGGCCCAACTGCGGGCTGGGACTACAGGTCGCGGACCAGCCACGTGCCGGGGGGCTGGTCGACGTCCGGGTCCAGCGCTGCCCGGGCTACTTCCGCAGGGGATTTACCCGCCTTCCACGCAGCCGCCAGCGCAGCGAGGCGCTCGCGGGTGGCCCGGGTGTAGGCACCTTCCAGCTCGTTCTGCACGTCGGCGGCAATCTTTTGCGGGTACAGGGTGCGAGCTTCCTCGCTGTGGTTGAGCAATTCAATCAGCCGCTCCAGACTGGTGCGGAATGTCCCGGCGCCCAGGGGCATGCGCTGGGTACGCTGCAGGTGCCAGACCGTCAGGTACTCCACCGGACCGAGCAGGCGTCGCGGCGTGGCGCCGAAAAAATGCCCGCTGAGGCCGCCGGCCGCAAATGGATTGACCGTGTCAGGCAGCCCGGTCGCACCCCAGGAACTGAGCGCCCCGCCGGGCAGGTCCATGCGCCGCAGCGCCGCGCCCAGGGTCTCGGCCAGCAGCCGTTTGGCGCGCTCGTCGTCGCTTTCCGCCACCACGCCCAGCAGCCGCAGGAACATCGGGTAGGAATCTTCCCCCAGCCGGCGGGCCAGGCGCTTGAGCACGGTCAGGCGGTACTCGGGGTCACTGTGCGCGGCCAGGGTCGAGACCAGCCGGTCGGCGGCGGCGCGCAGGGCGGCGGGTTCGGGGGCGGGAACGTTCATGGTTGATGGCAGCAGGCCGCGGCCGGCAACGGCAGGCGCGGAGCGCCGGACATCCGGCAGCAGAAGGGATTGCTAGGGTATCGCGGCGCGTGCCGCGGGGTGATCAGGCGGCGCCGAGCGCGGCGAAGATCGCGTCCACGCCCTGGTCGGCAGCGGCCGAAAGGTCCAGGTGGCCGAGCGCGGCTTCAAAAGCGCCATCACCGGGCAACATGCGGGTGCCTTCGCCCGCGCCTTCCCATGCGGCAGCCTGCAGCACCAGTTCGCCGGCATCGACATCCGCCTGGGCGGTGCCCGGCTCACGCGGCGCCTCGACGTGCTCCAGTCCGGCCTGCTGGCGTCCCTGCAGATCGTCCAGCGCAACCTGGCTCCCCAGGCCGCCAAGGCCGGTGAGGTTGAGGTGCGGGTTGGAGCCGATGCTGCTCATGACTGTGCGGGAGATCCTGGAAGCGTGGGGGCGGTCGACCGTCTTTGGGGCCGGAATCCAATGTATGGCGCTGCAGGTCCGGTGTCACCTCGGGCCGACCCTAGGTTCCAGCGCCTGTTTTCCCCTGTTCAGGAGAGCCGCACTGGAGGCGACAATGCTGCAGCGCGGGCATGCTAGCCTCCCGCACGGTACGGGGCAAACGCAGGCGGATGGATGGCCGACAAGGGCGACAGCGGCGACAAGACCGAAAAACCGACTCCGAAAAAGGTCCGGGACGCGCGCAAGGAAGGCGACGTTGCCAAGAGCAAGGACCTGACCAGCACCGTCCTGGTGATGGGCTGGGTGGCCGGCGGCTGGATGCTGATGGGCCTCATGGGCCGGCGGATCGGTGATCTGTTCGACCAGTCGCTGGGCGCGGTGGGACTGCCGTTCTTCCAGGTGCTGCCGGAGCTGGGCTGGCTGGCGGTAATGACACTGCTGTGGATGGTGCTGCCGCTGATGCTGCTGGCGGTCACGCTGGGCGTGCTGATCGAGTTCCTGCAGGTAGGTCCGGTCGCCACCATGAAGAAGATGGCGCCCAAGGTGGACAAGCTCAATCCGGTGGAGGGCATCAAGAAGATGTTCTCGATGGACAACCTGATCGAGCTGGTCAAGTCGGTAATCAAGTGCGCGGCAATGATCGGGATCGGCTATGTGGTGCTCAGCGGCATGATCGAGCGGCTGATGATGCTGCCCCACGGCAACCCCGCGGGCATGGCCGCGGCGGTGTGGCACGGGATCAAGTGGATCATGCTGTGGACGGTGGTGGTGTTCTTTTTCGTCTCGGCCCTGGACGTGTGGTACCAGAAGTTTTCCTACACCAAGAAACTGCGCATGAGCCGGCGCGACATCAAGCGCGAGGTGAAGGACAACGAAGGCGACCCGTACGTGAAGCAGCGGCGCAAGCAGTTGCATCAGGAGTGGGCGCAGCAGAACATGCTCGGGTCCGTGCGCAAATCGAACGTGGTCGTGACCAACCCCACCCACATCGCCGTGGCCCTGCAATACGAACAGGGTGAAACCGACCTGCCCGTGGTGGTTGCCAAGGGCGAGGGCCACATGGCCGAGATGATCAAGCAGGCTGCCGAAGAGGCGGGCGTGCCGATCCTGCAGAACGTGCCGCTGGCACGCGGGCTCAACGAGAAGGTCGAGCTGGACGACTACATCAGCGACGAGTTCTTCGACGCGGTGGCCGAAGTGCTGTTCTGGGCCGAAGGCGTGCGCCGCGGCGACCTGGGAAGCGACGGCGCCGGCGGGACCGGCGCGGGTGGCCAGGCAGACTGACGGGCGCGGCGGACGCCGCCGGGCTCAGCTGCCGAAGGTCCGCTGCAGCAGTTCCACCAGGCCCTTGCTCGACGCCAGCCGGTCCAGCAGTACTTCCACGTAGACCCCGAGCAGCAGCAGCAGGATTGCGGTGGCCAGCCAGGCCTTGATGGGCAGGGTCAGGGCGAACACGTTGAGCTGCGGCGCAAACCTGTTCATCAGCCCGAACGACAGATCGATCACCAGCAGGATCACCATCACCGGCGCTGCCAGTACGACCAGCGTGCTCATGAACCATCCGAAGTGGCTCACGAACAGATTGATCCCGGCGCGCTCAAGGTCGGGGAAAAAGGACGTGGGCGGCCAGATGGCATAGCTGTCCATCAGCAGGCCCAGGAAGATCATGAACGCGCCGCTGGCCATGAACAGCCATGCCGCGAACTCGGACAGGAACTGCCCGTGCAGGGTTACCTGGTGACCCTGGATCGGATCGAACGCCTGCGCCATGCCCATGCCGACCTGGTTGTCGATCACCGTGCCCGCGGCGGAGAACGCCCAGAACACCAGCCCGAACAGGTAGCCGATCGCCAGGCCGATGAACAGCTCCTTGAGCACCATCATCGGCCACTGCAGCGAGCTTGTGGTCGCGCCGGGCGCCGCAGCCATCGCCACCGGCAGGGCCACGATTGCCAGGCTGACCAGGAAGCTGTTGCGCACCATGGCCGGCATGTTCGACTGGGTGATCAGCGGCAGCATGATGAACGCGCCGATGATGCGCGGCAGGGTCAGTCCCAGCGCGAGCATGGTCTCGCTGAGCGAGCCGAACGGGTTCACTGCCGGTTGTCCCTCACCAGGCCCGGGAAGGAAGTGAAGATGTGCTCGGTGAAGGTGTACATGCTCCCGCCGATCATCGAGGCGGTCACGAACAGCGCCAGCACGATGGTCAGGAACTTCAGCGCGTAGGCGAACGTCTGCTCCTGCAGCTGGGTGGCCGCCTGCAGGAAGGCCACCAGCAGGCCGACCACGGCCGCCGCGGCGATCGGCGGTCCCGACAGGACCAGCACCAGCCACAGTGACTGGCGGGTCAGTTCCAGCATCTCAGCCATGGTGGCCTCCTCCGGTGGTGGCGCAGATCCCGGTCATGTCATCGCGTAGGTCAGCACCAGGCCATGCACCAGCTTGGCCCAGCCGTCCACCAGCACGAACAGCAGCAGCTTGAACGGCAGGGAGATGATGGTGGGCGACATCATCATCATGCCCAGTGCCAGCAGGATGTTGGCCACCACCAGGTCGATGATGAGGAACGGCAGGAAAATCAGGAAGCCGATCTGGAACGCCGCGGTCAGCTCGCTCACCGTGAATGCGGGAATCACCACGATGAAGTCGTTGATCGTCAGCGACGGGTGGTATTCCTCACGCATCAGGCGCTTGGCGTTGTTGAGGAAAAACTGGCGCTCGGTGCGGTGCGAGTGCTGGATCAGGAACGTGCGCAGCGGCTCCTTGCCCGCCTCGGCCAGGCCCAGCAGGTAGTTCGCGTCGATGCCGTCGGCCGGGGGACCGGTGGCCGCTGGCGGTGGTGGCGCAATGATTACCCGCGGCGCCGCTGGATCCTGCGCTGCCTGCGCCTGCGCGCCTCCGGCCGGGTCCGGATCCTGCCCCACGCCACCGGTCACGTTGCGAAACAGCTCGCCCCGTTCGGGTTCGGTCGCGGCCCGGGCTTCGGCCTGGAGTGCATCGGCGGCTGCCGGACTGGTGGCGGATGCGACCGCACCTGTGCTGGACTCCGTGGCCACGTCGCGCATGGCGTCGGCCGCGGCCCGCTCAATCGCCGCCTGCTCCGCCTGACGCGCCTGGATATGAGCCTGCACCGTTGGCGGTGGTGGCCGGCCCTCCATGTGCGCGGTGATCGCCGCGTGGGTGTCCAGGATCACCGGATACATCACGTAGATCGAGAGCACGATCGCCAGGCCGTTGATGACCACGTTCGGCGGCACCTGCTGCAGCCCCAGCGCGTTGCGCAGCAGGCTCAGCACCACCACCATCTTGGTGAAGGAAGTCACCATCACCGCCACGAACGGCGCCAGCGCCAGGCTGACGACGACCATCAGGACCAGTGCCGGGGAGTAATTGCTGAAGTCCATCGTCTCGGCCTACTTCCAGGACAACAGGCGCACGCCGAGGGTATCGCCGACCGAAACCAGCTCGCCCTGACCGACTGCCTCGCCGTTGGCGCGGATGGTGACGTTGGCCCCTTCCAGCTGCGCGGGTACCGGGAACACATAGCCCGGCTGCAGATCAGCCAGCTTGCCCACCGGCATTTCCAGGCGGCCAATCTCGAACACCACATTGGCCGGCAGTCCGCGCACGGCGGCATCCGGGTCGGGCGGTGGGGCCGCGGCCTCGCCCTGGTCGCCGTCTTCTACGGCCTGGGAAGGGGTGTCGGTCATGGTGGAGTCCTCGTGCATGCGTGGAATGGGTTGCGCCGGGCCCTCGATACGCCAGCCGGCGCCGGTGGGGGCGAGCGGCCAGGATTGGCCGCAGGCATGGGCCTGGAAGGCCGGCCGGCGTCCGCCGCGGCCAACCACGAACACTGCGCCCGGCGCGAGGCCTGCCCAGTCGGCCGGGGTCAGCGGCGGGATGGCGAATTGCAGTGAGACGGAGGCCGGAATCCGGCTCCAGCGGCCCAGGCGCGGCGGCGCCTCGCCTTCGAACGGCGGCTCGGCACGGGTCAGCAGGCGCGGCAGCCATTCGGCGGGCAGGCGCAGTGAACCGTGCAGGCCCGGGGCGCGGCGCGCGGCGTCCGGGTCCTCCGCAGGGGGCTCGTCATCGATCAGGAAGTCGAGCCACAGCGGGGCGCTTTCCGGATCCTGTCCGCCGCCGGCTTCCAGCAGCGGGGTCAGGGCCACCCCCAGCGCCTCGCTCAGCCGCATCAGCTGGCTTTCGTGGGCCAGGCTCCAGGCCAGGACCCGCGAGGATCCGCTGAAGTCGCTCCAGTGCAGGCCCTCGCCGATAGCCGCCGCGGTGGCTTGCAGGCGCACGCCGATGCGCGTGCCTTCGGCATCCAGCTCGAAGATATCCCCTGCTGTGCCGGCCCGGCCGGGCATGAACATGACCAGGCCATGGTCCGCCAGCAGCCAGCTGTGCGGAGCGGAGAAGAATGTCCGCAGCGCCTGCGCGTGCCCAGGCGGGACGGCCGGGATGCGTCCGCGCAGCGACACAGGCGCCGATGCGGCGGATACCGCCTTCGCAGTCTCAGGCATGTCCCAGAGCCACCTTCATCAGTTCGGGCAGCGAGCGTACCCCGAGTTTGTTCATCATGTTCGACCGGTGCAGCTCCACCGTCTTGATGCTGATACCGAGGATGTCGGCGATGATCTTGTTGGGCTTGCTGGCCACCACCAGGTCCAGCACCTGGCGCTCGCGCGGGCTGAGTTTTTCCAGGACCTGCTGGTTGATGAACCCATCGGCACGGTTGCGGGCGCTGGCAAGCGCGGCCCCGATCGCTTCGATCAGGGTGTCGTCACCGAACGGCTTCTCCAGGAAGTTGGCCGCCCCTTTGCGGATCGCCTCCACCGCCAGCGGCACGTCGCCGTGGGCGGTGACGAACACCAGCGGCAGGGTGCTGCCGCGGCGGCGCAGCTCGTCCTGGAGCTGCAGGCCGCTCATCTGTGGCATGCGAATATCGGACACGAGGCAGGCCTCGTCGGTTGGACGGCCGGCATCATAGGCCGTCAGGAATTCGGCGCCCGAGGCATACGACTCGACCTTGAAATCGGCCGTTTCCAGCAGCCAGGCGGTCGAATCCCTGAAGCCGTCGTTGTCGTCGACCAGGTACACCTGGACCTGTCCCATTCTCACGTCCTCCCTTCGGCGCGCGGCAGGGTAAAGCCGAAGATGCTGCCGCCGCTCTCGCGTGGTTCGAAGAACAGGCGTCCTTCGTGGTATTCGATGATCGACCGGCAGATCGCCAGGCCGATTCCCAGGCCGTCCGACTTGGTGGTGTAGAACGGCGAGAACAGCTGCTCGCTCTCCGCAGGGCTCATGCCGTGGCCGCGGTCGCACACCCGCACCTCGATCTCGCCGTCCAGGTTCACCCGGCCCTCGATGCGCAGGTCACGTTCGCCAGCGTCCACCTCGCGCATGGCCTCGATGGCGTTCTTCACCAGGTTCAGCAGCACCTGCTCGACCATCACCTTGTCGGCGTAAACGTCGGGCAGGGTGTCTGCGAGCGCCACCTCGATGTCCAGCTGCTGGCGTTCGGCTTCCAGGCGCAGGAGTTCAAGCACGGTTTCGGCAATCGCGGCCAGGCTGTGGGCATCACGCCGCGGTTCGCGCGCACGGACGAATTCGCGCACCCGGGCGATGACTGCAGCCGCGTGCTCGGCCTGGGTGCGGGCGGCCACCAGGGCACGCTCCACCTGCGCCGGTCCGCCTGCCTGGCCGACCAGGCGCAGGCTGCCGTTGAGATAGTTGACGATTGCAGCCAGGGGCTGGTTGAGCTCATGGGCCAGGGTGGCGGCCATTTCCCCCACCGACATCAGGCGCGAAGTGAACAGCAGTTTTTCCTGGCGGCTCTTGTGCGAGTCCAGCGTTTCGATCCGCGCGCTGATGTCGACCGCGGTGAGCAGCGCGAGTGCCTGCCCCTGCTGGTCAACGTCACGCCAGTACAGCGAGTACCAGCGGCCGTTATGCGGTGCCCGCACCTCGCGCCCGGCATCGACGTCGACCTCGCTGGCGCGCAGCGAGTCCAGCAGCCCGGAGCGCCGGTCGTGGCCTGCCAGGGCGCCGAATTCACGCCGGTACAGATCGTTTGCAGCCCGCAGCCGGCCGTCGTCACGGTCGAAAGCAGCGCAGGCAAACGGCACCGCCTGCAGCAGCGGCTCCAACTCGGTGGCGAAGGGCACCCCTGCTTCTTCAGGGACGGTTTCGATGATGGTCATCGCCGATTCCCGGCCCGCCCCACCGTCCGTTCCACGCTGCCGACAATGGGATACCCTGCTGCCGCGTCCCACGCGCTTCCCCCTTTCATTTCCTCACGCACCCCTTCCCGTCATGTCCCATAGAGTGCTTCGCCGCCGTGCGGCCAACGTGATTGTCTTCGCCGCGCTGGCCCTGACCTGCGGTATTGCGGTAGCAGCCGCTGCGCCTGTGGCGACCGCGCCGGCGCCCTCGTACCTGCGTGAGCTGATGGGAATCGTGGTGCCACTGGGGTTCATGATTCTTGCCCTGCTCCTGGTGCTGCGCCTCATGCGCCGCCGCTACGGTTTGACGGGCAGCAAAGCCCATTTGTCAGTCCTGCAGATCCTGCCGGTGGGGCCGCGTGAACGCGTCGTGCTGCTCCAGACCCGTGCCGGGCGCGTGCTGGCCATCGGGGTGAGCGCGCAGTCGGTCAATCTGATCACACGCCTGGAACAGGACGATGTGACCATCGATCCAGATTCGGAAGAATCCGGATCGGCACAGGCCGCACGAACGGCGAAGTCTCCACTAGATCTGCTGCTGCGGCGTTAAGCCTCCGTGATCGATTTGCGTAACGGGACGCGCGTCACAATTTGCACATGTCCCCCGGCCCAGAACGCAAGTCGGGTCGGCTGAAACATGATCTTTACGCCTCGTACACTTTACACAGCTATCGTAAGTTGGCACAAAGTGACACATGAGGTCAGGCGTGGGGCGGAAGCGATGTCGTTTGCGGCAGCAGGTGCGGATATCCTCCGCAGATCGTTTGCCCCACATGGCAGAAGTCCCACGCCTGGTTGACGCCGCGTACCGCGGCTACAGGGGGAGGTAGGCAATGCGGGCGCTGATTGGAAACCTGTTCGCCGCGCCGGCGGGCTCGGCGCCACGCGGACGGCTTGGTTACAGCGATGTATTCCTCGCCTTCGGGGCGGTGCTGATCATCGCGGTGATGATCCTGCCGCTGCCGCTGGTGCTGATCGACTCGCTGGTGGCGGTCAACATTTCGATCGGTTTCGGTCTGCTGCTGCTGGGCATCTACATTCCCAGCCCTGTCGCGTTCTCCAGCTTCCCCAGCGTGCTGCTGCTGACAACGCTGTTCCGGCTGGCCATCTCGGTCGCCATCACCCGCTCGATCCTGCTCGATGCCGAAGGCGGCCACATCGTGGAGACCTTCGGCGCGCTGGTCGCGGGGGGCAACCTGGTGGTCGGCATGGTGGTGTTCCTGATCATCACCGTGGTCCAGTTCATCGTCATCGCCAAGGGTGCCGAGCGCGTAGCGGAAGTGGCCGCACGGTTCACCCTGGATGCGATGCCGGGCAAGCAGCTGTCGATCGACTCGGACCTGCGTGCCGGCCTGCTCGACAAGGACGAGGCGCGCAGCAAGCGCCGCCTGCTGGAGACCGAAAGCCAGCTGTACGGCAGCCTCGATGGCGCGATGAAGTTCGTGAAGGGCGATGCCATCTGCGGCATCGTCATCATCATCATCAACCTGCTCGGCGGCCTGGCCATCGGCGTGCTGCAGAAGGGCATGGACCTGGGTGAGGCCACCCGGGTCTATTCGATCCTGACCATCGGCGACGGCCTGGTATCGCAGATTCCGGCGATCCTGGGCACGATCGCCGCCGGTCTGGTGGTGACCCGCACCACCAGCGACGTGGACGACAGGCATCTGGGTGAGGCGATCACCCGCCAGATCACCAAGCAGCCGCGGGTGCTGCTGATCACCGCCATCCTCGCGTTCCTCATGATGCTGGTGCCGGGCTTTCCGAAGCTGGTGTTTGCCGCGCTGAGCCTGATCCTGTTCGCTGCCGCGGGCTGGCAGTACCGTTACCAGTTCGAAACACTGCGCAAGCTGTTCCGGGTCAGCGACGAGGACCTGGCGATCAGCCAGGTGACCGCGCAGAGCGATGACATGGCGCCGCCGGCGCCGCTGCAACTGGACATCTCGCCGTCCATTGCGGTCGCGTTCGGGCAGGAGCCGGTGCGCACCCGCATGGGTGAAATTGCCCGGCGCCAGCGCGAGGAGTACGGCGTACCGGTACCCACGCCGGTGCTGCGGGTTACCACGGGTCTGGAAGAGGGCGAATATCGGCTGACCGCCTTTGGTGCGCGCCTGGCTTCCGGACGCCTGCAGCTGGAAGGCGGGCTGCGCCCGGCGCGGCCCGGTGCGGCCGACGCGCGCCTGACCGGGTTCTTCCCGCCGGTGTCGGGCGAGTGGACCACCGAGCCGTCCGAAGACGCACGGCCGCCGATGGAGGTGATGGTGGATCACTGCCGCGGCGCCCTGCAGCGCCGCCTCGGCGGTTTCCTCGGCATCCAGGAAACCTCCAACCTGTTCGGACGCATGCAGCGTGACTATCCCGACCTGGTGAAGGAAATGCTGCGCGTGGTGGCCCCGCAACGGGTGGCCGATGTGCTGCGCCGGCTGGCCGAGGAAGGCGTGCCGATCCGCAACCTGCGCGATGCCTTCGAAGCCATCACCGATGTGGGTGGGCGTGAGAAGGACGTGGTGTTGCTGACGGAATATGTGCGCGTTGCGCTGAAGCGGGAAATCGCCGACCGCTATTCAGACAGCGAGCGGAATTTGCACGTACTGTTGATCCATCCCGAGCTGGAAGACAAGCTGCGTCAATCCGTAAGGGTTGCCGGCGGCGCCAGCCAACTGGCCATCTCTCCCGAGCTGGCCGCGCGTCTTGGCAATGAAGTGCGTGCGAATCTGGCGCGCATGGCCCAGGACGTCCGCCCGGTGTTGCTGTGCTCGCTCGACGTGCGCCGACACCTGCGCAAACTGATGGAAGTGGATTTTTTCGAGCTGCCGGTGCTCTCTTACCAGGAACTGGCAGCGGATCTTCGCATCGTGCAATCGGGGCAGATCAATGCATGACCTGTCCGCTCCGGGAAGCATCGCGCCCCGCAGGCTGATGCGGAGTGCCGGCAAGTGTTACAGGGAGGTATGGGATGTCTGAGCCGGACGCCAACGTTCCAGACCAGGAGGGTCGCAGGCTGCTGCGGATCATCTCCGGACTGCACGCGGGCGCAAGCCGGGAGCTGGCCGAGCGCGAGATGATCCTGGTCGGCAGCGGCGACGATTGCGACATCGTCCTGGCCGACGAGGGCGTCGCCCGGCACCATGCCCTGATCAGCGTGATTGATGGCCATGGCCAGCTGCGCGCGCTGGATGCGCCGCTGCAGCTGGAAGGCCGCGTGCTGCATCCGGGCGACCCGGTCGCCATGGACCGGTTGCAACGGGTCGGGCTGGGCGAAGCCGCGCTGGCCTTCGGCGAAGAGGATGACCCCGCATGGCTGGCGCTGGCCCCCGATGGCCAGGAGCCCAGTGCGTCGCGTGCGCGCAGGATCTCCGAGCCATTCACCCGCCGCCTGCCGATGATTGCCGCGATCGCGGTGCTGTGCCTGGCCGCGCTGGCCACGTTCGTCGCGGTGGTGCCCTCCTCCGAACCGGAAGTGGATCCCGAGCAGCGCCTGAAAGCGATGGCGCTCGAGTTCAACGTGTCGGGGCGGCGGATCGAGACGGACGTCAATGGGCGCCCGGTGCTGTCCGGCATGGTGGCGGATGACACCGTGCGCCAGCGGATGCAGCAGATGATCGTGGACGAAGGGCTCGATGCCGGGCTGACGTTGACGACCGGCGCAGACCTCGCCTCGGATGTTGGTGAAGTGCTGCGCGGCGGGGGCTATCCCGGCAACACCCGCTATCTGGGGCGCGGCGAAGTGGAAGTCACCGGTTACTACAAGGACGAGGCCGCCTTCCGTGTCTTCCTGGGGACCGATGCCATGCGCAACACCGGCGTGCGCAACGTGGCACTGATCAACCGGGCCGCGCCAGCGGCCGAAGAGCCGTCTCCCGAGGAGGCCCCCGCGGTCCGGATCGTGGCTTACGAACGCGGTGAAGATCCGCATCTGCTCGATGAGCACGGCAATGAATACCGGGTGGGCATGTTCATCCCGGGCGAAGGCTCGCTCGCGTCGCTGGGAAACCATGCGTTCGCCACTGCCGGTGACGGCACGATCCGCAAGATCACCATCCGCCCGCTGTCCCCGGAAGAGCAGGAGCCAGCGGCTGCCCCGGGTGCAGGCGGCGGATCGGCAGGAGTATCCGCCGCCGCTTCACGCTCGCACGCCTGGGCGATGGAGCAGGCACGCGCGGCGGGCAGCCGCCAATGAACATTCCAGGAAAGGAATCGCAGTACGGTCCGGGGTGCCGGACCATCCAGCAGTCTCAATCCATAGCAGAAGGAGCAGCATGATGAGCGTCGACAATTCAGCCCTGAACAATTTCATCGGGCACGCAACATTCAATAACGGCCCGGCCGCCAACGGTGGCCGCGGCAGCGCGTCTTCCAGCAGCGGCAGCAGCTGGTATGAGGCGATGTCCCGTGCCTGGGGCCAGGCCCTCGACGGCCAGGCGGCACAGATCACCGAGATGTCGGCAGAGATCCGCACCGGTGGCGACCAGCCATCGAACATGGTCCAGCTGACCGCGGCCAGCCTGAAGATGCAGTTCATGTCCAACAACGCCGCCACCTCGCAGAACGCGACCGGGCAGGCGCTGGAAACCCTGGGCAAGCGCCAGTAACGGAACATCTCCACGGGAGAGTTGAAATGATTGAAGCCATCCAGGCCGCCGGTATCGAAGCGACCACCGGCGCAGCCGGCGGCGCCAGTGCCGGATCAGCGGCCCAGCCCCAGGCATCAGCCACCGAAGTCCGCGATTTCGCCCAGGCGCAGGAACGCGTTTCAGGCACCAACCAGACGCAGCAGGCGTCCGGGGCCGAGGCCGTATCGGGTCCTGCCCAGGCCGAGCCATCGCAAGGCACGCGCATGCTCATGTCGGCGTTCGACGGCCTCAACGGCGGGGCGAAGAAGATCGCCGATCTCTCGCAAAGCATGGCCAGCGCCTCCACGGTGGGTGACCTCACCCCCAGCCAGATGCTGGAAATGACCATGAGCACGCACCAGTTCCTGTTCCAGTCGCAGCTGACAGCCAACGTGGCCAACCGCACGTCCGATGGCGTGCAGCAGCTGTTCCGCCAGCAGTCCTGACTGCCATGACGGGGGAGCAACAATGATCGCGACGACAACCGGGACCGTAAACGGAAAATGGATGCGGATCGCGGTGGTGCTGGTGGCCAGCCTGATGCTGGCCGCCTGCAGCCGCGTGACGCTGAACGACGGTCTGGACGAGCGCCAGGCCAACCGTGTACTCGGGGTCCTGCTGGCCAACGGGATCAAGGCTGAAAAGCGCACCTCGATCGCCAGTGACAGCGGCTATCAGGTGCGGGTCGGGCAGGGTGATTTCGCCCTCGCCATGCAGATCCTCGAGGCGCGCGGCCTGCCGGGGGAAAGCTTCCAGTCAACCACCTGTGAGGTGTTCCAACGGCAGGGTTTCGTGTCGTCGGCCACCGAGCAGCGTGGCCAGGAGCAGTGTGGCCTGCAGCAGGATCTGTCGCGGACCCTGTCTTCCTATGCCGGCGTCGCCCATGCCCGCGTCCATATCGCCATGCCCGAGCGTGACCCGGTGCTTGGCAAGGTTGGCCTGGCATCGGCTTCGGTGGTGGTGTTCGAACAGGCAGGGGCCAATGTCCGCAACGAGGAACACAACTTCAAGGTGCTGGTGAAGGACGCGGTCCCGGGGTTGGAGAACATCAACCACGTGACCATCAAATTCAACACCCTCCCCGCTCCGACCGATCTGGCGGGACAGGGCCGTGCGCAACCGGTGATGTCGGCGATGAGCCCGGTGACCCTGGCCATCGTGGCTGGGGTGATCGCGCTGCTGGCGCTGGCCATGACCTTTGGTAACCGCCTGCGTGCGCGGCTGAAGGGACCGGCCAAGCCCGACGATCGGATCTGGAAGGGGTGACCGGGCGCCATGCCGCTGCAACCGCTGTTCGCCGAGGTTGATCCGGGCTGGTATGCGGGTGACGCCGCGCCTCTGGACCAGCGCCTGGTGGCGCGTGCCGGCCGCTCGCAGCTGGGGCGCAGGATGCTGGCCCGCAGGCTGTTTCAGGCGGGTGCGGCGGAAGCGCTGCTGGCGCCCCGGCCGGGGCATGCAATCCCCAGCGCGGTCATGCGCTGGCCGCGTGCGCGACTGGCGGCGCTGATCCGGGACCTGGGCGTGCTGGCATACGCGCCGTTGATCCGCGCCGAGGTTGCGCGGGATTCGGTGCGCATGCTCAAGCGGGCGTTGGGCAGCAGCTACCTGCTGCCACTGGACCGCACCATCTGGAATGCAAGAGTGGAAGACGACGTGCTGCGTCGCTTGCAACAGGCATGGGCCCCGCTCATGGCGGCGCTGCGTGCGCGGGAGGATGATGCGGCACTTCATGCCCTGTTCGAACGCCAGGGCCGCAACGAATTGCGCGGCTGGGCGGCGCACCGGGATCGTCCGCTGGGCGAGTGGGTGGCGCTGCTGCATCCGCCCGAAGAGCCCGGCCCGACACACCTGCCGGAGAAGCCGGTGTTGCTGCTGGTCACCCATCACGAGACAAAGAGGGAACGGCCATGAGCGCGTCGACCGCACCCGGACAGGGCACCGCCCAGGGCCGAGCGACACCGCGGGTGCCCCAGGATGCAATCGTGGTCACCGACCGGCGGGCGTTCGTACGTTCGGTCACTGCACCGGTGGTGCCTGCCGCGGCCTGGGCCCGGCTGTCTGAGCTCGACAGCCTGCTCGACCAGGTCAATGCGCTGTATGCGCAGGCTGAAAAGGAAGTGGCAAAGGCCCGCGAGGAAGGTCATTCCGCCGGTTTTTCGGAAGGCCTTGCCCGTGCGCAGCAACAGATGACCGGCAAGATGGCCGAACTCAATGAGCGTCGCGCGCGGGTGTTGGCGGAAGCCGCGGGCCGGATCACCGACCTGGCCTGTGCCATCGTCGCCCGGATTGCCCCGGGCTTTGACGCGCTGACCGTGGTCCCACCGCTGGTGATGCAGGCCGTGGAAGCGGCCCAGGCGGAGCAGTTCCTGCTGATCCGGGTGCACCCGGATGTGCGTGAGCGCGTGGAAGCCGGCCTGGGCGCGGTGCGCCAGGCGCATCCTGCGGTGGGCGTGATCGAGCTGGTTGCCGATGAAAGCCTGGATCCGCTCAGCTGCGTGGTGGTGTCGGAAGCCGGTGAGGTCAGGGCGGGCGTGACCCAGCAGATTGAAGCGATCCGCGCCGCCTTGGCAGGGGCTGCCGCGGAGGCCGCACCGTCGTGAACGCTCCCGCTGGCGATCCGCTGCTCAGTGCGCTGTCATCGGTCACCAGCATCGAGCGCGTCGGCCGGGTGGCCGATGCCTACGGCACCCTGATCCGGGCGACCGGGCTGAAGGCGTCGATCGGCGAGCTGTGCTACCTGCGCAATCCCCGCGGTGAGGGTGATCCCGATTTCCGGCTGGCGGCCGAGGTCGTGGGCGTGGCCCGCCAGCACACCCTGCTGACCCCGCTCGGAGCGCTGGATGGAATTTCGGCCACCACCGAGGTTTATGCCACTGGTCGCCAGGCGGCTGTGCGCGCCGGTGATGGCCTGCTCGGACGGGTGCTCGATGCCCACGGCGAGCCGATTGACGACAAGGGCCCACTGGGTCCGACGGTGGATGCCCCGATCTATGCCGATTCGCCCAATCCGCTCAGCCGCAACCTGATCGAGCATCCGTTCGCCACCGGAGTGCGTGCAATCGATGCCACCATGACCGCGGGCGAAGGCCAGCGCATCGGCATCTTTGCCGTCGCCGGCGGTGGCAAAAGCACCCTGCTGGGCATGCTCGCCCGTGGCGGCGATGCCGACGTCAACGTGATCGTCCTGGTCGGCGAGCGCGGACGCGAGGTCAACGAATTCATCTACGACAACCTGGGCGATGAAGGCATGGCCCGCTCTGTGGTGGTCGTGGCCACGTCCGACCGGCCTGCGCTGGAGCGCAGTCGCGCCGCCTGGGTGGGTACGGCGATCGCCGAGCACTTCCGTGATCGCGGCAAACGCGTGCTGCTGCTGGTCGATTCAGTCACCCGCTTTGCCCGTGCCCTGCGCGATGTCGGCCTTGCCATTGGCGAGCCGCCGGCGCGGCGTGGTTTCCCGCCTTCGGTATTCAGCGCGTTGCCCCGCCTGTTCGAGCGTGCCGGCAACAACGAGCACGGTTCGATCACCGCCTTCTACACCGTGCTGGCCGAGGACGAGGACGGCGGCGATCCGATCGTCGAAGAGGTGCGCTCGATCCTTGACGGCCACATCGTGCTGTCGCGCAAGCTGGCCGCCGCTTATCACTACCCGGCCATCGACGTGCTCACCAGCCTCAGCCGCACCATGCCGCGGGTGGTGGATGAAGCGCACCTGCGGGCGGCCGGACAGCTGCGCAAATACCTGGCCAAGTACGAAGACATCGAGATGCTGCTGCAGCTGGGCGAATACAAGCGCGGCACCGATCCGGAAGCCGACGTGGCGATCGAGAAGATCGGCCCCATCCGCAAGCTGCTGCAGCAGTCGTCGTCCGACCTGGTTGAATTCAGCCAGTCCGCGGACGCTGTGAAGAAGCTGTTCCGATGAAGCGCTATCCGCTGCAGACACTGGTCAAGCTGCGAGCCCACCGCACCGACAAGGCGCGCCTGGAAATGCTGGAGAAGCAGGCGGCGGCCCGGTCCTGTCGCGAGCAGTGCGAGCGGATCGAGGCTGGGATCCAGGCGCTGGGCGAGGAGCGCGCTGCGCAGCGTCACCGCCTTTTGGATCCGCCGCCGCCCGGCCAGGCCTGGCCGGTGGCGATGGAACAGCGCGAGGCGCACATCGACCTGTTGGGCGAGCGCATCGTGGCTGAACAGAAGAACCTGCAGCAGGCCCGTGAGCGGCTCAAGGCCGCCGAACAGGCGCTCGACCAGGCCAGGCAGGCCTGGCTGCGGGCGAAGGGGCGCGAGGACGCACTGCACAAGCGCAGGGATGCCTGGCGCGTTGAGCAGTTTGCACTGGAAGGTCGGAAGGAAGAGGAAGCCACCGCCGACCTGCTTCAGGGCCGCGCCATGCGCGGCATGGCCGGACAACAACGAGGTGACCCATGAGTATCGAACGCAGCCAGCTGTCGGATTCGGTGGGCGAGGCCCGCAAGACCGGCGAGAGTCGCACCGGGCGCGAACCCGCCCAGCCGGAGAGTTCCGAACGCTTCCGCAACCTCATGCAGAGCCGCCAGGAGGCGCGCGACGAGTTCAGCGCAGCCCGCTTCAAGGGCGCCGGTGACCTCGGCAAGGAGCAGCGTGCCGGAGCGCAGGACGCTGCGCACCAGGCAGCCACGGCAGACGCCGTGGAGGCCGGCCGGCAGTTCAGCGGCGACAGCGAGCAGATGAGGCAGTCGAACATGGATCCGGCCGAAGTGCTGGCCATGCTGCAGGCCCAGACCGCGATGCGGGATGGAGCACAGGCTGCTCCCGTCGCGCCGCTGACGTCCAATCCGGCGGCCTTTGCCGACCTGGTGGAACGACACCTGCGACAGCTGGCCGTGGGGGGTGGCAACAGTGCCGGCGATCGTGATGGCCAGGTGTTGCTGCGGATGGCCGATGCCACCCTGCCCGGTACCGATCTGCTGCTGAGCAAGACCGCGGATGGCTGGTTGCTGCGTGCGGACGTGCGTTCGCGCGAGAGCTTTGATGCCATCCAGGAAGCAGCGCCGGAACTGGCAAGGCGCTTTGCGGAGCGCAACCTGGGTACGTTGGAAATCGATTCGCAGTTCCATGGTTGAGGATCGTGGAATGCGGGCGTCCCTAGGGTACGCCCTAGTATCGACTGGGGCGGCAATCCCCTAGAGTCGAATTCAAGAAGTGATCGGGCATGCGGGCTTGTCAGCCCGGAACCCGGATCACAAGGGAGACCGGATTACATGTCATTCGCTCGCCGCCCAGTTGCGCCCCGCAAGCGTCCCGCGCCGAGTACCGGTGTCGTGGCTCCGCAGGCTGCCGTCCCAGTGGAGACTGCATCACCTGTTGCTCCGGAGCAGAGCCAGGAAGAGGGGCTGCGGCAGCAGGTGATCGCTGACTTCGAAGCTTCCCTGCGTGAGTCGTCCAGCCTGGATGACGGAGACCTGGACGGTCTGCTGGAAACCTTCCGGCAGGCGGTCGAAGACACCCCGCTGGATGTGGCGTTGACGCCATTCGATCCCGAAGACCTGACTCTGGCCCTCAACGGGCTGGTCGACAACGGGGTGCTGGCCGAGGACGAGCGCAATGACCTCTCCCGGCAGATTGATGACGCGCTGGGTCCGCTGCAGACACCGGACGTACAGATGGCCATGGAGTTCGCCTCGCGCTGTGAGCGCGATGGTGAAGAGGCCGCCCTGGAATGGTTCCAGAACGAACGCCGCAGGTCCGAGGAGTCCGGCCAGGAGGATGTTGCTCCTGCCGACGTATCCGGAATGCCGGGTCGTGATTCGATTGTGAACTCGAAGTCGCGGAGATTGCGTGGCCCACCTCGGCGCTGACGCTTCACAGCAGACGCGTTACCGAAGTGTGTTTGTCCATAGATCAATCTATCGCTAATCCAATCGAGGAACTCATCATGTCCAATGACGTCGGCTACAACGGCAATATCAACACCTACATTTCCACCATCACCAACGCGCGCGGCGCATCCGCCTCGTCCGCAGTCGGCAAGGGCTGGCTCGTGGCGGTTGCCGAGGCACTGGGCAAGATGGCAGACGCCCTGGGCCAGAAGATTGAAAAGCAGGCGGCCAAGCTGGACTCCGCCATCCGTGCCGACAAGAAGGACGTCACGGAAATGAACGCCAAGATGCAGGCCATGACCCAGCAGATGAACATGCTGATGAACGCCATCAGCACCATCATCAAGACCATCGGCGAAGGCAACACCGCCCTGGCCCGCAAGCAGTAAGCAGGACAGAATTCCCGGGGCGGCCCGCGCCGCCTCGGGAAGCTGGATCAAAGAGGCCCCGGTTCCCGGGGCCTCTTTTCTTGTGCGGTGGGATAAGACAGGCGCCGATGCCCGCTCGGCAGGCCGTCATGTCTTCTATCGGACCTGTCCTCTATCTGACACTGAAGAAATCCGGGCTCCCGCGATCGCTCCCGCTTTGCGCGGGACGAAAGCTATCTTGGTCGTCGGGCCAGCAACCAGGCTCCGATTCCGGCGCCGAACCCCAGGGCGGCCAGGCCGAGCAGGCCCGCCAGGGAACGCTGGTGGCCGGCTGGCATCAAGGTGGTTCCGCTGCCACCAAGCAGGGGCAGGAGCAGGACTACGGTGAACGCGAGGCTGATGTAGGCGGTGAGAGCGAGCAGCCAGTAAAGCCGCCGGAAAGTGCGCTCGGCCCGCTCCTGCACGTCCGGTTCGCGGCCACGCGCAGCGGTGTGACCCGGCAGTGCCGCGTTGATCCAGCCGTGCAGTCCTGAGCGCCCGGTCCCCGCTTGCCGGCGTGCAGCCGCGCTCACCGTATGCCCATGGGCCGGGACCACTCCCTCACTGCGGGCCTGGGAAGGGGCGCCGGCAAGCATCGGGTTGCCGCCCGCGGTTACGGCGGGCGCTTGGGCAGGAACGGTCGCCTGGGTCGCAGCGGCTGCTGGATTCATCGACTGGGGATTGCCAGGGATCTGCAGCAGTGAAGTCATCTGCGGATTGACTGCAGGAGGCGTCAGGAACCCACTCGCCTGGGCGGCTGAGGCTTGGGAGCCGGCAATGTGTGTGGCATTGGAGTAAGCGGTGACCGATGTCGCAGCGGGTGCAGTTGTCAGGACCTGCGTTGGGGCCGAGGCTGAGGTTGAAGCCGGCATTGGGTAATTGCCCTGCTGGCCCGCGAGTACGGCTGATGGGTGGGCGCCCGCCTGGGCGCCGTGCGCACGCATTGGCAAAAATGCAGACGGCATGGTCTGGGTTGGCGCCTGGGTGATGCCGGCGTGGCTCATCAGGTTGGCAGGACCCGCCATGCCCGAAGCTGTGGCGACGCCGGGCGAGCCGGGGCTGGTGGCCTGCGGCATGCCGGAGGTCTGGATCGGACCCGCTCCCTGGGGAGTCATGGCGGCCCGCAGTGCCTGGACAAGGGCGGCCAATGTCTGGGCCGGCGGGGCCGGGGCAAGTGGACTGGCCGGCATGCCAGAGGCCGGTGTCCAGGGTGAGGCATTGCCCGGACCGGCGTTGCCCGGCCGCCCGGTCGCTGCATCGGATCTCAGCGCGGCGGCGTCAGGCAGGGTGGACAACAGACCGCGCGCTGCAGCCACGGTTTCCCCCAGCACCCCGCGGAAGGCGGGCGGGGCGGCAGAAGCCGGAGAACCCGACTGCCCTGGCAGGGGGGAGCTCCCGGGAAGGCCGGGATTGCCAGCAGGCCCTTGCGCGCCTGGAGACTGTGCTCCGCCCGGAAGTACAGGAGGCCCCGGTGTCGGCGCGTTGCTCCAGCCAGGCCCCCGCGACGCCGCGGGCGGTCCCCCGAACTGGGGCGGGGGACCGACTCCCGGGGGCGTTTCGACGGCAGGACGACCACCGGGACCGCCCGCCCAGGGCGGAGGTCCGGGGCTGCGTCCTGCGCCGGAAAAGCCGGCCCATGCGGGCGGGCCACCGCCGGGCGGGCCGTTGGAGACGTGGCGGAAAAGCGTTGAGGAGAGCGCGGAATGGACCGAGCGCAGCGGCGAAGGTCCTCCTCCGATGAGCGAGGAGATGACCCTGGATGGGCTCGGAATGGACACCATGCCAATTGCTCCGGGAACGGATTGCTGCGACGCCGCCCCCCGTCGCGCATGTTGCTGTAACGCTACCCGTGCGGGCGCTCCGTGAAAGCTGGGGCTGACCCTAGGTCCTTCCGCAAAAAAAAAACGGGAAATCCGAAGATTTCCCGTGAATCGGCCGGAGCCGTAGGACCATGTTGTGGCCGGGAAAGGTTAACCCGGCATTAAACTTAATTCAATACGTTAGGACTTGCATACAAAGCTGTTGATTTATATCAATTTTCTGTGTTCAGAGCTTCGCGCTTCAGCGTGCGGCGCTGTTCTCGTGACAGACCCCAGTCGTTGTTGAACAGCGCCGGTTCCCAGCCGCCGTAGGTGGGATTGGGCAACATCCACCAGCGTTCTCCGAACCAGCCGCCGCGCTCGGCCACGGTGGCGTCACGCGCCTGGCTGGTGTTGACGGGCAGGTGGGCGAAGTCGGTGAGCTGGTCGCCGAACTGCATCAGGACCCGATGGCTGCGGCCCACCAGCTGGCGTCGGCACAGCTTGCCGCTGCGGCTTCCCGGCTGCTCGCAGTCCGCCACTTCCATGCCCAGGCCCAGGAAGACATTGTCGTGTGCTACCGGCAGGCCCAGGGCGCGCAGGTTGGCCAGGGTGGCGTCCTTCAACCGGTGCTCGCGGTTGGTCACGTAATACAGGGTCACGCCGCGCTCGCTGGCGGCGCGGGCGAACTCCAGCACGCCCGGCACCGGGGTAGCGCGCTGTTCTGCAACCCACTCGGCCCAGGTGTCGTCGTCGTACTCCAGCCCATCACGGACCAGCCGGGCCTGGTAGATGGAGTTGTCCAGCACGGTTTCGTCGATGTCCAGGATCACCGCAGGCGGCAGGCCGTGCCATCCGTCCGGGTTGTCGCGTTCGGCTGGAACCAGTGCATCCCACTGCGGATCGGCCAGGGCGGCATCCAGCTGGTTGATCGCGCCCCGGTAGAGCGAAAGCAGGGTGGTTTCAAATTCCTGCGAGCGCTGGACCCACAGCACGGCGTTGAGGTTGTCGTCGGCCGATGCGGTGGTGGCCGGTGCCGGCGCGGCGGGCACGCTGGCGCAGCCGGTCATGACCAGCGCCAGCAGCGGCGCCAGCAAAAGGGTCTGGGACGGACGTTGCTGCTGCATCGCGGGCTCCGGGTCAGGATGGGCCGCCGAGTGTACCCAAGGTGCCCGGCGGCGGGGCTCAGTCGTTGAGCAGGGCCTGGATCGCGGCGAAGCCGGCATCAGCCCGCTCCTGCTTGCGTGCGGCGTCGGCCACCGGGTCGGCGCCATCGCGCTGCAGCTCCTCGGGCGGCAGTTCATCCAGGAAGCGGCTCGGCTCCAGGCGCAGCTTGCTGCCCCACTTCTGCACTTCGCGCGGGTAGGACAGCCACAGCCGCTCCTTGGCCCGGGTGATGCCTACGTAGAGCAGACGGCGCTCTTCATCCAGACTGCCTTCGTCGATGCTGGCTTCGTGGGGCAGGGTGCCATCGCTGACCCCGATCACGAACACGCAGCGGAACTCCAGCCCCTTGGCCGCGTGCATGCTCATCAGCCGCACCTGGTTGCCCCCATCGTCGCGATCGGCGTGGGTCAGCAGGGCCAGCTGTGCGGCAAGCTCGGCGGCACCGGCGCCGCGGTTCTGGCGGCCCGGGCCGGCCTCGAACCAGTCGGCCAGCTCGTCCAGGTTGCCGCGGCGGATGCTGAACTGGGATTCGGTCTGGCACTGGGCGCGCAGCGCCGCCAGCAACCCGGAGCGTTCGCTGAGGCTGCGGACCAGATCGGCCGGCGGCAGCCGCGAGGCGTCGGCGCGCAGCCTGCCCAGGATGCTGGCGAACCCACCCAATGCGCTGCCTGCACGGGCAGGCAGCTGCTTGAGCACGCTGATCGATTCGATCGCCCGCGCCATGGGCATGCCGGCGTTGCGGGCCAACTCGGCCAGCCGCGCCAGGGTGGTGGCACCCACCTCGCGACGCGGCGACTGCACCGCGCGCAGGAAGGCGGAGTCGTCGTCAGGGTTGGCCACCAGCCGCAGCCATGAGAGCGCATCCTTGACCTCGGCCCGTTCCAGGAACGCGGTGCCGCCGGACAGGTGGTAGGGCACGCGGATCAGCTGCAGTGCCTTTTCCAGCGCCCGCGACTGGTAGTTGCTGCGGAACAGAATGCAGAAATCACTCCACGGGATCTGCTGCGAGTTGTGCAGGAAGTCGATCTCGGCAGCCACCCGTTCCGCCTCGTGGGCGGCGTCGCGGCACTCCCAGATCCGGATCCGCTCGCCATCCGGACGGTCGCTCCACAGGGTCTTGAGATGCTCGTGCGGATTGTTGGCAATCAACGCGTTGGCGGACCGCAGCACGCGGTTGGAGCAGCGGTAGTTCTGCTCCAGCTTGATGACTTTGAGGTCTGGATAGTCGCTGCCCAGCTGCGACAGGTTTTCCGGGTTGGCGCCGCGCCAGGCGTAGATGCTCTGGTCGTCATCGCCCACGCAGGTGAAGTTGCCCGCAGGACCGGCCACCGCCTTGAGCAACCGGTATTGGGCGTCGTTGGTGTCCTGACATTCGTCCACCAGCAGGTAGCCGATGCGTTCGCGCCAGCCCAGCCGCGCGTCTTCGTCATTCTCCAGGATCTGTACGGGCAGACGGATCAGGTCATCGAAATCCACCGCGTTGAAGGTTTCCAGCCGCGCCTGGTAGCGCGCGTACAGCGCTGCCGCTTCGTGCTCGCGATTGGTGCGGGCAGCCGCGGCGGCTTCCTTCGGCGACAGGCAGGCGTTTTTGGCCCGCGACACCAGCTGCTGCATGGACTGCACGACGTCGGACTTGGCGCCGGGAAGCAGGTCGCGGAACTGGCCCAGGCAATCATCCATATCGAACACCGAGAACCCGCGCCGCAGCCCGACACGCTCATGCTCGATCTGCAGCATCCGCAGTCCCAGCGCATGGAACGTGCACACGGTCAGCCCTTCCGCGCCATCGCCGCGGATCCGCTGCGCCACGCGCTCGCGCATTTCCTTGGCCGACTTGTTGGTGAAGGTGATCGCAGCGATGCGCCGGGCGGGGTAGCGGCCGGAGCTGATCAGCTGGGCGATCTTTTCCACGATCACCCGGGTCTTGCCGCTGCCGGCACCCGCCAGCACCAGCAGCGGGCCGTCGGAGTAGGCAACGGCGGCGGATTGTTGGGGATTGAGCATTGCAGGAAAGCTGTGGAATCGGCCGCGCGGACGGGCCGCAAGTCTACAGGGTGCGACCTTTCCGGCTGCTGCGCCGTATTGTCCTGCACGGACATGGCAACCAGGGAGGAGCGCCGTATGAACAAAGCATGGGGAGTCGGGCTGGCGGTATTGTTTGCGTCAAGCCAGATGCCGGTGGCAGCGGGACAGGGGCTGGAGCGGGGAATTGATCTGGACATGCTGACCGAAGGCTTTCTCGGGGGCCATCCGGATATTCGCTGGCAGCGTGAGGCCGCTTACCGGACCGCTGGCCAGGTCGGGCGTTGGCGGGCTCAATCTGTCCACCCCGAACGCGATGACAGTCAGTGGAGAGGAGTATTACGCTGACCGTTATTGGGTACCCGAGCAGTACTGGCAGATGCGTGAACTCTCCTGGAACGCGCCTGACCGATCTGGACACGTGGATGTCGGAGCGATCAATCCCTTGCGAGAGGAAGACGACTGATCCGCCAATGCGCGGCTTGGGCAGCGTCAAACATTCAAGGAGAGTTTTCATGAGGAAGGCAATTCTGGCCGGGATGGTCGGCGTGGTGTTATTGGGCTCCGCGTCCGCCTCAGCGCAGGACGCGTTGGACGAGCATGTGGTAATGCAATCGGAGGCGTTCCTGACCGCGCATCCGGATCTCAACAACCGGCGCAGGGGCATGGCGGCCTATGAAGTGGGCCGGTACAAGGAAGCGCTGACATTCTTCCGTGGCGCCGCCCGCTATGCCGACAAGCCGTCGCAGGCCATGGTGGGCGAGATGCTGTGGAAGGGCGAAGGCACGAGCCGGGATCCCGCGCTCGCCTATGCGTGGATGGACCTGGCCGCGGAGCGTGGTTATCCCGGGTTTACTGTCATCCGCGAGCGGCTCTGGGCCGGGCTGGACGATGCGCAGCGCGAGGACGCGCTGGTGCGGGGCGAGCAGGTCTATGCCGAATACGGAGATGCGGTATCCAGGCCACGCATTGACCAGGTGCTGCGCCGCGAACGCAGGAGGACCACTGGAAGCCGAACCGGCTTCGTAGGCTTTCTGGAGATCCGGATCCCGGGTCCCGGGGGCATCGTCCAGTCAATCGATGGCAACCGCTTCTACGACCCGAAGTATTGGGAGCCGGAGCAATATCACGCCTGGCAGGATGCGGTCTGGACCCAGCTGCCGGCGGGACGCGTGGACATCGGTGACGTGGAGCCACTGCGCCGTGACGATGCTCCGGAGAACGACGACTGACGACAGGGGTGGGCGCACGCGCCGGGGGATTAAACTCCCCCCATGGCCAAGCTCTACTTCTACTACTCGGCGATGAATGCCGGAAAGACGACCACGCTGCTGCAGTCGGCGCATAACTACCGTGAGCGCGGCATGCGCACGCTCATCCTCACCCCGGCGCTGGACGATCGCGCCGGCAGCGGGCGGGTGGCCTCGCGGATCGGGCTGCAGGCCGAGGGCGTGGCGTTTGCCGCCACTGATGACCTGCAGGCGCTGGTGCAGCGCGACATCGCCGCCAACGGAATCCTGCACTGCGTGCTGGTGGACGAGGCACAGTTCCTGGCCCGCAGCCAGGTCTGGCAGCTGAGCGAGGTGGCCGATGCGCTGGGCATCCCGGTGCTGTGTTACGGCCTGCGCACGGATTTTCGCGGGGAGCTGTTTGAAGGCAGCCAGTACCTGCTGGCCTGGGCCGACGAGCTGGTTGAGATCAAGACCATCTGCCACAGCGGCAGCAAGGCGACGATGACGGTCCGGGTGGATGAGGCCGGTTTTGCGGTGCAGGCCGGCCCGCAGCTGGAGATCGGCGGCAATGGCCGGTATGTGTCGGTCAGCCGGGCGGAGTTCAAGAAGATCATGCAGGGCCAAGGCCGGATCGAACCGCTGCAGCCGGATCTTCCACTGGGCTGACCACTCCCGGCGTCTTCAGTCAGGGCGCCACGCCGGTTGGAGCCGTCACGGCGGCGCGTTCGCAGGTCTGTCGCAGGTCGCGGATCTGGCCGGCGATCGCCCCGCCTTCAGGCAGGGCCGCATGGACGGTGCCGTCCAGGTTGCGCAGTGCCTGGCGAGCCTGGGCGGCCGTTGGGGCATCCGCTCCGCAGCTGTTGGCGGCCAGATGGCCGCGGGCGAGCCAGGCTACTGCGCGCGCCGGGCCGCGGTCAGGGAGTTCTGCCAGCTGTTCGAGCCGCTGCGATGCGTCGGGGTCCCCCTGACGCTGCTCGAACACCGCCTGGGACAGTTCGATCCCCAGGATGGTCGGGTGACCCGGGCTTTCATCGCGTCGGGCGGCCTGTAAGGCACGACTGTATGCGTCACGGGCCTCTGCGGGCCGGTCCAGCGCGGCCAGGGTCTCGGCGAGCAGGCGCAGAGCGCGCGCCGACCCGGCAGGAGGCTCCAGGTCCGATCCGTTGGAGACGGCTTGCAAGGCCTGCTCCAGATTGGCCAGGGCCTCGCGGTGGCGGCGGTCGCGGTTGAGGATCATGGCCCGGTCGGCCAGGGCGGCGACCAGGCGGGGCGTATCAGGCTGGGCCTTCCAGATCGGCACGGCCTCGTCCAACTGCTCCAGCGCCGTTGCCCGCTGACCCTGCTGCCATGCGGTCAGCGCCAGCGCATGATGGGCCGCGGCTACTTCCGGATGGGCCGCCCCCAGGCGGGAGCGCAGCTGGGCCAGCACTTCCGCCTGGAGTGCCGCGGCCTCGGCGTGGCGGCCCAGCACCGCCAGCAGGGCGGCATGGTCACGCTGGGCGTCGATGGTGGTGCGATGCTGCGGGCCATGCAGCCCGGCCGACAGTGTTGCCGCCCGGGCGCAGGCACCCAGCGCCGCCTGCTGCTGGCCCGAATTCCAACGCTGGAAGCAGAGCTCGCGCAATATCCGGATGGTCATGGGGTGGCGATCGCCGACCGTGTCCTGCAGCTGCGCCAATGCTGCCACCAGCCCCGTCAGTGCTTCCTGCGGGCGGCCCGCATCGGCCTCCAGCCCGGCCAGGTCGGCCATGTTCTCGGCGATCCCGGGGCTGCCGGCCAGGCGGTCGCGGCGCAGCGACAGCGAGCGCCGGAACAGCGCGTTGGCGTGCTCGCTCTCACCCAGATCGCGATGGCAGCGACCGAGCTGGGAATAGAAACCGCTGGCCTGCCGCGGCAGCCGTCGTTCCTCGCGACGGACCAGGGGCTGCAGTGGACGCATGTGCTCGATGCATTCGGCCGGCTGCCGGGTCGCGCGCAACGCCCGGCCCAGGTCGGTGGCCGCTTCCAGCCGGAGCCCTGCCGGCGCGCTGTCCACGGTTGCCAACAATCCGGCCTGGCGGCGCAGCAATTCCAGCGCCTGGGGGTGGTCGCCCAGGCCCAGCCGCAGCCTGGCGATCACGCCCAGCAGTCCGGCGCGTGCCACCGGCTGTCGGGCCAGCTCCACTTCACCCCGCTCCACGCCGGCCTCGAGCAGCTGGCGCACATCCAGCGGAGCGCCCTCCGGACCGTCGCCAGCATCCTGGAACAGGCTGATGACAAAGTTCTGCATGGCCTGCGCGCGGCCCGCATCCAACAGTGACTGGCGCGATTGCCAGGCCACCAGCCCCAGTGCCGCGGACAGCGCCACCACCCCAAGCAGGGTGGTGGCCAATGGCCAGCGGTGGCGGCGCATGAACTTGCCTACCCGGTAGCCCAGCCGCTGTGGGCGGGCCAGGACCGGACGACCTTCCATGTAGCGCTGCAGGTCCAGGGCCATCGCTTCGACCGAGGCGTAGCGGTGCTCGTAGCGCTTGGACAGTGCCTTGAGGACGATGTTGTCCAGATCGCCGGCTACCACGCGCGCACGCCGGTGCAGGGACTGGGCCGCCTCCGGCTCGGCATCGGCCCGACGCAGCAGGGCCTGTGAGGGTCGGATGGGATCGCTGGCCAGGATCGCCTCTTCCCACTGCGCGTCACTGGGCCGCTTGGGCACGTAGGGCTTGGTCCCGGCCAGCAGCTCGTACAGCACCACGCCGAGTGAATACACGTCCGTCAGGGTGGACACCGGTTCGCCGCGGATCTGTTCGGGTGCGGCGTAGTGCAGGGTGAAGGTGCGCGCGCCGGTGCGGGTCTGCTCCGGGGTGTCAGCGCTGTCGAGCAGCTTGGCAATGCCGAAATCGAGCAGGCGCACCTCGTCCAGCGGCGTGACCAGGATGTTGGACGGCTTGAGGTCGCGGTGGACGATCAGGTTGGCGTGGGCATGGCTGACCGCGTCACATACCTGCAGGAACAGCTGCACCAGCGGACGCACTTCCAGGCCACGGCGTGTGCACCAGTCGCTGATCGGCTCGCCGTCCACATAGTCCAGCGCCAGGTAGGGCTGGTTGTCGGCGCTGATGCCGGCATCCAGCAGGCGGGCGATGTGGGCATGTTCAAGCCGGGCCAGGATCTCCCGCTCCCGGGTGAAGCGCAGGCGCAGGCCGGGGTCGGCCAGGCCGGGACGCAGCAGCTTCAGCGCCACCCGGCGCTGGTACAGGCCATCGGAGCGGCTGGCCAGCCACACCTGACCCATGCCGCCTTCTCCCAACAGGCGTTCGAGCCGGTAGGGCCCAACCTCGAGGCCGGGCCGCATGCCGGGCAAAGGCGCCACCAGGGGGGTGTGGAGGAAGCCTTCCCGGCCCTGCTCCAGGGCGAGCAGTTGTTCCAGCTCGTCCGCCAGACCGGGGTCGTCTTCACGCAATGAAGCAAGGCTGGACTGGCGTGCGGCCGGCTCCAGCTCCAGCAGCGCGTCCAGCAGCGGAGACAGCTTGAGCCAGCTTTCGGCGTCCATGGCCGATCAGCCGCGGCGGCGGCTGGGGGCCCCCGTCACGGGTTCAGTCGGCCGGGTCATCCTGCAGCGCCGCCAACAGGTACAGCCGCGCCTTCTGCCAGTCGCGCCGCACGCTGCGCTCGGAACGCTCCATCAGGCTGGCGATTTCCAGCTCGGACAGCCCGGCGAAATAACGCAGTTCCACCACGCGGGCGAGGCGTTGGTCGGCAGCGGCCAGGCTGTTGAGGGCGGCGTCCAGTGCCAGCATGTCCTCGTCCAGGTGCAGACCGCCGGGGAGATCCTCGGGCAGGTCGGTGACCCGGTGCATGTCGCCGCCGCGCTTGCGGGCCATGCGCTGGCGCGCGTAGTCCACCACCACGCTGCGCATGGCCGAAGCGGCGTAGGCAAAGAAGTGGGTGCGATCCTCGAAGCGGGCGGTGCGCCCGCCGACAAGCTTCAGGTACGCCTCGTGGACCAGTGCGGTCGCGTCCAGGGTCTGTCCATACTGGCCCGCCAGCTGTCGCCGTGCCATGGAGTGAAGCTCCTGGTACAAGGTGGAAAGCACCCGATCAAGCGCGCCGCGATCCCCGTCCCGAGCGGCGTCCAGCCATTGGGTGATGTCTCCGCTATCCGCCATCAAGTTCCCCCTCGGTGATGGGGTCACTATATACCTTATATATGAGGGCGCGCGGCGGCGCTCAGCGTTGGCAGTGGCCGCACCACACCGAGCTGCGCTGGCCGATCAGGGCCTGCTTGAGTGGCCGTCCGCAGCGTTGGCAGGGCTGGCCGCCACGGCCGTAGGTGGACAGCTCTTGTTCGAAATAGCCGGGGGCTCCGTCCGGGGTGAGGAAGTCGCGCAGGGTGGTGCCGCCGCGCTCGATCGCGGCCAGCAGGATCTGCTTCACCGCTGCGGCCAGGGCCTCGTAGCGCTCGCGCGAGATGCGTCCGGCCGATCGGAGCGGGGAGATGCCGGCCATGAACAGGGCTTCGGCGGCATAGATATTGCCCACGCCAACCACGGTTTTCTGGTCCATCAGGAAGGTCTTGACCGCCGCCCGCCGCCCGCGTGAGCGCGACCACAGCCAGGCGCCGCTGAAGTCTTCCGACAGGGGCTCGGGGCCCAACGCTTGCAGCAGCGGGTGCTGCTCGCCGGGGGGCTGCCAGAGCAGGCAGCCGAAGCGGCGCGGATCGTTGAAGCGCATGGCCCGGCCGCTGTCCAGTACCAGGTCGAAATGATCGTGCGCGCGTACCGGAGTGGCCGCGTCGATCACCCGCAGGCTGCCGGACATGCCCAGGTGCATCAGCGCGCTGCCGGCTTCAGTTTCCAGCAGCAGGTATTTGGCCCGCCGTCGCACCCCGCCCACGCGCTGTCCGGGCAGCAGAGCCTGGATCTCGGGCGGTATCGGCCAACGCAGGTCGGGCCTGCGCAGGATGACCTGGCGGATGGTGCGCCCGGTCAGGTGTGGCGCCAGGCCGCGGCGGGTGGTTTCAACTTCGGGAAGTTCAGGCATCCGCCCAAGGTGGCGGCGAAGGCGCGGGTGCACAAGGGCCGGGGTACGCAAGGGCCGGCGCTGAATGCGCCCCCTGCAGGAGCCCGGCAAGGATGGCAATCGCGGACAGCACCCTCCATCATGACCAGTCTTCCCCGCCGTTACGGTAATGCTCTCCCCATGTCCGCGCTCCTGCTCGATTTCCTTGCCGGGGGCCTGCTGCAGTTCGGTTTCTGGCAGCTTGTCCTCGTACTCCTGGTTGCCACCCAGCTGACGATCCTTGCGGTCACCCTGTATCTGCACCGCAGCCAGGCCCATCGGGGGGTGGATTTCCATCCGGTCATCGCCCACTTCTTCCGCTTCTGGACGTGGCTGACCACGTCGATGATCACCCGCGAGTGGGTGGCCATCCATCGCAAGCACCACGCCAAGTGCGAGACCGAAGAGGATCCGCACAGCCCCATGCACAAGGGCATCGGCAACGTGTTCTGGCGCGGCGTGGAGCTGTACCGGGAAGCACGCCGCCAGCGCGCGGACATGGAGCAGTACGGCAAGGGCACGCCCGACGACTGGATCGAGCGCCGGCTGTACACACCCTGGGCCACCATGGGGCCGGTGGTGCTGCTGGTGATCCAGTTCACCCTGTTCGGCTTTGCCGGGGTGGCGATCTGGGCGATCCAGATGGCCTGGATCCCGTTCTGGGCGGCCGGCGTGGTCAACGGCCTGGGCCACTGGTGGGGCTATCGAAATTTTGAAACCAACGACACCGCCACCAACCTGACGCCCTGGGCGGTGTGGATCGGTGGCGAAGAGCTGCACAACAACCACCACGCGTTTCCCAGCTCGGCCAAGTTCGCGCTGCGCCGCTGGGAGCTGGATATCGGCTGGCTGGTGATCCGCGGACTGGAGAAGCTGCGCCTGGCCAAGGTGCTGCGGGTGGCGCCATCGCTGGATGTGCGCCCCAACATCAACGTGCCCGATACCGACACCATGCGGGCGCTGCTGGCGCTCCGCTTCCAGGCCATGACTGATTACCAGCGCAAGGTACTCAAGCCGGCGCTGCGTGAGGAAGCGCGGTTGGCCGGCGAGAAGCTGCGCGCGCTGCTGCCGCGCAAGCTGCGTAAGGGTTTGGTGGACGACGGCCGCTGGCTTCAGCCGGAGGCGCGCGAGCAGCTGCAGCGCTGGGTGGAAGAGCGCCCGCAGATCCACACCCTGATCGAATACCGCGCGCGCCTGCGCGCCGTGCTGGAAGCCCGCAGCCATGACGCCTCCGAGCGCTTGGCCCAGCTGCAGGCCTGGTGCAGGGAAGCCGAAGAAAGCGGCAATCGCCTGCTGCACGATTATGCGCAGCGGCTCAAGGGCTATTCACTGCAGAACGCGCGGACGTGAGTCCGCACGCCGCAGGCCCCCGCTGCCAACCGCCCGCGCGGCGATCGGCGTTGGGACCTGTGGCGCTCGCAATCTCACTGGTGCTCATACTGGTGCTGGTGCCAGGGTGGGCATCGGCGCAGGTGCAGGCCACCGCTGAGTATCTTGAGCGGATGGACACCGATGGCGATGGCCGGGTCTCCCTGGACGAGTACCTGGCCTGGATGACCTATGCCTTCCAGCGCATGGACCGCAATGGCGACGGCGTGCTCAGCACTGATGAGCTGCCCGGCGGGCGGGGCCAGGCGTTGACCCTGGCCGAGCACCGCGCCCGCCTGACAGACCGCTTCAACCGCCAGGATGCCAACCGGGACGGGTTCCTGGACGCGCGCGAACTGGCCGCTCCGCCGCGCTGAGCCCGGTCTTCCCCGGCATGCAGGCTGGGGGCCGGTGTTATACCAAGGTCGTCTGTGCCCGCCTCCGGGCCCTCACTACATTCGGCGATGTACCCGTCACCATCGGTCCCGCAGGCGCCAGCCAGCGGGCGGTCGGGACACGGGGCATCCATGAATGGAGGGAGTGGAGATGCAGAACGACGAGATGGTCCGTCGGGTGGTGGAGCACCCGAAATACCAGGAGCTGGTACACAAGCGCACCCGGGTGAGCCTGATATTTTTCGCGGTGATGATCGTGATCTATGCAGGCTTCATCGTCACCTTGGCGTACCTGCCGGAACTGTTTTCACGACCCATCGGGCCGGGCTTCACCATGAGTATCGGCGTGTTGACGGCCACCATCGTGGCGGTCAGCGCAGTGGTGATGATCGCCGCCTATGTGCGTTTTTCGAACAAGTACTTCGATCCGCTGCTTGAAGCCGTGCTGAGGGATGTGACATGAGCCGCCTTGTCCTTGCTGCGGCTGCAGCCCTGCTCCCGGTACCGGCATTGGCCGCGGCCCCCGGACAGGCCAACAATTCCGCCATCGTCATGTTCCTGGTGTTCATCGCGGCCACGATGGGCATCACCTGGTGGGCCGCACGGCGCACCAAGACCACGTCGGACTTCTACACCGCCGGTGGCGGCATCACCGGCTTCCAGAACGGACTGGCGATTGCCGGCGACTACCTGTCGGCGGCGTCGTTCCTGGGTATCGCCGGCATGGTCTATGTCAGCGGCTTCGACGGCATGATCTACGCCATCGGGTTCCTGTTCGGCTGGCCGGTGGTGATGTTCCTCATCGCCGAGCGGCTGCGTAACCTGGGCCGCTACAACTTCGCCGACGTGACCTCGTTCCGGCTCGGGCAAACGAAGATGCGGGTGCTGGCTTCCAGCGCGTCGCTGCTCATCATCGCCTTGTACCTGATTGCCCAGATGGTGGGCGCGGGCAAGCTGATCGTGCTGCTGTTCGGCCTGCAGTACAACATCGCGGTGGTCATCGTTGGCGCGCTGATGATGGTCTACGTGGGTTTTGGAGGCATGACCGCCACGACCTGGGTGCAGATCATCAAGGCGGTATTGATGCTGTTCGGCGCCTCGCTGCTGGCGTTCCTGGTGCTGGGCGCGTTCAACTTCAACCCGGATACGATGCTGGCCGAAGCAGTGGCCGTGCACCCGACCGGTGCGTCGATCATGCAGCCGGGCTCGCAGGTCAGTGGCAATCCGCTCAACGCGCTCTCGTTGGGCCTCGCCCTGGCGTTCGGCACGGCGGGCCTGCCGCACATCCTGATGCGCTTTTTCACCGTGGCCAACGCCAAGGAGGCGCGCAAGTCGGTGATCTATGCGAGCACGTTCATCGGGTACTTCTACCTGCTGACCTTCATCATCGGCTTTGGCGCGATCGCCATCCTGGTGCGCAATCCGGAGTTCTTTGAAGTCGCGTCAAATGGCAGTTTCAACATGATCGACGGGCTGATTGGCGGCACCAACATGGTGGCGGTGCACCTGGCCAACGCGATGGGTGGCAGCCTGCTGCTGGGCTTCCTGGCCGCGGTGACCTTCGCCACGATCGTGGCGGTGGTGGCGGGCCTGGCGCTGGCCGGTGCGGCGGCGATCTCGCATGACCTGTATGCCAACGTGTTTGCCCGCGGCCGGGCGACGGAGAAGCAGCAGCTGCGGATCTCGCGCATCTCAACCGTGACCCTGGGCGTGGTGGCGATTCTGCTGGGCATCGTGTTCGAGAACCAGAACGTGGCCTTCATGGTCGGGCTGGCATTCGCGGTCGCGGCCAGCGCCAACTTCCCGGTGCTGGTGCTGTCGATCTCGTGGCGCGGGTGCACCACCCGCGGCGCGACGATCGGCGGCTTCACGGGACTGATCGTAGCCACGCTGTGGGTGGTGCTGAGCCAGACGGTGTGGGTGGACGTGTTCGGCTTCGCCAGCCCGGTGGTGCCGTTCCCGAACCCGGGCATCGTGTCCATCCCGCTGGCCTTCATCGCCATCTGGCTGTTCTCGGTGACTGACCGCAGCAAGGCGGCGGAGCAAGAGCGTCACGCGTTCGAGGCGCTGACGGTGCGCAGCCAGACCGGCATTGGTGCCACTTCGGCGTCTGACCACTGATCCGGCGGTACCGGGCCGCCCTGTGCGGCCCGGTACCATGGTGGTTCCACCGCTGAGGGAGTAATTCCATGTACAAGCACATCCTGATTGCCACGGACGGATCGGAACTGGCCACCAAGGGGCTTGAGCAGGGGCTCAGGCTGGCCGTGGCTACTGGCGCCGAGGCGACCATCGTGACGGTGACCGAGCCCTGGCAGTCGGTTGACGCCGGCCAGCTGTGGGGCGGGTCGGTGAGCATGCTCGACGAGTACCGGGCGCATAGCCGCGAGGCGGCCTCGAAGATCCTGGCGACGGCGGGTGATCGAGCGAGTGCGCTGGGCGTGACGCACAAGACGCATTACGTGGCGGACGCGTATCCGGCCGAGGCGATCCTTGAGGTTGCGAAGGAGCGGGGTGCGGATCTGATCGTGATGGCGACGCACGGGCGTCGTGGTCTCAACCGGTTGCTGCTAGGCAGCCAGGCCAATGCGGTGATCACCCACAGCACGCTGCCGGTGCTGGTGGTGCGCTGAGGGCGGTTCCGCTGCGGCGACAACTCTGGACCCGCGATCGGACGGTTTCGATTGCGGGTTTTTTTGTGCGGGAGGGCTTGGCTTCGATCCATGTTGCGGTGAGCTGACGGGCCCCGTCGCGGCCGCGAGGCCTTTGCGCTCATGTCCCCCGGCCTCCGCCTGCGGCGGATGCCTCCTCCTTTACTTCCCGCAAAGGCCTCCCAGCCACGACGGGGCTCGGCTTGCGGAGGGGGGTTATCAGGTACCTGGGGGGTGGCTGGCGCTGCTGCTGTGGGTGCTACGCGCTGAATGTCAGGACATTCGCTATCGAGGCGCTCTCCTGTAGGAGCGCGCCATGCGCGCGAAGCCGCGTGAACCCAGCCACCACAAAAAAGGGCCCGCTTGTGCGGGCCCTTTGGGATCAGTTGCGGCGGACTCAGAACGAGTAGCGCGCCGTGGTGTGCAGGCGGAGCAGTTCGCCGTCGACGCCGGATTCGAGCGTGCGCTCGCCCCAGATGGCTTCGACGCCGAAGTCCAGCTTGGGCACCGGCGACCAGATCAGGTTTGCGTGGGTGGAGTGCACCCGGCGGGTGACGCCGAAGCCGGTCAGGTCGGTGCTGTTGTCCCACTGCGAGCGGGCGTAGAACAGGTTGCCGCGCAGGGTGGGGTTGAACACGTGGCGAAGGCCCACGTAGGCGGCCCAGCCGCCCAGGGCGTCGATGTTGCCGGCCGCATCGGCCATGGCGTCCTGCTGGATCGTGGCCAGGCCAACGTAGCGGCCGAAGCCTTCGCCGCCGGTGGCCTGGTAGCGGATGTCGGTGCGCTCGCCCAGCTTCACCAGGCCGCTGATGCTGGCGGCGAAGCCGGTCGCGGAATCGGAGCTGCCAGCGATCGGTTCGTACTTGAGCTGGCGCACCATGCCGGCCATGCCGAAGTGCCCCCAGTCGGCCTTGTGGGTGTAGCGCGCAATCAGGTCCGGCACGCTGTTGTCGCCGGTGATCACCCGCGGCGCGCCGCCGAACGGTTGCACGGTTGTTTCCGGGTTTTCCAGCGAGACGGTGAGCGGGCCGTGGGTGTAGCGGATCTGCGGCTGGCGGACGAACACCACCGCGTCGGTCGGACCGATGAAGTCGACCGCGTCGATCAGGGCGCCGGTGTCCATGAAGTTCGACCAGGTCTGGCCTACCAGCAGGTTGTTCCAGGTCACGTAGGCGTGGCGGACGATGGCGCCATAGGTGTTGGTGGCCGCGGTGTTGCCCAATGAGCCGCCGAAGAAGTCCATCTCGAAGCGTGCGCCGAGCTTGTCGCCGGTGTCGAGCTCGGTGCTGGCGTCGAACCACAGCCGCGAGAACTTGGCGGTGCTGTCCATGTATACGTCCGCACCTTCGCCACCCACAGGGATCACGCCGGGTACGTAGAAATCGCGGCCGGCGGTGCCTTTGGCGATCTCGCCGTCGGTGGTCTTGGTGGCCATGGCGTCCAGGCGCACCATGCCGCCTACGGTGAAGCGGGTGCCGGGATTGGCCTGCGGGGTGATGGTGGTGGTCTGGATCGGCTGGGCGCCAGCCGGGACGGCGGGCGCCGCTGCAGGAGCCGGCGCGGGCGCCTGGGCGGTACCTTCCACGGTGGTGTCCCGCTGCTCAAGCAGCTGCTGGACGACCCGCTCCAGCTCGGCAACGCGCGCTTCCAGTTCCTGTTCGCGCGGGCTCTGGGCCAGTGCCAGGCCGGGGGCAAGCAGGGCCAGCAGGACTGCGGCGGCCAGGGGCCGGCGAAGTGCCGGTATGGGGCCGGCCGGTACGGTGCCGGCGGTGCCGGCGCGGTGTGATCCAGACATGTTTCTCTCCATGGAGTCGGTTCCGAGACGCAGCGCGGGGCATGGCAACGGACGACCCGCTGACCTGTGCTCCCGAGCGTATTCCCAATTGGTTGTATTGCAGCATATGGATAGACCAAGGTCTAAGCCTGCCCGGTAACGGATGCGGCACACTGGAGTCGGGACCACAGTTTCGGGAGGAACACCGCATGACCACGCCCCAGGACATCTATCCGGTACCGGCCGATTTTGCCGCCAAAGCGCGCATCGGCAAGGAAGAATACGAGCGGCTCTACCAGGAATCATTGCGTGATCCGGACGCCTTCTGGGGCCGGGCCGCAGAGCGTCTGGAGTGGATGAAGAAGCCCACCCGGATCAAGGACACCAGCTTCGCGCTGGACGACTTCCGGATCCGCTGGTTCGACGATGGCGAGCTCAATGTCAGCGTCAACTGCCTGGACCGCCACCTGGCCGAGCGCGGGGACAAGACCGCGATCGTGTTCGAGCCGGACTCGCCAGACACCCCGGCGCAGAACATCACCTACCGCGACCTGCACGAGCGCGTGTGCAAGCTGGCCAACGCGCTGCGCTCGCTGGGGGTGAAGAAGGGTGACCGGGTCACCATTTACCTGCCGATGATCCCCGAGGCCGCAGTCGCGATGCTGGCCTGTGCGCGCATCGGTGCCATCCATATGGTGGTGTTCGGGGGCTTTGCGCCCAACTCCATCGCCGACCGGGTCGGCAACTGCGGCGCCAAGCTGATCATCACCGCCGATGAGGGCCTGCGCGGCAGCCGCAAGGTGCCGCTGAAGGCCAACGTCGATGCGGCCCTGAAACTGCCCGGCACCGAAACGGTGGAAACCGTGCTGGTGGTGCGCCACACCGGCGGTGCGGTGGACATGCAGATGCCGCGCGACCGCTGGTACGACGCGGTGGTCGACAGCCAGCCGGCCGAATGCGAGCCCGAGCGCATGAACGCCGAGGACCCGCTGTTCATCCTCTACACCTCCGGCAGCACCGGCAAGCCCAAGGGCGTGCTGCACACCACCGGCGGGTATCTGGTCTACGCGGCCTACACCCACGAGCTGGTGTTCGACATCCAGGACGACGACGTCTTCTGGTGCACGGCCGACGTGGGCTGGGTCACCGGGCACAGCTACATCGTCTACGGACCACTGGCCAATGGCGCCACCAGCCTGGTGTTCGAGGGCGTGCCCAACTACCCGGACTACTCGCGCTTCTGGCAGGTGGTGGACAAGCACCAGGTCACCATCTTCTACACCGCCCCAACCGCAATCCGCGCGCTGATGCGCGAGGGCGAGGAGCCGGTGAAGGCCACCTCGCGCAAGTCGCTGCGGCTGCTGGGCACGGTGGGCGAGCCGATCAATCCCGAGGCGTGGCGCTGGTACTTCGATGTGGTTGGCGACGGTCGCTGTCCGATCGTGGACACCTGGTGGCAGACCGAGAACGGCGGCATCCTCATTTCTCCGCTGCCCGGTGCCTTCGATCTCAAGCCCGGTTCGGCCACCTTCCCCTTCTTCGGCGTACAGCCGGCGCTGGTGGACGCCAACGGCGAGCTGATCGAGGGCGAAGGCGAGGGCAACCTGGTGATCACCGATGCCTGGCCGGGAATGATGCGCACGCTCTACGGTGACGACGAGCGCTTCATCGACACCTACTTCAAGACCTATCCCGGGGCCTACTTCACCGGTGACGGCTGCCGCCGCGATGCCGACGGCTACTACTGGATCACCGGCCGGGTGGATGACGTGATCAACGTGTCCGGCCACCGCATCGGCACCGCCGAGGTGGAGAGTGCGCTGGTGGGGCATGAGAAAGTGGCCGAGGCGGCGGTGGTTGGCTTCCCGCACGACATCAAGGGCCAGGGCATCTATGCCTACGTGACCCTGATCGGCGATGAAGAGGGCACCGAGGAGCTGCGCAAAGAGCTGATCGCGCATGTGCGCAAGGAGATCGGTCCGATCGCGATGATCGATCACCTGCAGTGGGCGCACGCCCTGCCCAAGACCCGCTCGGGCAAGATCATGCGCCGGATCCTGCGCAAGATCGCCGAGAACGCTCCCGAGCAGCTGGGTGATACCAGCACCCTGGCCGACCCATCGGTAGTCGAAGCCCTGGTCAACGACCGCCGCCAGGCCTGAGCCGTTGCCAGTCGTGCGGCCCGTACTCCAGACAGGAGACGGGCCGCCGTGACGCCTGTGGCGTCATGGTGCACACTCGGACTCCGTTCAGCTGAGCTGCCGCAGCCGATGCCGACCCTGCTGATCGCAGACGATCACCCCCTGTTCCGGGAAGCCCTGCGGGGCGCCATCGCGCGGGTCCTGCCACAGGCGACCCTGCGTGAGGCCGAAGATGCCGACGGGCTGTTCCGGCTGATCGAGGCCGAGCCTGATGCCGATCTCCTGCTGCTGGATCTGAACATGCCGGGCGCGCACGGGTTCAGCGTGCTGGTGTATCTGCGCGCGCACTATCCGGAATTGCCGGTGGTGGTGGTGTCCGCCCGGGAAGAGCCGGCGGTGATGCGGCGCGCGCTGGATCACGGCGCGGCGGGTTTCATTCCCAAGTCGGTGGATGCCCAGACGCTGGGTCAAGCATTGCAGCAGGTGCTTGATGGCGAGCGCTGGGCGCCGGAAGCCGCCGCCGCGGCTCCTGCCGCGGACGAGGTCGAACAGGACGTCGCGGCCAGGGTGAGGGAGCTCACGCCGCAGCAGTTCCGGGTGTTGCAGATGCTCGCCACCGGCCTGCTCAACAAGCAGATCGCCTGGGAGCTGGGCGTGTCCGAAGCCACCATCAAGGCGCACATGAGCGCGATCCTGCGCAAACTGGGCGCCACCAACCGCACCCAGGCGGTGCTGATCGCCGGCCGGCTGGCGCTGGATCCGGACGGCGTGGCGGAAGGCGACGACGCCTTTTCCTGACGCCGTCGGCAGTGCTTCAGCCGTCGCCGGTCATCAGCCGGAGAAGTGTTGCCACAGGGCCAGCAGCGCCCAGCCGCCACCGGCGATCAGGAAGGTGAAGTACACCACCGTCACCACCGTGCCCAGGTGGCCGAGCAGGATCGCCACGCCGTCGCGCTGGATCATCCCGACCGCATAGAACAGCAGCGCGATGCCCGGCAGGGTGTTGCTGAACGGGATGAACCCGAACGGCATCATCAGCAGGATTGCGGCAAAGATGAAGGCCAGGCTGTTGATGATGTCCATCGCCCGGCCTTCGGCCAGCCCCGGCATCCGGTGCCGGCGGCTGATCCGCTCCATCCGATGCACCCAGGTCATCCCGCGGCCCAGCATCTCGCGCACCCGCTCGGCAGGCAGCTCGCGGTTGCGCAGCCTGGCCGGCAGCCACAGCGGCCGGTCCAGCAGCCGGCTGACTCCGATCAGCAGGATCGCGGCGCCAAAGACCGTGCTCACGCCGGGGATCGAGACCGGGATCAGGAACACCAGGGTCAGCAACGCGGCCAGCAGCAGCAGGCCCTGGGTGCCGACGTGGTCGAGCATCTGGCCCAGGGTGAGCGAGTCGCCGTCCAGGCCGGCGATGACACCTTCCAGCCGGTCGCCAAGGGTGGAGCGGTAAGTGGAGTCAGTCATTCCAGAGAGCCGGCGTGGTGCCGGTCCGGGGATGGACCGGGCGCTGCCGGAAAGATTGCGGGCGGGCCAGTGTAAACACTATTGTCGGCTGGCTGAGAGGAACGCCCGCAGCGAGGCCGGCTTCACCGGTTTGGTGAGCACGCGGTAGCCGCGCTGGCGGGCGGCCTGCTTGAGCCGGTCGCTGCCGTCAGCCGTGACCAGCGCGCCGGGCGCCTGGATGCCGGCGGCGCGAAGGGCATCCAGCGTGCCCAGCCCGTCCAGGCGGTCGTGCAGGTGGTAATCCACCAGCAGTACCTGTGGATCTTCGCCAGCCAGCGCCAGCGCCTGGTCGACGGTGGCTGCCAGCAAAGGCTCGACGCCCCAGCGTTCAAGCAGGGCGCGCATCCCGGCGAGAATCTCCGGATCGTTGTCCACGCACAGCACCCGCATGCCTTCCAGGCCGTCATCCACCTGCGGCGGCGGCAGGGGTTGTTCACCACCAGCGGGGGCCCGCGGCACCATGATCGAGAACATACTGCCGTGGCCGACTTCAGAGCGCGCATCCAGGCGGTGGTCGAGCAGCAGCGAGATACGCTGGCAGATCGAAAGGCCCAGGCCCATGCCGCGCTCATCCCAGTCGAAGGGTTGTTCGAAACGCTGGAATTCGTCGTAGATCTGGCGCATGTGGTGTTCCGGAATCCCGGGCCCGGTGTCCCAGACCTGCAGCGCCACCTCGTTGCCCTGCGGGCGCACGGCCACCAGCACCCGGCCCTGGCGGGTGTAGCGCAGCGCATTGACCAGGAAATTCTGGATCACCCGGCGCAGCAGGCGGCGGTCGCTGCGCACCCACAGGGCTGGCGCATGCGCGCGCAATTCCAGCCCACGCGCCCCGGCCATTGGTGCGTGCTGGGCCACCAGCTCACGCACCAGGGCGCCGGCGTCGAACCTGGACCATTCCGGCCGCAGTGCGCCCGCGTCCAGGCGCGACACGTCAAGCAGGCCGTCGAGCAGTTCCTCGGCGGCGCGCAGGGATGAATCCACCCGCTCGGCCAGGCGCAGCTGTTCCGGTGGATCATCGGTTTCGCGCATGGCCGAGGTGAACAGCCGCGCTGCGTTCAGCGGCTGCAGCACGTCGTGGCTGAGCGCAGCCAGGAATCGGGTACGCGAGTGCTGCGCCATCTCCGCCTCGCGGGTGCGTTCGGTCACCCGCTGCTCCAGGGTCTCGTTGATCTCGCGCAGCGCCCGCTCCACCCGCTTGTACTCGGTCACGTCGCTGTAGCTGGTCACGTAGCCGCCGCCGGGCAGGGCCTGGCCGCGCACGTCGGTGACCACGCCCTTGCCGATGGTGCGCTCGGAGACATGCGGCGATCCGGCCTGCATGTAGACGATGCGCTTGTCGATCTCGGCCTGGATGCCCGCTTCGTCCAGCTCGCCGAGCTCGCCGCGCTCGGCGTTGTAGCGGATCAGGTCGCCAACGGGGCGGCCGAGGTAGAGCATCCCGTCGGGATAGTCGAACAGTTCCTGGTAGCGCCGGTTCCAGGCCACCAGGCGCATGTCACGGTCGACCACGCTGACGCCCGGGTCGATGTTCTCCAGCGTGCTGGAGAGGATCTCGCGGTTGAAGCGCAGCTCCTGGCCGGCCTCGTCCAGCACCGCCATCACCTCGGGCAGCTCCATGCCCGAGCCGCGCAGGGTGCTGGTGATCACCAGCCGGGCAGAGGCGGCGCCGATGGCTGCTGCCAGCAGGCGCTCGGTGAACTGCACCCAGCCGCGGTCGGCCAACGTTCCCGGGGCAAGCTCCCGGCCTTGGCTGGCCGCGTAATCATCGAATGCACGCTGCGCGGCACGCGCGCCCACCACCCGGCGCGCGAGCGCCTGCAGGTCGGCGATGGGCGCGCCGCGCCAGTCATCGGCGCCCAGCACCCGGCGCTCGGCATAGGGGTCCAGGAAGGGTGCCGCACGCAGCCGCTCGTCCAGCCCGGGACGCCAGCGCGCCGACACCAGCAGCAGGGCGCCGATGTTGAGCAGCAGGGCCCAGAACGTGCCGTGGGTGAGCGGGTCCCAACCCTCGACCCCGAACAGCTGCCGCGGCCGCAGCCAGCCAATGCCGAACGGGCCGTGCTCTACCCAGGCCGGATTCAGCCAGCCGGCGTCGGTAAGGGTGGGCAGCAACAGGGTGTACACCCACACGCCGAACCCGATCAGCAGCCCCGCCTCGACGCCCTGGCGGCTGGCACCACGCCAGTACAGCCCGCCGATCAGCGCCGGCGCAAACTGTGCCACTGCCGCGAACGCCATCAACCCATACGCCGCCAGCGTCGTGTCGGTACCACTGGCCAGGTAATAGCCATAGGCGAACAGCGCAAAGCACAGGATCGCGATCCGCCGCACCCACAGCACCGTGGAAGCCACGTCGCCGCCCTGGCGCTGGGCCCAGCGACTGCGCAACAGCAGTGGCATCACCAGGTCGTTGCTGGCCATGATCGCCAGCGCCACGCTGGCCACGATCACCATGCCGGTGGCGGCGGAAAACCCGCCCACGTAGGCGAACAGGGCCAGCGCGTTCTGGCCCTCGGCCTGCGGCAGCGCCAGTACGAAGGTGTCGGCCAGGGCAGTGCCGCCACCGAACAGCGCCATGCCGGCGGCCGCGATCGGCAGCACCATCAGGCAGATCACCACCAGGTAGCCGCCGAACAGCCAGCGCGCCTTGCGGATGTCGCCGGCGTCGACGCATTCCACTACCGCCACGTGGAACTGGCGCGGCAGGCACACCAGTGCGGTGAACGCGAGCAGGGTCTGGGCAACCACGCCGGTGGCCGGTGTATTGGCGAGCAGCTCACCGGTCGCCGCGGTCAGATCCAGGTTGTTGCGGCTGAACCAGAACACCGAGAACACCCCTACCGCCACCAGCGCCACGAGCTTGACCAGCGACTCCAGCGCGATCGCCAACATCATGCCGGGGCGGTGCTCGGTGGCATCCACCTGGCGGGTGCCGAACAGGATCGCGAACAGCGCCATCAGCAGGGCCACGTAGAGGGCCGGGTCACTGAAGGTGCCCCTGGGCATGCGATCGCCGCCTAGCACCTGCAAGCTCAGCGCCACCGCCTTGTACTGCAGCGCCAGATACGGCACCGCGGCAATCAGTGCTACCAATGCCACCATCGCGGCCAGCCGCTGCGAGCGGCCATAGCGGGCGGCCAGGAAGTCGGCGATCGACACCGTGTTCTGCGATTGCGCGATCAGCGCCAGCCGCTCGAGGATGCGCCAGCCGAAGATCAGCAGCAGCAGCGGGCCCAGATAGATGGGCAGATAGCCCAGGCCGTTGCGGGCTGCGGTGCCGACCGCGCCGTAGAACGTCCACGACGAGCAGTACACCGCCAGGGCCAGGCTGTAGACCACCGGGCGCAGCGCCGGGCGCTGGGTGAAGCCGGGGTTGCGGTCACCCCACCATGCCACGCCGAACAGCAGCGCGGCGTAGCCGAGCGACACCAGCAGCAGCACCCAGTTCGACAATTCCCGCCCTCCGCGCGAACGCGGCCCAGTGTACGCCGCCCCGTGCCGGACAGTGCCGGCGCAGCAGGGTTACGGGAGCAGGCCTACAGGAACGAATCCGCCAACCGGGCAATGGCTTCCAGGCTGCGCTTGAAGTGCGGCCGCTGCTGCCACTGCTCCAGTGACAGATGCACTGCATCGTCCAGGTAACCGGCTTCGATCTCCCGCATCCGCGCCACCACGCGCTGGTCGTAGCAGATCAGGCCGATCTCGGCGTTCAGGGCGAACGAGCGGATGTCGAGGTTGAGCGAGCCGACCATGGCGATCTCCTCATCCACGCTCATATGCTTGGCATGCAGGAAGTTCGGCCGATAGAGTGAGATCTGCACCCCGCATGCAAGCAGCTCCTCGTAGCAGGCCTCCTGGGCCAGGTTGGCCAACGGCTTGTTGTTGCTGGCCGAAAGGATCAGCTGCACCTCCACTCCCGACAGCGCCGCGACGCGCAGCGCGTTCATGGTGCTGTCGTCGGGCACGAAGTATGGGGTGGTGATGACCAGCCGGCGCTGGGCCAGGTGGATCAGGGTTTCAACGGTGTCGCGGGCGTTGGGAAAGGGAAAAGCCGGGCCGCTGGGCAGCAGCTGCAGGGCCATGTCCTCGTCCTGCAAAGGCCGCGTCGGCGAGACCTCCAGCAACTCGCCCGTCTCCAGATACCAGTCAACCGCGAACATGGCTTCCACATGGGCCACCGCCGGCCCGCGGATGTGTGCCACCAGCTCCCGGTTGGGGTGGCCGGGAACGAATTCCGCGGCGGCCAGGTTCTGTGATCCGACAAAGGCCACGTCGTCGTCGATCACCGCCAGCTTGCGGTGGTTACGCAGGTCCATCCTTCCGCTGCGCCGCCAGCGCAGGCCGCCGGGCAGCATGTCGTGCACTTCCACCCCGGCCGCACGCAGCCTGCGGGCATAGGCGCGCAGGCCCTGCTTGGCCCCGATGGCATCCAGCAGCAGGCGGCAGTGCACTCCGCGGCCCGCGGCGCGGATCAGGGCCTGGACGACGGCCTCGCCAACGGCGTCATCGTGCATGAGGTAGTAGAGAAGGTGGGCACGCGTACTGGCGCCATCGATGGCTTCGATCAGGGCCTGGAGCGAGCCGTCGTAGTCATCAAGCAGTTCCACCGAGTTGCCGCGCACCGGCATGAACCCTCCCAGTCGCTCGACCAACGGGACGATCTCGCTGTCGGCGGCGGTGCCGGGAGGGGTCCAGCGCAGGGCGGCCTGCGGGGCCTGGCCTTCGCGGATGGCTTCGGAGGCTTCGGCCTGGCGGCGTACCCGTTCGCGCGAGAGCCAGGGGTGGCCGAACAGCAGGTACAGGGGCAGGCCGACCAGCGGCAGGAAGCCGACCAGCAGCAGCCAGCTGCGCGCGGCGGCGGGCGTGGTCCGGGTGGGGATCCAGAACAGGGCGGCGATGCGGATCAGCCAGTCGATGGCCAGCAGCCACAGGCCGATGTGGGAGTCATGTTCGAGCATGGGCCTGATTCTGGATGCAGGGGGGTGAACCTGCCATCGCAGGGCTGATGAGTCGCGGAAGCGTGGGGTGCCGATGCCCTTGATGGCGAATGTCCCCCGGCGATGGCCTGCGGCCACCGCCTCCTCCTTGATTTCGCCCTCAAGGGCATCGGCACCCCGCGCTGTGACTTCGCGGTTGCCTGAGGAGCAAAGCCTGGGCTTTGGCAGGATGCGTGGGGCGGGGCCATCAGCCGGCGCGGAGATCGCTCGAAGGAGGCGCTTTGGCTCGCACCCGCCCTGCCAGCAGCGCGCAAAACTGAACAGGCGCGCGGGTTTGGGAATCCTTGCTCGAAGGGTGTTGACGTTCTTCAATTCGGCGCTAGAATGTGCGGCTCGCTCCCCGGACGGTCACCGACTGAATGGGAAGCGGAACGGAAAAAGTCACCCTCACGAGGTGTTGACAGAAACCAAATCCGCGCTATCATGTGCGGCTCCCCTCGAGAAGTTGCGAGGGGTCGGGATCGAGGCGCTGAGGCCTGTTCCCGGGTTCTTTGACAGTGTGCGCAGGTGACTTGTGCGGGCGTCTGGCAGGTGGGTGACCATCCACAAAATGCAGACGTTCGTAACAAGAGCAACAACGATTCAAATGCATGCAAATGCAAGCGAGTAATTGGGGCTCAGGTAACGACGACTGCACTCAAGACTTAAGGGCTTCGGCCCTGCAAGACTTAAGTGAAGAGTTTGATCCTGGCTCAGAGTGAACGCTGGCGGCAGGCCTAACA